>CAYWUI010000045.1:0-23623 GCA_964461435.1 uncultured Bacteroidales bacterium | reverse complement strand
AAGCCGCTTCGATCCCGTAGCGGCTTTTTTATTTTATCATCCATAAGTAAACGTATCTTTATATTTATTTAAAAGGGAAATACTATATTTAGTATTTTAAAGCAAGCTCGTTATGCTAAACCAGATTTTAGGCAGCGTTACAGTTGTATTATGTATTCTGATATTTTATTTATCTTACCGCAGCTATAAAAATTCACGAATCAACAATTCTCTGTTATTGATAATGTTAGGGGGGCTGGTGCTAAGATTATTTGCCGGCACCGATCTTTATTTACATACCTGGGATGAGCAGTTTCATGCGCTGGTGGCAAAAAATCTGTTAAAACATCCATTGGTTCCTACCTTATACGATAATCCCGTATTGCCTTACGATTACAGAAACTGGGGGGGCAGCCACATATGGCTGCATAGGCAGCCTGTCCCTCTATGGTTTATGGCATCGGGCATGAGGCTTTTTGGTGTTAATGAAATAGCCTTGCGTATACCTTCAATTATATTCTCCACTATGAGCATATTCTTAACATTTTATATTGGCAAGTACCTGTTTTCAGAGCGAACCGGACTTCTGGCGGCATTCTTTCATTCGATAAACGGATTAATTATTGCTCTTACAGGGGGGCGTATCGCTACTGACCATATTGATATATTCTTTCTTTTTTTCATTGAGCTATCGGTTTTTCTTTCAATACTGTCTGTTGAAAAAAGAAGTATATTATTTTCAGTTCTGACAGGAATAAGCATTGGCCTTGCTATATTATCAAAATGGCTGCCTGCTTTGATTGTTATTCCTGCCTGGCTGGTAATAGCCTATAAAAAGATGAGTATTAAAGATATATTATATCGGCTTCTTATTATAACAGATTGATTGACAATCGTATTTTTGCCGTGGCAGCTTTATATATTTAAAAAATTTCCTTTAGAAGCAACCTGGGAAAATAATTTTAATCTCCGGCATATAACAAATGTTCTGGAAGGACATAAAAGCACGGTTTTCTATCATTTTTATAAAGCTGCTGTAATATGGAATGAATTTATTTATTTGGCATTGATATGGATAATATTCAAAGTTTTTAAAACACGTTTTAAAAAAAAATATCTGATACTTTCAATATGGATATTTGTACCATACCTGTTTTTTTCCCTGATCAGAACAAGAATGCAGGGATACCTGCTTTTTACAGGACCTGCAATGTTCGTTGTACTATCAGCATTTTTATTGAATATTCAGGAATTTGAGCACAAATATTTGACGCTATTCCTTAAAAGGGCTATCATAGTACTTTGTGTTTTATTATCAGTAAGATATACGATTGAAAGGGTAAAGCCGTTTGATAAAAGGGAAAGGAATCCGGAATGGGCCAGGCAGTTAAGATCGTTAAATAAAATAAAAGGTGAAAATGTTGTGCTATTTAATGTTGATAAGAATATCAGTGCAATGTTCTATACCGATCATATAGTATATCAGGTTATTCCGACTGATGAGCAAATAGATACCATTACGCGGAGGGGTTATAAAGTATATATAAATGATGATGGAAATCTTCCGGAAAGAATTATTAGTAATCCCGATATTACTATTATTAAAGCGGATTCTTTGATATAATATTAATCAAAGATATGAAATTGATTAGCTTAATTGAATTTGCAGGATTTTTCCCTGATTACTCCAAAAATATATAAATAAATTTGCTAATATTAAAAATGTTTACGTAATTTACGTTACGTAAATAACGTAATGTAAAATATGAAAAGAAATCCTTTTGTAGTCAGCGGGTATTTGTCTCCTGAATACTTCTGCGACAGGGAAGCAGAAATACGGACCCTGAAAAAGGCACTGGAAAACCAGAGGAATATTACTCTTTTTTCTTTGCGGAGAATGGGGAAAACAAACCTTATAAAACATTTTTTTTATAACATCCGCAAGCGAAAAGATATATGTACAGTGTATGCCGATATTATGCCAGCCACAAACCTTACCGAATTTTCAATGGTATTCAGTAAGGCTGTATTATCTGCAATGGCACGAAACGAAAGCACTATAAAAAGAATGTTAAAGCTTTTTTCAGCCCTCAGGCCCGTGATCTCATATAATGAACTTACCGGTAAACCTGAAATAAGTATAGATATTAAAAATATCGGAACAGGGTATTCACTGGAAAGAATATTTCATTTCATTGAACACGATAAACTATTCTTTTTAATTGCCATTGATGAGTTTCAGCAAATTGCAAAATATACAGAGAAAAATTGCGAGGAAATCCTGAGATCACATATTCAAAAGCTGACAAATACATGTTTTATATTTGCCGGAAGCCGCAGGCACACATTATCCGATATGTTTAATTCGCCCGGACGTGCTTTTTATAAAAGCTCATCAGTTATGGAGATGGACTGTATGCCGGCAGATGTATATTCAGGTTTTATTAACAGGCATTTTGACAATTCCGGGAAAAGTATTTCCCCTGAAGCACTGGAGGAAGTTATTGCTGTTACGCATCTGCATACATTCTATACCCAGTATTTATGTAACCGGCTGTATGGAAAATCGGTAAAAAAAATTGAACTTAAACATGTTCACGAAACCCTGGATGAAATTATATCAGAGTACGATTCTATATTTATTAATTTCCTTAATATACTCACAAAATTCCAGGTAAAACTTCTGCGTGCCATTGCATATGAAAAATGGGCGGAAAACATTACCTCCGGGGCATTTATAAGCACTTACGGACTGGGTGCAGCCAGTTCTGTTTTAACTGCGGCAGAAAGCCTGCTGGATAAAGAGTTGATTATTAAAGTCAACAACAGGTACAGGGTAAATGATGTCTTTTTTGCCTGCTGGTTAAAACGGGGAGGATTTTAAAAAACAATAAATGACTGAACCATGATAATACTTTATAAAAAATTACCAGCCGCAGTACTGTCTTTGATAATTGTTGCATTAATCTTACATAGCTGTACGGGCCACAAAGCTGTCAGGGATGAAACTTATGACCTCTGGCTTAAATATAAAAAGGTGGACAATCCTGCCCTTCTTGAAGAATACCGGCAGCTGATAACACATCTGGCTGCGCCGGGGACCTCGGAGACCATCGAGATAATCAGGGAGGAGTTAAATAGGGGGCTATCCGGGTTACTGGGACGGGACATACCCGAAACAGATTTGGTTATATATGACGGCACCTTGATAATAGGCACCCCGGAAACATCAGATATAATAAAAAAGCTAAAGATTTCCGCTGTACTCGATACACTTGGGTGGGAGGGTTTTATTATAAGGAAGGCGAAAATAGGCGGCAAAAAGTCGATTATAATTGCTGCCGACAGGGAGCCCGGACTCATTTACGGAACCTTTCACCTGTTAAGGCTCATGCAGACACAAAGGAGCCTGGAAGATATAGATATAGCTTCAAAACCCCGCATACAGAACCGCCTGCTGAATCACTGGGATAACCTTGACGGGACAGTCGAAAGGGGCTATGCTGGCAGGTCATTGTGGAAATGGGAGGAGCTGCCTGACAAGATTGATCCACGGTACATAGATTATGCCCGTGCATGTGCATCTATAGGAATAAACGGTACGGTCATCAACAACGTTAATGCCAGTCCGGATATCCTCAAAACGGAATACATACAAAAAGTTGCTGCCCTGGCCGATATTTTCAGGCCTTACGGGATAAAGGTGTACCTTTCAATAAACTTTTCCTCACCCCTGAAACCTTCTTCTGTCGTGGGCGGGAGGAGGGGAGGCATAGGAAACCTCGGCACTGCCGACCCCCTCGATGCGGAAGTGAGGAAATGGTGGGAGGAGAAGGTTGCCGAGATTTGCGGTTGTATTCCCGACTTCGGGGGATTCCTGGTGAAAGCAAACTCCGAAGGCATGCCCGGGCCCCAGGATTATGGGAGGACACATGCCGACGGTGCCAACATGCTGGCCGAAGCTTTGAGTGCCTATAACGGCATTGTAATGTGGAGGGCCTTTGTTTATGAGCCTGATGTTGACCCCGACCGCGCAAAGCGCTCATACAAGGAATTTGTTCCCCTCGATGGGCAGTTTTATCCCAATGTTCTTGTCCAGGCCAAGAACGGTCCTGTTGACTTCCAGCCCCGTGAGCCTGTGCAGCCGCTGTTCGGTGCTATGCCATACACTCCGCTGATGCTGGAGCTGCAGATAACACAGGAGTACCTGGGCCATTCAAGTCACCTTGTTTACCTGGCGCCAATGTGGAAGGAATACCTTGAGTTCGATACCTATGCCAGGGGTAAGGGCTCGGAGCTGGCAAAGATCATAGACGGCACATTTTACAATTACCATTTAACAGGGATAGCAGGTGTGGCAAATACGGGGGATGACCCGAACTGGTGCGGCCACTTCTTTGCCCAGTCTAACTGGTATGCTTTCGGGCGCCTGGCATGGGACCATACACTTACTGCCGCAAATATTGCAGATGAATGGATAAGGATGTCTGTCAGCAATGACGATGAAGTTGTGGATACCATAAAATCAATGATGATGGGCTCATGGGAGGCATGTATTAATTACATGACACCCCTGGGATTACACCACATCATGCAGGAGGGATTTCATTACGGGCCCCAGCCGGGTCATGACAAGGGGAGGCCGGACTGGACATCGGTATATTACCACAGGGCAGACGGTGACGGACTGGGATTTGACAGGAGCTCCCAGGGAAGCAATGCCACAAGCCAGTATTTTTCTCCTTTAAGGGAACAGTTTGATGATATAAATACATGCCCCGAAAAATACCTGTTGTGGTTTCACCATGTTAAATGGGATCATACGCTCCAATCAGGCAATACATTGTGGGAAGAGCTTTGCCACAGGTATTGCGAAGGAGTTGACTATGTAAGTGGTATGATAGTCCGGTGGGATGCCCTGGCAGGTAAAATTGATGATGATATTTATATGCATGTTAAGGACAAACTGCAGGTCCAGTTAAAAGACGCTGCGGTGTGGAAGGATACCTGTCTGCAATATTTCAGGAAGTTCAGCGGTAAGGAAATCCCGGTATGCCAACAAAATTGAAAATGGTTTAATTACTTGTTTATTATTGTCTGAAAAAATTATTATTTTTATTAAATTGACAAAAAATAAGAATTATGAATAATAATGAGGATCTTAAAAAACCTGGCAGCAAAATCAGGCTACTGTTTAAAAAAATCGATCCCGGAAAATTCAGCATAAAAAATAAAATCCAGTTACTGATATTTGCTTTGGTATTCGGCACTCTATTGCTTGTAAGCGTATTCGGACTAATTTACCATAGAAGTGTAGTATATAAAAAATCAATAGATGAACTTACAGCAGTGCAGGATTCCAAAAAACACCATATAGAGTTATGTTTTGCGCAGATAAGGAGCCAGGTACAGTTATTGTCAGATGATGAAGTTGTTATAGATGCATTGCAGGAGTTTAAGGAAGCTTTTAATACCATTGAAGAAGATAATTATTATACTTTGTCTGCAGGCAGCCTTGAAGATGTTGTAGCACAGCTTGCTGACTGTTATAAAACAGAGTACATTGGAAAAATCAACAGTAAGCTGGATGCCGACCTTGATGCGGCAAATTTTATTCCGGATAATAATAATTCAAAGATCCTTCAATATCTCTATATTGCAAATAATGACAGGGCGGCTGGCGCCAGGCAGCAGTTAACCAGGGCTGAGGATGGCAGTGCTTACAGTGTTGTTCATGCAAAATACCATTCTTTTTTCAGAGAGTGGGCCGCTAAATTCAATTATTCGGATATATGCCTTGTTGATAGTAAAAGCGGCAATATTGTATACTCAGTTAATAAGAAATTTGATTTTGCCACAAACCTGGTATCCGGACCATATAGCAGCAGCAGCCTTTCCAAAGCCTATAAAGCGGCGGCAGGAGCAACAAATGCCGGCTATACCGTAACTGTTGATCTTGAAAAATATATGCCCTCATTTTTTAAACCCTCGTTGTTCATTGCTTCCCCGGTGTACAATTATTCGGAAAAAACAGGTGTTCTTATATTTGAAATCCCGATAAAAACTATAGATAATATATTACATGGCATAAAGTCGAATGAAGACTTTGAATCCCGTGATAATGTGCAGTCCGTTATTGTTGGCAGTGACAGGTATTTAAGAAATAATGACCTGAGGCTAATAAAAGGCAGGGATCAGTATATAAGATCCTTAAGAAGGGCAAAAGCAGATATTGATGTTGTTAATAATATTGAAAAATACTCCACAACTGCTCTTACACAGTACGTAGGAAAAAAATTATTTGCAGGCAGGCAGGAAGGATATCCCGGAAAGGGGAAATACAGGGATCTTACAAAAACGAAAGTCCTGTGCACATACACCCCTTTGGATATAAAAGGCCTTAACTGGACCCTGGTAACACAGGCAGATCATTGGGAATTATTTAAATCAGTGAGGCATATAATTTACCTGCTGACTGCAATAGGCCTGGGTATTATTCTGTTGTCGCTATATATGGGGAGTTCATATAGTAAAAATCTTTCAACGCGGATAACCAATATCAACAGATCACTGGTAACATTATCGAAAGGTGAGACTTTCAGGGACCTTGACAACTCCGGGTATGATGAGCTCGGTGAAACAACAGAATCTTTGAACAATCTCATGCACCGCATTAATGAAGCCTCGGAGTTTGCGATAAATCTTGGTGAAAGTAAGTTTGATTATGAGTTTAAACCATACAGTGAGAATGATAAGCTTGGCGTATCGCTGGAAAAGATGAAGGACAGTTTATTAACTGCCCGTAATGAGGAAGAAAAGCGAAAAGTTGAAGATGAGGTCAGAAACTGGATAACAAATGGTATCGCCAGGTTTAATGATATCATGAGGACGGATAACAATGATATTGAAAAACTTTCATTTAGCCTTGTAAAGAACCTTGCTGATTATTTATCGGCCAACCAGGGTGGTATTTTTCTGGTTGAAGGGGAGGAGAACAAAGAGCAGCATTTGAACCTTGTTGCTTCCTATGCTTTTGAAAGAAGAAAATATATGAAAAAGCAGATTCAGTTCGGCGAGGGGCTTGCAGGAACCTGTGTCCTGGAAAAGAAGACAATTTTCCTGAAAGAAGTGCCTGAAGATTATGCTGAAATAACGTCGGGCCTCGGGAAGGGCAATCCGCGAAGCATCATTATTGTACCACTGCATATTGATGATGATTTGCTGGGAGTTATAGAATTGGCGTCGCTTAATGTATTTAAGCCTCATGAAATAGAGTTTATCGAACAGGTTGCTGCAAGCATTGCCACGACACTGGTAACGGTAAAACTGAATATCAAGACTGCCCAGCTGTTGAAGGAATCCAACAAGCGTGCCGAAGAGCTGGCACAGCAGGAGGAAGAGATGCGCCAGAACCTCGAAGAGATGCAGGCCACGCAGGAAGAGTTAAGAAGGGTAAAAGAAGAAGAAAAGAAAGCCGCTGAGAAACACCAGAAGGAGCAGGAAGAGCTTATGGGCAAGCTTAAGGCACAGAATGAGGAGCTTAACCATGTCCAGGTAAACCTGCTGAAGGAGACAGCCCTGCTTAAAAACCTTATGAATTACAGTCCCGATTACATTTATTTTAAGGACATGGAAAGCAAGTTTGTAAGAATAAGCAGAGCTATGGCCAAGTCTTTCGGATTTAAAAAACCCGAAGATGCAGTAGGCAAGAGTGATTTTGACGTGTTTACCGAAGAACACGCCAGGCCGGCTTTCAATGATGAAATGGAAATTATCAGAACCGGTAAACCTATAGTAAACAAAATAGAAAAAGAAACAAGGGAAGGCGGTGCTATTAACTGGGTTACAACGACCAAAATGCCCCTTGTAGATGAAATGGGAGAAACCATAGGCACCTTTGGTGTATCATCAGACATAACACATATAAAAAATCTTGAAATTAAGGCACACGAAATTGAGGAAAAGACCAGGCGACTGCAGAAAGAGCTTAAGGAGAAAACAAAATTACTAAATAAGCTTAAGAAGGGTAAGAAGTAAAAAATCTATCAATTGCCAATACAAAATAATAATTTTTTTATTTTTGCAGCCTGTTACAAAAATTGGAATTGAAACCGGCTCCGTAGCTCAGTTGGATAGAGCAACAGCCTTCTAAGCTGTGGGTCGTGGGTTCGAATCCCGCCGGAGTCACATTTTACCGATAAGCCCTGTATAAAAACAATGATTATTAGTGCCAGCCGTCGAACCGATATTCCTGCATTTTACGGAGATTGGTTTATTAACAGAATAAAGAGCGGGTTCGTGTTTGTAAGAAGTCCTTTTGGCAATAACGTTGTCGCCAGGATAATTTTAAGTCCGGATGTAGTGGATTGCGTAGTGTTCTGGACCAAGAATCCGGAACCCTTTATAGATAAGTTAAAGCTTATTGAACAGTACAGGTACTATTTCCTGTTTACTTTAACCGGCTATGGTACAGGCCTTGAAAGAAATATTCCAGGCAAAAAAGAAATAATCGGCACTTTTAAAAAGTTGTCGGAAAAAGCGGGGGAGGGGAGGGTTATATGGAGGTATGACCCTGTTATTTATACCGACAGTATTAACATCGATTATCACCTTGAGAATTTTGAGCACCTGGCAAAGGAATTGCACGGGCATACCGGTAAATGTATTATCAGTTTCCTTTGTATGTATAACAAATGCAAAAGGAACCTGCAGGGTACAGGTGCAAGGGAGCTGAGGGAAGATGAAATGTTTGCCATATCAGCGAAAATATCAGCAATAGCCGACAGTTATAATATTAAAACAGAAGCATGTGCCGTTAAAACGGACTTGTCTTCGTATGGAATTAGCCCCTGTAGCTGCATTGATAAGGAATTAATTGAAAATATTGTAGGCAGGCATTTAACAATAGGCAAAGACAAAAATCAGAGGAAGGAATGTAATTGTTACGAAAGCATTGATATTGGCGAATACAATACATGCCTGCATAACTGTTTGTATTGCTATGCCAACAACAATTTTGAAACGGCAGCACAAAATTACAGGCAGCATGATGTTAACTCCCCTTTTTTAACCGGCAGATCACTGGAGGGGGATATCATCCGCGGGAGGGAGCAGAAATCCCTGGTGACAGATGATTTATAAAATAGGGACAGCGCCCATATTTTAAATGGGCGCTGTCCCTATTTTATACTTTAAAATATGGGCATATGAATTTATAAATACTCTACCTGTTATTATGATAATAAAACTGCCGAAACCGATATCGTTAGGCCTTTTACTTACGTACAAATGCTCCGCTGCGTGTAAACACTGCATGTATGCATGCAGTCAGGACTGGAAAGCAGAATACATAAGCCGTGGTAACCTGCATAAACTGCTCTCTCTGATGTCTGGCTATGTCGAGCCCGGACCGTATGGTCCAAAAAATATAAACCTTAATTACGGATTACATTTTACCGGAGGGGAGCCGTTTTTGAATTTCGACCTGCTGTCGGAAGCAGTAGAGAAAGCCGAAGAGTTCGGTATTCCGTCAACATTTGTTGAAACCAACTGCTTCTGGGCTGTTAACGATGAGGCAACAAGGGAGAAGCTGGCAATTTTAAAAGGCAGGGGGTTGAAGGGCCTGTTGATTTCCGTAAATCCCTTTTTCCTCGAATATGTGCCTTTTGAACGGACAGAAAGGGCAATAAAGTATGGATATGAGCTATTCGGCCAGAACCTTATTGTATACCAGCATGAATATTACAAACGTTTCCGGAGCCGTAATATAAGAGACAGGATGTCTTTCGAAGATTTTATCAGGGCAGAGGGCAGGAGCGACTTTGCCAGGAATACGGAGTTTTTTATATCGGGGCGCGCTCCCTATAAAATCAGTCAGTATAATATTTATCCGAAATATAAAGCAATGCACCTTGTTGACCGGCACTGCAATCCGCCATTTATTCGCAGCTGGCATAACCATGTTGACAACTACGGGAACTTTGTCCCCGGCTACTGCGGCGGATTGTCGCTCGGAAGCTTTTATAATATTGATGAACTTACGGATGAAGGTATTGACCTTGATGAATTTCCTGTATTAAAGCATATTATATGCGAAGATTTTAAGGGATTATTATCATTTGCCAAAGATTACGGATACAGTGAAAGCAGGGACGGATATCTGTCAAAGTGCCATCTTTGTGTGGATATAAGAAAATACCTGGCGGGAAAAGGTGATTTCAGGGAGTTAAAACCCGAAGAGTTTTATAAGCGGCTCGATGATTGATTCTCTAATTAAACCTTCTGTGATTTCTTCCCTTTATGTTCTATTATTTTCTTGGTGTGTATTTTGCCCTTTGCTTCAGCTTCCTTGAATTTACTTACCGTATAGGGTGGGGGGTTAACATTATCAGCGCTTTCAGTTTTTTGTCCTTCTGCCACCGGCTCACCCGGTTTAGCTTCCTTTTCCTTTTCTTCCTCATCATCAAATTTCAGCAAATCATGTTTATGAAGGATATTATACCAGGTCACAACTTTCTTTATATCAGAGACATATACTCTCTCCCTGTCATAATCAGGCAATATCCCGGCCATATAATTTTTTAACTCTTCGTCCGAGGACTTATGATTTATTGCTTCCTTGCCATTTTCCTTTTCAAATATTTTTTTAAATATGTCAGCAAGGGGCACTTCTTTATCGCTGGTGTAAATTGCGATATCTTCCAGTGTTGTCACCTTATGGGTTGTGTAGATGCAGGTTCTTTTCTTATCTGTAAAAGATTCTACAATGATACCCTGCCGCCCCTGGGAGATATATTTATACAACCCGCTGTGGCCTGAGATAGATAGAATGTCCTTTAAATTCATAACCTGAAAATTATTTTAGATTCGGATAATATCAAACAACGAAAGTTCAAATTTATTATTTTATTTTTTTTTACAATTTAAAATTTCAATAGTTCTGTAAAATTTTTATGCTATTCTTCTTTCTTTTTTTATAGCTTTATAAGCTTCATTTATTTGCTGGAACTTCTCCTTTGCTTTATTCCTGATGTCTTCGCCGAGGTAATTTACTTTGTCAGGGTGATATTTGACAGCGAGATTCCTGTAAGCTTTTTTTATTTCTTCATCCGAGGCTGTTCTGTCAACACCGAGGATTATATAGGCTGAGTCAGTGGATTTGACGAACATATTTTTTATGGAGCCCGAGTCGGCAGCGCTTATATCCAGGTGGTATGATATTTGCTCAATAAGCTTAAGTTCAACAGGGTCAATCCTTCCGTCGGCATCTGCTATGCCATATAAAAAATGGAGGAGCTGAAGCCTTGATGAATAATCCATTCTTTGTCTTATCTGGTAGCTTACATCCTGCACATTTATGTTCTGTTTGAGAATATTCTTCAGCATCTGCAATGCTTCAGCAGCAGAGGCGGTGCCGAATGCCTGGACAAAGTACTTTTTTACAAAATCAAGCTCGGAGCGTACAACCTTCCCGTCTGCTTTCATTATTGCCGCAACCAGCACCAGCAGGCTTGCAATAAAGTCGCCCGGCGTTGTTTTCTGTTCACCATGGGTTACTTCGACCTTTGTGGCATCTATAAATGATCCAAGGGCGAATCCAAGTATTGCTCCCAGGGGTCCCCCGAAAGTCCATCCAAGGCCTGCGCCTATCCATTTGCCAAATTTTCCCATAATGAGAATTGATTTTAAGAATTATGATCCGTTACTGTCAGCATTAACCAGTTTATTGTGGATTTCCATGATCTGTGGCAAAATTAAGGTTTTGCCGTCATTAATAATAATATAATGTGCATGTTTTATCTTTTCGCTGTCAGGTAGCTGGTTATTAATAATATTTTTTATTATTTCTTTTGAATAACTCTTGCTATCCATCACTCTTGATATCCTTAGCCCTTCCGGAGCAGTGACTGTAATAATTTTATCCATGATTTTATAAGTGCCGCTTTCAATAAGTATTGCGGCTTCAAAAATCGTATACAAGACATCCTTGTGTTTGAAGGCCCACTCAAGAAAATGGTTTTTGACCACGGGGTGCACTATGCTGTTTACCATATCGAGAGCTTCTTTATTGTTAAAAATAATAGCTGATAATTTATCCCGTTTTAATTTGCTTCCCTTATAAATTTCCTCTCCGAACAGCTCAACGAGTCTATTTCTTATATCCGTTCTTGTGTCTATAAGCATCGCTGCCTCAATATCTGCATGATAAACAGGGCTCCCAAGTTGTTTAAATACTTCGCAAACGACAGATTTACCGCTTCCTATGCCGCCTGTAATCCCGACCTTCAGCATTACATTTCAATTAAGAATTCCACCGATGAGGGATAGAGAGTTAGTGAATGTACAAAGTCGGGAACATTATCCACCATAACCTTAAGTTTTGAGCTGATTACTGATTCGATATTGTTATAGTCAACATAAGGTTCAAGCATCCCGGGCTCCAGTTTGTTATAATAGCTGAGTGTTACAGTATAGGTTATCCTTACCGAGCTGGGGAATGTTTTGATGATGATGCTGTCGGGAACATTAAGGTGCTTAATATTAACGAGGTAGCTCTGCTCGGTGTACTTGTCAACGGGTATAAGCAACCTGACTTTCTTTCTTGAGAAAGTCACCTGGTCAATTTTTTTCAGCACACAGGATTTTTCAAGGGAATCGTTAAGGTTATTCAGGCTCAGGGGCTCGGTATAAACGTTTTTTAGAGTGTCTATGATGTTATAGGGCCCCGACACAATGATGCTATCGGGAATATAAGATAATTTGCCGTTAAGCATATATTGCCTGGCAAAAATATCAGGGTAGTTGACAATATTATGTCTTATTCCTACCTTTTTGGTAACCATTTCGGTAAAGCGGAAGAACAATGTGTCTGGTGATATGTCCAGTATTGTCAAATTGCCGAGCTCCTGTGACAGTGCTTCCCTGGCTATTTTTGTCAGCACATAGCATGAGTCTGTTCCGATAGTATTCATTGTATATGAGCTCACGTTAAATTTAAGGGGGCGCAGGAAGAAGCTGTACTTATGTGACAGGATTGTGCGGCCTACGGCCCTGACTTTAAGTTTTAACCTGTCGGGCGGCTCATTTACCAGTACTTTATTTTCAGGGATGTCACCATATTTTACCGGGTATAGAATTTCAGCCTCATATACTTCGCTCAATGATCTTATAATCCAGAAGATTGTTGACAGAACGACGAAAAACAGGAACAGAAATATTTTTTGCTGGTACTTTTTTCTGAAGATGACAATTTTCTCCGGCAGCTGATCCAGAAAATTCAATAAAACTCTGATATATTTTCTCCTGGTTTCCAATATATATTGGAGTTTAAAGCATTATACCATTAAACCTTAAACTCATAGTATCCTGGCAGTGCTGCTTACTTCTGGGCAGGAAGGTCACCCGAATCTTTCAAAATAGCGCTCTTATCAACCTTCAGCAACACGTTATTGCCTGCATCGACTGTTATAACATTATCTGAAATGTTATTTATCTTTCCGTATATGCCGCCGGTAGTAATAACTCTGTCACCCTTTTTAAGCGAGTCCCTGTAATTTCTGAGTTCTTTCTGCTTCCTTACCTGTGGCCTGATCATGAAAAAGTAAAAAACAACAATAATTAATAACAGGGGCCACAAAGACTGCAAGGGATTTTTACCTGTGGTTCCCTGGGCTCCTGTGTAAAGGATAATACCAATTAGATTAATCATATTATAAAGTTTTAATATTAGTAAATTCATCATTTAAAACAGGCTGCAAAGTAATAACAAATTTATTATAACCACAAGCATATTAATGTTATTCGTTCATAAAACCCTGTCAGGGCAGCAAATTTTCTCCAATGAGGCCTCTACCGCTTTTTTTCACAATGTTTTTATCTTTCAGGTGGCCGATGATCTTATCAAGCAAGCCGTTAATGAAGACACTGCTTTTATTCGTACTGTAATACTTGGCTATCTCAAGATACTCATTGAATGTTACCTTGGTGGGTATGGAAGGAAATTCTATAGCCTCTGCAATAGCTGTCTGCATAATAAGGATATCAATAAATGCTATACGTTCAATCTCCCAGTTTTTGGCGTACTCTTCAATGAGCTTCCTGTATTCTTCCTTATTAAGAATGGCTTTCCTGAAAAGCCTCTTTACAAACTGTACATCTTCCTCATTCTTGAAAAGCGGCAGTATTTTTGCGGACTCACCGTCAGCTTCCCTGAATTTTCTCAAGGTCTTTATAATCATGCTTATTACAAATTCCACTTCATCGTTCCAGTATATGCTCTGTTCTTCAAGGTTCTGGTACAGATGTTCAAAGACGGCAATATCTTTGACAAATATTTCCGTTATTAACTTCCTGTCCTCTTCATACGATCGGTCCCCGTTATTCATATATTCCTTGTAGTGCTCCGATTCCCTGATGTTGTTGAAGAGGTTCCTGACAAGTTCGGGATAGTTAACCCAGCTCAGTTTTTTATTTTTAAGGTATTCATTGAACTGCTTATTGGTCCTTAGTTGTGTAATGGTCTTATTTTCAATAAATTTGGTATTGGGATGCAGATCTTCCCATGTCGGTATCTTTTTTTCTCTTGCTATTTCAATGCGTGTCAAAGCATAATCAGCGACGTCAATAATAAGCAGCATTAAATAGTGGTACAGGTCATACGTTTTCTGTATACTGAAGAACAGCTCTTTTTCCGCATTTCTAAAAGAATTGCCTGAAGATTTATAATATGCGTAAAGCAGCTGAATTATTTTGATTCTTAATATCCTCCTGCTGACCATAATTTTAAAGAACCTGAGCAGTTATAGAAGTTAGATTAATATTGCTTTGCAAAGTAAGTGTAATTTTTACAATTATCAATTGAAACAGGCAAATTTTGAAAATTATGGATTATAAGCCTCTAAAGACTATATTTTTAAAAAATAATGTTTATTTTTGAATTGGCAATTAATCCGTACTAAAACCTAAACCTATGATTGAAGAAGGAAATGACAAACAAGAAGGCACTGAGAAAGTTGAAAGGCAAGAAATTTTCTCAAGAGCAGTAAGAGCCGGTAAAAGAACGTATTTCTTCGATGTCAAATCTACTAGAAGGAATGACTATTATTTGACGATCACAGAAAGTAAAAAGCGTTACCACAGGGATGGCCGTTTCTACTTTGAAAAACACAAGATTTTCTTGTACAAAGAGGACTTTGATAAGTTTTCAGAGGGACTATTGGAATCTATTGAGTTCATTAAAAATGAAAAGCCCGAGCCTATTGAACTACCTGAAGATCATAAGGCCGAAGGCACAGAGAACTACACAGATGTTGAGTTCGAAGATCTTGAAAGTGTTGAGGCCGAGAAAGAACAACCAAAATCAAAGAAAAAAGCATAACTAAAAAACGGATAATGAAAATTATCCGTTTTTTAATATTTGTCAGTAGCTTGTTATACTATTGCCTTGTTGTTGTTTTATTGTTTTAGGGTTAGTATATTCATCCGAAGTGTTCCGGATTCTCGCTGATAAATTCCCTTATTTCATTAATTTTCAGAATTTTAAGATTAGTAATGAGGTAGTTCTTATTCAAAAAATCTCCAAGCTGGTTACATTCCCTGATAAGAATATCGAAGAAGTTCTGTACAGGCACTTTGAGGGGTATTAACGACAATATGGTACATAATTCTTTCTCGAACCTTATTTTCTCAATTTCACCACCATTTTTTTCCAGCAGATAATGCAATTCCGACCTTATAATCTTTTTCTGGATATAACCCAGGCTTTCTCCGGCTTTTGATATCAGTACGGTGAAATACCTTAATTTCAATCCCTTCCCTCCGAGTCCGGTTGATATAAGCACCTGGTTCTCGTCGAGCAGTTTGCTCTCAAGCAATAATTTGCTTTCGTGGAAGGCGAGTGTTGCCCAGTCCTGCAGATCATCATGGGCGGGATCCTTCAGGTACCTTTCAATAGTCCTGAATGCCTCTATACTGCTAATTGAGGCAAGCTTGACAAGCATGCATTTTTTATCCTCCACAGACATATTATTCCTGAAAATATCCTCTTTGTTTTTAATGACATCTTCGGGATTTATATCCAGGCTATGATTTTTCGAGTATTCATAATACTCGGTCTGGACGTCGACATCAATCTGGTCCTCGAGGACGTTCAGGTTATTATCCATACCTCTTAACAGGTCCTTTATAGTATCATATATGTTCTCCCTGCTGTTCAATTTCCTTATGTTTTAATTTTTGATCCGATGTCAAGCAGTTAATTAAAGGTAGTAAAATATAAACTAAAAACAAACCAAAAATTATTTAATACTAATTTATAATTATTCTATTGTAAATGAGTGGCAGAAGCCTGTAATATCCCTATTAAAAGCTGTAATAACAATAGTTATATAAAATTGTCCGTATACACTATTTAGACCTTATTTTTATTTAAAATAATTATTAATATTTATATGCAAATAGCATTGTAATAATCATATTTTAAAGTATTATTGCGCATTAAAATTATTTGCAGGCAATGAGACTTTCGGATTTATCGGATAATGAGAGGGGGATTATTTTCAAGGTCAGGGGCAGGGGCGCTTTCAGGAAGAGAATCCTTGAAATGGGCTTTGTCAGGGGTAAAGAGGTAAGGGTCATAAAGAATGCCCCCCTGAAAGATCCTATTGAATACGAGATTATGGGTTACCAGGTCTCATTAAGAAGAAGTGAAGCTTCACTTATTGACGTGGTGACTTCCAGGGATGCCAACATAAATATATCCCGGTTCAGCGGGGGGATCATACCCGCGGATGTTCTTAAGACCTCTGCGGCAGAGAAGAGCAAGACCATAAATGTAGCCTTTGTTGGAAATCCGAACTCCGGGAAAACAACAATTTTCAATTATTCTTCAAAGTCACACGAACGTGTCGCCAACTATGGAGGGGTGACAGTGGACATCAAGACGGCAAACTTTAAACAGGGAGGCTACAAATTCTACGTAACCGACTTGCCGGGCACTTATTCCCTCTCGGCCTATTCACCTGAAGAACTGTACGTCAGGGACTTTATTATTGAAAACACACCGGATGTTGTCATAAACATTATTGATGCCTCAAACCTCGAGCGTAACCTGTACCTTACGACCCAGCTTATAGATATGGATATTAAGGTAATTGTAGCGTTAAACATGTATGACGACCTGGTGAAAAAAGCAGACACCTTTGACTATGAATACCTGGGCAAAATGCTTGGCATTCCTTTCATACCTACAATAGGGCCATCCGGAAAGGGAATAAAAGAGTTATTTGATAAGGTAATAGAAGTTTATAACGACAGCGATCCCTCGGTGCGCCATATCCATATTAATTACGGGCAGGAAGTGGAAAGTTCGATAGCCGGACTTCAGGATAAGATAAGGATAAAAGAAAATTACAGCGTCACCGACAACATATCATCGAGGTATGCAGCTATAAAGCTCCTGGAGAGGGATGCGCATATAAACACACGTATAGTAAATGCCGTGAATTATAAAGACATTATATCTGCATCCGAAAAAGAGATAAAAAGGCTCGAGAATGTTTATAGTGAAGACAGTGAGGCCATAATTACAGATGCAAAATACGGGTTTATCGCGGGTGCCCTTAAAGAGACCTATACAGCGGCGGGTACCGTTAAGCGCAATACAACTGACCTTATTGACAATGTAATAACGCATAAATACCTGGGGTACCCGATATTCATTGTTTTTATGTGGATAATGTTTTGCTCAACATTTGTTCTCGGCCAGTACCCTATGGACTGGATTGACAGGGGTGTAGCCTTTACGGGCAGCCTGGTGAACAGGTTCATGCATGACGGCATTCTTAAGGACCTGATAACCGGCGGGATCATCGGGGGAGTGGGAAGCGTTATCATATATCTTCCCAATATACTGATACTGTTTTTATTCATATCATTTATGGAGGATACGGGCTATATGGCACGGGTTGCATTTATTATGGACAAGCTTATGCACAAAATAGGTCTGCATGGCAAATCATTCATTCCCCTGGTAATGGGCTTTGGCTGTAATGTCCCTGCAATAATGTCAACGCGTGTCATAGAAAATAAGAATAACAGGCTGCTGACAATGCTTATTAATCCTTTTATGTCGTGCAGTGCAAGGTTACCTGTTTATATATTGCTTATAGGGGCATTTTTCCCCAGGAACAGGGGTACAATTCTTTTCATGATTTACCTCGCGGGCGTTATCATAGCTATTTGCGTGTCGCTGATTTTAAAAAAGGTCTTTTTCAGCACTAAAGAAGCCCCTTTTGTTATGGAGCTGCCGCCTTACAGGATGCCCACGGCGAAGTCCATATTCAGGCACATGTGGTTCAAAGCTTCACAATATATAAAAAAGATCGGGGGTGTTATACTTATTGCTTCCGTAATAATATGGGCACTGGGATATTTTCCCAAGAATACCAAATTCCCGGCAGACTATGATAAGCAAATTAAGGAACTGGACACCAGATATGATGCACTCATTGGTGCAGCGGCGGGGGCCGGAGGGAAAAAAATTGAAGAACTGAGGGCTGAGAAACAGAAGCAGCAAAAAACCATTGAGGTGGGCATTGAAGCGGAGAGGAAAGAAAAATCCTTTATCGGCCATATTGGCCACTTCATTGAGCCCGCAGTGCGGCCCCTGGGCTTTGACTGGAGGATGGGAGTGAGCCTGATAACAGGAATTGCAGCCAAGGAGATTGTAATAAGCACTATGGGCGTCATTTACCAGGCAGAAAATACAAATGGCGGCATTTCCGAATCCCTGGCATATAAGCTTCAGCATGCAGTATATGAAAACGGCAAAAGAAAGGGTGAAAAGGTGCTGACACCCTTAAAAGCCATTTCATTTTTGATGTTCATACTTATTTATTTCCCCTGCATAGGCGTCATCGCTACCATAAGAAAAGAATCGGGTTCATGGAAATGGGCTGCTTTTACAATTATATATACCACATCACTTGCCTGGATCATTTCCTTTCTGATTTACCATGTCGGGGGGTTGTTGTTCTGAGAATATATTAAAAGCCTGGAAAACTTAGCCATTATTATTACTGCTGTCATCAATGGCCATTTTCACCAAATTATTTTATATCTATCAGTTTATTAACTATTTGTGTTGTGAAGTAATACTTTAGTTATGCCATTTTTTAACTGACAAGATCAGCAAGTAGTGTAAAAAAGCATATATTTATATGATATTTTATATAAAATATATCCAATTCAGGTGGCTAAACAAGAATCTCAAGACCTAATCAGGGGTATAAAAAACAGGGATAACCTAACTTTAAAAAAAATTTACAAAGAGCATTTTTCATTAATAGAATCATTCATAACAAATAATAACGGTACTGTAGATGATGCAAAAGATGTATTCCAGGAGGCGATAATTGTTGTTTTCCGCTATACCCGTGATAAAAATTTCAAGATAAACTGCTCGTTCGAGACCTTCCTTTACTCAATATGCCGTACGATATGGCTGAATTACCTGCGCAACAAGAGGATACACGATAATAAGATTGAAGATATAAGGGAGTATATTACTTTCAGCTCTTCGTACAATAACCAGGTCGAGGAAAGCGCCGAGTACAAGTTATACCAGAAACATTTTCAGAAGCTCGGTGATGAGTGTAAAAAGCTTCTTCAGCTTTTTTACGATAAGGTGCCCTATAAGGAGATTGCCAGGCAGATGGGGTACAGCAGCATAGGTCTGGTAAAGAAAAAGAAATTTATGTGCAAGGAGTTCCTCTTAAAATCCATTAAAGACGATCCCGAATTCAGGCTTCTCTGATTATTTATCTCTTCTGACACATATAAATGTATTGACCCTGTTCTTATAGTCGGCAGTCTGCGCGCCGTTATAGAAATTAACCTTCCATGCCATGTCCTTGTTATATTCCGTGGAGCTCCAGTAGTGAGATGAATAATTTATGTTTTTGAGCAAATAAGACTGTTTACATATTGCATCTATTTCATAGCGCGAGGGCAGGTACCAGTCGTCATAGCCAAGGTCAACAAGGTTGGAGCAAACTTTGGCCGGATAGGAACTGCCTGACTGAACGCTGGCGAGTTTTTCAGTATTCGAATTGCCGTCGGTCTCCGAGATTGTTCCTATGAGCAGGTTGTTGTCTCCCCACACTGCAGAATTGATAAAATAGGGGTGAACATAGATGATGCCTCCCTGGAATATTGCCGGTATAGGCTTTTCAGGGTCAGGTACATCTGTTGATATTATATCACCTGTAATGTTAATGCCCGGTCCTGCTTTATATGTAATACCGGGGGCTGACTGGCTGTTATATGCCTCATTCCACCTGGCGGTATCCGGGGCAGTTATGCCTTTTGCCACCGAAGCACCGAACAACGGATCAGATTCGTTTTGGATATATACTGACAGGTCGGGTTTATTTGCAAGTTCGTTATAATCACCGCTGAACACATTTTCCGCTTCTTTTGCATGTAATGCGTATGGTACGCTCAGCAGCTGGCTGGTGCCCATCATTATGCCGTTTATCTCCACGCTCAGGAAGTAGGGGCCGCTGCTCCAGTCTATCGCTGAAAAGTCATCACCTGTCGCTCCCTGTCCGATCACGAGGGTTACCAGTCCGGTTTCATTCGTGCTGGCGTCATGTGTCTCATGATATATTACCGGTCCCTCTGCCGAACCCTGTATGATGCTTATATTAAATGTAACATCAGTGTTGGCCAGCACCGACCCTGCGGCGTTACGTGCTACAGCCTGGTACTTCATCCCCTCGGGGGCCTGCGAAAATGCCGGCAGGCTTGCCAGGACTATTAGCAGGATAATGATATTTTTTACCGGTTTTTTCATTTCAGTATTCTTTAATTAGTTTTTAATTGGTTTTTATAACCTTAAATGTTTTTATTTCCTGAAGGTTATTAAATATTTTCAGGATATATTCAGACTCCGGAAATCTTTCCATATTAACCGGCGTATTGCCGGATTCTATCTTCTGCGATATTAATTTCGCACCCGACAGGTTATATAATTCTGCTTTTAGCTGCATTGAATTCTGCGGTCCGCTTTTTATTGTAAAAATATTTTTAACCGGATTAGGATAGACACTTATATTAAGATCTGCAAATAAATCTTCAGATGTGGCAGTAATTGTAATATTACCCTGGTTAAATCCCTGGGTAAGCATAATATTGTCATTGACAAATGTTTCCGTTGCTATCTCACCTATTGTCCAGTTGACGGAAAGTGATGCTGTTTTAAAATAGCATGCTGATACCGCAATAACATCCTGTGCACTGCAATAGTGTGAACCTGCAAGGGCAATACATATTGCAGGAATTAGCACCAGGTTAATATGACGCAAAATTTTCATGCAGCATTATTATTAAGTCCGGGTTCAGGTTGGTAGTCTTGTTTTCGGGGGAAGGTACTCAGAACTTTTTTGGTGTACTGTCTTTTCAAGCTCTTTCAATACCAACCATTTTACGTAAACAGCGCCGGCTATGTTCTTATTTAACAATGATTGTTTGATGAACGGCAACGAATTTATGACGAATATGCGGGTATATTAGGTATCTATACTTTGAACCAGGGCTTTGTTTCCACAGTTTTTGATTTTTTTCTTTTTCTTAAAGTTCTTTTTATTATCATAAGTACGGTGACGCCTGCTATGACAGACAAAATAATTATTGCAATCATTGTTTTTGCAATGAACAGCGGTTCCGTATTGCCGACACATATGTAGGCAGACCAGTAGAAGGGGTGTGCCTTTGTGAGGTTCCCTTCCTTAATGAATTTGATCTTTGCTTTTCTCAGCGCTTCATCTTTTGCCTTGCCCTTGGAGAGCTCTTTATAGAAGTCTGTCATTATCCGGACGCTGGATTTATCTTCAATAACCCAGAGGGTCATTACGATGCTGGGGCAGCCGGCATACATGAACGCCCGTGCCAGGCTCATCACCCCTTCGCCTTTTTTAAGTATGCCTTCGCCGCTGCTGCAGGAGCTTAATACGGCGAGCCTGGCAATAAGGTTCATATTATATATCTCGTAAGTATTCAGGAGTCCGTCTTCTGCCGTGTCCGTGGTTTGTGTGAAAGCAAGCTTTGAGAACATGGGGTCGCTGTTATTTATTATAGTATGCATGGCAAGGTGGAGCATGTCGTAGTAGCCTGCAGTATCTTTGAACAGCCTTTCTGTGGCATATTCATCTTCAAATATATCGCTGGGTATGATCCTGCTGATACCGGCAACCTCATCTTTGGCACCCGGGATGGGGGAGAGGCTGTCGCGGTAATGCTGCCTTGTCCGGGCCCTTGTAAATATTTCCCCTGTGGTTTTAACAGTGCCGTAGCCGGGAGCGAAGGCGAGGAGCTTTTTTATCTTCTCAATGTTCTTATGTTTTGTCTCCATGAAGTACAGGGTAGATGAAAGGGAGTATGAAACTGTGTATTTATATAGCAGGTAGTTAAGGGTTTTGTAGCTGGCCCTGCCTTCGGTCTCTTTATTCGTCACCAGGGCTTCGAAGGGGAGGAACGCAAGCAGCTCGTCGGGCACAATAATAATTCTCCTGCTCCGGGTAAGTTTTTCCACGGGCCTGATAAGGCATTTATAAAGATAATATGAATTGTCCGTATAGCTTCTCAGATTCTCAAGACGTGATCTGGAATAGTCAAAGCTGCCAAGCATATTAATTATTTTATTCAGTGATACGTAAAAAGCAGTATCAATTGATTTGCGGATGATGTTGGCAGCGCTTTTTTCTATATGGAATATGAACAGGCAGGTGTCAGACAGGGAATATTCGATAATAGCATGGTTCACTTTCAGCATGCGCTGGAGGGAATCTACCGAAGCCACCTGCGTGTTGTATTTGAGCGAGTAGTATTTGGGGAAGCTGTCTTCCAGCAGGGCAATAAGGTTGTCGTATTCGCCGGTTATAGTGAAAAGCTTCTGCTCCCAGTTCCCGAGCTTGTTGTCATCGGGTTTTTCATTTCTTTTTTCTTCAAAAATAAGCTCTTTATACAGGGCCATATCCCTGAGAAGGTTATTTTCACGCTGCAGGAGGGTGTCGGGTATGCCTGCAAAATTCCTGGCCTCGCTGGTCCTGAGTGCCGCAAGGAGCACCGCTGCCTTGCTTCTCTCGGCATATTCGAATGCCTTGTTGATGTATTCTTTATATTTTGTGGCCTGCCACAGTTTGTAGGCCGTTTGCATGGCGCTGGTATAGGTTGCTTTTTCGTTCTCGGAAAGGAACAGCTTGCTTTCCTGGGTCTGGTATCCCAGCCTTATTTTGTCAATGAGCTGTATTGCCAGGTCGTAGGTGCTGAGGCTTGTTTCGAGGTCTTCAATATGGCGCGATTTGTTATAGTATGCAGACAGGGCGGCTGCCTTATGTTTAAGGCTGTTGATAAGCAGGAGGGGGGCTATTACTTTATCGGGAGAGGGATTGGCATATATGTCCGGGTCGCTGAAATCTTCAGCAAGGCATATGATTGATCTCTGGTAGTAGTGCAGGGCGCTGTCGGCAACCCCTGTTTTTTCGAAATACCTGCCGAAGTTAAGCAGGCATCCGGCGGTTTCGGGATGGCCAGGCCCCCAGTGCGCAATATATATTGAATATGCTTTACGCAGCAGGTCGTATGC
>CAYWUI010000044.1:0-23675 GCA_964461435.1 uncultured Bacteroidales bacterium | reverse complement strand
GTATAATCTGCCTTCACGGCTGTACCCATCACCTGTCCCGTATCTCCGTGAACGCCCGAAGGGATATCCAGACTGAATACTGTCTTTTGGCTTACGTTAATTATAGCAATCGCATCTTTATGTATCCCCTTAACCTCCCTATCGAGGCCTGTACCAAAGATTGCATCGATAATGACATCAGCGCTTTGGATGACGTTACCTGCCATAGAAATATCCTGAAGATCAAACACTTCAATTTGAATTTTATCAACAATATCAAAATTTTGTTTTGCAGCGCCTTTGAACCTGGAACGGTCACCTAATATAAAAACGGTAACTTTGCCGCCACTGGAATAAATTTTTCTTGCAACAGCCAATCCATCGCCTCCGTTATTTCCAACTCCGCAAAAAACAACAAAATACTTATTTTTAATTCCAACTTCTTTTAAAATAGTGTAATAAGAAGCCTGTCCGGCATTTTCCATGAGAATTTCCGGGGGAATATTATATTCTTCAGTGGCCATGCGATCTAAATTTCTCATTTCATTTACGCGACTAATTTTCATCTTTAAATAATTTTTTATTCTAACACCATTTTTTAATTTAAGCAATTATTACAATTTTCAACCTCTGCCTCCCCTGCCTTTACCACCACCCATTCCTCGACCCATTCCTCTGCCATTTCTTAAACCTATTCCCAAACCCCTTCCTCTTCCGCGGCCTTCTCCCCGTCCGCCATAACCATAACCGGCTTTACGGGCTGATTTTTTCTAGAATAGACATATTACGACAAAGATAAACTGCTAAAATTCTTTGACAATATTCTTATTTTTTACAAGACAAATTACTCTTTTTTAGCTGAATAATCCTTCTCGCCGGCATGCACGGGCACTTCGAGCCAGTTTTCCGGATCAATATAAGGACAGGCATAATTTTCACTATATGCACACCAGGGATTATATGCCTTATTAAAATCGAGAATCCATTTCCCATCCCTTGTATAATGTTCCCTGTAATCGAGATCTATATATCGCCCCGCCCCGTATGTTTCGTTACCGCTGGTTTTATCACGAAAAGGAACAAACAAGCGATCCTCCTGCGGATTGCCTTTATATGCCTGAAGCGTAAATTCCTTACCTCCTGTCTTAAATCGAAATTCACCCCATCTGAGGAATTCTCTTTCATTTCCTTTCGTGTCTTCTATTTTCAATATCTTTTTCTCCTCATGTTCATGGAGCTCAAGCACAAACAGAAAACCCGGGTCCGGAGGATAATAATCGAGCCCTTTGAACAGCCGGAGTTCCCCAAAGGAAATTGGCGAGCTATAATTACTTAAAAAAAACATGTCTTTCTGTTCACGTTCTTCTTTTATCATTTTCTTCCATTCAGTAACTTCCATCATTAGTACTTATTTTTAAATGTTTCTTATTTCGGTTATTCTTGTCTTTCGGGTTGCCTCTGCTATTTTGTTTATTTCTTCAAGCATTTCTTCCGGTATGGGTACTTTTTTTTCTTTTTTAGAAAATTCAACTTCTTTCATTCTGACAATTTTCAAGAAAAGCCTCATGGGTTTTTCCATTCTTGTAAACATCAAATTATCCGCTGCATCTTCCAATATTTTAATTTCATCTGCGAGTGCACTCGTGCTTACAGCAAAAGCATAGGTACGGCTTTTATCATTTTGAATAACTTCCTTCAATTTATTCAATATACTGTTTTTATATGTTTTGGAAAAAAGCAGCAGGTTCAATGCTGAGCCAAAAACCATGGTGCCAAGCCCGGTTTTATCAAGCATATTTTCAGCCTTTATAATTGTCTTGTCCCATATTTCGGGGTTTACCATATTAGCTTTAAAAGTATAATCCCCTATTTTTTCACACCCATCGGTATTGGGATCAAACTGAATATAAGCTATTTTTCCACGATAATCTTTGAGATCCATATTATATAGTTTCTTCATAGCCTTTATTAACAGTTCCCCTGTCGGATATTGCAAGGGTATCCCTATTAAAGAACCTCCTGCCTTAAGCCATGCAGAGACAAAGGCAAATCCCACCAGCGGTTTTCCGGTTCCGCCGGGGCCACTTATCAGCGTTGATGAAGGGACTGATATACCTTCCGGTAACAACTCATCAAGCCATTTTATATTTGTTTTCAATTTTGTCATGATTGCGCTCGATTATTAAAAATTGGATTGATATATAAATTTTTTTTTATTGGTGCCTGAAAAACTGAAATTCTGATTCCATCGCCTGGATTATATAACTCTTATTACATCATAATCCCACACCGGCTATTTTCATTCCACAGTTCGGACAATGTCCGTCATTAATGTTATTTTGTATTATTCCAAAACCCAAACGCTCAATTAATAAGGAATTACACCGGGGGCATTTTGTATCCATGTCACCCGTATTTGCAGTATTTCCAATATAAACATAATCAAGTCCGGCTTTAAGAGCAGTTTCTTTTGCCATCTGCAATGTTTTTAACGGTGTAGGGGGTATTTCTTTCATTTTATAGGCGGGGAAAAAGCGGCTGACATGCCAGGGTACATCCACCCCCAGTTCGGTGGCTACAAAATTTGCCATATCCCGAATTTCTTTGGGGTCGTCATTAATTCCGGGAATTATCAAGCTGGTAACTTCAAGCCAGATACCCATTTGTTTTATTTTTTTAAGATTATCGAGCACAGGTTGTAATCGCGCACCGATAATCCGGCGGTAGATTTCCTCCCGGAATGCCTTCAAATCGATATTGATGGCATCAAGGTATAGACTTATCATGTCGAGCATCTCATGCGTCATATAGCCGTTTGTCACATAAATGTTCTTAAGTCCCGCTTCATGGGCCAAACGTGCAGTATCGTAACTGTATTCAAAGAATATAGTTGGTTCGGTATAGGTATAAGCAATGCTTTTGCACCCGGTTTGTTCTGCGTTCAGCGCAATTTGTTCCGGTGTTGCTTTTTGCCCTGATTCTAATATTTCACTATTGGTTAATTGTGAAATATCCCAATTCTGGCAAAAAAGGCAACGAAAGTTACAACCCGGTGTGGCAACAGAATACGCTTTTGACCCGGGATAAAAATGATAAAACGGTTTTTTTTCAACCGGATCAATATGTTGAGTTATGGTTTGTCCATATACCTTTGTATAGAGGATCCCGTTAATATTTTCTCTAACCATGCATATTCCGGCTTTCCCGGGATGAATCACACAACGATGGGCACAAAGGTTACATCGGACTTTGTTTTTATCAAGTTTTTGATATAACAGCGCTTCTTCCATCAAACCAACAACATTTTATCCAGTGCAATTTCTGCTTTCTCCCTGGTTTCTTCCGGAACATGTACTTTATATTCCATTCTATCCAGGGCAAATTTTACTTTTTCCGGAGTAATCGTATTCATACCTTCGCATAGTGTATTAACCCGGTAAAACTTTGTATCGGGATTATCGGATTTTAACCGGTATACAAAATTATCTTCCGTACCTACAATAAATTCTTTTTGCTGTGAATTTTTTACATAATGCGACATTTGCGAGGTACTGCCTGTAAAATCAGCCATATGCCTTACAGATACCGGGCACTCCGGATGGACAATAATTTCAGCGTAAGGATATTTTTCTTTCAAATATTTCAGTTTACTGACTGTAATATGTTCGTGTACATAGCAATACCCATCCCACAACAGAATTTTTTTATTACTATGTTCAGCTACATAGGAACCTAAATTTCTGTCGGGGACGAACAAAACAGTATCGCAGGATAAGGAATTAACCACATTTATAGCATTGGCTGAAGTGCAACAGATATCGGATACTGCTTTTACTTCTGCCGAACTATTTACGTAACTGACAACTTCCAGCCCGGGATTTTGCATTTTTAACTTAATAATTTGTCTATCTGTAGCCATATCTGCCAAACCGCATCCTGCATTTTTATCAGGTAAAAGAACGGTCTTCGAGGGATTAAGGATGGCTGCTGTTTCTGCCATAAATTGTACCCCGCAAAAAACGATTACATCGGCCTTTGTACCGACTGCTTTTTTGCTTAAATCCAATGAGTCGCCCACATAATCCGCAATATCCTGTATTTCGCCACGTTGGTAAACATGAGCAAGGATTATAGCATTTCGTTCTTTTTTAAGTTTTTTAATTGATGTTGTCAGTCTCTGACTGGTTGCCATTTCTGTTGTTTTGTTTTAATAATTCCTAAACATACTTGCATGTTGCTTAAGAATATCTGTCACCAAATAATACAGTGCCGATCCGGACAATATTGGCGCATTCCTCAATGGCAATTTTGTAACTGTTGCTCATCCCCATTGACAAATAGCGCATTTCTACATGGGGTATTTTTGTTTTCTTTATTTGTTCAAATACAGATTTAGTGGCTTTAAAATAAGGTCTTGCATCTTCCGGATTTCCAAAGCGTGGCCCCATGGTCATTAATCCCTGAATTTGCAGGTTTGGTAAACTGCTTATCTGCAGAATAAGCCTGTCGACATGTTCGGGCAAAACACCGGTTTTATTTGACTCCTTTCCGCTGTTGATTTCAATAAGTACCGGCATTATTTTACCTTCTGTGGTACAATGCTTATTCACTTCTACTGCTAATTTTACAGAGTCAATTGTTTCAATCATGTCAAAAAGCTTTACGGCTTTTTTTACTTTATTTCGTTGCAAATGGCCAATCATGTGCCATTGTACCGAATCATCAATAATTTGCCGCATCCGTTCGGCTTCCTGTATATAATTGTACCCTATAATTTTAATACCTGCCTGTATAGCTGCTTTTACTTCATCCGGTAACCTGGTTTTTGCTGCGGCCACCAGCAAAACTCCGGAAGGGAGTGAATGCTGTATGTCTGTTACGTTTTTTTTAATTGTGCTTAAATAATCTTTATTCATTGTTTATCCGGAATGTTTTACTCAACATGTATACGTTTCTTCTTTTCCAGTAATTCCTCTTTATTTTTTTTATGAGCCGGATCCGGGATTATCGCCTTCTGAAATTGCTTTATTAGGGCATTCTGAAATACAAATGCCACATGAAATACATTCATTAGTAATCATTAAAGCCATAATACAAGTTTTATTATTTAAAACTACTATTTATAAGATTGATAAGGGTACCATATAACAATTACCAGGGCACCTTGCCTTGATTCAAACGGACCATGGGTTTCATGGGCTTTAAAACTTCGATATATCCCTTCATGGTACACTTTCCCTTCACTTGTGTATTCACCTTTAAGTATAAAATGTTGTTCGGCACTTATGTGGGAATGAGGTTCCATGTAAAATCCTTCCGGGAATTTTAATAAGAACGTTTTTATACCATTTTCATCGTGTAAAACTTTTTTTCTGGTACCAACCGGATATTCCGTGGCATCAATCCAGTTGGAATCTTCGAATAGATTAATTATTTCTCCCATTGTATTTCTCCTCCCTAATTATTAAAAAATTGAGTATCGGCAGAGATAAATAAACAATATCTAAAGATAGCAGCAGTAGTGTTAAAGCTCCCTAAAAAGCAGAAATAAAATATTCTCTGAGTTAATTATTACAGCCCGATTTTAGTAATAATCATCACTTAAAGTTACGGAGAATATTTGCCTTATGCAAGCTTATTTAGAATTATTTTAAATTATTTAAATTTATATGGCTTTAATTAGCCGTTATTCTTGTGGTTTTTTTCATGTATATGAACGTGGCATCAGGATCGGTTTTGCTGTAGGATTTTCTTTTGCAAGGCAACTTTCCATGCTGAACATACTTCTCAAGATTCTTTGGCCGGTGTTAACATGCATAGCTGAGTTTTTGCCTTGGTTTGTTTTATCTTCTCTGCATCCATCTCTTTTAACTCAACCGGTTGCGTATTTTCAAGTTCTTCCGATGCAACTTCCTGGGTGTAATCCCATAGCTGTTTAAGCTGGTTAATAATTTTCGTTTTGTTGGTTCTGATACTGTTACCCCAAAAAAAAGTGTAGCAGTTGGCATTGGCTTCTATAGTAATGGCTCTAAATTGACACTGTCAATTACCCGGTTTACAATACGAACAGTATGGTTTGTACCGATGAGCTCTTCCAATGATGGAGTGTAGGAATAGATGAATTTGGAATAGTTACCGGTATCAGCTGTATGTCCACCCAATATTGACTTTGTCTGATCTTTGTGGAATTTTCATAAATACTGATTTTTTCGGTGCATACCCGATAATAGAAAACTTGATTACATAAATTTGTTTAAAAAACATAATAAATTTTTTAATAATTTATAAAAAATCAATATACATTTGTGAATTAATTAACAATAAATTGTTGCATCAATAATCGTCTTTCAATAATCAATTCAATGAAAGAAAGAAAACAACATAAGAATCATTCCATAAGAAATTTTATTTATTTATTTATTATTCTCATGGCTATATGGATGGCTCTTACTCTGAGTGTGAATAAACAGGAGTTGTTTTCAGGAATTATCGTGAGTTTTATTCTTTCCCTCACATTATACAATAGTTTTCAAAAAATAGGATTTCCAAGGGTTACTATAAAAAAGGTTGTTTTTCTTTGCATTTATATAATTATCCTTTTTAAAGAAATAATCATCGCCAATTTTGATGTTGCTTATCGGGTTATACATCCTAAGATGCCCATAAAGCCGGGAATTATAATTATTAAAACCGAGCTAAAACAGGATCTGGCTAAAATGATTCTTGCTAACTCAATTACCCTCACTCCCGGTACCTTTACATTAGACATTGATGAAGATCGGCTTTTAATTCACTGGATAAACGTAAAGACAGACAATATAGACGAAGCTACGAAAATTATAGGAGGAAAATTCGAAAAATATTTGAAGATAATATTCAAATAAACCATTTATAACCTTAGAAAATTGGAAAGAAATTTCGAACAGTTGGCAGAATGCATGAGAGCTTTGGGACATCCGGTGCGATTGCAGATTGTGAAAGGCCTTATCAATAACGAATGTAATGTTACTCAGATTCAACACAAGTTAGGCATTCCTCAATCTACCATTTCCCAACACCTGAAAATTCTTAAAAATGCAGGAATTATTGAAAGCAGGAGAGAAGGAACAATGGTATGTTATAAGGTGCTTGATCATTGGGTAAAAGAAGTAGTTACAAACATGAAAAAGAAATAATATTTTTTTTAAATAGAATATCGTATTATTTGAATATACAAATAAAGTAATATTATTGATAATATAATAAAGCCCGTGGATTATGATAGAATTGATTTTTATATTTATCATCAGCATCGGAATGGTTCTCTGCATCATTCGTATGGTGAAAGGGCCTACTGCAGCTGACAGAGCAATAGCAATGGATACAGCCACTACCGTTTCGGTTGCCTTGCTGGTATTACTCGGTTTTGTTTTTAACAGATATGTATATTTAGACGTGGCTTTGATCTATTCAATAGTATCTTTTGTCGGACTAATAGCAATTGCAAGATTTTTATAAAAAGGAATATAAACCATGAAACTTTTAGGTATGATCATAACCGGCATTGGAGCTGTCTTTCTATTGTTAGGCAGCCTTGGAATTTACAGGATGCCGGATGTTTATAACAGGATTCAGACAGGAACGAAATGTACTACACTGGGCTGTTTCTTAACAGTTATAGGAGTGGGTATCATGCAACCGGAATGGTTCTGGAAGACACTGATAATAGCGGTCTTTGTGCTTATCTCCAATCCTGTTTCAAGTCATGCACTGGGAAGAGCTTCCAGAAAAAGAGGGATTTCATTAAGCGATAAAAGTGTAGTGGATAAAACGAAAGAATTTAAAGGGTATAAGGAGTAAATATGGAAATAATCGTAACCATACTGGTGCTGTTAATGATTGCATCGGCGATTACAGCATTAATTTTTAAAGATTTGATGAACGCAATTATTGCTTCATGTATAGTAAGTTTAATCGCGGCTATTCTGTTTTATTTTCTTCAGGCACCCGATGTTGCTATGGCCGAAGCAGCGATCGGCGCAGCTTTGGTCACAGCGATATTTGTTATTGCTGTTAAAAGAACAAAAAGATTTGAAGAATGAGAAAGCTTATTGGTATCATATTATTACTAATAATTGCCGGAGGCATTACACTTTCGTTGAAGGAAATACCCTTCGGCATACCGAAAACAAAAATCGGGGAACACTTTATTAAAAAAGGAATAGAAGAAACAGGGGCTACAAACATTGTAACTTCCGTTGTGGTTGGTTACCGCGGATTTGATACATTAGGGGAAATTACTGTACTTTTTACAGCAGCCATTGGTTTAGGGGCTCTTTTAAGTATATATAGAAAGAGAAAAGCCGATAGAAAAGCAGAACCAGTAAGTTTGATTGTCTATACCGGATGCCGGTTTTTATTTCCCATTCTTCTGCTTGTAGGCACTTACATCTTTATTCACGGACATCTTACTCCCGGAGGCGGATTTCAGGGCGGGGCGATTATTGCTTCTGCTTTCCTTCTTATGTACCTTGGTTGTGAGGGTAAAAGAATAAACGATAAAGTAAGCACAGTAATAGAAGTTCTGGGAGGATTAACATTTGTCGCATTAGGAATAGCTGGCCTGATATTAGGAAAAGATTTTCTTTTTAATTTTCTACCCAAAGGCGAACCCGCTACGCTTTTGAGTGCAGGTATTATACCTGTAATCTATATAGCAATCGGATTGAAAGTGGGCTCAGAACTAGCAGGCATTATCGATAACTTAATAGAGAAAAGCCAATGAATTTTTTAAGTGAATACATATATTATATTGGAGCTTTCAGCCTCATTTTTATTGGATTATATATTGTGCTGATTAAAAAGAATCTGATTAAGGTAATTATTGGATTGAGTATTATTGATACCGGGATAAACTTATTCCTTGTTTCTCTCGGTTATATAACAGGGGGAACGGCTCCTATATTTTCAAAATCCGGACTGAAATCTGATAATATGGTTGATCCGGTTCCCCAGGCGTTAGTCTTAACTGCCATTGTGATTGGAGTGGCCGTATTAGCATTGGCACTTGCTTTGGCTATTAAATTATATAAACATTATGGCACTCTTAATTTACGTAAAATAAAAGAACAAAAATGGTAAACCCGGTACTTTTAATTGTCATACCTTTAGGTCTTGCATTTGTAGTTCCATTACTCGGATTCATCTCGAAGAAAATCGGGAAATTTATTCCGTTTATTGCTCTTCTCTCTAACCTTATCATCTCCTTAAGACTTTTTCCTCAGGTTTTGGAACAGCCTATCCATGTCAATATTGGAGGTTTCTCTCCCCCCTTCGGTATTAATCTTGTTGCAGGACCAGTAGGGATTTTATTTTCTTTCCTTATTGCATTGGTAGGCCTCCTGGTTTCAATATATGCATTTGATTATATAAAAGAAAAGGCTCAGGGAAAATACCATATACTTTATCTGCTGCTTCTCACCGGAGCTACAGGTGTAGTTCTCACCGGCGATATATTCAACCTTTTTGTTTTCTTTGAGATTCTTTGTATTTCTTCTTATTCTCTGGTTGCTTATTTCGGAGATAAAGCAGGTGTCGAATCTGCTGTAAAATATCTCATTCAGGGGGCTCTTGGATCAAGTTTTATACTTATTGGTATCGGATTGCTTTATGGCCAATTCGGAACGCTTAATATGGCTGATATTGCCAGCAAAATCCATTCGATTCATTCTATCTCAATTTTTGTGCCTTTGGTTTTATTAATTACCGGCTTCGGAGTAGAAGCGGCCATCTTCCCTTTAAACGCCTGGTTGCCCGATGCACATTCCTCTGCGCCCTCATCAATAAGCGCCATTTTATCAGGAATAGCCATTGAGGTGGGCCTTTATGCAATGGTAAGAGTAGTATTTACTTTATTTGGCGCTTCAAGTATCCTGACATTCCTCTTGATTTTAGGGGTGATCACATTATTAATGGGCGAATTATGTGCCTTAAGCCAGGAAAACATCAAAAGAATGCTCGCATATTCAAGTATAGGACAGATCGGCCTCATTGTGTTTGCCCTCTCAATCGGTTCATCTTACGGGATAACCGGGGGATTATTTCAACTGGTAAGCCATACATTTGGAAAAGCTTTGTTGTTCCTGTCCGCTGGATACATGATAAAGCGGAGCGGTTCGATGAATATTTCTTCTTTCGAAGGAATGGGGAAAAAAATGCCTTATACTTCTCTTGCATTTACCATCGGTGCATTTTCTATCGTGGGGTTACCTCCATTCATAGGCTTTCCGGGTAAATTTATGATAGTGAAAGCAGCATTATTCAAACAGGAGGCATTATTTACTATCCTGATTGTGCTTGTCCTTTTAGCAACCATAATTGAAGCAGCTTATTTTTTCCGGGTAGTCCAGGTAATTTATTTTAAAGGAGAAGAAGGTAAGTTGAGTCAAAAAAGAGAAAGAGCGCCAATTAGTATATTAATACCTCTGTTTATTTTTGTTGGAATAATAGTAGTTATAGGAATATATCCTAAACTCCTGACAGATGTATTGGATTCATCTGCTTTAGAACTTTTGAACAGAGCTGACTATATAAAAAGTATTATACCATGAATTTAGAAATTCTACTTGCAATTGCTTTTGGGGGTGCATTGTTCACATACATCTTAGGGAAGATTTATTCCAGACTGAGAAATGGTTTTGCAGTACTGAATGCATTAGCTTTGGTTGTGATGACATCTTGTTTATATGGTCAAACTATGGAGAAATCTCTCAATTTCGGGTTCTTGGATTTGCCGTTTGTGCTGAGAATAAATATGATGTCCTGGTTCTTTGCTATTACAATAGTAGGTATTGGTCTATTATCAGTCTTATTTTCTATCAAATTCATGAAAAATGAAAAACGACTGGATTATTATTACTTTAATATGTTATTTATTAATGCTAGTATGTTAGGAACTGTAATTAGTGGTGATTTAGTATCGTTCTTTATATTTTGGGAGATTATGAGCTGGAGCACTTATTTATTAATAAGTTATAAAGGTGGTAAAGCAATTTTTGCTGGATTGAAATATATAATCATGTCGATTATCGGTTCACTTGCTATGTTACTTGTGATTATCAGTTTATATACCAATTTTGGGACATTGGTAATTTCAGAATTGGCTTTACAAATACAAACTGCTTCTCTTAGTTATGTTTTTTTCATTTTAATTATGGTTTCTTTAGCTTTTGTAATCATAAATGCATTCTGGCCATTTCATACTTGGCTCCCTGACGCCCATGCGGAAGCTGTTTCTCCATTTTCATCAGTGCTTTCAGCAGTATTGGTAAGAAAAGGAATGTACGGGCTATACCTATTTATGTATGTAATATTGGGATTTAATATTTTGAATAAATTAACCAGTGGAATTGTAAGTTTTAATAGTGTACTTTGCTGGTTAGGAGCCATTACTATAGTATTTGCAGCATTAACAGCTCTATTGCAGAATGATTCTAAAAGAATCCTGGCTTGGAGTACCGTCGGGCAGGGTGGTTATATGATTTTAGGTGTAGCTTTTGCAACAACTTTAGGTATGGCGGGCGGTACATTTCATATTTTAAATCACTGCATCTATATAGCTTTACTTTTTTTTGTTGCCGGATCTATTGAATATCGGACTGGAGGTATCAGGGACATAAATTCTCTTGGTGGATTGATTAAAAAGATGCCCATAACTTTTATAGGAGGATTAGTAGGCATTTCCGGTTTAATTGGTGTCCCATTGACTAATGGCTTCGTTTCTAAATGGTTAATATATAAAACATTAATACTTGGAAACAGTCCGTTTTTAGCTTTTGCTGCATTTATAGGTACATGGGGTACAATTTTATATGGATATAAATTTATTCATAATATATTTTTGGGACAGTTACCGGAAAAATATAAAGACATTAAAGAAGTTCCATTTACAATGCAATTACCAATAATTATATTAACAATATTGGTTATTTTATTTGGTATTCTTCCGGGAATCCCTCTGAAAATGGTTAATGCTGTTGGTACTTCTTTAGGTTTTTCATCCTTGAATGTTACATTGGGGGGAATTGCTTCGGAGGCTGGTACATTAAATATTATAAACATTTTTATGGCTGTTTTAGTGATTAGTATAATTGTCTGGTTAATTTATAAAAGAGGGCGCAAAGCTGTATCAGTAACTCAGGATGACAACTATGCCGCAGGGGCAGCTGTCCCGATAGAGAAATACCATTATACGGTTGATTTTTATTACCCCCTGACCAGGATGATTTCTCCTTTTCTTAAGGACTTTATAGATGATTTTTATATGAGGCTTTCACGAAGTGTACAAAATTTATGTGATGGAATAAGACGTATTTATACAGGAGATGTCGGATATTATGTGATGTATATCATTCTTTTTCTGGCACTGCTAATCTTTGTTCAATTAAATTGGAAACCATGGTAATGACTATACTCGAAATCATTTTAACAATATTGTTAGCAGGTATCATCGGATTATTTTTCCTTGGATTATCAAGAAAAATAATGGCGAGAATTCACTGGCGCTATGGACCCCCTATTGTTCAGCCGGTTATAGATATCATCAAACTGTTCAATCAAACGAGTATAAGTCACGGGATCTTATTTAATTTTGGAATTATTTTCTCTTTGGCAGGCTCTGTTGTTGTGCTCTTATTTCTCCCTCTGGGAAGAATATGTCCCTTAAGTAACTCAGGTGGACTGCTGGTTATCCTTTACCTAATGCTCATTAGCCCTTTAGGATTGGCATTAAGTGGTGGCGAAGCAGCCAATCCCAATGCAAGTATCGGGATATCCAGAAAATTTCTTTTAGCCTTAGGATATGAGGTTCCTTTATTGCTTATTCTTCTTGCCGTAATGACTTATTATAATAGCATTTCCATAGTTGAAATAGTTAATAAACAAATCCAGGCAGGATGGTCCTTCCAATCCTTACCTTTAATACTGTCAGGGATTGCTTATATTTTAATCCTTCCTGCCATATTGGGGTTAAGACCTTTTGAAATGATTCATGCCCCCCAGGAAATTTCGTCAGGTCCCCTGGTCGAATATAGTGGTAAATTCTTAGCGCTAACCACTATACTGCATGCTTTTAATGTATTCATCGGCATATCACTTTTTGTTAACTTATTTTTAGGGGGAGCTGAAAATCCCGGATACTTTTTTTTAAAGATGCTCGGCGTATTTATCATTGTCATTCTGGTAAATGCTGTTTTCCCGCGTTTTAGAATAGAACAGGCAATCAAATATTTATGGAAATGGCCAACTTTACTGGCATTCGCAGGATTGATAATTGCTTTAATAACCACTTGAAATTTTAAAAAAGATTGCGTATGGATAGAAATAAACTTGGAAAATGGCTCAAGTCGCCGGGTAAGATGGGACAAAAATATTCGCTCCATGCGTTGTATTTTTGCACGGGTTGCGGAATTATTGAAATACCGCCCACTATAACCGCCCGCTGGGATGCAGAGCGGTTTGGCGTAATTCCTGTTGCCTCTCCAAGACAGGCAAATCTGTTCTTAATTACAGGATACGTTTCGGTAAAAACATTACGGTTTATCATCCGCTCCTATGAACAGATGCCTGAGCCCAAGTTCACCGTCGGATTTGGTTCATGTCCCCTCAATGGTGGAATGTACTGGGATTCTTATAATACCATTAAACACCTGGATAAATATATCCCGGTGGATGGCTGGATTGCAGGGTGCATGCCCAGACCGGAAGCCGTGTTTGTTGCTGTAACCCATTTATGGACATTAATTGACAAAGGAATGGCAGATGGTTATAAAAAATACAGAGAGAATTATCAATATTACAGGAAAAACCAGGAAAAAATTCTGGGAAAACTGGAATGGCCACCCCTGTTTTCAAAAAATGTAAAAAATGAAGAATACAGAACAATCGCTTAAAGAAAATCTGTTATCATCGTTTGACGATATTCAGGTAGAAATTTCTGATGAACGAAGGCTGACTATCGATTGCAAAAAAAATTCGGTTGTCACAGTTTTAAGTTCCCTGAACAACAGCGGCTATGACCATCTGGGGCTCATATCCTGTGTAGACTGGATAAAAGATAATGCATTAGAACTTGTTTATATCCTTACTGCCTATACGGAGGAAAGCGAGAAAGGGAAAATGAATATACTGGTTAAAACAAAAATAACAAGGGACAAACCTGAATTGCATACCGTAATGAACATTTTTGAAAATGCCGAACCTTATGAACGTGAAGTACACGAGCTTTATGGTATTCATTTTATAGGCCATCCCAGGTTAACGCCGCTTTTTCTTGAGAGGGAATATAAAATACCTCCTTTCCGAAAAGACTTCGATACACGAAAATATGTGCAGGAAGTTTTTGATCCGATTCCTTTTGTTGAAGACAAAAAAGGGGAAAAATGAGAGAACTTGAACTATATTTTGGCCCGCAGCATCTCGGGATGGTGGGTAATTTCAGCATCACCCTGAATGTTGAAGGAGACCGTATTGTTAAAGCAACTGCCAATCCCGGATTTCTTCATCGCGGATTCGAAAAACTCATGGAACAGCGAACATGGATACAGAATTTCCCATTGGTCTGCCGGATCAATGTTGTGGAACCCGATCATATGGAATTGATGTATGCTATGGCAGTTGAAAAATTAGCCGGTATAGAGGTTCCTGAAAGAGCACAGTTTATAAGAAGCATTTACCTCGAACTCGCCCGGGTCGGGTCTCACTTGTTTGGTTTATGGGCATATGCCAATATGCTGGGATTCGATACAGTAGCCAACTGGGCAATGTATCACCGCGATCTTATACTGGATCTTTTTGAAGAGCTTACAGGCGGCAGGGTTTATCATATATACATATGGCCCGGTGGGGTAAGACGTGATTTCCCTGACGGATTTAAAGAAAAAATAATAAATACATTGCATACTATCGGGAGATGTGTACCTGACTATGATGACACATTTTTTAATAACCGTGTATTTTACAAGCGTGCCAAAAATATAGGGAAAATAACCCATGAAGAAGCGAAGAGAATGGGCGCTGTCGGACAAGTGCTCAGAGCTACCGGCATGAAACAGGATATTCGAAAGATAGAACCCTATGCAGCTTATGATCAGGTAGACTGGGGAATTCCTGCAAGAACGGACGGAGATGCTTACTCAAGAATCTGGGTGGTGCGGGATGAGATGATTGAAAGTGTCCACATGATTTTCAAACTGCTCGATAAAATGCCGGAAGGAGAAGTTTATAACAAAATTCCCAATCCATTCAAATGGAATATTCCAGGTAAAGAAACTTATGTAAGATGCGAATCATCAAGAGGCGAATTGGGCCTTTATCTGGTAAGTAACGGAGGGGATAAGCCCTGGCGGGCGCATTTCAGAACACCTTCCTATAATCATGGGCTGACTATCCTGGAAAAAGCATTGGAAAATGAAAGTATTGCTGATGTAGGCAATATCATGATCAGCCTGTATATTACAGCTCCCGAAATTGACCGGTAAAAAATGGAGGATTTAAAATGATGAGCAACAGTATTCTAAAACCTTTTAAAGCAGTTAAATATCTCTTTATTAAGCCAAAAACATTAAGGTACCCTTTTGAACTGAAAGAACCTGCCATGAGATACAGGGGATTTCATCTGAATGATTGGGATAAATGCACAGGTTGCGGAAACTGTGCGGATATTTGTCCCAACGAGGCCATTCAAATGGTAGAAATACCGGAATTGGAGTACAAATCCGGTAATAAAAATGAGCGGCCCCGGTTGGATTATGGCAGATGCTGTTTCTGTGGATTATGTGTTGATATTTGTCCTCCCGGTTCGTTAAGACTTTCTAGAGATTATTTCCACGTACATTTTGATCCGAAAACCTTTGTATTTATTCCTAAAGACCAGGAAACAGAACCCGAAAAATATGTTTCTTCTGAAGAATATTCCGTCCTGAAAGCAAGTTTATCTCATCGTAAAAAAGATTATGAAGGCTTTGTTTCTGATCTTAAATATGTTTTATTTGAATCCGATAGGGTCTCTATGCCTGTGATTCCTCCTGATAAACGAAAACTCTCGTTTGTTGAGCATGTTTTAGGTTATAACCAGGAAGAAGCAAAGAAAGAAGCTTCACGGTGTTTGGAATGCAGACTTTGTGAAGAGGCCTGCCCTGCACATCTTAAAATTTCTGACTATATACATGCAATATATGAAGATAACCCCGAAGAATCGCTGAAAAAAATCTATGAAGACAATCCCATTCCTTCTATTTGCGGGAGAGTATGTATGGCCCATTGTGAAAAGGCTTGTTCGTTGAGCATCAGGGGAGAAGCATTGTCAATACGATGGCTGAAAAGATATGTGGCAGATACTATCAAAGACTTTACAGCAGCATTGGAATTGAAGCCGGGTGAACCTACCGGCAGGAAAATTGCAGTCATCGGCGCTGGCCCGGGAGGTTTATCCGTAGCTTATTTCCTCAGATTAAAAGGACATGAAGTTGTGGTATATGATGCTTTGCCCGGGGGTGGAGGCACAATGAGAACCGGTCCCCCTGCCTACAGGTTACCGCTGGAAAGCATTGATAAAGACATTAATTATATAAGATCGCTGGGCGTTGAATTCCTGTTCAACACCCGTATAGGTAAAGATGTGATGTTTGAAGACCTTCTGAAAGAGTATGATTCTGTTTTCCTGGGAACGGGAAATACAAAAAGCCGTTCCACGAAAGTCAAAAATTATGAAAAATGTGAACCGGCACTTGAATTTCTAAGTGATAATAAGATTGGAAAGCAAAGAAAGGCAGGAAAAGAAATAATAGTCATTGGAGGAGGAAATGTGGCTCTTGATGTCGCCCGGGAAGCATTAAGGCTGCAAAATATCCAACATCCCGGTGAAAATGTTGCTGTTAAAACTGTTTCACTCGAAGACTGGCCCGAAATGCCGGCTACCGAAGAAGAAATAAGAGAAGCCCGGGAAGAAAAAATACAGTTTAATCCTTCCTGGGGACCGAAAGAAATTGTATTGGATAATGAGGGGAATGTAAAAGGCCTCCTGTGCAGAAAAGTGAAGTCTGTATTTGATCAGCAGGGAAGATTTGTTCCCACTTTCTATGAAGAAAGGGAAATGTTACTGGAAGGGGATATGATCATTGAAGCGATTGGCCAGGTACCGGACTTTTCCTTTATTCCGGATGGCCTTTTTAATAAACTGGAATTTACGGAAAGGCAAAAAATTAAAGTTGATAAAAATGGTATGACTTCAATAAGAAAAGTGTTTGCCGGCGGGGATATTGTGAATGTAAACCTGGATGCAGTTACGGCAATAGCAGATGCAAAAATTGCTTCAGAGGGAATAGATACGTTCCTGTCCGGAGATTAAGAAAAACAACTGGGATAAAAAAATAATTATAGATATTCATGACTTGTCTGTTTAGTTCACCCTAATCTTTCACATACACTCCCGTCAGGAAGCATATTATCAGGATGAAATTGTCCTTTTTCTTCCATCCGGTATCTTACACAGCTCTCCCAATCACCTTTACAATACATTTCAATCCATTTTTTATCCAGTTTACCTTGTTCAAAGAATTCTTTCATCGGGCATGCCGGATACCATTTGCATTGTTTCTGAAAAAGATCCATATTTTAATCTATTGTTTGGCAGCCTCTTCGAATAACCGCAATTCATGTTTTGCACCTTCTGTAAAAGCGGTTACCATTTGTTCACTGATATTGGGCTCTGGCTTTTTACATGATTTTTCATATAGTTATTAATGCTACGAGTATTGTGTAAATTACAATATTCTTATATCTTAATTTTTTTAGCATAAGTAATAAATCATGTAGTTAACCTTTATAATCCCGGATTAAATCAAGCGCTATCTTATAAGGGATTCCCATTACCACTTCGTTTTTTTCAATCTCACCGTGTTTTCTTGATTCGGGGCAGCCGAATGAAATACTTACTGACTGGCTGATATAACAATTAGCAAACACATTTCCGCAAACCGATAATATAGAATAAGGAGGCATCAACGGCATAATATTATGTTTCGCAAGGTTGTGCATCATAGCTGTAATTGAATCAGGCTTTACATATACAATATACAAATCAGATTTTGTATCTCTTTCCATGTCTTCCGTAAGACCCAGGTTTATGTGCCGTATATCTTTCAGCTTTGATACATTGTCCAGAGCATCCAGGACAAAGTGTACAGGGATATTATTATTTCCGGAAATGCCATTGGCAAGATGCTTGTCATCATTATCGAAACCTATACAGCGCCTTGCCCCGGGGCATCCCAGGTTGTCGAAATTAAGCCGTAAAGGTATATTAAAAGAACAGTTTACCGCTTCACAAAACTTCATTTGTTTGGAGGGAACATTAATAAATTCATTAATTTCCCCGTTTACATTGATGGCGGCGCATTTTGGCCCAAAATTTTTTTTTATTTTATCTATCATGTTATCTGAAGTAAGTTACACAGTTTACATTTTATTCAATTAGTGTAATAGCCACAAATTAGGAAATTACCAAATGTTTCAATTATTTATCATTTGTAAGTTAACTTGTATAAGCCCATTTGAGGTAAATTGAACCCCAGGTAAAGCCTCCTCCAAAAGCCGAGAGTATGAGTTTGTCGCCTTTTTTAAGTTCTTTTTCTTTTTCCCACAGGCAAAGCGGAATGGTAGCCGCGGTAGTGTTACCATAGCGCTGAATGTTTATCATTATCTTATCTTTTGTTAAACCCATCCTGCGGCCTACTGCTTCGATAATACGCATATTGGCCTGATGCGGGACAAACCATACCAGCTCATCGGTGCTGATATGGTGTGTTTTCATCATATCGACTGATACATCAGCCATTTTTGAAACAGCTGTTTTAAAAATCGGTTGCCCGTCCTGGTATATAAAATGCTCTTTGGCATCAACCGTAGCATGTGATGCAGGTTTTAAAGATCCTCCGGCTCGCAGGTAAAGCAAATCTTTGCCTGAACCATCAATTTGCAGGCAATGGTCAATTATTCCTGTGCCATCGATTGTTGGTTCCAATAAAACAGCAACGGCAGCATCGCCAAACAACACGCAAGTTGTCCGGTCGGTATAGTCAGTTATGGACGACATTTTATCGGCAGCTACAAGCACTATCTTTTTATACATGCCCGTTTCAATAAATTGTGATGCGGTTTGCAGGGCAAAGATAAATCCCGAGCAGGCAGCGCTCAAATCAAAGCCCCAGGCATTTTTGATCGCTGCTTTTTCGGCAATTAAACAAGCTGTTGAAGGGAACATCATATCAGGTGTAATGGTGGCCACAATTACCAGTTCAATTTCATCAGGCTGGGTAGCGGTTTTCTTTAAAAGGTTTATAACCGCTTCGGCTCCCATATCAGAAGTGGCAAGTCCTTCACCTTTTAGTATCCGTCGTTCCTTAATACCTACACGCTTGGTTATCCATTCGTCAGAGGTGTCTACCATTTGGCTGAGCTCGTCGTTAGTAAGAATATATTCTGGCAGGCAAGCCTCTATCCCTGAGATTTTTGCATTAATTTTTTTCAAGTATTTATTTTATCTTCATTTATGAATGGTTTATTAACAATACGATTTTTTCTTTTTAAGCCAATCTGACATGATAAAAATATTTTAATAATAATAGATGACTTTATTCATTTTTTATGGCTTTAATTACAGATGTCTGGCCCTAAGTATTTTACTATTTTTGAATCTGTAATACTTTATAGATTATTTCTTCGGCGGCCCTGATTATTGGATTATTTACCGGCGAAGAAGTCAATAAAGGATGAGTTCCGATCTGAAAAGAAACCAGTTCATAAACCGTAATGGATTTTTGAATGGCCATACTGATAATATTAATGATCTCGCCCACCGATTTTCCACCCCATGTTTCACCGCCTAAAATACTGCCATCAGCGGGCGAAGCATAAAGTTTTACCGTCAAATCAGATGAACCGGATAATGTTCCGGGATGCCTGTCGGGAGCTGAGAATTTGGCGGAAATGAGATCAATATTTACATCGGCAGCACTTCTTTCATTTGCCCCTGCTGCAGCCATGGCCAACCCATTTATTTCAGTGGAAAAAACCCCTAATGTGCCTGCACTGCTTTTTTTTATCCTGATTCCGAAAATATTATGTCCTAGGATACGTGCCTCGGCGGTTGCCGTTGAAGCCAATTTGATTATGTCGCTCCGACCCGTCAGAAAACCGAATGTCTGAGCACAATCACCCACAGCGCTAATATCTTTAATTGTTGTTCGTCCGTAGTTATCTACATGAATATCATCGTATTTATTTAAAGCAAGTCCGGTTTCTTTTGCCAGTTGTGAATTTGATATATAACCTATTGATAAGATTACGGCTTCCGCCTCAATTTTTGTACCATCTGAAATTATTACATGGCTTACCTTGTTATTAAAACCGGCAATTTCTTTTACAACAGTAGATGTCAGTACATTAACCTTTGTCTTCCTCAATGCATCGGTCGCTATCCGGCTTAATTCCGGCGAAAATGCTTTTGAGAAACAGGTTGGCTCACTTTCAATCAGGCTAACATTAACATTGGCAGCCGCAAGCTGCTCGGCTACTTCAGCTCCGATAAAGCCACCGCCTATTATCACAATATTTCTTAAATCACTGATTTCCAGAGTCAATTCTTTTATGTATGAATAACTTTTCTTAATGTAAAACACATTTTGAAGATTATGTCCTTGAATGAAATCTGGAATCTGCGGAATTGACCCGGTTGCGAATACCAGTTTGTCATAACCAAACTGCTCCCCGGTTTTTACGGTTACCAGTTTATTTGTTTTATCCACTTTCACGGCGGTGCTGATTATTACTTCTCCACCCAGATCAATAAAGGGTTTATGTCCCATTTTATTTTTGTCGGCATCCTTGCCCAGCAGATTAAAAATATAAGGTATACCGCATGGAACAAGGCCATCGGCTTCTTCTTTTATTATCAACACTGATTTTTCTTTGAATTGTTTTTTAATGGTCATTCCTGTTACAATTCCTGCAGGACCGCCACCAATAATCACTACATCATATTTTTTCATAAATTCCTGGTTTATTATTTGTTAATTAATTGCTTCCAAAGGACATTCACTTTCACAAAGGCGGCAATTGTTACATTGCCCTGAATCAATGAATGCTGCACCATTGACCAGGATTATTGCTCCCATAGGGCATAAATCAATACAAATTCCGCAACCGGTGCAGATATCAGGATTTACTTCCGGAAAATCCATGTTATTCGGGTTTATATTCATTGAGTAATTCTTTTATTTCAAACATATTGCCGCTTTTATCCCAGATAAAATAGGTATTGCAGTCCGGGTTGCTCTTAATTATGGCTTTATAACCCGACTTTAATGCGTTATTATATATTATTTCTGCCTTCCTGTATACAAGGCAAATATGCGAAAACACTTTCTTCTCTTTTCTGGGACTTATAAAAATTTCAAATTGCATATCGTGGTGCTCAATCACATATACATCGGTTGCACTCGGCACGTTAAAAACCTGTTGGGAAATTTCGCTATTCACTGAAAATTTGCGCTTAATAGTAAATAGCAGCACATCTTCGTAAAAATTTTCAATTTCTTCAGAATCGTTCACTGTAAAAGCTACATGTTGTAACATTTTTTCAATTTATTAAAAACATTGTAAAATTAAATGAACTTTTGTTCATTTTAAAATTATTTAGACTAATTTTGAATAAATTTTTTTATGACTATTTCAATATTAACGGATAATTACCCGGGGGCACATACTCCTGCCGAACATGGATTATCGTATTTGATAGAACATGACGGTAAAAAATTGCTTTTTGACACCGGGCAAAGCGATTTGTTTTTAAAGAATGCCGAAGCAATGGGCATTGATATAACAAATATCGATACGATTGTACTCAGCCACGGGCATTTCGATCATGGAGACGGACTTCAATACCTTTCCGGGGGCAGATTAATTTGTCACCCGGGTTGTTTTGTTAAACGGTATAGAAAGGCTGACCATTCATATATCGGGTTGAAATATTCAAAAGATGAAATAGCCGGGAAATTTAATCTGGTTATATCATCGGCACCTTACCAGATTGCCGAAAGGATTATTTTTCTGGGCGAAATTTCCCGTACGACCGATTTCGAGTCAAAAAATACTTCTTTTATTCTTGAAGGCGATACTCCTGATTTCGTCATGGACGATACCTCCATTGCCATGATTCTGGATGAAGGATTATTTATCGTTACAGGATGCGGTCATGCAGGAATTGTAAATACACTGGAGCATGCAAGAAAAGTAACCGGAATAAACAAACTCAACGGTATTATGGGAGGATTTCACCTGAAGGCAATAAGCAGGCAAACAAAAGAAACAATGCGATACCTTAAAAAGAATATGGTAATGCATGTTTATCCATCCCATTGTACAGGACATCCAGCTTTATCATTATTCCATAAAAGCTTTAACACTAAACAGGTTAAGACAGGGGACATATTTAAGTTCTAAAGGCATTTTCTATGGAAGAACTTATTTTTTCAACGCTCAGGCAAGCATTAATGATTACGGTATTTGTGCTTTTTATTATGGTTGTCATCGAATACCTGAACGTACAAAGTAAAAATAAGTGGATGGAGAAGTTTCAACAATCACCGTTACTGCAAATTTTAATAGCAGCCCTGCTGGGTATAACGCCGGGTTGCATGGGTGCATTCACTGTAGTTTCGTTATATACCCACCGGATAATGGGTTTTGCAGGATTAGTTACCGTGATGATTGCCACGTCGGGAGACGAAGCTTTTGTGATGTTTGCCTTATTTCCCTGCAAAGCACTTTTGTTAAATGTTATTTTGCTGGTAATTGCTATAGCTGCAGGTTCGGTTGCGCATTTATTAAGCAGGACGCCAAATGGAGCCGGACAGTATGGATTCGTTGTGCATGAACATGAAAGTTGTAAGTGTTTTGTAAAGGAATCAATAATTCCCCAATTAAAAAACCTGTCGTTCAAGAGGGCGGTACTTCTATTATTTGCCTTATTATTTATTATTTCGCTACTTTCAGGAGTTACCGGTACTCATACCTGGGACTGGAAAAAAATAACGTTTCTGGTTTGCAGCCTTTTCCTTTTGTTTGTATTTGGAACCGTTCCTGAGCATTTTTTAAAAGAGCATTTGTACAACCATATTTTGAAGAAACATCTGTTACGGTTATTTTTATGGACATGGGGAGCTTTCATTGCATTGCACTTTATACAAGCCAGTACATTATTCAGCGACCTTGTCCGGAACAATTCCTTAATTATATTGCTAATTGCCGTTTTAATCGGTATAATACCTGAATCGGGGCCGCATTTGATTTTTGTAACCATGTTCTCCAAAAATTTGATCCCGTTCAGTATCCTGCTAACCAATTCCATTGTGCAGGACGGACATGGTATGTTGCCGCTACTGGCCGAGTCACGAATGGATTTTATTAAAGTAAAAGTCATTAACATGTTTGTTGGACTGTTTATTGGCTTTATACTATTACAGTTCGGATTATAACCTGATAAAGTATTAAGTATTATGATGATTGAAGTGCTTAAATCAAAGATTCACCGGGCAAGGGTCACAGATGTCTCGTCCTGAAATAGGTTGACAGTTTTTAAAAAAACTGCAACATATGAAGGA
>CAYWUI010000043.1:0-23682 GCA_964461435.1 uncultured Bacteroidales bacterium | reverse complement strand
CGTTTAAAATTTTATAATTATTTAAAAATAAATTAATTAAAAATTTGAGAACGAACGCAACCGCTTCGCTCTCGCATGATTTTTTTTAATCATGCTTTTTTGTGAATTTATGATTAAAAAAATTCATGTTCGTTTCATAGTATTATTTTTTATCTCTATTACTTAATAATTTAAATAAGAATACAAAATTAACTTAAAAAGTTATGAATAAATTGTTTTTTTACCAAATAGGCGTTTATTTTGATAAAAGACTCAATATCTTATATTTATCAGAATTTATCTGGATTATTAACTCTTTTTCGCTTGCAAATTTTTTCTCGTCTCTTATCCTTGCAATAAAATCAACACATATTTCCTTTTTGTATACTTCTCCCTTAAAATCCAATAAATGAACCTCAATTTTTTTATTATAATAACTGCTCTTTATAGTCGGACTGGTACCAATATATAACATTCCTTTATATTCTCTTTCATCCAGCCTGGCTTTAACTGCATATACGCCATTCCTTGGCAGTAGTTTATGTGAATCGTCAAGCTCAATGTTGGCAGTTGGAAATCCTAATCTTCTTCCTATCTTTTCCCCGACTATTATTTTACCGTTAATAAAATAATTATACCCCAGAAATTTATTTGCTGCTTCTATATTGCCTTTTTCGAGGTTCTTACGAATTATGGACGAACTTACATATGATTTTTGAATAATTACCGGGCTAAGCTGCTCAACAGTGAATCCGTATTCTTTTGATATGTTACTTAAATATTCAAAGTTGCCTTTTCTGTCTTTGCCGAAATAATGATTATACCCTATAACAATATGTTTTGCTTTTATTTTATCAATAAGATAATGCCTGGTAAATTCCTGAAATGTTAATTGCGAGAATCCCCTGGTAAATGGAAGAATAATCAAATTATCAATGCCTGATTTATCAAGCAAAAGCTCTTTTTCCTTTTTAGTAGTCAGCAAAAGCGAGTTATTATTTTCCGGTTCCAGAATTTCTTTGGGATGTGGCCACAGTGTCACCAGAACAGATTCTCCGTTATTTTGTACTGCCAACTCATTTAAGCGGTCAATAATCTTCTTGTGTCCTACATGAACACCATCAAATATACCTATGGACACTACCGGATTTCTGGCATTAAAATTTTCAATATCATTAAAAACCTTCAACTTATCTTTTATAATTTATTTTGAAGGTGCAAAATTATAAATAATTAAATACTTTAGTTTCTTATCTTTAAACAAAAATACATTAACTTGATTACAGATAAACAGCTGTTGGTTATAAATTGAATATTATCTGCTCAATTATATTTTGTAATAAACAACAAGATGCTGGCTATAATTAATAATGATCCGTGGCTTGAACCATACAGAGAAAAAATATCTGTAAGGCATCACAGAGCCCTGGAAAAAGAAAAGGAACTTACAATAAGCATTAACAGTTTGTCAGAATTTGCCTGCGGACATTTGTACTACGGATTACATAAAATAAACAATAACTGGGTTTTCAGGGAATCGGCGCCAAATGCTTCAAGGATATTTATCGTGGGAGAATTCAATAACTGGCAGGAATTGCCGGAATTTGAACTTAAAAAAACAACCAGTGATAACTGGGAAATTATTCTTCCTCAGGAAGCAATGAATCATAAAGATTTATATAAATTATCAATATACTGGAAGGGGGGGCATGGTTTTCGAATTCCTTCCTATGTAACAAGGGTGTTACAGGATGGCAGTACCAAGATTTATAATGGCCAGGTCTGGGATCCCCGGGAACCGTATAAATGGAATAATAGTAAAATTGACTATTCTTCCAGAATCCCTATTATTTATGAAGCCCATATAGGGATGGCTTCCGAAGAAGAAAAAATTGGCACCTATGATGAATTCAGGGAAAAAGTCCTTCCAATAATTATTAAAGCCAATTATAATACTATCCAGTTAATGGCCATACAGGAGCATCCTTACTATGGCTCGTTTGGCTATCATGTGACAAATTTCTTCGCAGCCTCATCTAAATTCGGAACACCCGAAGATCTTAAAAAGTTAATAGATGAAGCACACGGCGCAGGTATTGGCGTTATTATGGATCTGGTGCATTCTCATTCGGCAAAGAATGAACTTGAAGGACTTAATAATTTTGATGGTGACCCTTCTTTATTCTTTCACAAAGGTCCCCGAAGAGAACATATAGCCTGGGACTCTTTGTGTTTTGACTACGGAAAGAATAATGTAATACATTTTCTTTTATCCAACTGTAAATACTGGATAGATGAATATAATATCGACGGATTTCGCTTCGATGGGGTAACGAGCATGCTTTATTACGATCATGGTCTGTCAAGGAATTTTACAAGCTATGACATGTATTTCGATAATAACCAGGATGAAGATGCAATAACCTATTTTAAGCTAGCCAATAAGCTTATACACCTGGTTAATCCAGGTGCTATAACAATTGCTGAGGAGATGAGCGGGATGCCCGGACTTGCAGAGCCGGTAGAACACGGGGGATTCGGATTTGACTGCAGGCTGGCGATGGGCATACCGGACTACTGGATTAAGATTATCAAAGAAGTGCCTGATGAAAACTGGAATGTAACGGAAATGTTCTATGAGCTTACCAAAAAGAGGAAGGATGAAAAGACAATCTCATATGCAGAATCACATGACCAGGCTCTTGTCGGCGATAAAACAATTATGTTCAGGCTCGCCGACAAAGAAATGTACTGGTTCATGAATAAAGAGTCTCAAAACATTATGATTGACAGGGGCATGGCTTTACATAAAATGATCCGTCTGTTGACAATTGCAACTTCAGGAGGCGGCTATCTTAACTTTATGGGCAATGAATTTGGCCATCCCGAGTGGATAGACTTTCCCAGGGAAGGTAATAACTGGTCATACAAATATGCAAAAAGACAGTGGAGCCTCCTTAAGAATACAAGCCTGCGATATTATTACCTTGCAGATTTTGATAAGGATATGATTCAGATATTCAGGGATGCAGATATTATTTTCAATTCCTTCTGCCGGCTTTATCATGACAACCGCGGTGATCAGGTTCTGGCCTTCGAAAGAAAAGGCTTTCTGTTCGTCTTTAACTTTAATCCTACAAGATCTTTTACCGAATATGGGATAAACACAGGTGGAGGAAAGTATAAAATAATCTTAAATACCGATTCAAAGAAATACGGTGGATTCGGAAATATTGATGAATCAATATTATACTTTGCTGTAAGAACAAGCAAATTGTCTTCTCCGGAATACCTGAAACTTTATCTCCCCAGCAGAAGTGGCATAGTATTAAAAAAAATCCTGACTCCCAAGGTACATTAAGCTATAACTTATTGAAATAAATATTTATTAATAAAAAACTTTATGAGTAATCTTCCTGAATACGCAGATGTTATACTGCCATTGCCGGTACAAAATCTTTTTACTTATAAAGTTAGTGAAGAACAATCCGTAAAAATAAAATCCGGATCAAGAGTTACGGTCCAGTTTGGTAAGCGCAAAATATATACGGCGCTTGTAAGAAAAGTTCATAATATCAGACCAGGTGATTATTATATTAAAAATATCCTGTCAATACTCGATGATGTTCCACTTGTAAATGAAATTCAGCTTCAGTTCTGGGAATGGATTGCTGAATATTACATGTGCAGTACAGGAGAGGTTTTTAAAACAGCTTTGCCTGCCGGACTCAAATCAGAAAGTGAAACAAAGGTCTTCCCTGCTGCAATTTATAATCCAGGTTTAGAATTAAATAAACCGGAATTGCTGGTTTTAGATGTCCTTAAGAAAAATAATGCAGTGACCATAAGAAAAATTGAATCACTTACCAACAAAAAGGACATTATGCCAGTAATAAAATCAATGATTGCTAAGGGAGCAATATTCATGGAAGAGCAATTAAAAGAAAGATACAAGCCAAAATTACAGACATGTGTCAGGTTAAACCCTGAGATTTCCGGAAAGAAGGAGCTTGACAATATTATCGGACTGCTGCGGAAAGCACCCCGCCAACTTGAACTGTTACTTGGCTACCTTAATTTATCAAAACCCGGCGTTAAGACTCCCACGAGGGAAGTCGACAAATTGCTGCTGCTTAAAAGCACTCATGCTTCGGACTCAACATTAAATTCATTGGTTAGGAAAGGAATACTCGAAACATGCAGGAGAGAAGTCAGCAGGCTGACGGAAGAGCCGCGGAAGCAAAGAGAACTTTCAGGCTTAAATGATTACCAGGAAAAAGCACTGCATGAAATTGAGAATTCATTTATAAAAAAGGGTGTTGTTTTATTTCATGGTGTCACATCAAGCGGAAAAACAGAAATTTATATTCACCTGATAAATAAACAGCTAAAGGAAGGCAGACAGGTACTGTATCTTCTGCCGGAGATTGCCCTTACTGCGCAGATAATTAACAGGCTGAAAAGTGTTTTTGGCAAGAAAGTAGGCGTTTACCATTCAAAATTCAGCGATAATGAAAGAGTTGAGATTTGGAGAAATATCATTGGGCAGTCCGGACAATCTCCTGATCAATACAGGGTAATATTAGGTACCCGTTCTTCACTGTTCCTTCCTTTTAATAACCTGGGACTGATTATTATTGACGAGGAACATGAAAACACATATAAACAATCAGACTATGCCCCCAGATATCATGCAAGGGATGCTGCCGTGATGCTGGCCAAGTTCCATGGAGCCAAAGTATTAATGGGCACTGCTACCCCGTCTATTGAGTCTTTTTATAATGCAAAGACCGGCAAATACGGACTGGCTGAGCTTAAAACACGCTATCTGGACCTCGAGATGCCTGAAATAAAGGTAGTTGACATTCATAAAGCGCACCTAAAAAAAGAAATGAAGTCAGTTTTTTCCACTGTGCTGCTGGATTCTGTTAAAAATGCACTTGACAATAAAGAACAGGTCATTCTTTTCCAGAACCGCCGGGGATTCTCAACCTATATTAAATGTGATACGTGCGGATGGATACCATTCTGCAAACATTGTGACGTCAGCTTAACATATCATAAACATATCAATAAAATAAACTGCCACTATTGCGGCTATTCAATAAAAATACCTGAGTCATGCAGAGTTTGCGGAAGTAGTTCAATATCAACACAGGGATTCGGAACTGAAAAAATTGAAGATGAGATTCCTATTTTTTTCCCCGGAGCAAGGATCAAAAGAATGGATCTGGATAGTACAAGGACAAGAAAATCCTATGAGCATATAATATCTGATTTTGAAGCCGGTATTATAGATATCCTTATAGGAACACAAATGATCACAAAAGGACTGGATTTCAATAATGTGAGAGTAGTAGGTATAATTAATGCTGATAGTATGCTGAATTTTCCCGATTTCAGATCATACGAAAGGAGCTACCAGCTCATGGCGCAGGTTAGTGGCCGGGCAGGGAGGAAAAATGAACGGGGCCTGGTTATTATACAGACATCGCATCCCGACAACACTATTATACAAAATGTGCGGAAAAATGATTATCAATCGATGTTTAATGATCAGCTCGAAGAACGCGAAAAATTCAAATATCCTCCTTTTTACCGCCTTATTGAGCTGACATTAAAACATAAAAGACAACATACGTTAAATGACGCTTCTGACCTCCTTGCAGGCATTCTCAGAAAAAAATTCAATGACAGAATATTAGGACCGGAATCACCTGTAGTTAATAAAATAAAGGACTGGCACCTGAAAAAGATATTACTTAAGATGGAAAAAGAGAAATCAGGTATACAATCAAAAAGAATTATCAGGACTGCAATAAATGAACTTCTTTTAAAGAATGAATTTAGATCTCTTCAGGTAATTGCTGATGTTGATCCCTTGTAGGCAATGCTCTGAATATATGCTACTTCTCCCCTCTGGGTGGTACGATACAGATAAAATCAAATGTTTCGCGTCCCGTATTCTTAAAACTATGGATCTCATTATCGCGGACATAAATAACCTGGTTGCACTCCAGCGGATGTTCTTTGCCATCCTTATCAATAACGGCACCCTTCCCCTTTTCAACCTTTACTACATGGGGAAAACCATGAATGTGATAAGGCGTATTCCCTCCGGGCTCAACACTGAAATATCGCATTACTATTTCATTTGATCCATCTTTGGGACCAATAAGAATCTGCTTCCTGATTCCTTTAAAAGCCGACATATCTTCATACGATACATCCTTCATATGTTTAATTACCATAACTACAGATTTTTTATTACGTATATAAATATAGGTTATTTTACCGGTCTGCACTTTATATGTCTTTCCGTCTCTTCAAAAATTGTCCATTTACCGGAATTGTTTACCTTTTCTCTTGCGAGCTCCCTTTTTTGGTGACCGTCTTCCAGGATTAATATGCCATCTTTTTTTGTTATCCTGTTAAGCTCATTTAAGAATGGATCCGCATTTTCAATCATATGAAACATATCGAGTGCATATACCAGATCAGCTGTATTATCTTTGATATTACTTGAATACCCTTCTGCCAGAACAGGAATTACATTTTTAATTTGCCTCTTTTTTATTAATCTGCCGACAAATTTTATTGCAGTTTTATGAATATCCACGGCATATACCTTGCCCTCTGATCCCACTGCTTCGGAAGCATACTTTAAATAATCCCCGGGGCCGCACCCGTAATCTATTACTACTTGCCCCGGTTTTATTCCGAGACTGCGAAAATATTTATCCTGCGGATTTAAAAAATAAAAAACCTTAAAGAAAAGGGACATCCCATAAAATGCGAAATCAGGAATTATTTCCCTTCCGACCCCTAACATTGTATTTTTAACTTTCATAATAATTATTTTTATGTTTTCTGATTATTATGACGTAAATTGTCAAAATTATTTCATGAGTTCTCCGGAATAATTTTTAAAATCAAAACTTTTACTTTGTTAACAAAAAAACTTAATTTTATTATTGTCTAAAAAACTCAGGGAGATTTGACTTTTTAATTAATTCATACAATTATAATAATGTTGTTTGTCATGCTTACTGACATTCACGGAAAGAATGAAAATATCAGCAAAATTTCCGAAGTCCTGGCTGAAGCTGATGCAGTAATTATTTCGGGCGATATTACACATTTTGGGAGGGAAAAAGAAGCAACAAAGGTACTTGAAAATATAAAAAGATTCAATCCAAACATTTTTGCCGTTTCAGGTAATTGTGATTATCCCGGGGTAGAAAAAATTCTTGACGAAGGTGGATACAATATAAATGGTACTTTAAAATCTGTCGGTGGCTTTTCAGTAATCGGACTGGCAGGATCGTTGCCATGTCCGGGCAGGACACCTAATGAATTTACAGAGGATGAACTTGAATCGGCACTTAAGAATGCCGTTTCGGGAATGACTCTAAAATCAAATCTAATTCTTGTTTCTCACCAGCCCCCTATAAATAGTACGAGTGATGAAGTCAGGGAAGGTATACACGTAGGGAGCAAAGCTGTACGCTCCTTCATTGAAAAATATCAGCCTTTGGTCTGTTTTACAGGGCATATACATGAAGGCATAGGAATAGATACAATTGGAAAAACAAAAATAGTTAATCCGGGCCCTCTCTGGTACGGTAAATATACTTATGCCCGGATATCGGATGGCCAAATAGAAAAACTTGAAATAAGACAAGCCTGAATTTAAAGAACACTAACTATAATTCATTGATGCCTGACAGTAATTCCTTTGAAAATAAAAGAGAACAAATATATTATATTGGGACCTCGGGCTGGACTTACGACCACTGGAAAGGTAAATTTTATCCCTCTGACCTGCCAAAGTCAAAGTGGTTCTCATACTACATTAAATATTTTTCAACTGTTGAAATAAATGCCACTTTTTACAGGAGGTTTAAAGACCAGACTTATATAAAATGGAAGAACCAGGTTAACAAGAGCTTCAGTTATGTTCTTAAAGCCCCCCGGGTAATTACACATCGCAAATATCTTATTAATGCAGATGAAGAGATCAGAAGCTTTGCAGACTCAGCTTCACTGCTTGAGGATAGGCTGGGATTAATTCTGCTTCAGCTGGCACCCCGGACAAAGTATAACCCTGAAATACTGAGGAACACAGTACAATTGTTTAATGATCCGCGAAAACTTGCTGTTGAATTCCGTAATAAGGAGTGGTTGACAAGTGAAGTATACGATATTCTGAAAGAATATGGAGTGGTATACTGTAATGTGGATTCTCCCAAAAGTACATTAAATGACTGGGTGACTTCCGATATTGCATACTTCAGGCTTCATGGCAGGGGAAAATGGTATTCTTATAACTATTCGGAAAAAGAACTCGAAGAGATTTCTTTACTTGCCAAACAATTTATCGCTAAGAGAACAAAAAGGATTTATATATTTTTCAATAACGATTTCGAGGGATATGCACCAAAAAATGCATTATTGCTTATGAATATGCTTGAAAAAAATAATATCATTTACTAAAAAAGATAAATAATTAAAGGTTTAAAAGTCCGGCTTCAAAATCAAAGTAATCGTTTATCAGAGAGCGGTTGAAGTTAGTCAGCCTCTTTGTATTTCGTATGGTGCAGCCTTTTATCCTGGTAAATTTTTTTATTTCCTTTATGCAGCGTTCTGTAAAGTTTTTCTCAGGGAATAACTTATTTATTATCCCCAGCTTATAAGCTTCGTGAGCACTTATTCTTTCGGAAAGCTGAATCTCCATTGCTTTCTGATGACCCAGGGCCTGGGAAAGAAAAAATGGCAGCCCCCCGCTGGGATGAAGTCCGTATTTATTATGCGCCATTGAGAATACAGCATTTTCAGAAGCATAGCGTATGTCAGCAGCCAGCGCTGCCCCGAAAAAAGATGTAACGACCGTACCCGTTATTCCGACAAAGCATAGTTTGTTATAGTTCACTATTTCCTTTACTATCTTGTTTAAAATATTTATCTCTTTAAATCTTATATTCTTGCCGTGAATATTAGGTACTTGATCATCTGCTGCTGCATGCTCCTCTGAAAGGACAGACTTCAGGAAGTTATCATATTCCTGATCATTTATACTGTCAGGTTCATTTATGAATAAAAGGGCTTTTACGTTATTATCATATTGTGTTCTTCTTATGAATTCGACTAAAGTGTCGCTTTCATCAAGATTGATAATAAATTCAAATACTTTTTGCCTGAACCTTATAATTACGGTCTTTTCATCAGCAAATGTTTCTATATGATCATTGTTAATAAAGTAATCCATAAATTAAGTTTTTTGTGCTGTTTAATTTATGAAATTCCTGCGATAAATTCAATAAAAGTATTAAAGGGAATGAAATAAAATATTATGAGTACCTGTATAGATAACGGTAACCAGATTAGAATTTCAGTGCGGAATATAATAGAAAAGAGGCTGTTAATTCAATCATAAAACAGTTGTCCTTGCTTCAGGTGTATTTAAGCACTTGGGCTAAAGTGAACAGCCTCTTTTCAAAATTTTAATCCTTCACGCATCGTATTGAAAATGCGTATTCTTTATCAATATTGTCTCTTGTGGCCGCGCCACTATTATAATATAATGTGCGTGACCATGCTATTGCCCCGTTTTGCTCGGTAGCTGACCAGTATGTCGCCTGCTCGCCGAGATACAGATATGCCTCTGCATCGGTCCTCTCCCCTGACGGCAACGCTGTAAAGCCGCTTTCATTCGTTGCGCTGTCATTCGGACTGCTCCAGTGTGCATATGCCTCTTCTTTCATTTTTCCTCCGGCATCAGATAAGCCTCCTAGTCCGGTTATAAGCTCTGTCCATTCAGCATCACTTGGCAGATGCCAGCCTGACGGGCAAACACCCTGGACATTACTGGGATTTTCATCACTTGATGCGGCACCTGCCATTGCATTGCTCCATCTGTATAACCTGCCATATGTTTCTGCGTAGGGTGTACTGTCATTGTCATAGTACCATGAGCCCGTATCCGTATAGAAATTCAGATTCTCGGCCATCCACCACCGGTCATCGATCCTGACAGTATTATAAACCTGGGCGTCACGCGTGTCGTTAAGCGTACCGGTCTCATTAAGTGTAGTAAAGCCCACCTCATCACCATAGGCAGTACCCGCACCATTTGTTGCATAAGCCCTCACAAAATATCCGGTCCCAGGCGTAAGTCCGGTTATCGAACTGACAAATACCCCCGCTCCTGTTCCGTCAGTCGTATGGTCATCAAATAAATCCGGATTATGATCGGTGCTCCAGCAAACACCTTTGGCTGTTACCGGGGTCCCTCCTATATCAGTAACATTTCCTCCGCCTGTTGCAGAGTTTTCAGCCATGCCAGTTATCGCTGCCGTGGTAACTGTCGCATATGTGGCCGAGGTTGTAAAATTACGTTCACTGCCATATGATGTGCCATTACTGTTTGTTGCATAAGCCCTGATAAAATATTCGGTCCCCGGTGTTAGTCCGGTTACAGAACTTACATATGCCCCCAGTCCCGTTCCATCAGTAGTATAATCATTATAGATATCAGGATCATGGGTAGTGCTCCAGCATACTCCCTTCGCCGTTACCGGTGCGCCCCCGTTATAAGTAACATTCCCGCCCGATGTAGCTGACACATCATCTACAGCACTTACTGCCGACGTTGTAACTTTTGGGATGCCTGTAACTGTAACAAAATTCCTCTGGTTGCCATAAGCAGTACCTGCACTGTTTGTTGCATAGGCTCTTACATAATAGGTTGTGTTCGGGTCAAGATCGTCCAGTATGCTGACAAAGGGGCTTGAACCTGTCCCGTCGGAGGTATGATCATCATTTAAATCAGGATTCTGAGAGGTGCTCCAGCATACTCCCTTTGCAGTTATTGATACTCCGCCGCTACTGGTTATTGTACCACCGCTGACAGCTGAGCTGTCCGTTATTGATGTCACGGTTGCAGTTGTCAGCTTGGGATAGCCAATAAGTGTTTTAAAGCTGACTTCATCGCCATAAGTGGTGCCTTCACTATTTTTTGCATATGCACGAACATAATATGTAGTATTTGGCAATAAATCAGAAAGGGTGCTAATAAACGGACCTACGTCTTCACCATTATTTGTGGTATCATTAGCTGTTGTAGGGTTATGCGAAGTGCTCCAGCACACTCCCCTGGCCGTTACCAAAGCTCCCCCGTCATATGTTACCTCGCCCCCTCCTGTTGCAGAACTGTCAGTTTTAAAAGAAATAGCCGCAGTAGTTACAACCGGCTGCTTATTTTTCATACATCTGACTGAAAAGCCATAATCCTTATCAAAATCTTCCCTGTGAATATTCGCCTCTGGAAGTCCGAATCCCCTGTACCATGCTGTTGTGGCAAGCATTTCAGAAGAGGTCCAGAATGTGCCGCTGGAATTTATAGCTTCAAAATTACTACTTGCATTGCGAAAACCACCCATAAGAACATCAAAGCCTGAGGGTCCTTCATATTTTAGCTGTGTTCCCTGGTCTGTCCCTCTCCAGCCTGTATTATTTGCAGCGGACTGGCTCATTCCCAGTTCCATTTCCAGAGTTTTCCATTCGTCATCAGAAGGCAAATGCCAGCCGGAAGGACAGGCACCGGTAGCAGTTGACCACCGGTATAAACGCCCGAATGTGTCACAATTAGCCACATTAGTCCCATAGCACCATGTACCGGAACCTGAATGATTCAGGTTTTCAGCCATCCACCATTGTTCCCCGATATTTATGGTTGAGTATTCCTTGCCGTCTCGTGGATCAGTTATCGTTCCTTTTGGATATACCGGTAATGTTTTAAAACTTATTTCATTACCGTAGGCAGTATCTTTTGCATTAATAGCATAAGCCTTCAGATAATATGTTCTGTTGGAACTCAGTCCGGGTAGAGTAGCTGCAAAACTGCCGGTACCTGATCCGATAGCGAGACGGCTGCTGAAATAGGAAGGATCAGGACTTGTACTGTAACAAACACCTCTTTGAGTTACCGGACAACCTCCATTATCAGTGACGTTCCCTCCCACAATAGCAGATGTTTTAGTAACTGAGCTTGCCGGTATTGTAATGACGACAGGTGCTGTTATTGTTATAAATGAGACTTCACTGCTATAGGCAGTATCAACATTATTAATTGCGTATGCTCTCAGGTAATAGGTTTTATTTGTTGCAAGTCCGTTTAACGTGGCTGTAAACGCACCGGTGCCGCTGCCGGCTGTATGCTTATTATTGAAGACTGTTGGTTCAGGTGACAAGCTATAGCATACTCCCCTCTGTAATACATTTTCTCCCCCGTCAGAAATAACTCTTGCATCAATCTTTGCCGAAGTTTTTGTGACATTATATGCCGAATCGGTAATAACTTCGGGCGGATTGGTTTTGAGGCATCTTACGGAAAATGCCATATCCTTGTCATAATAATACCTGTGAATATTCTCTTCTACCGATCCAAATCCCCTGTACCATGCTGTTTGCCCTGTATATTGTTCTGAAGTCCAGAATGTCCCGCTGGAATTTAAATAAACAAAATCACCATTTCCCTGTCTGAACCCTCCGTACAATACATTAAATCCTATTGGTGATCCTTCTTTTAGCTGTGTGCCCTGATTAGTGCCTCTCCAGTTTATATTTTCAGCCGCCAGTGAATCCATACCCAAATACCGCTCAAGTATTTTCCATTCCGCATCACGGGGCAGATGCCATCCAAAGGGACAGCTATTCAGGGAAGCATCCCAGGTATACAGCCTTCCACAAGTATCACAATAATCAGTATTATCATCATAACACCATGAATTTGTTTTTTCGTAATTCAAATTTTCTGCAAACCACCACTGGCTGCCGACTTTTACAATTCTGTAGTCCCTTCCATCGCGATTGTCAGTTATACTGTCAATCTGGCTTACCGGTAATGTTTTAAAAATTCTTTCATCGCCATATGCCGTGCCAATACTGTTTATTGCATAGGCCCTTATATAATAATTGGTATTTGGGATCAGTCCTGTTACTGAGCTTGTAAAACTTCCTGTTCCCAGTCCATTAACGGTTATATTGTCATCGGTTGCAGGATTGGGTACCATGCTCCAGCAAACACCGCGTGTAATAACGCTTACCCCTCCATCATCCGTGACAATCCCACCGCATACAGCCGAATTCAAAGTTATACCCGATACACTTTTGGTGGTCAGAACCGGCTTACTGACAGAAATAAATTCTATATTTTCACTATATGCAGTATCAGAACTATTTAATGCATATGCTCTCACGTAATAGGTCGTATTAGGTGTTAATCCGGTAATCTTACCTGTAAAAACTCCCAGTCCGTTTCCAATAGAAATTACACTATCTGATAAATCAGGATTAATTGAAGTTCCCCAGCATAATCCTCTTGATAAAATGCTATCTCCTCCGTCATATATAACATTTACCTGAATAACTGCCGAATTCTTTGTAGTTGAATCAGCAATAATCTGGGCTTCAATGAGCGGAGTATTATTTCTCAGGCAACGGACTGAAAATGCCATATCCTTGGGATAATAATACCTGTGAATTTGCGGCTCTGAGCCAAATCCACGATACCAGGCATCATTTTCTGAAAATGCCGTGGAACTCCAAAAGGTCCCGCTTGAATTCAAATAATCAAACGAGCTATCTTCTTTCATGAAACCTGCAAATAAAATGTTAAAACCGAGCGGAGCACCCTTTTTAAGATGATCACCCTGGTCAGTCCCGCGCCAGCCTGTATTATTTGCTTCTGTTGAATCCATATCTATTTCTCTTTCAAGTACTTTCCATTCATCGTCCGATGGCAAATGCCACCCGGAAGGACATGCTTTCAAAGCGGCTTCCCATGAATATAACCTTCCGAATTTATATGCATAAGATATGCTATCATTATCATAATACCACGAACCATCCTGGGTATTGAAATTTAAATTCCCTGCCATCCACCATTGTGATCCTATGTTAACAATATCATATATCTGACCATCGCGTTTATCATATAACTCAGCAATTATGACAGTATCTGAATAAACGGGATTACATGTTCCTTCGATAATTGCTGCACGATAAGAGGCTGAACTATCAACATGCAGATATAAAGTATTTGAATTATTGCCCGTAATGGTTGTCCAGTTAGCTTTATTTTTTGATACTTCCCACTGTATATCTCCTCTGATATCATTATCAATAATTAATATCACAGAATCATTTTTATAGAGGACTTTATCAGAATTTACAATTACAAATTGTGAAAATGCACCTTCACATAATATTAAAAATAGAAAAATCCCTGATATGAATACACTCTTAAAATAATTCATTATTGGAATGTTTAATAATTATTGTATTATTAATTGTCTTTCAAGATGAGTTGATTTCCCATCAATAGTAAGGATATAAAATCCCTTTGACAGGTTAGACACATCAATTTCTTTCTCAAGAACCGGCTCAACATTATATATGTTTTCGTATACTCTCTGTCCCGAAAGATTAGTAATGGAAATCTTAACCTGCTTTTCATCAAAAATACCAGTAATCGCAACTGTAAACTTACCATTGCACGGATTAGGAAATATGCTGAGACCGGTATTTGTCCCTGAATCATTTATGCCCGTTCCCCCAATAACTGTTATATAAACTCCGTCAGAGTCGGTGCAGCCCTCTTCATCAGTAACAGTCACATAAAATGTCAGGCTTCCGGGAGGAGTAGCAACAGGATTTCCTATAGCAGGATTGTCAAGGAAGGAGGAATAGTTCCACTGGTAAGTGTAACTTCCTGTTCCGCCTGCAGCAGTTGGTGAACCCCCAATTGTGATCTCCTCTCCCACATCTATTGTAGCATTTTCTCCTGCATCTGCAACAAGCTCCGGTGCCTGAACGACAGATATATTAACGGTTGTCTGAGCTGTACTATTTTGTAGGCTCATGGCAATAATGAGCATAATCATGCATGAGGTTAATAACCTCCAATAATCAGGTTTCATCCGTAAAAATTTTAATTTTTCAAATAATATTAAAATTTAAATTTGACGGATGGAAGTGCTCCTTCCGTCGCTCTCACATGAAATTTATTCATTCCTATTTATAAAATTTATGAATGAAAAATTTCATGTTCGTTTCATATTGTTTTTATTATAATTAGAAGACTTAAAATTAAGAAAATGAAAGCTTAACTCGGACAATTATTATAAATTTTCCATAAATCCCTTAATTCTGTTGATAAAAACACCGGAATCGGCAAGTAAAATAATTGAAAAACATACACTTATACATAGAAATGCCTATATTGTAAGACTTGTACCGAAGCAAAGAGATATAAAATTTTGGGAAAAATTATTATAAACTTATAAAAAGATGTTATTATCTTCAAAATCTTTATATAATTTTGTAAACTGTTTGATAATCAATAAGATTGTTTATGCCTTCTTCAATAGTCAATAAGATATGCGGTCTTCTTGAAAACGAAGGCATAGAATATATGGTCACAGGAGGATATGCCTGCAGAATATATACTGCAGGGGGACCTGAATCTGACGTCGATATTGTACTTAATCTGACACAAAACAATACGCAAAAATTTGGCTCAGTTATATACAGCATATCCAGCTTTAATCCTTCGTATGCCATTGAAGAGTTTGAAGCGAAAGGAAGATGCGATATCCCTGATAAGGATTCGGGAACTATAATACATTTTATCAATAGAAAAGATAGTGAATACAGGATTACTGAGTTCAATCGCAGAAGAAAAATAGAATCCCGCGACCTGAAAGTATGGCTTGTATCAATTGAAGATCTGATAATTTCAAAATTTATTAAAATTCAGGAAGACAGAATTGATGAACAAATTGAGGATATACAAAATTTGCTGGACAACCCGCAGGCAGATTATTATTATATTCAGCACTGGTGCTCGAAATTAAATCTCAACACATTCGGTCTGCTTGATTATGAATAACTTTAATTCTTAATACTATCATCATACCTGATTATTTGATAAAGAGTTTTCAGATTTATCAACCGTGTCACAAACCCTAAAAGGATGCCAACTGAAATAATCAGGACAAAACCTGCAATCCAGTTTATATTAAGAGATTTAATAATATAGCCTGATGCAATCAGCAAAGGAATGAAAATTATCAATATACCAATTAACCTGTAGTTTATTCTGAACCCGAATAGTCTGGTTGACAATCCAACCTGGGCAATTGCCATATAAGCCTGCGTTGATATATTTGCCACAGCAGCTCCATGTACACCGTATTTAGGAATTAGTATAAAATTCAAAACTATACTTATAATTACACCTATACCTGCTATTATATTAAGAACTTTAAGGTTACCATTGGCTGTAATCAGGGTTCCGAAAATATATGTAGTGCACATTCCGAGAAAGCTGAATATAAGTTTGCCAAATACTCCCGCGGATGTTTCCAGTATTTCTTTTTCCTCATTATACAGAAGGTTAATAATTTCGTTTTTAAAGAAAGCACAGCTAATTGAGATTATTATCGCGGGGGTTATTATTAACAGGTATGACAATTGTACCAGCTGGTCCACAGGCTCCTTATTTTTTATCATTCTTGAAAATATGGGCAGCAGCAGGATGGCAAACAGATATCCGTAGTTAGAAAAGATCTCAACTATCCTGTAACTATGCGCATAAATTCCTGCCTGCCTGCTGCCATCGGGTAAAAGCTTGCCAAGCAAGACAGCATCTATACGTAAATATGTGGCCATAAGCAAAATCAGTAATGCAAATGGCAGGCATTGTTTTAAAACAGCTATATAATATTTAAAATCGAAACGAGGCCTGATATATTTTGCTTTCCCATATACAATGACAAACGAGACAATAGCACTCAGTAAATATGCAACTGTCTGTGCATATACAAACCACTCAATCCTGAATGCCCGTCTTGTTATATTCCCCCACAAAAGAATGCCGGTAATTATTATTACTAAAAACCTGTCAAGAACCGATATTATACTATCGGTTCTGAACATATGCAATCCCCCGAGATTCGCCCTGAAATACAGTATAAATGAAGCCAGGAACTGGTTAAACAACAATACTGACAGCAACCTGAATTCTTTTGCTCCGAATTTCAATATAAAATAACCTATAGCTGAACATACTGCAAAATAAACCACGCCAAGAGTCAGCTTGAGGGTTATGATATTGGAAAGGTACTTTTCCAAAAGACTGCTATGTCTTGCTATCTCCCGCCTGTTAAAATTTTCAAGGCCCAGATCAAGCAAAATCTGAAGAATAAGCGAAAAATTAAGTAACATAAAATATTTTCCGTATTCCGATGCACCTACGGTATTTTGTACTGAAACGTCTATCCCAAAGGCGTATAAAGGTTTGATTAAAAGATTGAGAGAAAGCAGAAGAGCCAGGTTTGTAACGAACTTCCTTTTCAAATTTGGGCTAAGTTATAATTTAGTACAAAGGAACATAAAATTTTCTTATTAAAAATTAAACCTAAAGAAAATATACTATGATTTAATACTATGTACTGTACTAATAAATACTATGATACTATACTAATATTTGTTGTCCCCAATGGAATATATTACCCGTAGTGCCTGACATATAATTGAATTGATTGATATTGTCAATATTAACTATCTGAATCTGTATATTGATTCTTTTGTTTCATTGTTATAATATATTCTCACCGGTTCCATAGTGTTTGGCGGACAATAAGATAATAAATCGCTGTATATCTTGTTTGCCAGGTTTATATCATCAGTACTGAAATAAATATATATTTCCTCATTGTTTTTAATAAATTCCTTCAGGTCAAGTCCGTTATCCCATATTAGCCGCCAATCAAAATATCTGTTATGAAAGGGAAGATAAAAGTATGTATGCGGATAATGTTTTTGCAACAGCTTACTGTATGTAGCCTTATATTTACCGGTATAAAACAATCCTTCGACCAGCCCTCTTTCAACATAAGCCGCTCCATAAAATCCGGGAACTAATAGTACAGTCTTATCTTTGATATTATCATGTATAAAGTGCAATGTTTGGGTCCATATTTCAACTTTTTGTTTACGTACCTGGTTATATAGTATGACTTTCCTGTAAGTGCCGACAAAAATTGATAATGTAAATGCCAGGAATAAAATATTTTTAATAATAGATGTAATTTGAAATTTACTAAAAATACGTGAAAGTATATTTGTTGCAAGATAAATACCAAAAACAAATAAGCTGAAAGCTGGCACCATATAAGTTGGAGCATAATGCTTTGCTACAATCAGGTACTGAATTAATATTGCTAATGCTATACAAACCAATGCTTTGTATTCAATATCATTTTTTAATTTCAGCTTTAATGGTTTAATGAAATATAACAGTATAACTAATATAAATCCCGATAACAAACCAAAAAGTAATTTATCTTCGCAGATAAGAAGCTTTATATTCCCGGTAAAACTTGATATATCAATAATATTTGACTCACCTGTTCCGTAATTCCCGCTGTAAATAAATAAATTTTTTACCCATGTCCAGAAATCATTCAGCTTACCTAATAAAGGAAATGCAAAAATGAAGAAAGATATTATTGTAAATAGCAAATACTTAAGTTTATCCATAAAAGAAGCAATGAGAATAAGAGGTATAATGATCAATGGTATATAGGTTAATTTTATTGCCAGTCCGTAACCTGAGACCAGGGAAAATAAAATTATATATTTAGTACTCGTTATGTTTGAGTTGGTTCTTGTTATATAAAAAAACACTATTAATGCTAGTAACAAACTGGCAATTCCCAATAAAGATTCAGGAATTACACGGCCCATTGTTTCCAGGACGAGCTGATTTGCAAAAGGAGAAACCTGCAAAAGCAGTGCTAAAATAATATTACGGCTCCTTTGATATATGAAATAACCTATAATAAATAATAGCAGTGCGTTTAGTATATTTAATGCAATATTTGAAGCATGCAAAAAATGTTCGGGATTGACAAAAACATCTTCTGCCAATGTAAGTCCCCTGTTGCCAATATGAACTAAAATTGATGTTATCGCTATTATACATTGTAGAGGAGTTCCCGGATGCTGAAAATGTCCCAGATCAAATTTTAATTGTGCCACACACAATCCATTAAATAAATATGCATATTCCGGATCTATGGTGGAAAGAAAAAAAATACCAAATGATTTATTTGTAAGCCGGCTTAAATAAAAAAGCAAAACAGGTAATATTAAAAGAAAAAAATATTTATAACCCTTTTTCATTCCAGCATCTTTATCTTTCAAATGAATAAAAATAAAACATAATATCAATAATTTAGCAAAAGCTATTAAGAAATAAATTATACTAATAAAATTATTATATTCCGATTCCTCATAATGCAGGGTATATGGAAATGATTATTTATTATTAGATTTGCAAGGATATTTAACAGGGTGGTGCACCCGGTAATAACTTCGCAATAAAATCATAAAAAACGATTTTCCACAAATTATTAATTATTATGGACAGAACGATATACAAACGGCTCGTACTTTATTTACTGATCTGTATTTGCCTTTTATTCTTAATAATATTTTACAGAAAGATTATATTCAGTCCGAATCAATATATTTTTGCTTCACAGGGTGATGCGGTAAAAACATCCTACTATTTTGCAAGTCATATTAAAAATGATACTTCATATCTTTTTATCAATACTATTAACTATCCTTACGGAGAACATATCATATATCCTGATTTTCAACCCTTTTTTGTAACTATCATAAAACTGGTATCCGAAGTTTTTCCCGTATTAAATAATTACAGCATCGGGATATTAAACTGGATAATGATTATGTCATTTGTCATAGGCGTTATATTTTTTTATCTCATCTTTGTTGAATTTAAATTACCTCCTTTTTATGCTGCAGCCAGTGCATTCTGTATAATTTTATTATCCCCTCAGATTTTTCGTCTCCTGGGGCACCTGGGTATGGCGTATAGTTGCTTTTTCCCTGTTAGCTGGTATCTTATAATAAAGTTTTTTAATACGGGTAAAAAGATAAAATGGACAATATGGCTGCTGTTTAATAATTTACTCTGGTTTTTTGTCCACCCCTATCTGGGAATAATGATCTCATTCTTTCTCTTTTTATCATGGATATTTTATATCACTTTCGGGTTCAGAACACAATCAAAAAATTTTAAAAACTATCTGAATATCTTTGTCCAGATATTTTTACCGATTTTAATTTTCAAATTATTTGTTGTTTTAACTGACATTTATCAGGACAAAACAAATGATCCATGGGGTTTATTATCCTTTCTTGCTAATCCAAATACAATTTTTATACCGACTCATGGTCCCTTAAGGCCAATAATAGACAAGCTTGTCAAAGTAGGGCCCCAAACGTGGGAAGCATGGGCGTATGTAGGATTTCCCTCTACAATATTATTTATTGTTTTATTGCTGATTATTGGTTTCAAATGCTTCAGAAGAGATTTTCATTCAATACCTGATTATTTTCCGGGATCAATAAGGATTTATTTACTGGCGGCACTTGTAATTTTGGCATATTCTATGGGATTTCCATATATTCTTAAAATTGATATTATAAACAAAATTTTGCATCCCCTGGTACATTTCAGGATTTTGGGAAGATTCGCATGGGTGTTTTACTATGTATTCTTAACTTACTGTATATTAATATTTTATGTAATATTTCAAAAGCTCAAAAACAAAAAGTTATCCTGGGCAGGGATAACAATTATTCTCTCGGCACTGGTTTTATATTTTTTTGAAGGACTGGCATTTCATAAAGAAGTAGCACCGGCAATATCGAAAGATTTGAATTTTTTTAAATACTCAAATGTTGACAGTCTCTATATTAAAGCGATAGATAATATTGATCGTTCAATGTATCAGTCTATTCTCCCCTTTCCGTTTTTTCATAATGGCTCGGCCAATTTTGAAGTTAACGGTACACAGAAATCCAAAAATATTTCTTTTATTATTGCCTATTATAAAAATCTTCCGGTTTGTGGAGCTGCAAGTATGAGAACTTCAATATCACGCAGCAAAAATATTGTTCAATTGTTATCACCCAATTTTTATAAAAAAGAAATTTTTTACGACCTGCCGGATAAAAAGCCATTTCTTGTTGTCTATTCGAAAGAGCCGGTTTCTTCAGTTTACCAGTCTTCTTTATTACAAAAATCAAAATTGATTTATGAAAATGACGAATTTTCATTATTAGAGCTTCCTTTTGACAGCATATTCTATTTTGACATAAATAAGGCCTTTAAAGATTTTGAATCAAAAAAAGAAAGCCTTTTTTGCAGGAATAACTTCTATGTGACCGATACAGTTAATATTTTATACAATAATAGCTTTGACACAGTGAATACATCTATCAAACACAGAGGTGCCGGAAGTTATAAAGGTTACAGGAAAGACTATAATATTATTGCCCGTTTTGATTCAGGCTGCTTTAAGCCGGGCATTGAATATGCAGTTAGTCTCTGGTACTATAATAAAGGTGTTAGTAAAAACCAATCGGATCTTATTGTACAGGAAGTGGATAGCAATAATATCTCGCACTGGAATTATACAACGCGCTTCATGGAATGTGAGGTGATTGACGGTGACTGGTCATTGGGTGAATTAAAATTTTTCGTGTCTGATAGTAATAGCAAGCTGGATATTATTATTAAAGGATCAGAAAGGGCCAGAGATTGGATATATATTGATGATGTATTAATAAGATCTTCAAGTAATCAAGTATACCGGGTACTAAGAGACAGTATGAGCAATATCACGGAGTTAGTAATAAATAACCAATTCATAGATTCCGGATATGGTTATTAGTTATTTAATACCGATTAACATTTTTAGAGTTTGAGCTATTGTCCTGAAAATCCTCAATTTGCTTTCACTTTCTTTTTTATCATATCTTAGGATCATTGGGACTTCTATTATTATAGGTTTGAATCTTTTAAGTTTAATTAAAATTTCAGCCATAACGGCAAAGCCCTTTTGTTGAATAAACTTGTCTTTATAATATTCGACAGCTTTAAAAATAAGTCCTGCTTTATATGTTCTGTACCCGCAGGTATAATCGCGAACTCCCTTAATCCTTACAATAATCCTGAACAGTATGCTGGCACCCCAGCTCAGACATTTTCTGAATCGGGATAGCCCTATGATTCTCGAATCTTTCCTGTATCTTGAAGCTATGACAATATCCGCACCTTCATGTATTTTATTCAGCATATACGGACTTAATCCCGCATTATGGCTATTATCAGCGTCCATTAAAATTATTACATCTTCGCTGCCGGCCTTTGACAAAGCCAGTAAAAATCCTTCCCTCGTGGCATTTGCCAGTCCCCTGTTAGGATATATATCTTTTACCATTACGGGAACCTTTGCCTTAAAGTTCCTTGCTATTTCAGGAGTTTTGTCCACACTGCCATCATTAATTACCAGTATCTCGGCATCAAGGTTATAACAGCTAATAATAAAATCCCACTGCTTCAAAAGAGAAGGTAAAGTTTTCTCCTCATTATATGCGGGCAGAATAATAAAAGCTTTTGTTGCCATTTTTTATTGCAGCTTATCTCTGATTATTGAATAAATTATTTGTGACGAGGTACCGTCACCATAAGGATTGACCGCTTGTTGCATTATTTTAAGATTATAACATAGCTTCATGTTAATTGAAGAATAAAATTATGATAAATTAGCAGTCTGTTTATGCGATGATTGTTACTTTTAGGACCAAATTTCTTTTTAAAGAACTAATATAATAAAGAAATAAAGAATTGATTATCATTTATAATTATATTTAATTAATAAAGATTATAATTAACTGTATAATAATGATTTTACTGCCTGCTTATTTCTATGATTTTAAATCGTTTTCAGATAATTATCTTAAGCTTACTTAAAAGTCCTTTTATACATACATATATAATACAAAATATAATTTGGCCTGATTCAAATAGAACTGGAATTAAGATTTGATTGCCTGATATTATTACCAATCACTAATAATTATTATTCCCTGGTTATTTACAATTTATTATATCATAAGCATACTTTTTTTAATTTTACGGTTAAATAAACAATTAATTATCGATTACTCACTTATGAGAAAGCTCATTACATTAAAAGTAATATTATGTCTGCTAATTATATTCCTAATTGGTTGTGAAGAAGAAGAGATAATTAATGACTCTGAATTAATGAATATAGATTACGGTATTGATTTAAATCTTGGAGCAGCCAAATGTGCCTATGATAGTTCTTCAAATATTTTTTATTACCCTGTAAGTTCAGATACATTACCGGAATATACAACACTGGTAAATTATAATTATACGGCAAATGCCGTTTATCTAAATGGGAAAGAATTAGTCAATAATAGTTACAACAATTTAGGAAATATATGTGTAAACAAACCATATGAGCTGAAAGTCAAATACGATAAAGAAGTATACTGTGAATATGAATTAGTTTTTATAACATTGCCAATAATGCAGATTTTTACAACGACAGAAATTGTTGATGAACCTAAAAATTTGGCAAAAGTCCTTATAAATAATCCACATTATCAAATTGATAACGAACCATACAGAGAATTTGAATCATTTATCGGTATTGAAATTAGAGGCGGTGTTGCTCAAACATACCCAAAATTATCATATGCTTTTGAATTATGGCAAAATGAAAA
>CAYWUI010000042.1:1473-24545 GCA_964461435.1 uncultured Bacteroidales bacterium | reverse complement strand
CCGAAGAAAAAGAAAGAGGTATAACAATTAATACAGCACACGTTGAATATCAGACTGAGAAACGCCATTATGCACACGTTGATTGTCCGGGACATGCAGACTATGTGAAGAATATGGTAACAGGTGCAGCCCAGATGGATGGTGCTATCCTGGTTGTTGCAGGGACAGACGGACCAATGCCGCAGACACGTGAGCATATCCTCCTTGCACGACAGGTAAATGTGCCGAAGATAGTAGTATTTTTGAATAAAGTAGATATGGTGGACGATCCCGAGTTGCTGGAACTCGTTGAGATGGAAGTCCGGGAATTATTGGATTTTTACGAATTTGACGGAGCAAATGCACCCGTAGTTCAGGGTTCGGCACTTGGAGCCATGAATGGTGAAGCCAAATGGGAAGATAAAGTAATGGAATTGATGAATATTGTAGACGAATATATTCCAATACCTCCGCGTGATATTGAAAAACCATTCCTGATGCCTGTTGAGGATATATTTTCAATTACCGGCAGAGGAACGGTTGCTACAGGCAGGATTGAAACAGGTGTTGTTGTTACCGGTGATGAGATTGAAATGATAGGACTGGGAGCACAGGGAAGGAAAACAGTATGTACAGGAGTTGAAATGTTCAGGAAGATACTTGATCGCGGCGAGGCAGGTGATAACGTAGGATTATTGCTGAGAGGCGTGGATAAAAGAGAGGTTAAAAGAGGCATGGTGCTGGCAAAGCCAGGGTCCATTACACCCCATACTAATTTTAAAGCTGAAGTATATATATTGAAAAAAGAGGAAGGTGGCCGACATACGCCATTTCATAATAAATATCGTCCTCAATTCTACCTTAGAACACTCGATGTGACAGGAGAAATCCAGTTACCTGAAGGAACGGAGATGGTTATGCCAGGTGATAATGTTACTATAACAGTCGAGTTAATTACTCCGGTAGCAATGGATAAAGGTCTCAGATTTGCAATCAGGGAGGGAGGAAGGACAGTAGGTGCCGGACAGGTAATTGAGATTATTAAATAGAATACAGGGATTATATTTGGTAGTGGAAGATAAAATTTGCTTTCATGGAGCAATAATTTTATCTTTTAAAACATACGGGTGTAGCTCAGTTGGTAGAGCACTGGTCTCCAAAACCAGGTGTCGGGCGTTCGAGTCGCTCCTCCCGTGCTAAATACAAGATGAACATGAAAGTATTTGCTTATTTCAAGGAATCATATAATGAACTTATACATAAAGTAACATGGCCATCCTGGGAAGAACTGCAAAGCAGTGCAATTCTGGTCATGATAGCTACTATTATAATTGCGTTGATAATAGCTACAATGGATTTGGGATTTAAAAATCTCATGCAGACTATATATGGCTGGTTTTATTAATCAAGGAGAATATAAGCATGGAAGGACATGAAAAAAAGTGGTATGTGCTCAGAGCCATTGGAGGAAAGGAAAAAAAAGTAAAGGAATATATTGAAAACGAGGTGGCCCGTTTGAATTTAAAAGAATATATATCTCAGGTATTGATACCGACGGAAAAAGTATATCAAATACGAAATGGTAAAAAGATAAGCAAAGAGCGTAATTTTTTCCCCGGATATGTATTGATTGAAGCTGCCCTTGTTGGTGAGATACCTCATATTCTGAAGAATATAACAAATGTAATTGGCTTCCTGGGCTCAAAGGGTGATGAGTTACCAACACCCCTGCGCATGTCCGAGGTAAACAGGATATTAGGCAAAGTTGACGAACTGGCAGAAGGAAATGAGGAGCTGAATGTACCATTTTTTATAGGTGAGACAGTTAAGGTAATTGATGGTCCGTTTAATAGCTTTACCGGTGTTATTGAAGAAGTAAACGAAGAAAAGAAAAAGCTTAAAGTGATGGTAAAGATATTCGGAAGAAAGACGCCTTTGGAATTAAGCTTTATGCAGGTAGAAAAGTGAGAATTTAAATGTTACACTATATTGGATTCTGATGATTATAATATTTCTTAATGCTTCCTGAATAATCATCATATTAATGTTTAATTCAGTTTAATTAATTAAATCAGAAATAAATTAAATATGGCTAAAGAAGTCGCAGGGTTAATTAAGTTACAGATAAGAGGCGGTGCAGCAAACCCTTCACCTCCTGTTGGTCCTGCCCTGGGTGCAAAAGGAGTAAATATTATGGAATTTTGCAAGCAATTTAATGCCCGCACGCAGGATAAACCGGGGAAACTGCTACCGGTGGTTATTACAGTGTTCAATGATAAATCTTTTGATTTTGTTGTAAAAACTCCACCTGTGGCAGTCCAGATTCTGGAGGCAGTAAAAACCAAATCCGGTTCGGCAGAACCAAACAGAAACAAGGTAGGGACAATAACATGGGAACAGATAAAGACGATAGCTGCAGATAAAATGCCGGATTTAAATGCTTTTACTATTGAATCGGCAATGAAGATGGTTGCAGGTACTGCCAGAAGTATGGGGATTACTGTAAAAGGTCAGTTCCCTTCAGTAAATAATTAAATATACTTCTAATTTATTATGGTAAAACTTACAAAGAACAGAAAATTAGCTTTTGAAAAAGTCGAACCCGGCAAACAATATAAACTTTCCGAGGCAGTAACTTTGGTTAAAGAAGTTACAAAAACAAAATTCGATGCTTCGGTAGATATTGATGTTCGCCTGGGAGTTGATCCGAGAAAAGCTAATCAGATGATTAGGGGGACTGTCTCATTACCCCACGGTACAGGAAAAGATGTTAAAGTACTTGTCTTATGTACCCCTGATAAAGAAAACGAAGCTAAAGAAGCAGGAGCGGATCATGTCGGACTTGATGATTATATTGACAAGTTACAGAAAGGATGGACAGATATCGATGTGATTATCACCATGCCCTCTGTTATGTCAAAGATTGGGAAGCTTGGCAGGATTTTGGGTCCGAGGGGACTTATGCCAAATCCCAAAAGTGGTACGGTAACTATGGATGTTGGTAAGGCTGTTAGCGAAGTGAAACAGGGCAAAATTGATTTTAAGGTTGATAAGTTTGGAATAATACATACTTCTGTAGGTAAGATATCTCTTGATGTAAAAAAGATAACTGATAACGTAAGAGAATTTCTTCAGACAGTGATAAGGCTTAAACCAACCGATGCAAAAGGTACATACCTGAGAAGTATTTATCTGTCCAGTACAATGAGCCCCAGTATTAGAATAGATGCAAAATCACTGGATGAATAATTTAATTTCTAAAGGAGCTTTGACAATACTATGAAACGGGAAGATAAAAATAAAATAATTGATAATCTTACTGATACTTTAAATAATACGAAACACTTTTATCTCACAGATATATCCGAGTTAGATGCTGAAGATACAAACATGTTAAGAAGGAAGTGTTTTGAAAAGGATATCAGGTTGATTGTTGTAAAGAATACCCTTTTAATAAAGGCTTTGGATAACTGCACTAAAGATTATAGCAATCTGTACGGAATATTAAAGAATTCTACTTCTCTGATGTTATCGGACTCAGGCAGTCTTCCGGCGAAATTAATCAAAGAATTTCGTAAAGAACATGAAAGGCCTGTTCTTAAAGCAGCTTTTGTTGAAGAAGCATTATATATTGGGGATGAACAATTAGACTTTTTAGCAAGTCTTAAGTCTAAGGAAGAACTTGTTGCTGATATTATAATAATATTGAAATCACCTTTGAACAATGTTCTTTCTGCATTACAGTCAGGCAGGAATAAGCTGGCTGGTATTATGAAAACTTTATCAGAAAAATAATAATAATAACTAAATAAAATTATCAGAAAATGGCAGATTTAAAATCATTTGCAGAACAATTAGTTAATTTATCGGTTAAGGAAGTAAATGAATTAGCTGAAATATTAAAAACGGAATATGGAATTGAACCGGCCGCAGCAGTTCCGGTCATGGGGGTCCCTGCTGGCGGCGAAGCCGGTGGCGCTGAACAGAAAAGCACTTTCAATGTTTTACTAAAGTCACCGGGGGGAGCTAAACTTCAAATAGTGAGACTGGTAAAAGACTTAACCGGACTGGGACTAAAAGAAGCAAAAGCTGTTGTGGATTCAGCACCCGCTCCGATAAAAGAAAATGTTTCAAAAGATGAGGCTGAAGCACTTAAAAAACAGTTGGAAGAAGCAGGAGCCGAAGTTGAACTTACATAGAATCTTCTACTGATCTTGGTATAATATCAGGGTTAATCCCTTCACCGGGGATTAAGCCTTTTTGACATTAAACTTTTATTGTTCGCCTAATAAAATCAAACAATGTCTTTAAATAATAATACAGAAAGAATAAGTTTTGCTACCACGGAAAATCAGCTTGAATATCCTGATTTTCTGGAAGTTCAGCTAAAATCATTCAGGGATTTTTTTCAGCTTGATACCACTCCTGAGGATAGAAAGAGAGAAGGACTTTTTAAAGTATTCAGTGAAAATTTTCCCATTTCTGATACCAGGAATAATTTTATACTCGAATTCCTGGACTATTACATCGATCCTCAGCGCTATTCCATAGAAGAATGTATAGAGCGCGGATTGACATACAGCGTTCCGCTTAAGGCCAAGCTTAAATTATATTGTACGGATCCTGAACATGAGGATTTCGATACAGTTATACAGGATGTTTACCTGGGGACTATACCTTATATGACTGAAAGGGGACTTTTTGTTATTAATGGTGCTGAAAGGGTTGTTGTATCTCAATTACATCGTTCACCAGGTGTGTTTTTCGGACAGAGTCTGCATGCAAATGGAACCAAGCTGTACTCTGCAAGAATAATACCTTTCAGGGGATCATGGATTGAATTCGCTACCGATATAAACAATGTTATGTATGCTTATATCGATCGTAAGAAGAAACTGCCGGTAACCACTCTTCTCAGGGCTATAGGATATGAAAGTGATAAAGACATCCTGGAAATATTTGACCTTGCAGATGAAGTAAAGGTTTCCAGGACATCACTTAAGAAACTTGTTGGCAGGAAGCTGGCTGCCCGTATTCTCAAGTCCTGGGTTGAGGATTTTGTTGATGAAGATACGGGAGAGGTGGTCTCGATTGAGAGGAATGAAGTTATTATCGACAGGGAGACGATTCTTGAAAATGAGCATATAGATGATATTATTGACTCCGAAACAAAATCAATTCTTCTTCATAAGGAAGGGCAGACACTATCGGACTATGAAATAATTTATAATACCCTTCAGAAAGACCCGTGCAACTCTGAAAAAGAAGCTGTACTGCATATTTACCGGCAGCTGAGGAATTCCGAACCTCCCGATGAAGCTACCGCCCGCGACGTTATAGAGAAATTGTTCTTTTCCGATAAAAGATACGACCTTGGGGAAGTGGGCAGGTACAGGATAAACAAGAAGCTGAACCTTAATACCGATATGGATATTAAAGTTCTTACAAAAGAAGATATAATTAAAATAATTAAACACTTAATAGAACTTATTAATTCAAAGACGGATGTAGATGATATCGATCATTTAAGCAACAGGAGGGTAAGAACAGTGGGAGAACAGCTGGCCAATCAGTTTGGGGTCGGACTTGCCAGAATGGCACGTACTATAAGGGAAAGGATGAATGTCAGAGATAATGAAGTGTTTACACCGACAGATCTTATTAATGCCAAGACGCTGTCATCGGTCATAAATTCATTCTTCGGGACCAACCAGTTGTCGCAGTTCATGGATCAGACAAATCCCCTGGCAGAGATGACGCACAAGCGAAGGATGTCTGCACTGGGACCGGGTGGACTTTCGAGGGAAAGAGCCGGCTTTGAGGTCCGCGATGTGCATTATACTCATTATGGAAGGTTATGTCCCGTTGAAACACCTGAAGGTCCGAATATAGGATTAATTTCATCCCTCTGTGTTTATGCAAAAATAAATGATCTTGGTTTTATTGAAACACCTTACAGAAAGACTGAGAATGGCAAAGTGGATATGACGTCCGGCGGCATAATATTTCTAAGTGCCGAGGAAGAGGAGGCTAAAGTTATTGCACAGGCAAATGCTCCCCTGGGTGCTGACGGGGTATTTAAGAATCCGAGGGTTAAAGCAAGATATAATGGCGATTTTCCGCTGGCTGACGCCGACAAAGTGGATCTTATGGACGTTGCACCTAACCAGATCGCTTCTATCGCTGCTTCATTGATCCCGTTTCTGGAACATGATGATGCAAACAGGGCCTTAATGGGCTCTAATATGATGCGGCAGGCTATTCCTTTAATTCAGCCCGAAGCACCTATTGTCGGAACCGGAATAGAAGGACATGTTGTCAGAGACTCAAGACTCCTTGTTATTGCTGAAGGGGATGGTATAGTTGATTATGTTGATGCCAATGAGATAGTTATAAAGTATAAACTGAGTGAGGATGAGAAATTTGCAAGTTTTGAAGGAGAAATAAAGAGGTATAAATTACCAAAATATAAGAAAACAAACCAGAACACTTGTATTAACCTGAAACCAATAGTCAGAAAAGGGGATAAAGTTACCAGGGGGCAGATACTTACCGAAGGATATGCCACCAAAGGTGGTGAGCTTGCCCTGGGAAGAAACCTGAAAGTAGCTTTCATGCCCTGGAAAGGTTATAATTTCGAAGATGCTATAGTAGTATCTGAAAGTGTTGTGCGTGAGGACCTCTTTACTTCGATACATATAGATGAATATCTGCTGGAAGTGCGGGATACAAAAAGAGGTCTCGAAGAACTTACATCAGATATACCCAACGTGAGCGAGGAAGCAACCAAGAATTTAGATGAGAACGGACTAATAAGAATAGGCGCTGAAGTGAAACCAGGTGATATTCTTATTGGAAAAATAACTCCTAAAGGAGAGTCGGATCCCTCACCTGAAGAGAAGTTGCTAAGGGCAATATTTGGTGATAAAGCAGGGGACGTTAAGGATGCCTCTTTAAAAGCTCCACCCTCCCTTGAAGGAATTGTGATTGATAAAAAGTTATTTTCCCGCTCCATTAAAGATAAAAAGTTGAAGACCTCAACAAAGCCTATCCTGGATAAAATTGAAGAGGAGTTTCAGCGTAATACGGCAGAGCTTAAGGGGAAGTTAATAGATAAATTGTTTATACTGGTAAATGGCAAAACATCCCAGGGAGTGAAGGACTATTTTAATGCCGAAGTAATTGCCAAGGGAACAAAATTTACACAAAAAATCCTCCAGGAAATAGACTATCAGAATGTTAATCCTGGTAAATGGACAACAGACAAATCCAAGAACGATATTATTAAAACATTAATTAATAATTATCTGATAAGATATAAAGAGTACGATGCCATTTACAAGAGAAAAAAATACAATGCTACTATAGGCGATGAATTGCCGGCAGGTATAATTCAGCTTGCCAAAGTATACGTGGCTCAAAAAAGAAAAGTGAAGGTTGGCGACAAAATGGCCGGCCGTCATGGAAACAAGGGAATAATATCCAAGATTGTAAGGCAGGAGGATATGCCTTTCCTTGAAGACGGGACATCTGTGGATATCATACTTAATCCGCTTGGCGTGCCATCAAGGATGAATCTGGGCCAGATATATGAAACTGTTCTGGGCTGGGCAGGTAAGGAACTGGGAGTGAAATTCTCAACTCCCATATTTGATGGGGCAAAGATTGACCAGATAAATGAATATACTGAAAAGGCAGGATTACCCATTTATGGCAAAACATATTTGTACGATGGCAATACCGGTGAACGGTTCGACCAACCGGCAACTGTAGGCATAATATATATGATGAAACTCGGACATATGGTTGACGATAAGATGCATGCCCGATCAATTGGACCATATTCTCTTATCACCCAGCAGCCTCTTGGCGGAAAGGCACAATTTGGGGGCCAGCGATTCGGTGAGATGGAAGTATGGGCTCTTGAAGCATTCGGCGCATCCCATATCCTGCAGGAAATACTGACTGTAAAATCAGATGACGTTGTTGGAAGGGCTAAAGCGTATGAAGCTATTGTTAAAGGAGAACCTATGCCTGCCCCCGGCATTCCTGAGTCACTAAACGTGTTATTGCACGAGCTTAGAGGATTGGGATTAAGTATAAACCTTGTTTAATAATACAAAACTAATTATCAGCATATGTTGTACAAAAAGGATAACAAAATAAAAAGTAATTTTACAAAAGTCTCTATCGGACTTGCCTCACCCGAAGAAATACTGGAAAGATCAAGCGGCGAAGTATTGAAGCCGGAAACAATAAATTACCGTACTTATAAGCCTGAACGCGACGGACTGTTTTGTGAGCGTATCTTCGGTCCTGTTAAAGACTATGAGTGCCACTGTGGAAAATACAAGAGAATACGTTATAAAGGTATAGTATGCGACAGATGTGGTGTCGAGGTAACAGATAAGAAAGTAAGACGTGAGAGAATGGGGCATATTTCACTGGTAGTGCCCGTGGCACATATCTGGTATTTCAAATCCATGCCGAATAAAATAGGCTATTTGCTGGGATTACCTTCAAAAAAGCTTGAAAGTATAATCTACTATGAAAAATTCGTTGTTATCAATCCGGGAGTCAAGTCTGCTGATGGGGTAAAATATCTTGATTTCCTTACTGAGGAAGAGTATATTGAAATCCTGGAATCATTACCAAAGGAAAATCAACTTCTTGATGATAAAGATCCTGATAAGTTTATTGCCGACATGGGTGCTGAAGCTTTATACAGGTTACTGGAAAGACTGGACCTGGATGATTTATCATACTCGTTAAGACATAAAGCCGGCATAGAAACTTCACAGCAGCGTAAGAATGAAGCATTAAAGCGGTTGCAGGTTGTCGAGGCTTTCAGGGCTTCGAAAGGAATAAACCGTCCTGAATGGATGATCGTAAAGGTAGTGCCTGTGATACCTCCTGAATTGAGACCATTGGTTCCACTTGATGGAGGCAGGTTTGCCACTTCAGACCTCAATGACCTTTACAGAAGAGTGATAATCAGAAATAACAGGCTTAAAAGGCTTATAGAAATTAAGGCACCTGAAGTTATCCTGCGTAATGAGAAACGTATGCTCCAGGAAGCTGTTGATTCACTTTTCGATAATTCACGTAAGTCAAATGCAGTTAAGACCGATGCAAACAGGCCGCTGAAATCATTGAGCGACAGTCTTAAAGGCAAGCAGGGCCGATTCCGCCAGAACCTTCTTGGCAAGAGAGTGGATTACTCTGCCCGTTCTGTCATTGTTGTAGGTCCCGAACTCCAGTTGCATGAATGCGGATTGCCAAAAGAAATGGCTGCAGAGCTATTTAAGCCTTTTATAATAAGAAAGCTTATTGAAAGAGGAATTGTGAAGACAGTTAAATCAGCAAAGAAGATAGTTGACAGAAAAGATCCTGTTGTCTGGGATATCCTCGAGAATGTTTTAAAGGGCCATCCTGTTTTACTTAACAGGGCACCAACATTGCACCGCCTGGGTATTCAGGCCTTTCAGCCCAAGTTAATTGAAGGTAAGGCAATTCAGCTGCATCCTCTTGTATGTACAGCATTTAATGCTGACTTTGACGGTGATCAGATGGCTGTTCATTTGCCCCTTGGAAATACGGCAATTCTTGAAGCCCAGATATTAATGCTGGCTTCCCACAATATCCTTAATCCCGCTAACGGCGCTCCGATTTGTGTCCCTTCGCAGGATATGGTACTCGGACTTTATTATATGACCAAGGCCCACAGAAGCTCACCTGATGATATAGTAAAGGGTGAGGGACGGACATTTTATTCACCCGAAGAAGTTATCATTGCCTATAATGAAAATAAAATTGAACTGCATACGATTATAAAAGTAAAAGTTAATGATATTGAAGGGGGGAAACCGGCGAAGAAAGTCATTGAAACAACGGTCGGAAGGGTATTGTTTAACGAGGTCGTTCCGAAAGAAGTAGGTTTTATAAATGAGCTGCTGACGAAGAAATCTTTAAGAGATATTATCGGGACAGTACTAAAGAAAACCGGTACCGCTGCTACTGCGCAATTCCTTGATGATATCAAGGATCTGGGTTACCAGATGGCGTTCAAGGGAGGCCTTTCATTTAATCTTGACGATGTTATCGTACCCACTCAAAAGCAGGAACTTGTGGATGAAGGTTATGAACAGGTAGATGAGGTACTGAATAATTATAGCATGGGATTTATTACCAACAATGAAAGATATAACCAGATAATAGATATCTGGACCCACATAAATGCAAAGCTTACCCAATCCCTGATGAAAGATCTATCATCAAGTAAGTACGGTTTTAATCCTGTTTATATGATGCTGGACTCAGGTGCCAGGGGTTCCAAGGAACAGATCAGGCAGCTATCCGGCATGAGAGGCTTAATGGCTAAGCCCCAGAAGTCAGGTGCCACGGGTTCCGAGATTATTGAAAACCCTATTTTGTCAAACTTCAAGGAAGGATTATCGGTACTTGAATATTTTATTTCAACACATGGCGCAAGAAAGGGACTTGCAGACACGGCACTTAAGACTGCTGATGCAGGGTATCTAACACGAAGACTCGTTGATGTGTCACAGGATGTGATAATTACTGAAGAAGACTGTGGTACGTTAAGGGGACTGGTTGCTACGGCAATAAAGAACCAGGAAGAAGTAGTAGAATCTCTTTTTGAAAGAATTCTGGGCCGTACAGCTGTTCATGATGTCTATCATCCTCTGACAGGTGAATTTATAGTATCTTCAGGTGAGGAGATTACCGAAGACATATGCAGGATTATCGAAGATTCTCCCATTGAGCAGATAGAAATCAGATCGGTACTTACCTGTGAATCAAAGAAAGGGGTTTGTGCCAAGTGTTACGGAAGGAACCTGGCAACAGGAAGGATGGTACAAATGGGAGAGGCAGTAGGTGTCATTGCTGCCCAGTCAATAGGTGAACCGGGGACACAGCTGACATTAAGAACTTTCCATGTTGGAGGTACAGCGTCAAACATAACTGCTGAATCCAATATCATTGCCAAGTATGACGGGATTGTTGAGATTGATGAACTCAGGACTGTTGAAAGCAAAAACGGGGAGGGTAAAAAGATCGATATTGTTATCGGCAGGCTGGCTGAGCTGAGAATTATAGATAAGAAGACCAATATTGCCCTTGCAACACATAACATACCTTATGGAGCCAAATTATATATTAAGAATGGAGCCGAAGTTAATAAAGGAAATATAATTTGTGAATGGGATCCTTATAATGCAGTTATCATCTCAGAAACAGACGGGAAAATCTCATTCGAAAATGTCATAGACGGCATTACCTTTAAAGAAGAATCTGACGAACAAACAGGTTATAGAGATAAAGTAATAATTGAAACGCGTGATAAATCAAAAAACCCCGGCATCAGGATCTTAAATGAAAAGAACGAGGTTCTTAAAATTTATAACCTGCCTGTAAGTTCTCATATTTCAGTAAATGAGAGTGAACATGTAAATGCAGGGGATATACTTGTAAAGATACCAAGAGCAGTAGGAAAATCAGGAGATATTACGGGGGGTCTTCCAAGGGTAACCGAATTATTTGAAGCACGCAATCCGTCAAATCCGGCAGTAGTATCTGAAATTGACGGAGAAGTTGCTTTTGGAAAAGTCAAGAGGGGAAACAGGGAAATAATTATTACATCAAAAACGGAACAAGTTAAAAAATATCTTGTTCCCTTATCAAAGCAGATATTGGTGCAGGAAAATGACTATGTAAGGGCTGGAATACCCTTATCTGACGGAGCTATTACTCCTGCTGATATTCTTGCTATTAAAGGACCTACAAAAGTCCAGGAATATATTGTAAATGAAGTACAGGAAGTATACAGGCTTCAGGGAGTGAAGATTAATGATAAGCATTTTGAGGTTATTGTACGTCAAATGATGCGCAAGGTTGAAATTGTTGATCCGGGTGATACTAAATTCCTTGAAAGGCAAGTAGTTGATAAATGGGAGTTTATGGATGAAAATGACTGGATATATGGTAAAAAGGTCATTGAGGACTCCGGCGATGCGCAGACCTTTAAACCCGGTCAGATTATAACAGCCAGGAAATTGCGTGACGAAAACTCATTATTAAAACGCAAAGACCTGAAACCTATACAGGCAAGGGATGCTATACCCGCCACATCGAGCCAGATATTACAGGGTATTACAAAGGCTGCATTGCAGACGCAAAGTTTTATGTCAGCAGCTTCATTCCAGGAGACAACAAAGGTCCTTAATGAAGCAGCCATACACGGCAAGATTGATAACCTTGAGGGGCTCAAGGAAAATGTAATTGTAGGACACCTGATACCGGCCGGTACGGGAAACAGGAGATTTGATGATTTAATAATAGGATCTAATGAAGAATATGAGCAGCTTACACAGGAAACAAAACCGGATGAAAAAGCTTATAGTGAATCAAAATAAAACTAAAGATGGAAGAAAAACAAAAGAAAAATCAAATCAACATTGAACTTAAAGAAGATGTAGCACAGGGTATTTATTCAAATCTTGCAATAATCACGCATTCTACATCCGAGTTTGTTCTCGATTTTGTAAGGGTAATGCCCGGCATACCCAAAGCAGAGGTCAAATCAAGAATAATACTTACTCCTGAACATGCCAAAAGGCTTTTATTAGCTTTGAAAGACAATATAGCAAAATTTGAATCTGCAAACGGCCAGATAAAGAACGTAGACGTTCATAATGCCCCCATTATACCTATGAATTTTGGGGGCCCCACTGCCCAGGCTTAATTCAGATTTCATATCCCGGAACACCTTTTTTATAATCTTTCTAAAATATTTCATTCTTCTTGATGTTTCTTCAATTTATTTTATATTTGTCCCTTTGATTTTTAATGAGATAGCAAATATTTTATTGTTATATAGCAAGTTAATTAAATTTTTAATAAATGAGAATATTAGTATGTTTAAGCAATGTCCCTGACACTACTACCAAAGTGAAGTTTAAGGAAAATAATACCGCTTTGGATAAAACGGGAATACAATGGATTATAAATCCATGGGATGAGCTGGCATTAACGAGGGCGCTGGAGCTTAAGGAAAGTCCGAATTCTGCTGTGGATAAGGTCACGGTTATGACGGTCGGACTGCAGGATACGGAGGCCACGATAAGAAAAGCTCTGGCCATAGGTGCCGACGATGCGATAAGAATTAATGCCGAACCTGCCGATGCTTATTATGTGGCACAAAAGATGGCAGAGGTTATAAAAATAGATATGTATGAAATAATTTTATGCGGAATAGAGTCAAGTGATTATAATGGGTCAACAGTAGGAGGAATGATTTCGGAGTTTTTAAATGTACCTTCTGTTTCTGCAGTGTCGGCTTTAAATATCGAGGGTGAAGATATTACACTGAATAGAGAGATAGACGGCGGAAAAGAGGTAATATCAATATCTGCTCCTTTCGTTGCCATTGTTCAGAAAGGCATTTCCATAGAGCCGCGTATAGCATCAATGAGAGGTATAATAATGGCAAAGAAAAAGCCTTTGAATGTCGTGCAGCCATCTGGTGCCGATGCCCTGACAGAATTTACGGAGTATGAATTACCCAAACCAAAAGCTGCATGCAGGATGATTGATGCCGGCAATGCTAAGGAACTGGTTGAATTACTGAAGAATGAAGCTAAAGTAATACAGTAAACAGAATAAGAAATAATAAAATACTTAATAATCCAATAATCACATCATGGCAGTACTAGTATATACAGAAAACTGGGAAGGCAAGTTTAAAAAACTTGCTTTCGAACTGGTATCATACGCTTGTAAGTTAGCAGGGATGCTTAATACATCAACAACAGCAATATCGATAGGTAATGTTGACAATAATGAATTAAGCAAGCTTGGCCAATACGGGGCGGATAAGATACTAACTATTCAGGGTGATAAATTTAATGTTCTTGATAATAAGCTCTATACAGCAGTTATTAGTCAGGTCGCTGAAAAAGAAAATTCTGATATTATCATATTATCAAATAATAATACGGGGAAAGCTATTGCTCCCAGGTTATCTGTCCGCTTAAAAGCCGGACTGGTAACCGGGGTGATAAATGTTCCTGTTTCTCTCGAGCCTTTTACTGTTAATAAAAAGGTTTACTCAGGTAAAGCCATTTCAAAAGTAAAGATCAAAACAAAAATCAGAATAATAACCCTTGCACAGAATTCTTACGGACTGGTTGAAGCCGGCAGGAAAGCAAAAATAGAAAGCTTCACCCCTGAAATAAGTGCCGATACGACCATAACAAATGTCATAAAAACTGAAAAGCAGGCCGGCAAAGTCATTCTGACCGATGCCGAGATTGTAGTATCAGGAGGGCGGGGAATGAAATCACCCGATAACTGGGGCCCCATAGAGGAGTTAGCCGGACTTCTGGGTGCTGCTACGGCATGTTCGAGGCCTGTGTCGGATGAAGGCTGGAGGCCTCATGAGGAGCATACCGGACAAACAGGTAAGATTATTGCTCCCAACCTGTACATAGCTGTTGGAATATCCGGAGCTATCCAGCATCTGGCAGGAATAAGCTCATCAAAGTATATTGTGGCTATAAATACAGATAAGGATGCCCCTATCTTCGAAGCTGCTGATTATGGCATTGTTGGCGATGCTTTCAAGGTTCTTCCCGAACTCATTAAAGCCGTCAGGGATGTTAAATCATAAGCATCAATAATAAGCCAGGCATTTAAATTTCAAATATTATGCTTATCGGTTAAAAGCTTTTAATGATGGTTAAGCAAATAATTTTCGTGCTGATATTATTTTCTGCAGTTTATTTCTTTTACTGTAATGTAAAAATTATTGCCCGCAATATAAAACTTGGCAAGGATATAAACATTAATGATAACCGCGGGAAAAGATGGATGCTGATGTTTAAGGTTGCCATCGGCCAGTCCAAAATGGTCGTTCGTCCGGTATCAGCTATCATGCATATCCTGGTATATGTGGGATTTATTATCATAAATATAGAAATGCTGGAAATACTTATTGACGGCATTTTTGGTACTCACAGGTTATTTTCCTTTGCAGGAAGCTTTTATAATATTCTTATTTCTGTTTTTGAATTCTTTGCAGTGGGTGTAATGTTTGGCTGCATAATCTTTCTTGTTCGCAGAAATATCATAAGGTTAAGAAGGTTCTGGAATAAAGAAATGACATTGTGGCCAAGGACAGATGCCAATATTATACTTATTACCGAGATCCTGCTAATGAGCGCAATTTTATTAATGAATGCCTCAGATACCGTTCTGCAGTCACTTCCTGGAAATCATTATGCTGATGTCGGCGGTTTTACCGTTAGTTCATTTATTGCTCCCCTGCTTGCCAACATATCAGGGGGCAATTTAATGTTTATTGAGAGATTCTGCTGGTGGTTTCATATAGTTGGTGTGCTGGCCTTTTTAAACTATATTCCTTATTCCAAACATTTTCATGTTTTTCTCGCATTTCCAAATGTCTATTATTCCAAGCTGAAGCCAAAAGGAGAGATAGCAAACATGCCATCAATTACCAGGGAGGTTAAACTTATGCTTAGTGAAGATAACAATGCACCGGCTGAGGAGGAAACAAGCGAAGAGGTTTCGTTCGGAGCAAAAGATGTAAGGGACCTTAGCTGGAAGAATCTAATGGACGCATACACATGTACGGAGTGCGGAAGATGCACATCCGGCTGTCCGGCCAGTATTACAGGTAAAAAGTTGTCACCCAGGAAAATTATAATGGACACGCGTGACCGGCTGGAGATTGTTGGCAGAAATATTAATAAAAAGGGGAAAGATTTTGATGACGGGAAATCTTTGTTTGATTTTATATCACATGAGGAACTGTGGGCTTGTACGACATGTAACGCCTGTACGCTGGAGTGCCCCGTTAACATCGATCATGTTTCGATAATAATTGAGATGCGAAGATACCTGGTTATGGAAATGGCCTCCGCACCGGGAGAGCTGAATTCCATATTTACAAATATTGAGAATAATGGAGCACCGTGGCAGTTTTCACCTGAAGACCGGTTGCTGTGGACTGAAAAAATTGAGGTTCCTGTTATGGCGGATTTATATGCCAGGGGCATAAAACCTGATTACCTGTTCTGGGTAGGTTGTGCAGGTGCTTTTGATGACAGATATAAGAAGGTTGCCAGGGCATTTGCAAAAATTCTGAATCATCTGAAAATAAATTATGCAGTATTGGGCACTGAAGAATCCTGTACCGGTGATCCGGCGAGGAGGGCAGGGAACGAGATGGTTTTTCAAATGCAGGCTCTGACTAATATTGAAGTATTAAATGGTTATGAGGTAAAAAGTATTATTACTATTTGTCCGCATTGTTATAATATTTTTAAAAATGAATATCCTGCGCTGGGAGGTAACTATAATGTTATAAATTATACACAGTTTTTAAAACAGCAGATAGATTCCGGAAATCTTAAGATCAGTTCGGACATATTTGCGGACAAGTCGGTTACATATCATGATCCCTGCTACCTGGGCAGGTGTAATAACATTTATGATCCTCCGCGTGAGGTGCTTAATACCATTCCTTCGACAAAGGTAGAAATGAAAAGAAACAAAAGCTTTGCTTTGTGTTGTGGCGCGGGGGGCGGACAAATGTTTAAAGAGGCTGAAAAAGGTGATAAGGAAGTTTTCATTGAACGCATTGAGGATGTGCTGGAAACAGGAGCGGATATTATAGCTACAGCCTGTCCGTTCTGTATGACAATGCTTACAGATGGCATAAAATATAAAAACAAGGAGGAAGAAGTAAAAAATTATGATATCGCCGAACTTGTAGCTTTGTCATTGAATCTCTGAATATATTAAATATCTGAAATTATATAACCTGTTAATTTAAAATGATATGGAAAATAGAGCTAACTTGAAAAGTGGTGAATTTCTGGTAAAGGAAACGGATGCTCAACGTGTATTTATTCCCGAAGAATTCAGTGAGGAGCAGAAGATGATTGAAGAAACATGCTATGATTTTCTGGATACGGAGGTTTTTCCCAATCTTGATAGAATTGACAATCAGGAAGAAGGACTTATGCCGGGATTGCTGAAAAAGGCAGGGGAACTGGGATTGCTGGGTGTAGCAGTTCCCGAAGAATACAGTGGATTCGGACAGACTTTTGTAACGCAGATGCTGGCATGCGAGGCATTCGGAGCGGGGTATTCCTTTGCGGTAGCCTATTCGGCCCATACGGGTATAGGCACATTACCGATAATGTATTACGGCAATGAAGAACAAAGAAAAAAATACGTAACCAAACTGGCTACGGGTGAATATCTTGGCTCTTACTGCCTGACCGAACCCGGGGCGGGATCAGATGCCAATTCAGGAACTACCAATGCTGTATTATCTGAGGACGGTAAATACTATATCCTCAACGGACAGAAAATGTGGATCACAAACGCCGGTTTTTCGGATATACTTACTGTTTTCGCAAAAATCGACAACGACCGTGTATTGAGTGCATTTATTGTTGAAAGACATTACCCTGGTATTACTTTTAATCCCGAAGAAAAGAAGATGGGAATAAAAGGCTCCTCAACAAGGCAAATATTCTTTAACGACTGTAAGGTTCCCGTTGAAAACCTGATAGGTAAAAGGGGAGAAGGATTCAGGATAGCCCTGAGCATTTTGCATATGGGCAGGATTAAACTGGGTGCAAATGTGCTGGGCGCTGCAAAAAAGGCAATTGGTGAATCAGTAGCCTATGCAAATGAGCGAAAGCAATTCGGACAGTTTATTTCTAATTTTGGTGCTATAAAACATAAGCTGGCAGAACAGGTTATAAGGACATTTACTACCGAATCGGCAGTCTACAGGGTAAGCAATGATGTTGATACTGCAATTAATGACTGCACGAAAGCAGGAATGGATTACGGCAGGGCAACAATTGAAGGAATCAGCCACTACGCAGTTGAAGCGGCCATTTTAAAAGTATACGGCTCGGAAGCTCTGGATTATGTTGTGGACGAATCTGTCCAGATATTCGGAGGCATGGGCTATTCTGCAGAAACCCTTGTTGAAAAAGGATACCGTGATTCAAGAATAAACAGGATATTTGAAGGTACCAACGAGATAAACAGGATGCTTGTTGTGGATACGGCAATGAAAAGAGCAATGAAAGGAGATTTTGACCTGTTCGGTGAAGCTAAGAAGGTATCCGGTAGCGTGACCGGACTCAAAAGTCAGGATTCTAAGAAAGAAGAATACTTTGCAGAAAAGAAGAGATATATTAAGAACTTCAAAAAGGCAATATTGCTTGCAATTGATAAAGCATCGGAAAAATTTCAGAAACAGCTGGTATATGAGCAGGAAATATTATTTAATATTTCTGATATGATAATGGCCCTGTATGTTTCGGAATCAACATTGCTCAGGGTAGAAAAACTTTCGGGCATGAAAGATGCCGGTTATTTAAAAATATATAAGGATATACTCGATGTTAATATTTATGATGCCGCTGCAAGAATAAAAAAATCGGGACTGGATGCCGTTAATTCATTTGCCGAAGGAGAGGACCTTAATTCTTTAGCCAGGGCGATAAACATTTTTACGGAAATTGCCGGTGTCAATATTAAGGAAGCAAGGAGAAGAATAGCTGATAAACTTATTGATGATAATAAGTATTCATTTTAGCTTTTAACATCATGTCTTAATTTCAGATTACAAGCCTCAAAATAGTCTGAGTTCCCCTTTATTTTCCGATATCAATATTTGGTAACAGAATATGGGCAGTTCGTCAAAATTAAAGACGACATAACCCTATTTATGTTTATTTTTGTATTGTTTTCGACCTAATTTTTTACCCATGAGAGAATTAATTCAAAAAACTATTTCGCTGCTGAAATTAAGGGTAAAAAGCAACCTTGAATTAATTAATCAAAACCAGGTTAAGATTAAGGAAATTTTACAGGAGCCTAACACTTCAAACCGCTCAGTGAGGTTTGAACAACATTATGAAATAAATAAGAGCCTTCTGGCAGAGAATAATGATTTCATAAATATTCAGCTTACACTGATAAACTTCCTGGAAAAATATAAAGACTCACTGTTCTTAGATGACAACCCGCCGGTTATTGAAATTAAAAAAATACGGGACGAGAACGAATTATTTAATCTCACGGTAAAAGGCGCCATACCTTTTAATGAGGATCACCCGCTTTTTAACAATAAGTCTTTTTTCATCAGGCTGCTGAAGCATTATCAGGATATCGAGGCTTATGAAAAGTGCCAGGAACTTATTAAACTTAAAAAACCCGGGAAATAACCAGGTTAACCGTTAGCCCTGCAGCTCGTTTAAAGTTCACAATATTGCCTGATATTTTTAGATGATGCTTTTTCAAATGATTCCTTTCCTTCCGAAAAGGCAAACCATGCAATACCAAGGCTGCCGGCAATGTCGAACCATGCTATACCAAAAAGTTCATAAAGCACACTTGATCCCAGGAGAATAAAAGACAGATAAAAACATGTCTTTGTGCAGTTCGCATCTGCTATGATTGCATTTGAACGGAGTCTTTTACCGGTTTTCAGTTTCCATTTCATAAGTATATACATTGTCAATACAGACAATATTGCTATTATTATTCCCGCCAGCGTGGTTTCGGGCTTAGCACGCCTGCTTGCATTGACAGCCGAGCTGGCAACAAGTCCCCCTGCCAGAATAAAGAAAGATATACCTGTTACCCTGAGTGCAAAGCTCTCGAATCTATCCCTAGATTCAACATAACTTAAACCGGCCCTTTTCATTCTTATTATCATATGCAGTATGCCTGCGCCTGAAAGCACTTCTACAAAGCTGTCCACTCCAAATCCCATCAGGACCAGCGTTTTATCAGCCAGTCCGTATACCACAGAAACCACACCCTCGGCTACATTATAAGCAATTGTGATAATACTGAGTATAAGTGCTGTCTTTAAAAGTTTCGCTTCTGTCATTTACTATTTTACCAGTTGACTTCTGGCTTTTATATTTTCAATTACCCGTGCCAGCTTTATTTTGATTTCTGCAGCAATTTCGCCCAGTTCTGTATTTTCCACGGCCTTCATTGAAGCAACGGGATCAACTGCTGCAACTTCAATTTCATTGTTATCCAGTTCCTGAATAATTACATTGCAGGGGAGCATGGTACCTATTTTATTTTCTTCCTGAAGTGCTTTATAAGCATAGGGCGGATTACATGCTCCAAGGATCTTATATTTTCTGAAGTCGACATTAAGTTTTTCCTTCAGCTTTTCGTGAATATCTATTTCTGTTAATACTCCGAAATTCTCTTCTTTTAGGGACTCCCTTACCAGCTGAACTGTATCTTCAAAGCCTGCTTTTATTTTCGTATCAATATAATATTTCATCTTAATCCGTCATATGCTCGTGATGCATTATTGTTGTATCATTATGCATCATATGCTCGTGATGCATTTTTGTTGTATCACTATGCATCATATGCTCATGATGCATCACAGTTGTATCTTTACTTTTATGGCATGTTTTTCCCTCCTGTTCATTTTTTTTCTCAACCAGCTTCATGCCGCAAACCGGACAGTTTCCAGGTTTATCCTGTACTACCTCCGGATGCATCGTACAGGTATACTGAACCATATGCTGTTCCGACACCGGTTTATCCTTTACCGGTTCCTGTGCAAATCCAAGTGCGCCGGTAAATAACAGTCCTCCTGCGAGGATAACTGAATAAATAATATTCTTTTTCATTTTATTAAAGTATAGTTATTAATTAATTTATATAATTCCGGAATAATACCCGGATATTCTATTTTCCTATTTTTTTCTCAACCTAAGGGCATTGGAGATTACCGACACCGAACTGAAACTCATTGCGGCAGCGGCAATCATGGGACTCAGGAGCAGTCCGAATAAAGGATAAAGTATTCCTGCAGCTATTGGCACACCCAGCGAATTATATACAAAGGCAAAAAACAGGTTCTGTTTAATATTGCGCATTACGCTGGCACTCAGCTCACGGGCACGGACAATACCGTTAAGGTCTCCCTTTACGAGTGTAATTTCTGCACTCTGCATGGCAATGTCAGTTCCCGTACCCATGGCAATGCCTATATTTGCCTGTGCCAGCGCCGGGGCATCGTTAATGCCGTCTCCTGCCATAGCCATTATATGTCCCTTTTCCTGGAGCTCTTTTATTCTCCTGTGCTTGTCACCGGGCAGGCAGTCATACTCATACCCGTCAAGGTTAAGCTCGTTGGCAACGGACCTGGCCGTAAATTCGTTATCACCTGTCAGCATATGCACCTTAATACCCATCTTTTGAAGTGCTTTAACGGCTCTGGCCGAGGTTTCCTTTATCGTATCAGCCACACTGACAATACCTTCCACACTGCTGTCATACACAAGGTACATCACCGTCTGTCCCTTTAACTGCCATTCCCTTGAAGTCTTTTTTACGTCTTTATCAGGGGCGATGCCGAAGTCTTCAACGAGCCTTTTGTTTCCAAGTCCTATTATTTTGTTCTTATAGACAGCCTGCACACCCTTTCCCGGAACAGATTCGAAACTATCAAGTTTTACAGGCCTGATATTTCTTTCTCTGGCACCCTTAACTATAGCCTCGGCTATGGGATGCTCACTGTTCATATTAACTGAAGCTGCCAGTTGCAGTATTTCATTGTCACCAAGCCTTCCAAAAGACCTGAATTCCTTGAGGGCAGGCTTGCCCTCGGTAATGGTCCCCGTTTTATCAATAATAAGGATATCAACCTTACTCATCTCTTCCAAAGCACGTGCGTCTTTAACAAGTACACCGGACTGTGCGCCACGGCCCATACCTACCATTACTGACACAGGTGTTGCCAGTCCGAGTGCACAGGGGCATGCAATAATAAGTACTGATACCGCATTTACAAAGGCATACACATAAGCGGGCTGCGGTCCCCAGATAGCCCAGATGAAGAATGTTATTATTGCCACAGACACTACAATCTGGACGAAATATTTTGCGATTATGTCAGCTAAACGCTGGATGGGTGCCCTGGAACGACTTGCTTCGTTTACCATTTCAATGATCTGTGAAAGAAGAGTATCGGAACCAACCTTTTGAGCTTTCATTTCGAAGCTTGTTTTCCCGTTGATAGTCCCTCCTGTCACTTTATCATTTTCCGCCTTTTCAACTGGGATAGATTCCCCTGTTATCATGCTTTCATATATTATAGCATTTCCAACGGTTATGATGCCGTCAACAGGTATTTTATCACCGGGCTTAACCCTTAGCAGATCACCTTCATGCACATCTTCAAGCGGTATTTCTTTTTCCTCTCCGTTTTTTATAAGCCTGGCCACGGGAGGTATCAGATTTAACAATTCTTTAATTGCAGAACTGGTTTTGCTGTGAGCCCTGAGCTCAAGTACCTGTCCGAGCAGAACAAGGGTAAGGATCACTGCGGCAGCTTCGAAATAAAGATGTACATTACCCTGCTCATCCTTAAACTGTTCGGGGAATATTCCCGGAAACAGGAGTCCGCCTACGCTGAAAAGGTAAGCTGCGCCCGTTCCTATTGATATAAGCGTCCACATGTTAGGCGACCACCTGCGAATGGAGCTGTAACCACGCTTAAAGAAATCCCACCCTGAATAGAAAACTACAGGTGCTGCAAGCACGAATTGAATCCATGCCCAAACTTTTTTTGTAGCAACAGATTCAAGGTGAAGAAAAGGGAAAAAGTCCGACATAGCAATTATAAACACAGGAATACTTAGAGCAAGGGCTATCCAGAATTTACGGGCCATCTTCCTGTATGCTTTTTCTTCATCGCTCACATCCTTTGTTTGCATGGGCACAAGGCTCATGCCGCAAACAGGACAATTACCGGGCCTATCATACATCTTATCCCCTTCGCAGCGCATGGGACAATAGTATTTCCCTGATCCATGGGCATGAGCTTCCTTATCATTGCCTTGATCGGCCAAGTGACCGACTTTTTGTGGTTTTGCATGCTCATTAATTTCATCTGCCGGCATCAGTTTCATGTTGCAGACAGGACAGCTGCCTGGATGGTCATACGTTTTTTCACCCTCGCACCTCATGGGGCA
>CAYWUI010000042.1:0-1373 GCA_964461435.1 uncultured Bacteroidales bacterium | reverse complement strand
ACCCTCGCACCTCATGGGGCATTGGTAAGCCGTACTTTTTTCGTGCTCATCGTGAAATAATGATTTTTTCTTCATAACAAAAGTATTTAGAATAATATCAATAATTTAAATTCATCTTATGAGTTTTATACCGAAAGAATGCCGGTCTCATCTGTTCTGACCTTATACACTTCTTCCACAGGTGATATTATTATCATTCCGTCCCCCCTGTAACCTGTTCGCCCTCCTTTTCTTATAAGTTCAACAACTCCCCTCACATGCTCATCCGAAACAAGTATTTCCAGTTTAATTACCCTGTAAGCGTCAGCATAGGGATATTTGTCACTTATATGTTCTTTTTCATGGTCGGAATACTGTCCTGTTCCTTCGCATTCAACCATTGTCATACAGCAGAACCCGGCCTTTTTCAGTATTTTATACACTTCTTCCATTTTCCTTTGCCTTATATATGCTTTAATTAATTTCATAACTTCTGATTCTTTCAAATTTCCTGCATGCAATTAATTGTTTTTAGTTTTATTTTCTTTTTTTTCGGGGCAATTAGCCAGGTCTCTTATCTGGCATTTTGCACAAGCCCCGTATTCATCCGTCTCACCATCAGTAAGAGCACACGAATTTGCTGTAAATTCAGCTTTTGGATCAATTAACAATTTTATTCCCAATACCAATACTATTATGGCAACAAGAATAACCGATATGATAATTAGTTTTAAAAACATTTGCATTCCTTATATTTAAATAACAATTGTTCACTAATAATGTTATAGATAAACTTTGCCTGTCAGCTACTTTATTTTTATCAATATTCAAGTATCTCCCTGGTTTCGCCGCATTTCATCATCGTTTCTGCGAAAGCCTCGCGTTGAATCTTAATATCAGGGGTGCCGGTTATTTTTTTTCATTGGCTGAATTATCTGTCATTTCTTCGCTACCCATATTCATACCGGCATGATTATGTCCCGTTGATGTTTTACCTCCTTCAGGGTTCATCATGCTCGGTTTACCGGCCAATTGAGCCGCTGCGTCAATCTTAAATACACCGTTGACAGCAATTTCTTCACCCTCCTGCAGACCTTCACTGACTACATAAAATGCACCGGCAGATGGGCCCAGAACGATCTCACGGTATTTGAATGAAGGCTGCTGCCGGTCCGGTACCTTTATATATACAACAGCGCGCTTGCCTGTCCAGAGCACAGCAGTTTTGGGTATCATCAGGTCCTTTTCATTCCCTGCCAGGGCAGAGGTAATTAATCCGTTGGTAAACATCTCCGGTTTCAATAAAAGTCCCGGATTATGCATTTCAACCCTTACCCGCGCTATGCGTGTTTTAGGATCAATAAAGGGATCAATGAAACTGACTTGTCCGTTGA
>CAYWUI010000041.1:0-26078 GCA_964461435.1 uncultured Bacteroidales bacterium | reverse complement strand
GATCATCCGTGTCCCGTATTTTTCTTCCATAACAGTGGCAAAGTTAGAAACAAAAAAAATAAATACAATGAGTTAGTATAAAGTGTGATATAACCAATTAATATATAAAAAATGAAACAAAAAGCACCAAACAATCGTTAAAAGAGATAGTTGGGTTCATAACTATTAAGCTTAATTTTTATTAGGTTTAATAATTGTTCTCTTAGGGTTTTTGTAAAATTTTAGGTTTAATTTTTAGGGTTTTAAAACCAGGAATCTATCGGTTCCTGGTTTTTTTATTCCCCTGTCAGTCTTTATCCATATCGTCTAGTATTTTCTGTATCTCCTCCTCGGTATCATGCAGTTTTGATTTACAGATTTTCAACAAATCTGCTGCCTTCTTAACACTGGCACCAAGCTGATCAACATCCAGCTCCTCATTTTCTATTTTCTGAAGTATTTCCTCAATTTCCTTAATTGCTTTGGCATAAGAGATATCTGTTTTCCCCATTATTTATTATCTTAAGTATTATAAATTAATTATTTTATTACTTTACTTTTAATTTTGCCCTTGTACAGAATGGTGTCAATCAGGTCTTCATTCTTTAATTCATCGGGTGCCTTTATATGTGTTCCATTATGTAATGTAACAGAATAACCCCGTTTCAATATATTTTGCGGATCAAGGTAATGATTTTTCTTTTCAAGAATCTCAAGTCTGTAGTTTTTGTTTGAAATGTACCCTGCACAATGCTGTTTAAGATTCTTGTAAAGGAACACGAAACATTGTGAGCTTTTTATTACAAGTTCCCTGTACATAGATTTCATTTTATGGCTAAGCAAATCTGTATTTTTTATGTTCAGTGATATTAACCTCCCTGAGCTGTTCAGGATATTTATCCTCAGCACATTTATTTTATTATAGTTCCCTGATATTGTCCCGGTTACTGCAGGTGCTAATAAAAGAGCATACCTGCTGATTTTATCTTTTTCCTTGCTGATGCTCGCTGAGCACCTGTCAGCAATATGGTTTTGAAGCTCAATAATATAGTTTTCAGCGTCCTGGAATCTTGAAATAAGAAATTCAGCTACTGCTGTTGGTGTTTTCAGCTGTGTGTGTGCAACAATATCAACAACCGATTCATCCTGCTCATGGCCAATACCTGTTAATACAGGTATGGGAAACTGGGTAATATTATAAGCAAGCCAGTAGTTATTAAAACAGCTAAGGTCAGCCTGGGAACCTCCTCCCCTGATTATTACCACAACATCAAAAAGATCTTCGTATTTATATATATTATCCAATGCCTCAATGATTGATTTTTCAGCCTCCTCACCCTGCATTAATGAAGGGAACAGCTTAATATAAAATTTAAATTTATAAGGATTATTAAGAAGCTGGTCAGAAAAATCCCCGTAACCTGCGGCAGTTTCAGATGAGATAACAGCGATCTTCTGCGGGAGCATTGGAAAAGGCAAAGATTTGTTCATTTCGATAACTCCCTCTTCAACAAGGCGGTTAATTGTTTCCTGTTTTGTCCGCGCCAACTCTCCGATTGTATAACCGGGTTCAATATCAGTAATAATCAGGCTGTACCCGTAAAGTTCATGAAATTCCACAACCGCCTTGACCAATACCTTAATACCTTTTGTAAGTTTTATTCTGGCAGCTGTTTCAAAATAAGGCTGAAGGATCCTGAAAGTTGAAGACCATATTATTGCCCTGGCTCTTGCCCGCAGGTTATCCGTTGATTCATCCTTTTCAACCAGCTCGAGGTAACAATGGCCGGTATTATTCTGTTTTATTTCACTTATTTCACCTATTACCCAGTAATATTCCGATAAATTGCTCTTTAACGTTTTTCTTACCTCCTGGTTAAGTTCATAAAGCGATATGTGTTTATCTGTGCTGTTCACTCCTGAATTACATTTTTATTAGCCATTGAACCAAAGACGATCTTTCCGAACGGATATTAACGAAATATATACCTGGTGCCAGTACGGATAAGTTGTCAGAAATTATTTCATTATAACCTTCATTTATATAGTATATTTCTTCATTTATCTTCTCACCTATTGCATTATAGATCGCAATACTAACTGTATTTACAATAGTCGAATAGAAACCGATGTTTATTCTCTCATTAAAAGGATTAGGATAAATATTCAGCGAATAGAATTCAGCAATTGCACTACCATACTTGCTTTTACAGATTATGTCAGCAAGGTTAAAATCAGGGATACCGTAGCCATATATAGTATCGGGGGTGGTGTACCTGTCTGAGCTCTCTTTTATTGCAGAATATATTTCCATGTTTGTGGCGCCGGGATTAGCCTGCCAGAGGCAAGCCGCCAGTCCGCTGATTATAGGTGCAGAGAATGATGTCCCGCCACCGGTACCTACTGATCCGTTCTGGCGAAGATAATAAGTTTCATAACCTACTGAGCATACATCCGGTTTTATTCTGCCATCCGAGGATGGACCACGTGAGCTGAACGTGGTTATATCACCCATAATATCTATTGCCCCTACAGCCAGAACACTATCGGCATCGGCAGGGGCTGAAATATATTTCCATTGTTTATTTCCAAAATTGCCGGCGCTTGAAACGACCAGCATACCTTTTGATGCAGCAATATCCGCAGCTATTGAAACCCTTGTTGAGTTCCCGTCCATATCTTCATATGTATGATCCTGACTTGCATCCCAGAATGTGGAATAGCCAAGAGAAGAGGTAATAATATCAGCTCCTGCACTATCTGCAAACTCGGCTGCAGATACCCAGTTATCTTCTTCAATAAGATATTCTGAATTGATATCCTCGGAACGCAGTAACCAGAAGCTCGCATCCGGTGCAGTACCTACATACTCATATGGTATATTGCCTGCAATAATAGATAAAACATGCATCCCATGTACATACTCACGATAAATATTTGAATTCCTGTTAACAAAATCCCTTGTTCCAAGTATTCTCCCGTCACTCCATAAATCAGAAAATCCTTCAATATAATCAACTCCCAGGAATCCCGCATCTATTACAGCAATTTGCATTCCTTTGCCTGTAAATCCCTGCTGATGCAGAAAATTACCATTATGGATCTTTATCTGGTTTTCGGAATACCCGTAATTTAAATCAAAATCCAGGATTTCATCTGTTTCCATCGCAGTGCTATTTTTAGCCCCGGAGATTAGTTGCGGGGACTCTTGATTTGTCGGTCTTACCACAAATGACAGGTTATAGATCTGCTCCAGTAATTCTGTGCCTATACTGTCTGTGGTTATTGCATTAAACCATTTTGAACTGTTATATACCGGCACTCCCATGGCTTTTATACTGTCAATATATGCAGGAGTGACGGGTAAGTCATTTAATGATAATGGAATATTTTGTTTTATTCTTCTCTGAATAGCACGTTCTGACAAGAACTCCCCGGGCCTGTCAAGACTAAACGGATTATTATCCTTGTCAGTGAACCGAATCCGGTAACGGCCGGGGTAGGTCTGTGAAAATAATGCCGCAGATAAAACTATAAGCAAAAATAGTATCTGGATCTTTAATAATTTCATTTGTATTATAATGCTATTCTTCCGGTTTTTGATAAAAATCCTCCGGCTCAGGCTCTTTAAATTTGCCAATATTTTCATCTATTTTCTTAAAGTAATCCTGTTGCTTCTCATTAAGCATTTCCTCATTTTCAGCTTTCCCATTTATAAAATTCGCCTCATAATTCAAACCGCCTTCCTTATCGTAAAAAGACCATTTGCCATGCCTTTCCCCATTCAGGTATTGACCTTTTATCTGTATTTTGCCATCCGGATAGTAAACAATAATATCACCTGATAGTTCATCATTTAAATATCTGCCTTTAAGCCTTAGTGAGCTGTCTTCATAATATTGCTCCCAATTACCGTCTTTAATATCATTCTTCCATTCAATCTTTTCCGTTATGTTGCCGTTAGGATAGTATTTATGTGATATTCCATGTTTTTTCCCCTTATTAAATATTTCATCAGAAATAACGGTACCTTCAAAATAACTATAATACTTCCACAGGCTGTCTTTCAAAGACCCGTAATAGTATCCTTCTGCTGCCAGCTGCCCGTCTTCATAGAATAATTTTGCCTCTGCTAAATTTCCTGCAGCATTAAAATTCATAGTCGCTTTTATATTTCCGCTTTCAAAATATCTCTTTAGCGTACCCACAGGTTTGTCATCTTTAAAAGTTGCCGTATAATTAAGGTTACCATTTGGATAATACTTTTTCCAGGGCCCTTGCTTTAATCCTTTTTCATCAACTCTGTTAAAAACAGTATCACTAATGTTTGAACATGTCTGTAAATAAACTATTCCAGGCATAGCGGTGATAACCAAAAAAACAAATATTCTTCTCATGCCGTATTTTATTTTATTAAAGCTAAGATAGTTACTATTCTTTAAATTATTAATAAAGTTAAAGCAGTGCAGCAAACAATAAAGTTATATAAACGTAGAAATTAACAACATCCATTCACAAATTAAATAATTAGCGGCAATCCAACAAAAAAGCCCCATATTATGGGGCTTATTATTCCGGTCAAATAATATATTACTATTTCACTTCCTCAAAATCAACATCCGTTACTTCTTCATCATCACCTTTTGAGCCTTTACTATCTTTGGAAGAAGTATCCTCGCGGGGGCCGCCTTTACTTGCATCGGCTGCCTGGCCGGCCTTATACATCTCTTCAGAAGCTTTTTGCCATACTGCATTTAGTTCAGCCATGGCTTTATCTATGGACTCAATATCCTTGTTCTTATGTGCTTCTTTAAGGTTATTCAACGCTTTTTCTATAGGCTCCTTCTTATCGCCGGGCAATTTATCTCCAAACTCCCTGAGCTGCTTCTCGGTCTGGAATATCATGCTGTCTGCTGCATTCAACTTGTCAATTGTCTCACGCTGCTTTTTATCTTCTGTTTCATGTTCTTTGGCTTCCTTCTTCATTCTGTCAATTTCATCATCAGTCAGCCCCGATGAAGCTTCTATCCTTATACTCTGTTCTTTGCCTGTACCTTTATCCTTGGCTGATACATTTAATATCCCGTTAGCATCAATATCAAAAGTCACCTCAATTTGTGGTATGCCTCTGGGTGACGGTGGTATCCCGTCAAGATGAAATTTGCCGATTGTTTTATTTCCTGATGCCATAGGCCTTTCACCCTGTAAAACATGAATCTCAACTGACGGTTGATTGTCAGCAGCCGTCGTAAAAGTTTCTGTTTTTTTAGTCGGTATTGTAGTATTTGCTTCAATAAGCCTGGTCATTACACCGCCTAAAGTCTCGATACCCAGTGATAATGGGGTGACATCGAGCAATAAAACATCTTTGACTTCTCCTGTAAGCACTCCGCCCTGGATTGCAGCACCCACTGCCACAACTTCATCGGGATTTACGCCCTTTGAAGGCTTCTTGCCAAAAAACTTTTCGACAACATCCTGGATAGCGGGTATACGAGTTGAACCCCCAACAAGTATTACTTCGTCAATTTCCGATTTGCTGAATCCCGAATCCTTAAGTGCTTTTTTGCACGGATCGATAGTTGCATTTATAAGCTGGTCAGTTAGACTCTCAAATTTAGCCCTGGTAAGCGTCTTGACAAGATGCTTGGGTATGCCTTCAACAGGCATAATATAAGGTAAATTAATCTCGGTACTTGTAGAGCTTGAAAGTTCAATTTTTGCCTTTTCAGCAGCTTCCTTCAGTCGCTGCATGGCCATAGGGTCTTTCCTGAGATCTAATCCCTCGTCTTTTTTAAACTCATCTGCCAGCCAGTCAATTACGTTCTGATCAAAATCATCACCTCCCAGGTGAGTATTGCCATTTGTTGATTTTACCTCAAATACGCCATCACCCAGTTCAAGTATTGATATATCAAAAGTACCTCCTCCCAGATCAAACACTGCAATCTTTAAATCTTTATTTCTTTTATCCAGGCCATATGCCAGCGAGGCGGCTGTCGGTTCGTTAATTATACGTTTGACTTTTAGCCCTGCAATCTCACCGGCCTCTTTTGTTGCCTGCCTTTGAGAATCACTAAAATAAGCCGGAACAGTGATAACTGCATCAGTAATCTCCTGCCCGAGATAGTCTTCTGCAGTTTTCTTCATCTTTTGCAGAATCATGGCTGAAATCTCCTGGGGAGTGTATTTTCTGTCTTCGATCTGTACCCTCGGAGTATTATTTTCACCCTTTATAACTTTATATGGAACCCTTTTTATTTCCACATCCATCTTGTCATAGGTCTCTCCCATAAAACGTTTAATAGAATAAACGGTTTTTTTTGGATTCGTAATAGCTTGCCTTTTGGCAGGATCACCTACTTTTCTTTCGCCATTATCAAGAAAGGCTACCATGGACGGTGTAGTGCGCTTACCTTCACTATTAGGAATAACTACCGGCTCATTGCCTTCCATTACCGATACACAGGAGTTAGTAGTACCAAGGTCTATTCCAATAATTTTACTCATTATTATCCTTTTTAATTAGTATTATTAAATTAACTATATGTCTATGTTGACAATGATTATGCCACATTTTATTTATGACATAATTACGGGTATAATTTGCTTATAGGAAATAATAATTATTTATTAATGTGACAAAAAGACAGTATTTTGTAGGTTCAAATTTATTTATAAACTTTGTAGCTTAAAATAAAATGTCCGGTATCATGTCAGCTGCAGAAAAAGATAAACCCAAAAGAATTACCACTCACATACTTCAGGAGATGAAAGCCAGGAATGAAAAGATTGCCATGCTTACAGCTTATGATTATTCAATGGCTAAAATTATTGACAGGGCTGGCATAGATGTAGTATTAGTAGGGGATTCGGCATCAAACGTTATGGCAGGTCATGAAACAACTGTTCCTATCACACTTAATGAAATGATTTATCATGCTTCATCAGTTATACGTGCGGTTAAAAGGGCTCTTGTAATAGTTGACCTTCCTTTTGGGACTTACCAGGGTAATTCCAAAGAAGCACTATCATCAGCTATAAGAATAATGAAAGAAACAGGTGCGCATGCTGTAAAGATGGAAGGAGGCAATGAAATCTCTGAATCTGTAAGCAGGATACTGTCAGCAGGCATTCCTGTTATGGGACATCTTGGATTAACACCTCAGTCAATACATAAATTCGGAACTTATATAGTAAGAGCCCGGGAAAAAAAAGAAGCAAAAAAATTAGTTGATGATGCCCATATTCTGGAAAAAGCAGGATGTTTCGGTATAGTACTTGAAAAAATTCCTGCTGTACTTGCGGCCAGGGTGGCCAGAGAGCTGAAAATACCTGTTATAGGTATTGGTGCCGGCAAAGATGTTGATGGCCAGGTGCTTGTGCTGCATGATATGCTTGGTATAACTCAGGAATTCTCTCCGAGGTTTTTACGCCGCTATCATAATTTGTATGAAGAAATAACCGGCGCTGTCATAAATTATATTAATGATATCAAGAACTTAAAATTTCCAAACGAAAAAGAACAATACTGACAGCTCACCTGGCAACCTTTATTAAAACCGCCTCACAACTGTTCAGGTCAGACTCAAGGACAATATTTTGATCACTAATCCCGTCAGAGATCCTTATTGATACTGTATTTGGAGGGTTTTGCCCCTCATTATGGGCATAGAGAAACAAGTCATTTGGTATATCTGTCCTCAGTGTAATTTCTGTATGTTCCTTTTCTTTTTTAAGCAGATATTTCGAAACAACCGGAACGCCGTTTAAATATAATGAAATAATATCACCGTCAACCTTGAGATGATCCCAGTATTCAATTGTTATCTCAGGGTTTCTGAAAGTCAGTTCCTGTATATATTTAACTTTTCTCCCTTCGAAAAATTTACGTTTATATGGCAGCTCATAAGTAACGATACAAACAGGAGCAACCGAATCCGTAAAGTCGTATCCTTCAAATGAACCTACTGTCCGTGAATTGTTCATGCCATCCTCAACCTGCCGGAATCCTATAGCCCACCAGTCTTTCCCCAAATGTGATGTCAGATCTTCTCTGGCAGCAGTATTCAATTCGATAATATTTTCAGACTTAGTCTTAAGGTAGTCGCCAACAGGCCCCAGCAGAATATTGCTGTTTATTGAATTATATAAATCTTCAAGGCTTGCCTGCCGCGGATCAACCGATAATTTTGTAATTTCTACAGGGATTGACAAACGCTCGGGTATATGTTTGGTATTAATACAAAGTTTTATTTTACTTATTATAGCATCATCCGGTACATTAGAAATATTAAAAAGGGCATATCCTCTAAAAAAGCTATAAAACGAACCCTTACCTGCCTGTATCGGGCCGTCAAATTTTTCATAATACCCGTCAAGATTTCTAACGCTGCCGGTCCATCCGCTTATTTTTGAAGGCGTTATTGCTACATCCCACTGCGCTTTTAAGCAGGGTAAAACAGCGGACAACAAAATTGACAGAATAATTCTTATCATTTCATCCTATTTTAAAAGCATTGCCGCTTGTTAATAAATCGTCAACACACTTTATTTTGCTTTTATTCCTGGCCTCCTGTATTTGCTTATAAAGCATATCTTCATATACGGAGCTTTGCCATGCTCTTATAATTCCCATTGCTACGGGATATTCGGGCAGTGTCATCCTTGATAGCATATAAGCACGCGTATCATCAGGATTATGGGCATCATGAACAAGAATATCTTTCCCTGAGATTCCATCTTCACCAATTCTCACAACTTTAAACCTCGAATCGGTCTGGACCAGTCCTTTATCCCTGTTCTTTCCAAAGATCATTGGTTTTCCGTGTTCAAGATAAATCTGGTTATCATCCTTTACATCTTTTCCTGTTATTTCTGAATGAACCTTATTGTTGAAGATCACACAGTTCTGAAGAATCTCGACCAATGATGTGCCCTTGTGTCTGGCAGCTTCGACAAGCACATCTTTCATCATTTTGGGATTGCTGTCAACCACCCTGGCATAGAACGTACCATTTGCACCCATAGCGAGTTCACCGGGAAGAAACGGGTTCTCTATGGTGCCGTCTGGCGAGCTTTTGGTAATGCTGCCTCTTGGTGTTGTCGGCGAGTACTGTCCTTTTGTCAGTCCATATATCTTATTGTTAAATAATAATATATTTATATTTATATTTCTTCTGAGAATATGAATAAAGTGGTTCCCTCCTATCGCCATCGCATCTCCGTCACCTGTCACAACCCATACGCTTAAATTTGGATTTGACACCTTAATACCCGAAGCTATGGCGAATGCCCTTCCGTGGAGGCTATGGAATCCATAGGTATTAATATAGTAAGGAAACCTTGAAGAACAACCTATCCCTGATACAAACACCACATTTTCTTTCTTAATATGCGTTTCAGGCAAAGCTTTCTGCACGGCAGAAAGCACTGCATGAGCTCCGCAGCCCGCACACCATTTTACCGATCCGTCCAGTTTAAAATCCTGAATCGAAGTTACCTGTTCTTGTTCTTTACCTTTCATTTTTCATTCCTCCAGTACCTCTTTAAATTTTGCTTTCAGTTCAGATATTAAAAAAGGCAATCCCTGTATTTTATTGAACTGCAAATAATTATGACTTGGAAATTTCGATCTGAGATAATTAGCAAACTGTCCCATGTTTAATTCACATACAAGAATTTTTTTAAAATTATTGAATATTTTTCCTGTATTCAGTGGTAAAGGATTGATATAGTTAAATTGAGCCAGGCTTATCTTCTTATTTTCTTTCTGCAGTTCATTAACCGCAGTAATGAGGGCTCCAAAGGTTCCTCCCCATCCGACAACAAGCAGGTCTCCCTTTTTTTTGCCGATAATTTCCTGTTTCGGAATTCTGTCGGCTACACGTTCAATTTTCTCTGCTCTTGTTATTGTCATTATTTCATGGTTGAACGGGTCATAAGAGACTTCGCCTGTAACATCTTTTTTTTCCAGTCCCCCTATTCTATGCCTCAGACCTTCCTGTCCGGGCAGAGCCCAGTAGCGGGAGAGTCTCTCCGGATCGCGGTTATACGGGTGATAGGAAGGATCATTATCTTCAACCAGGGGCGGGTATATTGGGAGGAGGTTGCTGACTTTCGGTATTTGCCATAGTTCAGAGCCATTTGCCAGGTAACCGTCAGTAAGGAGAATAACAGGAGTCATATGTTCAATTGCCAGCCTTGATGCCTGATATGCAAAATCAAAACAATTTGCCGGCGTGGATGCTGCCATAACAATACACGGGCTTTCACCATTCCTTCCGTAAAGTGCCTGCATCAGATCTGACTGTTCAGTTTTAGTGGGTAATCCTGTTGATGGACCGCCTCTCTGCACATCAATAATGACAAGTGGCAGTTCAGTGATTACTGCCAGTCCGATTGCTTCCCCTTTTAACGCCAGTCCGGGTCCGGATGTGGAAGTTACCCCGAGGCTGCCGGCAAAGGATGCCCCGATAGCAGCACATATGCTTGCTATTTCATCTTCACCCTGGAATGTTATCGCATTAAGGTTTTTCATCCCTGCCAGTTCCTGTAATATTTCAGAGGCCGGCGTAATAGGATAGGAACCAAGGAACAGGGGCCTTCCCGAGCGCTCTGAAGCAGCTAGCAGTCCCCATGCAGTAGCCATATTTCCTGTTATATTTCTAAATAGTCCCCTCCCTTTTTCAGCCGGATGTACTTCAAACCTTGTAGCAATTGCCTCGATAGTCTCGGCATAGCTATATCCGGCATATAAAGCGGCTACATTAGCTTTTACCAGATTAGGGTTCCTGATGAATTTATTCTCCAGAAACGATTGTCCTATCTTTATGTCGCGGTTGAACAGCCAGTATAACATTCCTGCTACAAACTGATTTTTTGTCTTGTCAGCTGTAATATTATCCAGTCCGAATTCTTTTGTCGTAGACCTTGTTAAATTTGTGATGGGAGCTTTTACAACATTATAACCTATGAGACTTCCATCGCTAAGCGGATCCTCAATATAATCAGCTTTTTTGTAATGCCTGCTGTCAAAATTATCAATATCGATAATGATTGTTGCACCAGGTTTTATCCATTTCAAATTAGCTTTTAATGCTGCGGGATTCATTGCAACCAGGACATCAGCCTTATCACCCGGTGTCTGCACTTCTTTATGCCCTATATGAACCTGAAACCCGGATACTCCGGCAATAGTGCCTTCCGGAGCCCTAATCTCAGCGGGATAGTCAGGAAAAGTAGATAAATCATTTCCCACAAATGCGGAAGTGTCAGAGAACTGCGAGCCGGTAAATTGCATCCCGTCACCTGAATCACCTGCAAATTTTACTACTACCTCTTCAACCTCAATAATTTTAGCTTTCTTTTTCATCCTAAAACCTGACTATTTATAAACACTAATTTATAAAAAAAGTTAGCTCCAAAAATTTAATTTCCCGATATTAATATCCTCCTCAAAGAATAATCTGGAAATTTCTTTAAAATAGTCGGTGTAATCCGATATAAAAAACTTATTATTTGTTTCATTATTAGCATTAAGCAATGCTTTTTCCTTAAGGATTTCTCTAAGGTAACTGGCGACTATTTTTGAAGAATCAATTACCTCAACCTTGAAATTATAAAACTTATTAATCTGGTTTTTAATAATAGGATAATGAGTACACCCTAAAATCAGGGCGTCAATATCTTTCAGCTCATCTTTTGACAGGTACGACCGAATAATTGCATTGCTTATATCATCAAAAATAAAACCTTCTTCAATCATTGGCACTAAAAGTGGCGTCGATAATGATGCAACCTTGATTTTGTCATTTAACTCAGATATTTTTTTAAAATATGTCCCGCTATTTATAGTGGCCTTTGTACCTATAATACCGACTTTTTTTATTGACATCCCGTTAATAACGAAATCAATAACCGGATTAATAACATCAACAACAATGGCCCGGTTATTCACCAGTTCAATGATGCTTTCATATGCTACGGCTGACGCAGAGTTACATGCAATGACAATTGTTTTGCATCCCTGGGAAAGTAAGTACTCCGTAATTCTTTCTGAATAATAGGTTATCGTTTCCCTGGATTTGTCTCCATATGGCAAATGTGCTGTATCGCCAAAATATATAAGATTTTCATTCGGGAGAATCTGTCGTATAGCATTGGCGACGGTGAGACCCCCAACCCCTGAATCAAATATACCTATAGGTTTTGCGGATTCTGTGCTCATCGAATATTTTGTTTTTCATATACAAAATTAAAAAAGCCAGCACAAAAATGTGCCGGCTCCCGGTAAAAATATCTTCATAAAATTATTTTAGCCCGAGTTTTTGCTTTACCAGCGGTAAAATATCTTCAGCATCCTCTGCCGCATAAATAATTGTACCGACCCCCATATCAAAAATATAAGTAAACCCGTGTTCTTGTGCAACTTCACTGACAGCTTTAAAAGCCTTTTCCTGGATAGGCCTTAATAAATTAGCCCTTTGCTCCGACAGATCCTGTTCAGCTTCAGTCTGAAAATCCTGTATTCTCTGTATAAGATCCTGAAGTTCATTTTCCTTTGTCCTCTTGATAAGGGGTGTCATTGTTCCAACATTCTTCTGATATTCATCCAGCTTCTTATTGTATTCAACCTGCAATTCTTCGAGAGTATTTTCAAATTGCTGGGCAATGTCCTGGAGTTTTTTTTGTGCAGTATCCCTTTCAGGCATTGCAGCAAATAATTCCTGGCTATTGATATGGCCTAACTTGATCTGGGCCCGGTTTGACAATAAAAATCCTGAAAGCAAAACAAAAGACAAAAAGAAGACTTTATAAATACTTTTCATTTTTAATAATTGAATTAAATACTGCCACAAAAGTAAGAAATTAATTTTTATAACCTAACTTTTCCAGAACTTCATCGCTCACATCGTATCTTGGATTCGTATATAACATCGTCGGGCCGCTGGAAGTATCAAAAATAACTGCATAGCCACCTTCAGTAGCTATATCCTTTACAGCCTTGTATATTTCATCCTGAATGGGCTGGATAAGTTCCTGCCTCTTTTTATAGAGTGCCCCGGTCTGTCCAAAGTAGTTCTTTTGTAATTCTTTTACTTCTTTTTCTTTATTCATTATCTGATCCTCCCTCTTTTTACGCATCTCGTCAGTAAGTAAAACTTTCTCTCCCTGGTAATCATTGTACATCTGCTCTATTTCCGAATATTTTGTTTCAATTTCCTTCTGCCATTCTTCAGATATTTCATCCAGCTTATCTTTAGCTGCTTTATATGAAGGAATATTATTTAGTATATATTCGGTATCGACAAATGCATACTTCTGGGCACTTGTAATGCCTATTGAAAGCATTATTACGAAAATTATAATAATAAATTTTCTCATGATTTATAATTTAAGTTAACAACATAGTTAAAGTATAAACAGACAACATCAAATTTGGTACCAAAGTATTTTTAGCAGGTCTTTCGTTCTTAAAACTGCTGTCCCAGCACAAAATGGAATTCACCGCCATTGGCCCCTGTTTGTCCGGCCAGCGGATCAAATCCATATCCCCAGTCTATACCAAGAAGTCCGAACATTGGTAAGAATACTCTTACACCCACTCCTGCTGATCTTTTAATATTAAAAGGTTTAAATTCATCAATACTTTTCCAGGCATTGCCTCCTTCAAGAAAAGCAAGTGCGTATATCGTGGCATTGGGATTAAGTGACAGAGGGTAACGGAACTCAAGAGTATACTTGTCATATACATTCCCGTCATAAAATCTTCTGGTCTGACCCTCTGCTTCCACAACTGTCTGTGGAGTTAGTTGCGCATCAGGATATCCGCGGAGCGATACGATATCAGAGCCAAAAATATAATTTGTAGCATACATGGGGTTACCCCCTACTTCAAATTTCTCAAAGGGTGAAGGGCCGATATCTTTATTGTAGTATCCCAGGTATCCGTACTCTGCTTTTGTAGCCAGTATCAGGTTACCTATGATACCGATATACCATGCGCTCTTAAAGGTCCATTTATGAAACTCTATAAGTTTATATTTCTCACTAAAAGACATAGCAGAATAATCCTTATTGCTAAACAATGAATAAGGCGGGGTTAGCTGCAGCCCAAGGCTGAAATTTGAACCTCTTCTCGGGAAAAGCATCTGATCCTGGGAACTCCGGGAGATTATTGTTTTCAGGCTTATCAGATTAGAAAATCCATTTGTAAAAACAAACTGGCTGCTGGCATAATTACTAAGGTGATAACTCTGGTAGCTTAACTCATTATAAATTGCAAAATAATCATCAGGCCACTTAAGCCTCCTTCCCAGTCCGATAGCTGCTCCATAAACTTTAAAAAATATCGTATCATTGGCTACATACCTGCCTTCTTCATACATTGGCCTTTTACTTACCGTATGTGTCAATGAAACGGTAAAAGAATTAGGTTTCTTACTTCCGAACCAGGGTTCAATAAACGATAAATTGTATGCTTTAAAAGCTTTGGAGCTAACCTGCGCCCTCACCGAGAGGGTTTGTCCGTCGCCAGTGGGGACAGGTCTCCATGCCTTTCCGTTAAACATGTTTCTGGCTGAGAAATTCGAAAATCTTATACCTATTGTTCCTATGAACCCATATCCTCCGAAACCGCCTGATAATTCCAGCTGATCGTTGGCCCTCTCTTCGAGCTGATATTCCAGATCCACCGTTCCGTCAGCCTGATTGGGAATAGGATTGGGATTTATATTCTCAGGATTAAAATGGCCAAGTGTAGCGAGCTCCCTTACTGAACGTATAATATCCGATTTACTGAAAAGTTCACCAGGCCGTGTTTTCAACTCTCTTCTTACTACATGTTCATTTGTCTTGGTATTTCCTGTTATAATAATCTTGTTTATGGTGGCCTGTTTTCCTTCATAAATTCTCATTTCTATGTCTATCGAATCGTTTTCAATTTTAACCTCCACCGGAGTAACCGAGAAAAAGAGGTATCCGTCATCAAGATACAGTGATGATACCGCATCCTCATCAATTCTTAATCTATCATCAAATAATTTCTTATTATAGACATCCCCCTTTTTAATACCGAGTACCCTGTTTAATATCTCCGAAGGATATTTAGTATTTCCGATCCATGTTATACTTCTGACAAAATATTTCTGCCCCTCTTCCAGTTCAATTGTAAGTTTTATTCTTTTATCATTGATTTTATCAATTCTGTCACCCAGCAATATAGCATCTCTGTAACCCCTTTCATTATAGAAATCCATCAGTTTATCCTTATCTTCCTTATAAGAGGACTTTACAAGTTTTGAGCTTTTAAAGATATTCAAATTCCTTTGCTTTGTTTTCTTCATAACCCTTCTAAGCCGTTTATCAGAAAACACTTTATTACCTTCGAAAGAAATATCATCGATTTTTACTCTTTTATTCTTTTCAATAAAAATATTCAGGGTTATCTGATTGATAGTATTTGTGTCAAGCTTTTGCACAATATGTACGTCTGCATTCAGAAATCCCTTGTCTATATAATGTTTCTCAATTATTGTCCTTGTATTATTGATTATATTGTCAGTCATCTGGCTCCCGGGTCTCAGATTTATTTTTTCTTTTAAATCAGTGGCTTCTGATTTATTAATCCCAATTAAATTTAGCTTAGATAATCTGGGTTGTTCTTTTAAATATATTTCAAGATGAACCTTTCCTTTTTCAATTCTGTTTGCCAGTATTTTCACATCTGAAAATAAGCCGTATTTCCAGAATTTATCGATAGCAGCAGTTATTTCATCCCCCGGAATATTTAATTTCTGCCCTACTTTTAATCCCGATATATTTAATAATACTTCCGGTTGCAGGTATTTTACCCCGGAAACAGAAATAGAGTCTATTTCTAATTCTCTGGGATTAAGATAATCAACAACAGGTAATTCTGAAAAATCCCTGTCCTGAGAAAAAATAATGTAACTAATGGATATTAAAATTATCAGAGTAAAAATATTCTTCATCCCTTTTTCAGCTATTAACATTTTTAATTTGTGAACTTGTTTTGCCAAATCTTCTTTCGCGGTTCTGATAGCTTATTATTGCTTCATACAGGTGTTCTCTTCTAAAATCGGGCCAAAGTGTTTCAGAAAAGTATAATTCAGAATATGCTATCTGCCATAAAAGGAAGTTACTTAGTCTGTACTCACCGCTTGTTCTTATTAATAATTCAGGTTCCGGAAATCCCATAGTATTAAGATATTTTTCAAACAACTTACTGTCTATATCCCCTGATTTTATCTCTCCTTTTTCCACTTTTATGGCTATCTGTTTAACTGCATTTGTTATTTCCCACCGCGAGCTGTAACTTAATGCTAAAATAAGGGAAAGTCCTGTATTATGCCTGGTATTCATTATTGCTCTTTTCAGATGCTTACCAACGTTTGTCGGGAGGCTTTTAATATCTCCTATGGCAAGCAAGCGGACATTATTATCCTGCAAGGTCTTCATTTCTTTATTAATTGTAGCAACAAGAAGAGACATCAGTGCATCTATTTCAGTACGGGGGCGCATCCAGTTTTCAGTGGAGAATGCATAAAGGGTTAGATAACCTATTCCGAGCTCTGCAGCTGCCTCTACGGTATCCCTTACAGCGGCGACCCCATTCTGATGCCCAAATACTCTGTTGTTACCTCTTTTTTGTGCCCATCTCCCATTACCGTCCATTATAATTGCAATATGCCGGGGTAGTTTTTCAGGATTTATCTGTTCTTTAAAGTTCATCTATTCGCGATATTAATCATCATAGGCCGGACAATCGGACATAAAATTAAAAAACTTATAAGTCACAAAAATACCTAAAAATGAATACCAATCATTATTATTAACTATTGAATTGATGTTTGTCGGATTCCTTGTGTTATCAATCACATCGTTAAATGTTTTTCGAAAACTCCATTCAAATCCGGCGCAAATTGTTTTTGTGACATTAAGTTTTATTCCTGCTCCGAATGGTATGGTTACGGGGAAGTTGCTAATCGAGAAATAACCTACACCTCCACTAACGTAAGGTGTATATTCCCATTTTCTGACTGTCGGCATATAAGGCATAAAATTAAATTCTATTTGAAATGCCGCATCAAAAATATATTTATTGAACGATGAAGAGGCAGTAACGTCATAGATCCTGTCAGAAAAATCATTAGGGTCAGCTGACAGTCTTGTAAAATAGCCGTTTAAACGAAATGCACACCTTTTATTAATATTAAATCTGAAGAGGCCTCCCAAAGCCAGTCCGGGCGAATAGAATATCCTGTTAGGATTTAAGTCCCCATAGTAATATGAAGTGCCCGCAAAAACACCTATATCGTCATTTCTCTGTGCTTCTGTTACTACAAAGGAATAAACAATTATAAAAAAAATCAGAAATTTCTTCATTTACCAGTTTTAATACCCGGATATTTGTTAAAGACTAACTTATTTAACGAAAATAAAATGTTTTTAGCGCACAATATCAGAATTTTTCATAAAAAATCATAAAAAAAGTTAAGTTCCTTTAATATGAATCTTTAAAAACATCATCTTCCTGGTTTCCTTCTCCTTACCTGATACCTGTCTAAAAATAGAGGAAGTCCGCGGCGAGAGGTTTTAATTCTGTAATTCAAATTTATTGTAGATATCCAGTATATATCATTGTATTTCGATGCTGCCGGCTTAAAACCGTCAATATAGTCACAGAATGTATATCTGCCAGCAATTTCATAACCGACTATCCATTTATCACTGATAACATATTTAAGACCTGCGCCAAGAGGAAATACAGCTATAAATCTATTCCTGTTATCATATATATCTGTTGCTCTGGGCTCCATTTCGAGGTTAGTCCAGTACTTTGTTAATCCGATACCCCCAAAAACATAAAGACTCATTGTCGAATAGTTATTTAACATACCACGACGGTTGAACATTGCTGCTGAACGGTACCTCTTCTCTTCCTGAATAATATAATATTCAAAATGCGCAGCGGTTTCAAAAAGATGAGTCTTTGCCAAAAACTGGCGGCCCTCATTTCTTGAACCTTCAAAATCTTCTGTTTTGCCATATCCATATGTCAGTGATAACTTGGTGGCATATTTCTGGCTTATTTTAAATCTCGCCCCGGCATCCAGGGAAGGTCTTGTATCCCTGAAAGTTATATCTTCAATAATAAACATACTGGCATCAACCCTTCCTCCCAAATCCGAAAAAATGTTTGTTGTTCCTATCCCTAATACCCCTTCATATCTTCTCAGCTTCCACCTTTGCGAATACAATGACGAGGATATATATAATGTAATCAGAAATAGGAATAAAATTCTTTTCATTACCGGTGTTTTATTCTGCTGTAAAAATACATAATTATTGGTAACTATTAAATTTATAAAAATTTGCCTTTTTGACAAAGCAGAAGTTTCTTTAATTTCTTTTATCTACACCCCACATAAGTTTATTCCTTATTGTGCTATAGAAATTATTGTTTGGCAGTTTAAGCATTTTAAGCTTAAAATCAGCCTTATAGAGTTTTAGTTTAACTGAGCTGTCTATCAGGCTGGTTCTGTTATCAGCAGTGATAAAAAATTTTTCTCTGCTTTTACGCACTTTTAATGTTATGATATCATCATCAGGGACAACAAGGGGCCTTACAGTGAGATTATGGGATGCAATAGGTGCAATAATAAAATTATTTGAATCGGGAAGTACAATAGGGCCGCCGACACTCAAAGAATAAGCTGTTGAACCTGTGGGAGTTGAAATAATAAGTCCGTCTGTCCAATAAGTATTAAGAAAATCGTCATTAAGAAATGCATCTATTGTAATCATTGATGATTCTTTCTTCTGGATAGTTATCTCATTTAAAGCGAAATTAAGGTCGCCGAAAATATTTTTACTTGAATCAAGCTTTATTAAAGTCCTTTGTTCTATTTTATAGTCATTTTCAAATATAGCCTGGAGGGCCGATGATATTTCTTCCTTAGAAATATTTGCCAGGAACCCCAGTCGTCCGGAGTTTAATCCGATAATAGGAACATTATGATTTCTTATAAAAGGAATTGTTTCCAGAAATGTTCCATCCCCGCCTATACTGATCATAAAATCTGTATCATCCCTGATATCATCATGGTCTCTAAAAATACCCTCCTGCATGGGATCAAATCCTGCATTATCCCTTATAAACTCTAAAAACGGTTTATAGATAATAATTTCAACACTATTCTCGTGAAGTTTTTTAAACAGTTCTTTAATATATGGCCTGAATCCCGGATTAAAAGTCTTACCGTATATGGTAATTTTCATGTGAAGAGATAATTGTTTTTGATGAATTTACACAAAATTCAGTATTAAATACTGAGATATTTCATAAACTGTTCATACCTGTTCTCATAAAGGCTGTCAAGATCATTCTCATCCATAAAAGAAGCCTTAACTATATAGTCATACCTGTTAAAGGTCTGAATAATTGAAGTAAGCTCTTTTCTGTTTATTTTTATGTTGACTTCCATCTTCATTGAATTGGAAAACGAGTTAATATAAAGGCTGAGAATTTTAGCATCATTACTTTCAATAATCTGAGCAATCTCAGTCAAAGAATAATCATTAGCATTTATTTCAAGCACTATAATACCTCCCGGCTGTTTAAGTGCTGACAATTCACCAAAATAATGAATAAGGTGATTCATAGTAATCAGCCCCTGGTAATGATTATTATGATCAAGAACGGGTACAACCGATAAATTTAGGCGGGAGGTTATTTCAATAACTTCAAATATGTGCTGGTTAAGTGTAACATAGGGACTGAACAGGGAAAGGGTATGGTTGCCTATGGGTTCATCCGCCATATTTAAATCATAAATATCTTGATCTGATATCAGGCCCAGAAAATCTTCATTGTTAACTATGGGTAAATGCGAGATACGGAAAATATCCATCCAGTATAAAGCCTTCTGTCCGCTATCCGAAGTGTGCAGGGCAGGAATTACATCTGATATTAAATCCTTTGCTAACATTTGTTGTTTTTAAAATACTATTAATTTTGCAATTCATATAATGTAACAAATGTCATCTGATAAAGTTGCTTGCAATGACCAGATTAAGTGTAAATATAAACAAAATTGCAACATTAAGGAATGCCAGGGGAGGAAATATTCCAAATGTGCTGCAAATTGCTATCGATTGTGAAAAATTCGGAGCACAGGGAATAACTGTGCACCCCAGGCCCGATGAAAGGCATATTCGATACCAGGATGTAAGAGATATCAGGCCTGTTATTACTTCAGAATTTAATATTGAAGGATATCCATCCCCGGGGTTTATAGGTCTTGTTATGGAAGTTAGCCCCCACCAGGTAACCCTGGTCCCTGATCCGCCGGATGCTTTAACATCAAGCCAGGGATGGGGCATTTCTGAAAACCTGTCGTTTCTTAAAGAGGTAGTTGCTAATTTCAGGGAGGCAGGAATACGCACCTCGCTATTTATTGATACGTCCCCAAAAAATATTGAGGATGCTGCTAAAACAGGGACAGACAGAATAGAGTTATTCACCGAACCCTATGCAAGCAGCTACTTAAAAAACAGGGAAAAAGCTATTAAGTCCTATATCAAAGCAGCAGTAATAGCCAATGAGACCGGACTGCAAATAAATGCAGGTCATGACCTTAACCTTGACAACCTGAAATATTTCAATGATAATATTCCGGGACTTTCTGAAGTATCAATCGGACATGCATTAATCTCAGATGCTCTTTATTTCGGACTGGAAAGAACTATACAATTATATTTGGATCTGTTAAAATAAAACAATTAGAATATAATTATGAAAAATAAGTTAGCACATATCACCCATAAAGTACATATAATGTTATGAACCGATTATATCCGTTAAAATTTATCCCTCAGTATAAAGATAAGATATGGGGAGGAAAAAAATTAATAGAACTTCTTGGTAAAACAGGTGCATCTGATAAGGCGGGTGAAAGCTGGGAAATATCGGGGGTGCATGATAGTATTTCTGTTATTGAAAATGGATTTCTCGCTGGCAATAATTTGCAGGAACTGATTGAAGTTTATATGGGTGATTTGGTAGGCGACAAAATTTATGACAGGTTCGGACACGAGTTCCCTCTTTTAATAAAATTTATCGATGCTACGGAGAAATTATCTATACAGGTTCACCCCAACGATGAAATGGCAATGCAAAGACACAATTCATACGGTAAAACAGAAATGTGGTATATCATACAGGCCGAGGAAAATTCAGAACTAATTGTTGGTTTTAATAAAGACATTGATAAATCCGTTTACATGCATCATCTTGATAATAAAACCCTTGATGAAATTCTCAACTATGTTAAAATTTTTGCCGGCGACGTAATATTCTTGCCTGCCGGCAGAATACATGCCATTGGAGCAGGTACTTTGCTTGCTGAAATCCAGCAGACTTCAGATATTACTTACAGAATATATGATTTTGACCGGTTGGATTCCAGTGGCAAGCCGAGAGAACTGCATACTGCCTTAGCTGTTGATGCTATTGATTATAATTATTATAAGAATAATAAAATAGAATATACTTGCAGATTAAATGAGCCATCAGAATTAACAAGGTGTAAATACTTTACAGTAAACATTTTAAATTTCAACGAAAGAATTGAAAAAGACTTTCTCAGTTTAGACTCATTTGTAATTTATATGTGCCTTGAAGGAGAATATAATATTGACTATTATGAAAATGAGACAATAAAGGTTAGTAAAGGAGAGTCACTGTTAATACCGGCAGAATTAAAGAACATATATCTTAATCCTTCCGGGGAAACCAGGATCCTGGAAATTTATATTGACTGATATAAGGCAGGAGAAAGCCAGTTTGCGTCTATCTATGAAGATCATTAAAAAAATCAGGTTTATTAAAAGCAGTCCGGACCCCGATTCCTGCCCGGAGCCCGTTTATCCTGAATACGCGTTTATTGGGAGGTCAAATGTCGGAAAATCATCCTTACTTAATATGTTAACCGGCAATAAAAATATAGCAAAAACTTCCGGTACTCCGGGTAAGACGAAGCTGATAAATCATTTTTTAATAAATAATGAATGGTATCTTGTTGATTTGCCTGGTTATGGGTATATGAAGACCCCCAGGAAAAGCAGAGAAAAAATTATGGCACTTATTGCCGGCTATATACTAACAAGGAAGAATCTTTATTGCCTGTTCATACTGATTGATTGCCGGCATGAACCACAGACTATTGATTTGGAGTTTATTAAATGGATTGGCATCAATAAAGTCCCTTTCGTGCTTTGTTTTACTAAAACAGACAAAATATCAGCATATGCACTGGAAAAGAAATTAGAGATTTATAAAAAAATATTACTCAAAAGCTGGCAGACTTTACCTGAAATATTTATAACATCTTCTTTTAAAAAAACAGGAAGGGAAGAAATATTAAATTTTGTAGTTAGTACCAACAGCAATGTTGATATTTAAATTATTAATTTTGATTAATAATACATAGTATTTGAAAGTTAATTTTTTACATTTACATTGATATAGTATTATTATAATACCCATCAATCAATAACAATGAAAATCAAAGCTCCTATTAAGTTTTTTGCCGGCAGGGCGACAACCTACCTTGCAGAAAAAATAATAAAAAGTTTTGGATCCGAGCTAGGCAAAACGTCGGTCCTGGAATTTAGCGACGGGGAATTTCAACCTTATTTTGAAGAATCAGTAAGGGGATGTATAGTTTTTATAATACAATCAACATTTCCGCCAAGTGATAACCTTATGGAACTGCTGTTAATGGTCGATGCAGCGAAACGGGCTTCTGCATACCAGGTGGTTGCGGTAATTCCGTATATGGGATTAGCCCGTCAGGACCGGAAAGATAAACCACGATGTGCCATAGGAGCAAAACTTGTGGCAGATCTGCTGACTGCTTCAGGAGTTGACAGGGTGATGACAATGGATCTGCATGCCGATCAGATCCAGGGATTTTTTAATGTGCCTGTGGATCATTTATATGGATCAACCTTGTTTGTCCCTTACATTAAAAGCCTGGAACTTGAAAACCTCATAATTGCAGCTCCTGATATGGGCGGCACCAAAAGAGCCAATGCCTATGCAAGGTTCCTTAAGACAGAAATGGTAATATGTTATAAGTTAAGGAAGAAAGCCAATATAGTGGAAGAAATAAGAGTAATTGGTGATGTTAAAGATAAAGATATTGTTATAGTGGATGATATGATTGATACCGCAGGGACTATATGCCTGGCTGCCAATCTTATGAAGAATGAAGGTGCAAGGAGTATACGTGTAGTAATTACACACCCTGTATTATCAGGTCCTGCTTACGAAAGAATTGATAAATCTGCCATTACAGAGGTATGTGTAACCGATTCAATACCTCTTAGAGGGCACAGTGATAAAATAAAAGTAATCTCAATAGCCGATCTTTTCGCTGATGTTATTAGTAAAGTATATAAATATAAATCAATAAGTGAGAATTTTATTGTATAATTATTATATTTGCACTCCTTTTTAAAATATCTTTTTGCACATTCTATTTATAAGTCATTAATATCAAAAAAAGGATACGGATATTTACAATTATTAAAATTCAGTTACGATGAGAGTATTAGAAATTAAGGGGATAATTAGAAAAGAAACAGGGAAAAATAATACCAGGAAATTAAGAAAGGAAGGAAATGTACCATGCGTATTATACGGGGGAGAAAGAAATGTTCATTTTACTGCACCGGAAAATAGTTTCAAAGACCTTGTTTTTACACACCATGTTCATTTAATAAATCTGGATCTGGATGGCAATAAGTATAAAGCCATAATACGTGATATACAGTTTCACCCTGTAACTGACAGGATACAGCATATGGATTTTATCCGGGTCTTTGATGATGTGCCCACAGTTGTTGACATACCTGTTGAGCTTACAGGTAACTCAATCGGACTAAAGAATGGCGGAAAGCTTCGGCAAAAAAGAAGAAGCCTTAAAGTTAAAGGTTTGATAAAAGATATGCCCGATATGCTGGAGATAGATATGACTGATGTCGATATAGGCCAATATATAAAGATATCCGACTTATCTTATGATGATCTGGAAATTTTAACTCCCGGAAGAGTGATGGTAGTGGGAGTTGTATCATCGAGAGTCGCTGCCAGGAGTTTTATTGAAGCTGAAGAGGAAGCAGCAGCTGCTGCCGCAGCCAAAGCTGCTGAAGAAGAAGTCAAGGAAGTTAAAGAAGGTAAGGAAGCCAGAGAAGGTAAGGAAGCCAGAGAAGGTAAGGAAGCCAGAGAAGGTAAGGAAGCCAGAGAAGGTAAAGAAGCCAGAGAAGAAAAGACAGAACAAGGAGCAGCCCATGCTGAAAAAGCTCCGGCCGGTGATAAACACTCTGAAGGTGGTCATAAAAAAGAACACTAAAATTGAAATTTCTGATTGCTGGCCTTGGTAACGCAGGGGATGAATATTATAATACCAGGCATAATATAGGTTTCAGGATATTGGATACCCTGGCAAAGGCATCTAATATTAAATTCATAGATAAAAGATATGGATTTATTGCTGAATACAAATATGCCGGGAAACTTTTTATGCTTCTCAAACCAACCACATATGTTAACCGCAGCGGACGGGCAGTAAATTACTGGCTGAATAAAGCCGGTGTACCTGTTGAAAACCTCCTTGTTATTGTTGATGATGTCGCTCTTCCCTTTGGCACGCTAAGAATCAAATCCAAGGGCGGTGATGGCGGACATAACGGATTGCAAAATATTAACCAGATACTGGGCCATCAGAATTATGCGAGACTGAGATTTGGCATTGGCAGTGATTATAACTATGGAAGTCAGGTTGACTATGTATTGGGAAAATGGAGGGATGAGGAAGAAAAAGTACTGGAAGATAGAATTTCAATATGTCATGACATTATCATAAGCTTTGGAACAAACGGTATAGAGAAAACAATGAATGATTTTAATAATAAGTAACCATTAGTCTTTTTTATAACACCTTTTGCAGCTTATATACGGCTTTCCACTTTACAATAGTCATCCCATCCTCAAATAAATCAATATAATTTTTTATTGTGCCTGTTAAATTGAACAAAGTCAACAGTTTAATGTTTAATTAATAATATTAAAAGATTATAAAACATATTTGAAGTATGATAAATTCAAAGGATAAAAACGGAACATACAGGTTTGGGGCATTTCATTTTGATTACGATAACCATTATTTAAAATCGCCAAACATCGAAAAGCGGCTGACAAAAAAGGAAGCAGAGGTGCTAAAACTACTGTGTATGAATAAGAACAGCATTTTAAAGCGCGAAACCGCACTACTGTCAATATGGGGAAAAGACGATTACTTTATGGGCCGCAGCATGGATGTTTATATAACCAAGCTGAGAAAGCTTCTTAAAGATGACCCGTCTGTTGCAATAACGAACATACACAATGTGGGGTTTATGTTAGAAGTGAAAGGCTGAAATAATAATTTTCTATAATTTTTTAATAACCAGTTTTCCGGTATACAGGAACTTATAATCAGTTGAAAACAACTTATAAAAATAGGTGCCGGCATTAAGCTTATTTCTGCCTAAAATAAATTTATTGGACAGAATATTTGTATACCTGAAAATTTTTATGCCGTTGATATCTGTAATCTCAAGTGTGAAAGGTTGTTGTACTTCCCCGGGAATTGTAATTATTGCATAATTATCAAACGGATTGGGATATATAGCAATATTTTTCTGTTTGCATATTCTTGTTGTATCCATGATAATGAAATTTAGTACCAGTGTCTTTCTTTTAGTCATATTCCCAAATACCATGCCAATCTTATAAATATCCTGCTTATTAAGTAGAGATACTATTACTAAGATGATGCCAACAAAGTAATGGTTGCGTAATAATATTGATTATCTTTATCACGAAGGATTAATAATTATTTATAATGATTAATCCTGACTGACTCGTCTTAAAAAAGGTTTACAGGTTAATACTTAAATTCTGGTATATACCGGGGGCACATTGTTTAATTGGTGTGCTGGTTTTTGTTTTATTTGTAAAAATAGCA
>CAYWUI010000040.1:25238-28508 GCA_964461435.1 uncultured Bacteroidales bacterium | reverse complement strand
TTATTTTAACCAGGGCATCAATAAACAGATCCAGCCCCTTGTTTCTGAATTCATACCTGCCGCTGCTGATAATAAAGATGCTATCCTTTGAAACTTTATAACCTAAAAGTGCCTCTGTCACTTCCAGAAGTTTATTACGGGTTTTGTTCCTTTTGGTTAAAAAGCTCCTTTCCTCAGGGACAAATGAATTTTCAAACCCGTTTGGAGTTATGACATCAGGGTATCTGTCGAGAAAATGTTTGCATTCATTTGCAGTTACCTCGCTTACTGTTGTGAATATGTCGCAGTTTTTAGCAGATATTATTTCAAGTGAGTTCTTTGAAACGACTTTTAATTGCTTTGCTGTTTCAGCGCTATTATAAGCATTTATTTTGTTGTATAAAGACATATCTATTCCTGCAACAGACCGGCCCAGGACCGTTGCATGTGTAGTAAATACCAATCCGACCTGTGGTACCCTGTCACGCAGATATAAAATGCCCAGCCCTGTCATCCACTCATGAAAGTGAGCAACTATTTTATCCTGGGCAGAAAGGTTAAATTCGTAAAAGCTTTCTATTATCTTGCCTGCAGCATATCCGAAAAGTGCCGGTTCAACATAATCCCACTGCCCGGAAAGTGAGTCTAGTTGATACTTTTCCCAATACTCTTTAAATATTTTGTCCTTATTTGAGAAAAGGGCGGTAAAATTGATAAGAATTACAATTGGTTTACCGGGGACATTCCATCTGCCTATCCTGAAGGGGAGCTTATCGCTTTCAGCTTTTTCCTTCCATGCCCGGTAAAGATACTTGTCCTCAATAAATTCCGGATTTACACGTGTTTCCTTCCAGACATCAGGACCAATGAGAATGTAGTTCTGATCCCCATATTCATTGATTGTTGTTAAAACTTTTGTAGAAATTACAGTGTGGATACCACCAACTTTATTACATACTTCCCAGCTAACTTCAAAAAGGTAGTCCGGTCTTAATAATTTCTCAGCCATAGGGTTAAATGTATTTTCTCGGCCTCATTTGTTTTCCAGCCATTCTCTGATAATGGGTATCCTATATAAAATAGAAACGAAATAAGTATTATCCGATACTTTTTCGTTATATAAAAAATCTATGCAGTATTACTATTAATATACAAAGATTATAGTTAATAGCTCAGGTAATATTATACTGTTAAGAGCGCTTAAGTTCATCCTCAGCTTGCTTCCAATCTGATTCAGGATTGCCGGGAATACCTTTGGCTATTCTGTTGTTATATATTTTTTCTGCTCTCTTACGAATATCTTCTTCAGTGATACTCTTCTTTTTACTTGTAACCGGAGCTTTTTTTGTAACCGGTTTCTTCTGTGTTGCCATAATTTAAAATTTTAAGTTATTAATAATTAGTTCGAATAATTTTATGATGGTTATTCTTTATCGTTAATATTGTTTTTCCTCAGACGAACAACTATACAATAACAAATATTGATAAAATTTGTTTTTATTACATTAATTTTTGAAATATATCCCTGACCAGTTGCTGTTTTTTATTCGTAAATTTAATATCACTTGCAAAACTAACCTGAATTTTTTAATCAGTTATATATTTTCTTATAAATAAATTTACAAATTTTTAGGTTATTATTTACTATAATTAGCGTTTATAGTTGAAATTTTTGCTGTAAAATTTCCGGATCATGAGAATATATCCCTGGAAATAGTTAATTATGATGTTATTGATTACAAATTTGATTTAATATTTAGACGGTAAAAATAGTATTTTGTCACGCATGGGCATAAAATAAATATAAATTTATTTATTTCTTATTTACTGATTACTATTCCGGTGTTTGAAATGAATAGTTTTATAGCGATAGCCAGCAGTATAATACCGAAGATCTTTTTTAATATTTGCAGTCCCGTATTGCCGATAACTTTTTCAATACTGTTGCTGAGTTTTAATACCAGGTAAACCACGGCCATGTTCAGGGCAAGAGCCACGATTATGCTCAGCATGGAGTAATCCGCCCTTAATGAGAGCAGGGTTGTGATTGAGCCTGTCCCTGCAATTAATGGGAAGGCCAGCGGCACAATGGATGCACTTTTGGGAGATTCTGTCCTGAACAGCTTAATATCCAGGATCATCTCCAGTGCTATAATAAATATAACTATTGATCCCGCAATGGCAAAAGATGAAATATCCACACCAAAAAGCCCCAGTATTAATTTTCCCCCGAAAAGAAAAGTAAGCAGTATTATAAAAGATACCATTGTAATTTTAAGGGGGGGGACTTCAATACCGTCCCTCTTAAATTTGATTATAATAGGTATAGAACCCATAATGTCAATTACGGCAAATAAAACCATGAATACGGTCGTTATTTCAATAATAATTTTTTGAATGCTCACCTTTTGTCCCCAATAATTTTTTTTTAAGGGGGACAGCGCCCATATTTTTAAAAGGGGACTGTCCCTATTTGAGTGTAAATGTTGTTGTCCCTAATTTTTGCAATAGTTAAATTATTATAAGGTCTTTTATGCAGTAGCTGCCAGTACATCACTTTGTTCATAAAGTTTCTGCACCTTGTATCTTGCCCTTTGAAGCCTCATCTTTATAGCGCTGGCAGATAGATTAAGTTCTCTTTGCAGATCCTTTATAGTATAGTTTTGCTGGTATTTGAGAACAAGCATTTGCCTTTCTGCTTCACGAACAGAATACAGCATATCGTCGAGAGCCAGCTCACGCTGTTCATAAAGTTCGCGGCCACTTAAATCGGACATTTCTTCAGCTATATTTTCATAGCTTGCAATGTCTTCGAAATAAATGTTCCTTCTGCCCCTGGAATATGTAATACAGTGATTTTTGGTGATGGCAAACAGCCAGGTTGCAAATTTGGAATTACCCTTGAATGAAGATATGTTTTCCAGCGTTTTCATTAATACGTCCTGGGCTATATCATTGGCTTCATCGGGCCTCCTGATGAAAGAAAGGCATTTGTGATATACTTTTTTATAGTACCTTTCATATAACGTACCAAGGGAATGGTAATTCCCGTTTTTATAATTTTCTACAAGCTCTTCGTCGGTAATGTTAAGGTCAGGTCCGCTTTTCATTTAACAGTTTAAAATAATTAAATAAAAAGTAAAGTTATGGACTTAAATATACCTGTGCATCTGTTAAATCGCGTATTTTTTAATGCAGGTCTTTACACTTAGAACAAAGGTAAATTACTTAGATAAGGCATGTAATTTTACGTAGATATTTGAAAAATATGGGCGCTGTCCCTATATTATG
>CAYWUI010000040.1:0-25138 GCA_964461435.1 uncultured Bacteroidales bacterium | reverse complement strand
ATTTGAAAAATATGGGCGCTGTCCCTATATTATGTGAAAGTCATTTTGGATTTTCAACAAGTCAATGATCTCATAAAAGTCGGGCGATACATTTTTAAGAACAAACTTTGTCTGCTTGCGCCCTGCAAATTTTCTCAACGTAACCAGCACCTGTGCCCCATAGGTGTCAATAAATTCGAGCCCCTTCAAATCTATAAGTATATTCCTTATTTTGGGATTTACAATGCTCCTCAGCACTTTAATTTTTATCCTGTTTGCATTTTTCACGTTTATGCGTTCAATATTCTCGAATGAGAAAATGGCAACATCCCCTATAATCCTTTTTTGGATCATATTTTTGCTGACAAGGGGATTAACTATTTTGAGGTCCATTTATCTTTAAAATAAGGCTGTTTCCTATATTTACAAAATTAATAAAAATATTTTAAATGTAGGGACAGCGCCCATATTAAAATAGGTACAAAACAGGGACAGCGCCTATATTTTCAGAGGAGCCCTAAGATGCTTTCTCCAGTATTATTTTAAGAACCTGGCTGTGAGGAATCATATAATGTCTTACAAGGCACATATTTATATCGGGCAGCCAGATAATCACATTTCTTAAAACTTCATAGGTCTGCCTGTTATAAAACTTCCAGTTAATATTGTGCAAATGCACAGGCCTTGAATATTCCACAGGCTCTGAGATTATTAACGATAAGCGCTGTCCGTTTAAATAGACTCTGTAATTATCATCATTAAGATCATTTACTCCAAGTTTAAGTATGCTCCTGTTATTATGGTTACTCCGGAAACTTATTATTTTTATTTCATGATCTATATTTTTTTCAACTACAGGAAAGTTGATCCTGCCTGAATTGTTTCCGGTTGGCTTTATTATTGTTTTCATTTTTCAAAAGTTTTATGATCGCAGGTAAAACCTGCATAATTTAATTATTCATGGTTATATAAAAGTATAATCGGGAATTCATGACTATACATTAAAGAATTATTTATTATAATGTTACCGGATAATAAAAGAATAAATTGTAATAACCTGTTTATAACATGAATCGGCAGGGGGGAGGAATATCTGAAATGAATACCAGAATGAGATGTCTTATATAGGTAATATTTTTAATTCCGCAGTAGGAGCTAATATCAATAAAAAGAAAGAAAATGCCCAAATTTTCGACCTGATAAAATATATCAAGATCTGGTGAGAAATCTTCGGCATCGAATATTGCAGCACTATCCTGCAGGCTCTCAGAAGTGTAATTATTAATATACCCGGTGGTTTTTTGAAGAACAGGAGTGATGCCGGAAGAGCAGCACCAGCTTTGGGTAAAGCCCAGAACAAGTAACAAGAAAAATACCTGGTTCATTCCTGAAATTTTATATCTTCAATTTAATTATTATTGCCTGATATAAAAAGTTAAATATTGTTAATATGGGCGCTGTCCCTCAATTCCTCTTTCGAAATGCGGGGGGATTCGTTACTGAGAAGTTTTTTCAGGACTAATTTCCCGGTTTTACGTGCAGATTTTTCATCAGGGAAAGGATGGTTACCTTCAATTGCAGGGATACATTCCTGGTGAATAAAAGGCTTTTTGTTCTTTAAGATATTATACCCCCACCCTGATTCGAGCCTGATAACCTCAAGCTTATAATCCTGAGTTTTTGGGATATTATTATGTGTTATTAATAATAAAGTGATTATGGTAATAATTAATACAACCGGGGATATCACATATTTAATCATATTCATCATACTCACTATCAGGCTCAAAAGCCCATATGTCATCGAAGTAATAGCCACTGCTTCTGCCTGTAATAAGATATGCCCGGTTGCCGATTATAAATGCCACTGCCTCAATTCTGCTGACACCTTCAAATGAAGTTTTTTGTTCCCACAAATCGACAACCGGATCATATTCCCAAACTACTGAACTGGTGGTGCCTTGCCCTCCAGTTGCGATATAACCTTTCCCACTTATTGAAAAAGCCGTTTTATTAATCCCGGTAAGACCTGTATAGTCATCGTCAAAATCCTCATCCGTCGCATCTGATATAGAGCGCATTTCTGTCCATGTATCTGTCGCAGGGTCGTATTGCCAGAAATCATTTTCATAAACCCCGTTATTAACACCCGTGCATATATATCCTTTGTCATAGATGACAAATCCCACGGCATCCTTTCTTTTACTGCCGCCAACACTGACCTTCTGTTCCCAGGTATCCGAAACAGGATCGTATTCCCAGAAATCTTTCAAATAATTACCATCATATCCTGTTCCCAGGTAACATTTATTATTTATCACAAAACCAGTAGCGCCGTATCTTCCCGAACCGGCAAAATTTGCTTTTTGCACCCATTTATTTGAATCGGGATTGAATTCCCAGAAATCGTTCAGCTTACTGACTCCGTCGTAACCGGTACCTATATATCCCCTGGTATCAGTACCGACACCAATAGCACCGTTCCTGGCTGCACCCGGGAAATCAGCCTTTTGCATCCATGTGTTTCTTTCAGCATCATACTCCCAAAAATCATTAAGACGTTCTGAACCATCGTAGCCGGTACCGACATACCCTTTATTGCCTATAGTAAAACCGACTGCATCACTTCGCGGAACACCTTCAAACTCAGATAACTCTATCCAGTTACCGATAAGAGTCTCTTCTTCTTCATTGTCGCCATGACAGGCAAAGAATATTAACACCGGTAAGACAATTAGTAGCGAAGCATAACAAATACAACAATTAATAACATATTTTATCATTATCAAATACTATAAGAAGGTTATATACTTCTCACAAACATATCCCGGTAATATTTATTTAAAAAACCAAATAGATATATAAGTCCTGATAATAGACCAATAAAATGAAATGGTCGACTTTATACAAGAATGGCATGAAAACTTACAGGTTTATTATGGCTTACAATGGATATAAAGCGGATTAAAGAGTTTGTCTACACATTATGGGTATTGGTATAATAAGTTTTATCAGAATAATTAAATGAGCTTGATTTGCAGTACTGTTTTTATAATTTATAGCAATGAAAAAGCAAATAAGGCTTTCTCTCTTTAAAATTTTAAAAGGAATACTTCAGCCGGCATTAATAATATTGGTATTTATCTTATTATCCTGTAGCAAGGAAGATAATGAATTTACAATGGGACAGGACTTTATTGAGTCACAAACAGCTATAATTGTCATCGATACTTTTAGTACTGAGTTTTCGACAGTAATTGTCGATTCCATACCAACTTCCGGTACGGAAACCGTCTTAATCGGCAGCTATGAGGATGAAGCATTCGGCAGGATTACCTGCCACAGTTATTTTCAGGTCGGATTGCCGCAATATTATTCTAAAGATGAAAATGATATTTATGATTCCATAACTTTATTACTTAGGTATTCGGGTTACAACTATGGAGATACTACACAGCCGTTCCGGATAGTCGTGCACCAGTTACTGGAAGATGTAGAGCCGGACGAGTCAGGCTACCTCTACAACACTTCTTCAGTTTCTTATTCTTTGAATGATATAGGCAGTAAGACATTCATACCACGGCCGGGCATCGCTGATTCTGTTGAAATAAGGTTAAATAATAATATAGGGACGGATTTATTTAATAAACTGCTGGATAACGATGAAAAAGTTGCGACGGAGGATAATTTTCTCAACTATTTTAAGGGTATTGCTATTGTACCGGATGGAAATATTAATTCCGCAATTATCGGATTTAATGCAAATGAAGAGGATTTGCTGATGAGAATTTATTCACATAGAATAGGTGAGACTCTTGAAGTATTGCACAATGATTTTCCTATGGTTTACAGCGACAGGCAGTTTAATCATATACAGCATGATTTCAGCAATACTTTACTGAATATTGTGCAGAGACAGAAAGTGGCTGTCCCGTCATCGGAAACAGGGGATAAGACATATGTGCAGGGAGGCACTGCACTGATGACAAAGATCAGGTTCCCTTCAATGCAGGATATACTGTTATTTGAGAATGGAATAATTATCAAAGCTGAGTTAGTTGTAAAGCCGGTAAAAACAAGTTATAGTGTTTTTTCACTGCCTGAAGATTTGATCTTGCGTGAAACTGATAAAATCAACAGGCTGGGTGATGTTTTATATGACAGCTATGGGACAGTAGCTACCGCGTCATTTGTGCTGGATGAGCTCTATAATGAAGAGACCTCATACACGTTTGATATCACTGAATTTATTAATAATGAACTGTCGGATAATTATTTTGATACTGACCATGGCTTATTGATAAGCCTTCCTTCCGGCAAATTACTTGAAAGCTTTGAGAGGCTGATTCTCGAAGCAGCGAATCCCCTGCCAAAGTTGAAATTATATTACCTTACATATTAAACCGGGATAGAAGATGCGCTATAAAGTTATTACTGCGGCTATTTTATTAAGTATAAACAGTACTAATATTTTAAAATCTCAGATTACCGATTCTCCGTATACATTATTCGGGGCAGGCCAGATTGAAGATAATGGTTTTGGGGCGAATAAAGCAATGGGTGGTACGGGCATGGCTTTTCAATCGGGGAGATACCTTAATAATTTAAATCCTGCCTCATATAGCGGGATAGACAGTCTTTCGTTTTTATTTGAAATGGGCGTTTTTTCAAAATATACAAGATATGAAACAAATAATAAGGTTCAGACAAAATTGGACGGGAATATACGTTATATTGCCATGGGCTTCAGAATTACTCCTTGGTGGGCAAACAGTACCGGAGTGGTGCCTTACAGCTCGGTAGGATATACAATTCACTCAACAAAGAGTATTGAAGGAGAACTTACAGGTTATAAAATTACTTATAACGGAAGTGGCGGTATTAACCAGTTTTATAGCGGTAATTCCATTAAAATAAATAAAAATATCTCAACAGGAATTAACGCTTCCTATATTTTTGGTTCTATAACACAGACTGAGACAGCCGGGGGTGCTTATAATTTTAACGGCTATTCTGTTCAAAATACAAAATACTTTAATAATTTTTATTTTGACTATGGGTTGCAGTTTTCCGTATATAATAATGATTGGAAATATACATTAGGGATTGTTTATGGAAACAGCAAAAAACTAAAAACTTTAAACAGGATAAGTTTTAACTATGCAGAGGATACCGTTGATCTGGGAAGCAGCGAATTTGATTTTCATTTACCACGCAAATATGGTTTTGGCATAGGTGTTGAAAAATCAAGAAGGTACAGGGGGGGATTTGATTTTGAGAGAAAATACTGGTCGGTAATAAAATTTTCAAATCCCCTGCTGAACACAAGAAACAGCGAAAGATATTCTATGGGAATGGAATATACACACAAGCCGGACTATAAACATTTCGGCCTTGCGGGTATTACATACAGGGCGGGGGCATATTATAAAAAGTCATACCTTGTAATTGATGATACCCCTATCAATTCGGGAGCCATAACCTTTGGAGCCGGGATACCTCTGAAAAGGGATTTAAGTATTATTAATCTGTCACTGGAGCTTGGAGAAAACGGGACTCTCGAAAATGGCCTTATTAAAGAGAATTACTGGCTTGTCCATTTTAACATTACCTTACATGATCTGTGGTTTCAGAAGCCAAAGTATGACTAGGATTTTTATAGCAGATATTTTTTTATTATGTTGTTGAAGTTTATCTTATAATTGTTGCCTACGGGAATACGTTTTTCTCCGAAAATAATACGGTTGTTTTCAATCTTATTTATTTTTGAAATCGATACAATATATGATTTGTGAACCCTTATGAAATGTTCTGCAGGAAGTTTTTCTTCAATATTTATCATCGTACTTTTAGTTAGTACAGGCCTGCTTCCCGTATATATTTTTATATAATCCTTTAAACCTTCAATATATAGAATGTCGCTGAAATTTATCTTTATTGTACTGTATGCAACTTTAACCATGATATAACCTGACATTATATTATCTTTTTTCTGGCTAATGTTAACCGGGTTTTTCTTTCTTAAATTAATCAGTTCATATGCTTTATTTACTGCTTTCAAGAACCTTTCAAAGGGAACAGGTTTTACCAGGTAGTCTATTGCGCTTAATTCAAATCCCTGCAGGGCATGTTCGGTATAGGCAGTAGTGAATATAACAAGCGGAGGATTGGAAAGGCTTTTAATAAATTCAAGTCCGGTTATATGCGGCATATGAATATCAAGAAAGATCAAATCTATATTTTCCTGGCTGAGATATTTTATAGCATCTGCAGCACCTGTGCAGGTAGCCACAAGATTAAGATAGTTAATCTTCTTGCAGAAATCCTTTATAACGTTTAAAGCCAGCGGTTCATCATCAATAGCCAGACAGTTCATTTTTTTAATTTTATTTCCAGCAATACTGAAAAAATATCGTTGCTATCTTCAATTTTAAAATTATAGTCATCAGGATACAGCAGATCCAGGCGGCGTTTTATATTTTTAATTCCAATACCCGGACCTTGCTTTTCATTATCGTGATATAATACTTTTTTATTTTTTATATTAAACTTAAGCTTATTATGCGATATGATGATATTAATATCGATAAATGACTCTGCTATATTATCAACGCCGAATTTAAAAGCATTTTCAACAAGAGGCATCAGAATAAAAGGTTCAATTTTATAGGATTCCGGTTCACCTGTTATGTTGAATGTAATGGTTACTTTTTTATTTAAACGCAGTTTTTGAAGCTCTATATAGTCATTTATAATATTAAGTTCATCGTTTAAGTTTACCAGCGTATTTTCTGATTCATATAGTATATACCTTAAAATAGACGAGAGTTTTAAAATGGCATCAGTAGCAGTTTTTGACTTACTTATTGTAAGCGAATAAATACTGTTCAAAGAGTTAAAAAGAAAATGAGGATTTATTTGTTGTTTCAGGTAGGATAGCTCTGTGCGGATTTTCTCCTTTTCGATTTCGGATTTACGTTTGTCGTCATCTCTCCATTTTTGTATAAAGCGGGTTGAAAAACTGGATGCAAAGATCAGCAGAACTCCATATGCAAGGAACATTTTTCTCTCCCCGTCAGGACCTGTAAAACGGAGAGGAGGCTTCCTGCCTGGCTCTCTGCCTGGCTTCAGGCCGTGATTCGGAGCAGGATTCGAAATGGGATTCATTTTCTCGAAATCCGGTCTGAGGGGCTTATTTTCTCTTAGCTCTGCGAATATTTTATCAAAATGCTTTTTTGTGAAATAATCTTTGGTATAATATGAAGCTGCTAATAAGCATAAAGTGACTATTATATAAATAGTTATCCTTTTCCTGAACAAAAAAATAGGCATTAACATGTAGTAATTAAAGTAAAAAAGAAGAATATAAATAAACCATATTGTAAGATGAAATGGAAGATCGAATGATACCCTGTAGTTTTTCACAAAGAGGTAATTAAGGATAAAAAGCAGGGACCAGACTGACAGATGCAGGCCAATTATCTTTATTATCTTGAATATGGGTTGCCTGGGAATATCCATTCTATTTGTTGAGAATAAAGGTTTAAAGTTAATTAAATCTATCGATTATTGTTTTATGACTTCAAAAGAGGCTTCAGCCTAACTAAATGCTGTAAATATACCTATACCGTTGTTCACATTTGTATAGGGCTCGGTCAGATACCGGGAATCCTGTTCACGGTTTTCAAAAAGATAGGCATATTCTTTGTTTACACGATATACTTTAACTTTATGCTTGCCGTATTGCTGAATTGATGACAAAAATCCCAGAATGTATCTGTCAGTTACATATGGTTGCGATAAAAATCTGAAGTTACGCGTCCCTTGAGGTGGTGCAAATCCCAGGTCAATACTTTCAGGATTTTCTTCGAGGTTTTCAACAACAACATAGAAATAATCATTATCAGGATTTTCCCATGTTATTTCAATCGAATTATTTTCCTGTTCTCTCATTTGCCAGGGAGTTAATGAATCATCGATGAAGATGGTATCAGACGATAAACTTAGGCCGGCTGGTCTTTCAGGCACTATTGTTTCAGCAGATAAAGTCTTTCCCTCATATGTTACAGTTATTAAATAAGAATTCCTTTCAATTATTTTCAAATCATCAAAAGGATAGTTATATAAGCCGCTACTGTCGGCTTCAAGATGAAATTGCTGTCCGTCCCACTCGATATTTACATCAGCATCAGGGATATTTGTGAATATTGTATCTTCGCTATCAAATGGCAGGATTTTTGTTAACTGTATTCCCGTTACCGGCTCATCCTGGTAAAGATAACCCTGTAATACGAGGACATCCTGAAATGCAGATTTATTATGAAATTCTTCACATCCCGAAAATGCTATCAATAAAAATAAAAATATGTTGATTTTTATTCGCATGATTCTTATAATTTCAAAATTTCACTGTTAAACTTAGGTTGGGAGTAATTCCCAGCAAATTCATATCAGTTACTATTACATCATTTTCATATATTTCAAACTCCTTGTACCAGACATTTTTTCTATTATATAGGTTGAAAATGGAAAATGAGATCATATTTTCGGTATAATGGCCTCTCCAGTTATAAGAAACTGAGATATCCAGCCTGTGATAATCAGGCAGCCGATATGAATTTTTTTCACTGACATGAATATAATTATATACACTCCCGTCCAGTAAGGTAAGCTGGTACTCACCTTCAGGAGATGTATAAGGTTTCCCGGTTGCATAAATAAAAGCTGCAGACAAATCCCACCTTTTAATCCTGCGGCTATAGACTGTTTTAAGCTCATGCGGCTGGTCATGCAAGGCATAAAAGGGCAGTCCGTAATTTAAATCGGGGAATGTATGTTTTACCTCGCTCAAAGTATAGCCGATCCAGCCTGTATTCTTACCGTATTTTTTCTGTATCAATAATTCTATACCTTTGGAATAGCCGGTACCTTCAAAGAAATATTGCTCACTTGTGCCGGGGCCTCTTCCGGGGGTAGCTGTATATCGCATGGAATATTCGGTGAGACCCTTTAGATCGTTGTAATATGCTTCCAGATCAAACAGAAAGTTATTTATCTCATAGCTCATGCCTAAAATGTACTGGACTGAAGAGTTAATCGGAATTGTTTCGTCATCGGCCAACAGCCAGAAATCTTTGCTGCCTTCCAGAACATCTTCCCTTATTATGCGGGTGTGAAACTGGTTATACATACCCCATGCAGCCTTAAATTTAAGCTTACCGGCAGGTTTGTATATGAAAGAAACCCGGGGCTCAAAATAAAACTTTTTTGTTATATTATAATGTATTGTTCTGAGTCCCGCATTAATACTGATTTTATCATTAAAAAAATTTATTTCATCCTGCAGGTACAGCGAAGATTGTAATCCCTGGTCGTTTCTGTCAACAAGGGTTAATGTATCATTATTTGACAGGGAGTACTTAATGCCGGTAAACGATTCTTCAATGCCAAATTCGAGATTATTATAGTTATTTATATTCCATATGTTCCTATACCTGAAGCTTACATCCTGAACTTTATTATCCTCAAGTGAGCTTGTCCCGGCTCTTTCAGGGCCTTCCTCTCCCTGTGCAAAACCGGTTTCTCTTTCTCTTCTGCTGAAATAATTTGAATATGACAGGAAAATATTGCTATTATATTTATCATTCCATATGCTTTTCCATTGTATACTTGCTCCTGTATTTCCCCAATCAGCCAAATCAGCTACTGATCCGCCGGAAGCGGTTGTGCTGAAGCCTGAAAATCTCTGTGAAGAAAGTTCCATGGAATTGTCCATTTTGTCCTTACCGTTATAGAGACTGAGCGCAATAGTGTTTTTATTATCAGGCTTATATGTGAATTTCGAGTTCAAATCGTAAAAATGAAGTTTTGGTTCCTGTACTTCCTGTTGCATGCCGCGCATCGGGCCCATTGAAGAAGACCGGGATTCACTGGAGTCCTTATTTTTGTTGTAAAGGTTAAATATTTTATTATATAATCCTGTGCGTATAAAGTCGGTATATGAACGGCGGGCGGCAACCTGCCATGACATTTTATTTTTGATTAAAGGAACTTCTAAAAAGCCATTCACACTTAACAGGCTTAAAGATCCCCCGCAATGAATTTTATTTAAATCGGCAGGTTTACCTGTAATTACCATTACACTCGAGGTTCGGCCGCCATACTTTGCCGGGAAGCCGCCTTTTATAAGCTCGATGTCATCAATCGTATTTACATTGAAGGCACTGAAAAATCCGTAAAAATGATCCACGTGGTAAATAGTCATGCCGTCAAATAATATAAGGTTTTGATCAGGTGTGCCTCCCCTTACATACAAGCCTGCAGAAGTTTCGTTTGTTGCCATTACACCCGGCAGCAATTGAAAAGACCTCATTATATCTACCTCCCCAAGGTTAGGGAGTCTGGCAACAAGGATCGGTGAGATTTTCACTGAACTAATATTATCAGTAACCCTTACAATTCGATCTTTTTCAGTAGCCACTGTTACTTCTTCCAGTTCTGTTAAGGATTCTTCCAGCTTAATACAGTAAGTGCCCTGCAGCCTTTCAGGAACAATCTTAACTTCCAGAGTTTTATATCCCATACAGGATATAATAATGGTGGATGTGTCGGAAGGTAATTCAATATCGAAGCAACCGTTTATTTTGGAAACCGTGCCTTTACCCGTGCTTTTAACCACTATTGCTGCATATGACACGGGCTGGTTATCCCTGTAACTGAGAATCTGTCCATATAGTCTGACAGGAATATATTTCTGTGCACATATTGGCGCAAAAGAAATTATGCATAAAACAAAAAAAATTATATAAATATTCCTCTTCATTTATTACCGAATAATCCTTAATTTCACATAATATTTTTTTCTCAGGATCACTGGCAAAGCTATTTGTGTTAAATTCAGAAATCAAATGAAGTAGACAAATCGAATATTTATGTCGACAAATTATGGGCGCTGTCCCTTAAATCAGAGCGTTGGTAATTAAAAAATACACGGTAGTCTACTTTATTTTTATTTGATAAGCGGGGACACTATTTTTAAAAAAAAGAGATGAGAATATATATTCGTTTTTTTATAGTGTTGGTTCTGCTTACCTGTTTTGTTGCGGAAAATACTCAAGGGCAGGCAGCAGACAGAATATGGACTTTGCAGATGTGTATAAACCAGGCTCTTCAGCAGAATATACAAATACAACAATCTGTCCTTAACAATGAAGTTAATCAATTAAATACCGGACAAGCCAGGGCATCAAGATTCCCGTCGGTAAGTGCTTCTGTAAACACAGGTGCCGGATGGAGCAGACAGCTTAATGATAACAACGAATTTGGTACGTATTCAGGTTCAAATAATATGAGCTATAGTGTAGCTTATGATGTTAGGCTTTATAACGGATTTAAAATCAGGAATTCCATCAGGCAGTCTGAAATGGAATGCCAGGCCGGGCAATATGAAATTGAGACCATGAAAGAGTCTGTTAGTCTGAGTGTTTTGGATGCCTATCTGCAAGTCCTTTATGCAGGGGAACAGGTTAAAAACAGTGAAAAGCAAATAGAGTTAACAGAAGAACAGCTGCACTTGTCTGAAGAGCGGATGAATCTGGGAGCAATATCAAAATCAGAATATTTGCAGGTCAGATCAGAGCTTGCCAGTGAAAATCTTACCCTGGCAAAAGCACAAAGCCTCCTTGCAGTGAACAGGATTACCCTTATGCAGCTAATGGAACTACCGGCCTCTTCTGATTTTTCGATAGAACAACCTGATTTCGGGAATTTTATAAACCAGTTTCGTAAACCGGTAGCCGATTCAGTGTTTGCAACTGCCCTTGAGATAAAACCCCGGATAAAAAATTCGGAGTTACTTAAGAAAATTGCGGGGCTTGATGTGGATATCGCCAGGGCAGGGTACCAGCCCGTTTTATCATTAAATGGAGGGTTAAGCACAGCTTATACATCGCAAAGTGATTTAACCTATGTGTATCAGGAAGTTAATAAGATAAGCCCTTCAATAGGGCTGTCCCTTTCAATGCCGATCTATCAAAATAAACAGATACGAACGAATGTTTCAATTTCCAAAATCGGGCTTGAGACATCCAAGCTTAACGATATGGGAACAAAAAACCAGCTTAGAAAAGAAGTTGAACAGGCCTGCACAAATGTTATAACAGCCGAAAAGGAATACGAGGCCAGCCAGGAAAAATTTAATGCCGCGGTTGAATCGTACAATGTGACTGCTGAGAAATTCAACCAGGGATTGATTAATTCTGTCGATTTCCTTATTCAAAAAACCAATCTTATTTCATCCGAGAGTCAGCTGCTGCAATCAAAATATAATCTTGTCTTTAGCTATAAGATACTTGACTTTTACCTGGGTATTCCATTAACATTGGAATGAGTAACCCCGGATAACTAAAAACTTTAAAAATTGAAAACTTCAATAATAATGAGAAAAATAAAAATTTCAGCATCTTCATTAACCGGCGCGATTTTTACTGTTATCCTGATAATATTTATAAAGGCATGCGGTAAAGAAACTCAGAACATTACATACGAAACTGCCAGGGTAACCAGGGGAAATGTCAGTAATTCAATTACTGCAACAGGAACTATACAGGCAGTTAAAGCCGTGGAGGTGGGGACACAGGTTTCAGGAGAGATAAGTAAAATATATATTGATTATAATTCACACGTCAAAGCAGGCCAGTTACTGGCAGAGCTTGACCAGAGACCCCTTGTTACAGCATTAACCATTGCCGAAGCTTCACTGGACAACGCAAAGGCCGAGATGACTTATCAAACAGCAACCTATAACCGTACAAAGGCTTTATTTGAAAAAGGACTTATTGCTGAAGGCGATTATGACCTGGTTTTATACAATTATGAGAAGGCAAGAGCCGGGTTAAAAACAGCACAATTAAATTACGATAAGGCGAAAATAAACCTTGGTTATGCCTTTATTTATTCTCCTATTGATGGTGTAGTACTGGAAAAGACAGTGAGCGAAGGACAGACAGTAGCAGCCAGCTTTACTACACCTACACTGTTTACGATTGCCCATGACCTTACGCGGATGCAGGTGGAAGCTTCTGTTGACGAAGCCGATATAGGACAGGTGAAGGAAGGACAAAGGGTTAGTTTTACCGTGGACGCTTACCCCGACTTGCAGTTCTCAGGAGAAGTAATACAGATACGTTTGCAGCCGGTTATAACTTCCAATGTGGTTACTTATACGGTGATAGTTAAGGCTGCTAATCCTGATTTAAAGCTTATGCCGGGAATGACCGCCAGTATTACCATATATGTTGAAGAAGCAGAAAATGTACTGATCATGGCCAGTAAGGCCCTTCATTTTAAACCGGACAATAATATAATGGGAAAATATATGAAAAGAATTCCTGAAAATGTTCGTCCGCCTGGTATTATTGATAATGAGAGCCACGAATTTGCCCTTGTCTGGGTGAAAAGCGGGAATAACATTCATCCGGCAAGGATTAAAACAGGCATTGACGATGACATAAATGTAGTGATTTTATCCGGACTAAAGGAAGGGGATGAGGTCGTTACCGGATTGTCTTCTTCGGTTAATAAAAAGGATGAAAAACAGTTAAATAATGAAAGTCCGTTTATGCCCAGACCCCCTTCCCGGAGAAATAGATGAAAAAGAATATGGAAAAGAAAATAATAGGAGTTGAAAAGCTGAAGAAGGATTATTATGTCGGGGAAGTTACTATTCATGCTCTCCGGGGTATTAACATGGAGATAAAGGAAGGTGAGTTTGTGGCCATAATGGGTGCAAGCGGCTCAGGTAAATCAACTATGCTTAACATACTCGGATGCCTCGACAAGCCCACTTCCGGACAATATTTAATCGATGGCCTTAATATAGCAGATATGACTAAGAATGAGCTGGCCCGTCTGCGAAACCGTAAGGTAGGTTTCGTATTCCAGTCATATAACCTTCTTCCCCGTACAACGGCGTTTGAGAATGTGCTTTTACCTTTGCTTTATAATTCCAGAATAAAGGCGAGGGAAAGAAAGGGAATAGCCCTGCATGCCCTGGAAGCAGTAGGTTTGACAGATCGTATGTTCCATGTGCCTGCACAACTTTCAGGAGGACAGCAACAGAGAGTGGCAATTGCACGGTCATTAGTTAATGATCCTATGCTTATATTGGCGGATGAAGTTACAGGGAATCTTGATACACGGACATCATACGAAATAATGGCGTTGCTACAGGAGCTGAACGATAAAGGGAGAACCATCCTCATTGTTACACATGAGCCCGGTATTGCCAGGTGTGCCAAACGTAACCTGATATTCAGGGACGGGCATATTGTCAACGAAAAACTTGTTGCCAACAGATTAAATGCACAGGAAATTGTTCACGGATTGCCCCTGGATGAGGAGTATGAGTGATTTAAACTGGTAAATATGAATTATTCTGATCTGATAAAAATAGCTGTAAATGCCCTGTACCGGAATAAGACGAGATCTTTTCTTACAATGCTGGGCATTATTATTGGTGTGGGCTCGGTAATTACAATGCTTGCCATAGGACAAGGGTCAAAAAGAAGTATTCAGGAACAGGTATCAGAAATGGGGGCAAACCTTATAATGGTTATGCCGGGGTCCCAGTTCAGGAGAGGCGTGCAATTAGGAAGTGGCAGCAGTAAAAGCCTCACCTTGGAAGATATTCAGGCTATCGAGACAAAGTGCCCCTCAGTGATAATGGTATCCCCTGAGATACGCAGCGGCGGACAGGCGATCTATGCCAATAAGAATACGCCGACTACCATTTACGGAGCCGGTACGCAGTACCCCGATATAAAAAAAATAACAATACAAAACGGGCGGATTTTTACAGGAAGGGATGTTAAAAGAGCAGCAAAAGTATGCCTGCTGGGACAAACTGTTATTGATAACCTGTTTGGTGAAAATGCCGATCCTGTAGGCAGAATTATACGTTTTAACAGTATACCGTTAAAGGTAATAGGAGTACTGGAAAGAAAGGGACAGAGTACTTTTGGCCAGGATCAGGACGACATAATTATTGCACCTTATACGACCATACAAAAACGCATTCTGTCCATTTCTCATGTAAATGCTATCCTTGCTTCCTCAGCCAGCGAAGAAAAATCGCAACAGGCAGTAAACGAAATTGAAGCAGTATTGAGGACTACCCATAAACTCCGGGGCACAGACGAAAACGATTTCCAAATACGAAGCCAGGAAGAGCTGGTACAGACACTCGGGTCCATAAGCAATGTGCTTACTGTACTGCTTGGCGTTATTGCAAGCATTTCACTCCTTGTGGGGGGCATAGGGATAATGAACATAATGTACGTTTCGGTGACAGAACGCACCCGTGAAATAGGTTTACGAATGTCTGTTGGCGGCAAGGAAATTGATATTCTTATGCAATTCCTGACAGAATCGATTTTATTAAGCGTAATTGGAGGAATAATTGGAATCTTTCTTGGAATAGGAGCATCAAAAACAATTGCTGTGGTAATGGGATGGCCCGTATTAATCATGCCACAGGCTGTAATACTTTCATTTCTGGTGTGCACCGTTATAGGTATATTCTTTGGCTGGTATCCGGCACGAAAGGCAGCAAAACTCGATCCTATCATTGCACTTCGCTATGAATAATTTAGGGACAGCGCCCATATTTTCAGGTACTGAAGAGCAGTCCTGTTTCAGTTAAAAATATGGGTGCTGTCCTCATATTTTTATAACTTTATGCTGATTTTATATTAGCCTGAAAATACGGGCGCTGTCCCTGTTTTCAGAACCATTTTTTCCTTCTGAACATTATCACTCCTATAAATGACATTAGCCCTGAAGTAAATATAATTGCAGGAAATGCCCATGTTAAATGCTCCATGTAATTTGGTATATTCATACCGTATATGCTGGCAATAAGTGTCGGGATCATTAAAATTATGGATATCGAAGTAAGTTGCTTCATCACCACGTTAAGGTTATTTGAAATGACAGAGGCAAAAGCATCCATCATACCGCTTTGTATGTCGGAATAAATCTGGGCCATATCAATAGCCTGCTTGTTTTCGATCAAAGTATCTTCAAAAAGGTCTTCGTTCATTTCACTGATTGGATATTTTTTTGAGTTTTTTAACTTGGCCAGGACAATTTCATTGGACCTCAGCGATGTGATAAAATATACAAGGCATTTTTCCATCTTAAGGAGATTTGTCAATTCTTTGTTCCTTATTGATTTTTCAAGGTCTCTTTCGATAATTGAAGTTTGCTGGTTGATCTGCTTTAAATACTTCATGTACGTATTGGCTGAACGCAAAAACAGCTTAAGTATGAAATTAAGCACATCGGTAGCCTGCTGGTAATGTTCGCGGTAAAGGGAGGGCTCGGTAGACGGCAATACCTCATTGGATACCGAACACAGGGTAACGGTATAGTCAGCGGTCATAAATATACCAAGGGGTACGGTATAAAAGGGCACACCATTATTGGGACTGGCAACGGGAATACGAAGGATAACCAGCGACCAGTCATCGTCATATTCAATACGCGGCCGCTCATCGGTGTCCAGGACGTCCTGTATAACGTCCGCAGGAATTAAAAAATCATTAATGAGGGTTGTTATTTCATCCTGAGCCGGGCTGGTGACATTCACCCAGCATCCTTTTTCAGCCTGAGGTAATTCTATATATCCGCCAAGGCTTCTGAAGATTTTGATCATGATAATGCCTCCTTTTGATTTTTACTTTAAAGGAGGCAAAAAATTAAAGGCCCCCTTTAAAGAAAGGTTAATATTTCATTCTGACTATGACACGGGCCTTCGTCCATATTGTATTTAATTTTTATTTGACGGGCAAAAATAAAAAAAAATAGGGACAGCGCCCATATTTTTACGAAAAAAATAAAAAAAATAGGGACAGCGCCCAATTTTTTATGGATGCTGTCCCTTTTGACTGGTTCTCTTAATTGCCGGGTTTCACCCGACGAAGCTCGCTTTCGCTATTCCAATGAATAGTTTTGGCGAGAGAAGTCGGGGCGAGAGGATTTGAACCTCCGACCCCTTCGTCCCGAACGAAGTACGCTACCGGACTGCGCTACGCCCCGAAAATTATATTTTGTTAAAGAACATACACTTTTATATGATAAACTTTTATAAAAATGGGCGCTGTCCCTATTTTAAAAATGGGCGCTGTCCCTATTTAACAGAAGTTTCCTGTCTATTGGCACAACACCTGCCCTCTCACATACTATGCCTCCTGCAAGGTTTGCCAGGGTGGCTACCTCCCTGGGCTCTAATCCTGATAAATACCCGAGTGCTGCAACTGCAATGACAGTGTCGCCTGCCCCCGATACGTCTGCAACATCTCGAACCTCAGCAGGAACAACATGATAGTTACTTCCGTCACTGATAAGTATGCCCAGCTCCGAAAGAGTGATAAGGACGAGTTTATATGCGTTTTGTTTATGCAGAATTGTTGCTGCCTTAAAAACAGAACCAAAATCTTCTTTATTAATATTAATATTTAGTCCGCTCACCAATTCTTTGAAGTTGGGCTTGAATAGCGTTGCATTTTTATAAATATGGAAATTCCTCTTTTTAGGGTCTATAAATGTTGGTATGGTCCTTTCATTGGCATAATTAATAACCTTCTCAATCAATGCCGGCGTTATGACCCCTTTATCATAGTCCTGGAAAATAATAGCGTCAATCTTCCTGCTTTCGATAACAGATATTATTCTTTCAATCAACAGATGCTCAAGTTTGCCAGATAAATATTCTTCGATCTCCTGGTCGACTCTTAACAATTGCTGGTTATTACTTATTATCCGTGTTTTTACAGTTGTAGGTCTTTCGCCGGTCTCTACCAGTCCGTCCGCTATAAGGCCCCGGCTTTTTAAAATATCTTTAAATAACTGGCCTTTTTCATCCTGTCCGATCACTGAACAAATTACAGGCAAAGCCCCTAATGAATTTACATTCTCAGCAACGTTGGCAGCGCCGCCAAGCCTGTTTTCCCTCTTTGTACATAAAACAATGGGTACAGGCGCTTCCGGCGATATCCTTGTAACATTTCCCCATAAATAGGAATCTACCATTACATCTCCCACAATAATAACCGTGTAATTATTAAAATCATCCAGTATTTCAGCAAGTCCTTTTTTCACCTTAATCGGATTTTATGACAGGACAAAAATATAATTTTTAGTGCTTTAGTTTTTATTTTATCTGTTTTTTTAATACAAAATTCAATATTTGAATGAAAGTTATATATGTTGATCTGAATATTTTGAAGCCGGGGAAATATATCGAACAATTTATGGCAGTTAATTGTTACGGGAAAGTTATTCAGTAATTTTGTATTTAATATTAATAAGGATATGACAGTTAATTATTTTATGGACGAAAAGTGGAGTCCTGTAAAATTTGAAGGAATCAATGAGAACGAAGCATATGAGATTTCCAATTACGGGCGTATACGGATATTTAAAAAGGATTTGAATGACTGGAAAATCGTAAAGACTGCGAATGTCAGGGGGTATCAGTATTATTCATTTAAATCGAATATTGACTGGAAGCACAGGAAAACAAAATGTGTTCATGTGCTCGTTGCTGAAATATTTTGCAAGAGACCCTCGAAAAAGTATGATAGTGTTATACACCTTGATTTTAATAAATCAAATAATTATTATAAAAACCTGCAATGGTCTACCAGGGAAGAAGTAAATGAGCACAGCAGAAAGAGCCCAAGATATAAAATTGCCCTGGAAAAGAGGAAAGGTGAAGTAACAAATGCAAAGCTTACAGAGACGCAGGTAATAAGATTAAAAAAGAAACTTCTTAGAAGTAAGAACCCCCTGTATAAAATAGCCAGAGAGTTTGGTATTACTCATACCCAGCTGAACCGCATCAGAAGAGGGGAAAACTGGGGGCATGTTAAGGTTGATTAGCTTTCGGTGAGGTCTTTAAGTCTTTTTCTAAGCTCCTCAACTTCCTTTTTCAGTTCTTCTTCACGACGGGACGATTGTTCCTGTGTGGCCCTCAACTCTTCCATATTCTGACGCATCTCTTCTTCCTGTGAGGACATTTCTTCAGCCTGTTGCTGCGAGCGCTCAAGAAGTTCAGCGGTTTGAATATTGCTTTTAACCGATGATATTGCCGCAGCTATACTTTCACTGATTCTTTCCATAAACTCTACCTCGTGCTGTTGATATTCATTGAACGAAGCGATTTCAATAATGCCATAAGTTACATCATTATATACCAGCGGAATAAGCAGGAGGCTTTTAGGATTATCATCACCGAGTCCGGAAGTAATTTTTATATAATCGGCTGGTATTTCTGTCAGGTGTATTTTCTCTTTTTCCTGATAACATCTGCCGACAAGTCCTTCGCCTATTTCGATTTCCTTTTTAAGGAATTTTTTCCTGTCGTAGGCATAACAGGCTGTCATTTGCAGAAAGACATGGTCTTTATCATTATCATTTAATATAAACATACCCCCCTGGTTTGAACTGGTGTACTTAACCATGTTGCTGATTATCTTATATGATAATTCCTCGAGGTTATCCTTATCCTGCCTGAGGATATCACTGAACATGGCAATACCCTGGGAAGCCCAGTGACGCTGATTATCCTCGACTTTTCTTTTTTCTTCCTCCTCGGATGCTTTCTTCAGTTCTTCACGCATCTCAAGCAATGAATTTCCAAGCACGTCATCTTCACTTAGTGGTTTAAACTCACTGTCGAAATTACCTTTTCCTATTTCAAGTGAAAAATTAAAAATATCTTTAAGCCCCTGGACTAAAAAATTCAATGCTTTTGCCATCTGTCCTATCTCATCACTGCCTTCATTTAATTTTTCCTTAGGCAAAATACCTTTGCTCATTGACAATAATATGTTTTTTGTATGGTTAATAGGCCTGGTAAGTGAGCTTATTGTAAACATTCCTATAATGATGGCACCAATTACCAGGGCAAGACCCATAAGAATAATTCTTGTTTTAAAATCTTTAAAAGTCCTTACCATATCGATTCTTCCCTTGTTAACGATATTTTCCAGCTCAGTTGACAATACTGAAATTTTATCAAGAATTTTCTGTGTGGTGGTCATGACATCACCACTTTCTTCGGCCATGGTAGTAACTTCAAACCATACAAAAGCATCATCATAGCTCTCAAAACTGTTAAGCTGTTCCATAATATACTGATGCATGGGAAACAACGTGTCAACTATAGAGGAATCAATATTAAAGAGCAGGGCTTTATGTTCGGGGTTTTCCCATAATTTGCTGTAATAATTCTTTAGGGTATCTATTACTTCTTTATAGCCTTCCTCATGCAGTGATTGCAGTTTAAGCTTATCAGGAGTATTGGAAAGTTTTTCTATGAACACCCAAGATTTTATTAACATACGTGAATCACTTATCTTTGAATAAAGGGCATTAATAAATGCCAGGGAAGGTGAATAAATATTTGTGGTGTTCTCGTTTACTTTTCTACTTTTTTCCAAAGCGCTACTTGTTATTAATGCATTTATTACGACGGCTATTGTCATTATTCCAAAGCCAATGCCGATCTTGACCGCAATTTTTAATCTCATAGTTATGATAGATTTAAATTATTGTAATAATCTATTAACTAATTTAATAAATTTTTTAAGTATTTACATGCAATATATAAATCAAAGCAATTTAGTAAAATATTTTAATCCTTCAAATATTCATTTATTGCTTTATTCAGTCTGAGAAGTGCTATTTTTATTTTTTCACGCGGACAGGCAATATTCATTCTCTGGAACCCTGTTCCCCCTTTACCGAATATGGGTCCGTCGCTTAAGCCGAGTTTTGCTTTTTCAATAAAGAATTTTTTTAGCTGCCTGCTGTTCATGCCTAATTTTCTGCAATCCAGCCATACCAGGTAAGTAGCTTCAGGTATTACAGGTTTTATAAGGGGGATATTTTCAGAAAAATAATTAATAACGAAGTCCAGGTTTCCCCGGAGATAGGCCATCATCTGCCCAAGCCAGCCATGTCCATAATTATAGGCAGCTTCAGTTGCAATATTGCCGAAAATATTTCCGCTGCCCACATGTACATGATCCAGTATCTCACTGAACTTACGGATGAATATTTTATTTGAAGAAATCACGACAGATGTTGATAATCCGGCAAGATTGAAAGTTTTACTGGGAGCAATGCAGGTTATTGTGTTTTTTGCTATTTCTTTTCCCAGGGTTGCCGCAGGTATATGTTTATGTCCGCTGAAAACCAGGTCTGAATGTATTTCATCAGACAGGATAATTATATTATTCTTGATGCAAATATCCGTAAGTTTAATTAACTCTTCTTTAGTCCATACATTGCCTGTCGGATTGTGGGGGCTGCATAAAATAATCATTCTAACCTTATTGTCTATTTTTGATGCCAGGTCCTTGTAATCCATATAATATCTGCCGCCTGCCAGTTTTAGCGGATTGTCCACCATAATTCTGTTATGGTTTTTTATTGCTGAGAAAAACGGGAAATAAACAGGTGGCTGCACAATTATTTTGTCACCGGGATTTGTGAATGCCAAAACGGCCAGGTTAAGTGCAGGTACTATGCCCGGTGAAAATTCAATCCAGTCTTTTTTTATTTCCCATCCGTGCCTTGTTTTTAACCATTTTATAACCGACTCATAGAATGAATCAGTCCTGAAAGTGTAGCCGAAGATCTCATGATTGAGCCTTTCTTTAATCGCCTGTGTTATGAATGCAGGGGTTTTAAAATCCATGTCTGCTACCCACATGGGGATGATGTCATCCCTGCCGAATTGTTTTTTGCGCAAGTCATATTGATAACAGGCGGTATTCTCCCTGTTTACTGATTCATCGAAATCAAATTGCATGGTATATGTTTTAAGTTCATTTGTGGTTAATGAGTATAGTGCCCCCGGTAAAGGTCAAAAGGCAGTGTTAAAATAGTTATCTTTGAGAAATAATATACCAGAATAAATGATTTTTTTAAAACCAAAAAAAAGTCTGGGCCAGCATTTTCTGAAAGATACAAATATTGCCAGAAAAATAGTAAGCAGCCTGACTTTAAAGGGGTATTCAGATATTCTGGAAATAGGTGCGGGCACAGGCGTACTTACAGAATTTATTCTGAAGCTTGGAATGCAGAAAATATGCTTTGTAGAAATTGATTCCTCTGCGATTGAAATTCTGAAAAGCAAGTTTGCCGCACATAATAGTAAAATAATTCACGAAGATTTTTTAAAGCTCGATTTAGAATTATTGTTCCCCGGCAGGTTTGCAATAATTGGTAACTTCCCGTATAACGTGTCGAGCCAGATCTTTTTTAAAATAATCAATTATAAAAATAAAGTTCCGGAGGTAGTATGCATGGTACAAAAAGAAGTTGCTGAAAGAATAAGCTCTCCACCCGGCAGCAAGGATTATGGGATATTGAGCGTTCTTTTACAGACATATTACAATATTGAATACCTTTTTACTGTTAATGAGTCTGTATTTATTCCGAAGCCCAGGGTGAAGTCATCTGTATTGCGACTTTTGAGAAATGACAGGAAGGAGCTTGCATGCAATGAGGAATTGTTCCTAAGGATCGTTAAAACCGGATTTAATCAAAGAAGAAAAATCTTAAAGAATTCATTAAAAAGTATTTTATTAAACATGGAGTTTCACGACGCACTTTTTAAAATGAGACCCGAACAACTGTCAGTTGACCAGTTCATAGAAATTACAAAAATCATACAGGAAAAAATTTAAAATTCAGGCATCCTGCTTATATTAGTAGTTAAATATAAATATTAATCTAATTTTTAAGAGTATGAAAAAAATTAATTTTTTATGGGCTATTGTTGCTTTCTGGGTTAGCAGTAAAGGATTATCAGCTCAGGAATGTGTATTTTATTATCCCGATGCCGAAGGAGCAAAAATCGAACTTACCCATTATGATGATAAGGGTAAAATAACCGGTAAGTCAAAACAGGAGGTATTAAAAATAGAGAGGGCAGGAAGTAACGTTAAAGCGGTTATAAAGAATGAATATTTTAATGATAAAAATGAACTGGTTTTTGAAAATGAGATGGAAGTCAGGTGTGAAGGCGGGGTATTTTATGTTGATATGGACAATTACCTGAATGAGGAGGCATTAGCGTCATTTAAAGATGCGGAAATGGAAATAAAAGGTGACAACCTGCAATACCCATCAGGAATGAAGGCAGGCGATTTGCTGAGTAACGGGACGGTAACCTTAAGCTTTAACACAGCGGGGATGAAAATGATGAATATGACAACTACTGTCAAAAACCGTAAAGTCGAAGCAATCGAAGATATTACAACATCCGCAGGCACATTCAAATGTTTCAGGATAACATATGACGTTGAGTCAAAAACCTTTATGAAAAATGTAACTTCCAAAGCCGTTCAATGGTTTTCTGAAGATGTGGGGATGGTAAAAACAGAATCATATGATCAGAAGGGTAAATTAGCTGCTTCTTCTGTACTGACAGCAATACAAAGGTGACAGCGGGACAGGTACACTGACATTTTGTACCGTGATCCTTGCATATTATTTGCCGGGGCAGAAGCGCTATTGGTTAAAAAGATACTGCTATAGCTGCAACCGGATTGAGCCTGGCAGCTGAAATGGCAGGGGCAAGTCCCGAAATGAGCCCCACAACTGAAGATATTACCAGTCCGGTTACAATATTGCTTAAACTCATACTTATCTTAAAATCAGTTACACCGGAGACTATCAATGTGCCGATAAAAATTAATATTAGCCCTATAGTTCCTCCTATTAATGATAACATTCCCGATTCATAAAGGACTTCAAGCATTATATAATGTTTTTTAGCTCCCATGGCCTTTTTTATGCCTATGATATGGGTACGTTCCTTAACTGAAACAAACATAATATTTGCTATTCCGAATCCCCCCACAAGGATTGAAAAGATACCTATCAGTCCGCCGGCAATATTAATGACACTGAAGATTTGATTTATTCCGCCTGTTAAAACGCTGGTCTGGTTGAGGGCAAAGTCATCCTCAGCAGCAGGCTTAAGTCTTCTTATTCCCCTCATAACGCCTCTGAGCTCTTCTTTTAATTCCGGCATGGATACGTTGTCTGCCGCCCTGACCCAGATCATCGGATTGTTTTGTTCGTTCTTTAAATCAACTATAGTACCCATGAATTTGACAGGCAGAAGAACAACTTCATCGAGACTGCCACCCCCGAATAAAGTCTTGCCTTCGCGTGTAAAAACTCCTGCTATAACAACATTTTTTCCCGAAATTTTAAACTTTTTACCAAGGGGATCCTCATCTTCAAATAACCTGGATGCTACCTCACTTCCTATAACCGCGAAATATCTGCCTGTATTTATTTCATAATCAGTAAGATACCGGCCTTTTTCTATATTCAGGGTTCTGTTAATATTAAAATCTTCAGTAACTCCCCAGATGCCGATATTGTCCGCCGTGTTATTTTTATATTCAACAGTCTTCTCCGTAACAGCATAAAAAGTAACAGCTTTAGCATTCTTCATACGGCGCTTAACTTCAACATATTCTTTTAATGTAGGGACAGGGCGATTTAAGTATTTCCACCATGGATATTCCTCTCCCTCTTCAGGTGCCCACGGCCATTTTTGAACATAAATAACATCATCGCCCAGGGCGTTAAGTGTCTCTCTTACTTCAGACTCCATGGAATCAAGAATGGTAAATACAGAAATAATAGCAAATATCCCAATGGTAACACCCAGAAGTGAAAGAAGTGTCCTTAGCTTATTTGCGTTAAAAGTTTTTAAGGTCGAAATAAAACTTTCTCTTAGTATGTATAAAAAGCGCATTATTTAAGTTTGTAATACACGGCAAATTTAAACTCAGTTAATATTGCCGCGGCAGATTTATGATTGTTCACTTTTCGTTAAAACAAATATACGAAAGACTCACTTATTTTTTGAAAAAATTAATATATTGCCGCGAATCAATTGTAAAATTAATGATGTATGAGTGAAAAAAAAATTAAAACCGCCCTGATTTCTGTATACCATAAAGTTAAACTGGAAGAAATTATTAAGAAATTAAATGAACGTAAAGTAAGAATTATTTCAACAGGAGGAACAAAAGAGTTTATCCAAAATCTGGGGGTTGATGTT
>CAYWUI010000039.1:8475-29328 GCA_964461435.1 uncultured Bacteroidales bacterium | reverse complement strand
GCAATGCGGGGAAACCAAAAACATGGCTTACCGAAAGGCTGCGTCGCCACAGGATCCCCTGAGCTTCAATTCGCTGATGAACGGCAAATTGGCGAGGAATTCTTCTTCCGAGAGTCTCCATCCTGCTGAAACTCCAGGGAAGAAACCATATCTTTTCCCCTCAGGAAAAACCTGAGAACCATCATAACGGAATACAAACTCAAGCAGATACTTTAGTAGCAAATTAATTTAGGAAGAATCCATTTTTATATGCCATTGAATATCAAATAGTTGTGAACATTTTATAATATAAATTGTTGATAACTAATGACTTATAAAATAAAGCTTATATCGAACTCACGTTATATTAATATAAGTAAAATATGTGCTGACCACATTTTTATCATTCAATTTATAGAGCTATAAAATATTTACCACAAATTCATCTTTACGTGATTTATACAGTTCCGGTATGCAGGAAACATAGAAGCCCGTGTTCTTATCCGATTTTATCAGCAGGGAAGGATTCTGGCAGGGGACTGTAAAAGAGCTGTTCCTGGTTGATGCTATAATGGTTTCGCCTATGCCTCCTGTTTGGAAATTAACATTGTACAGCAGGGACGGTATAGTGATGAATATGGGATTACTCTGTGCTTTCGCTGTATTTGCAAGGATTATCAATAACAAAATAAGAATATATTTTTTCATTAAATATATTGGTATTATTTTGGCTGCAAAATATAACGGTGCTATTTTTAATATATTGTTTATAAACATATTATAAATATTACCCCATTATTATGCCAGTAAATATTAACGGATACATGGCAGGGATAATGATAAAATAATCTGGTGATACAATTTATTATCTTATTCAATTTTAATATTTTTAAATGACTATAATTCTATGGAGGAAGAAAGAATAAGGATAGACAAATGGATGTGGGCTGTAAGAATTTTTAAAACCCGCAGCCAGGCCAGTGAAGCCTGCAGAAAGGGCAGGATCATAATAAACGGCATCCAGGTAAAGCCCTCAAGAGATATAAAGGCCGGAGAAATAATATTAATAAGAAAACCTCCGGCAGTTTATACTTACAGGGTTAAAGGTCTGTTGCAGAAAAGGCAGTCCGCGAAGCTTGCGCAGGAATGCTATGAGGATCTTACATCTGTTGAGGAGTTGAACAAGTTGAAAATAAACGAGACCTTGTTTTTCAAAAGAGACAGGGGAGCCGGCAGGCCGACAAAGAAAGAAAGAAGAACGCTTGACAAATTGAGGGAAGATTAACATGCGCAGGGAGAATCCCTGGCAAACTGAGGAGAGATTAGTAAAAGATAGAAGAATCCAAGGTAAACCGAAGGAAGATTAATAAGAGCGAGGAGAATCCCTGATTGATCAGGAGGAGATTAATTATTATATTGAAAGAATTAAGGTAATTTTGTAAAATATTTAGTAACTATTAATAATATGCTCATCGCACAGGAAAAAAGAAGAACAAATATTGCTGAATACGTGCTGTATATGTGGCAGGTTGAAGATGTAATCCGGGCGTATCATTTTGATATTGAGCTTATTGATAAGAATATTATTTCACAGTTTGATAAACCGGATCATATAAAAAAAGAGATCAAAAACTGGTACGCCAATTTGATCCTGATGATGCATGAAGAATATATAAAAGAGAAGGGGCACCTGAAATTTATAAAAGATATAACCAATGATTTGAATAATCTGCATATAGAGTTGTTAACAAAAAAGAAAGACGCAAAATATACTGAACTATACAGGTATGCTGAATCAAATATAAGGGATTTTAAAAATAAGCTCCAGGATCCCGCCCTCAATGAGATTGAGATATGTTTAAGCGGACTTTATGCTTTGTTATTGCTAAGGTTGCAGAAAAGAAGGATACACAGTGAGACAACGCAAGCAATGATGACATTTAGCTACCTGTTAGCCATGCTTTCCAAAAGATATAAAGAGCAGGCTATATAATCATAGACAAGGCCTCTGATGAATGGAAGATATGCATATAATGCAGGTCCCGTGGATTAGAATGAACGTTTTTTTAGTCTGTTATTTATGGAAGCAATTAACTATCTCTCCTATAAAGAGCCTGTGAAAATCTTTTGAAGGATAATTAAAAGCTGCTATTTTGGGGATTATAAAATTATCCGGATTAAGGTCATGATAATAAAGTTTCCGGCATTCAAAAAACAGCCGAGATTGTTCAAAACATATATTACCAAGGTTTGTCAGCATAGGTTTGAGTCCGGTTGCTTCGACCTTATTTATGTCTTTCCCTGACCTGGAACCGCATATCTGAAGGATGTTCCTGTACTTTTCATCAAAAAAGCTCAAAGTAAAATATTCATATTTGTTGGCAAACTTAAAAGTATATCTCTGGGGGCGGATAAAGCAGACAGCTATTGGCTTATTCCACAGGATACCCATGGTACCCCAGCTTGCTGTCATCATATTAAAGTCATCAGGCTTACCTGCAGTTACGAGCATCCAGTCATCACCAATCAGTTTAAATACATTTTCGTTCAGGAATTCAACCCCGGTTTTTTTAAAATTGTTACTTATTTTATCCATGATATTTCATTTGTTTACTTCCTTTACAGGTATTACCGTATTATTTAATTAGGTTCCAATTTATAAATGACTTGGCAAATTTTTACTATATTGGGCAAAATAAATAAAAAATTCAGTCTTAAAACAACACCTGTGTTTGAATCATTAAAATTGCTTGATAATCTTGAATTAAACTTTTCGGCAGAGGCACTATTCATATTGAATATTACAATAGCATTTATAATGTTTGGGGTTGCTTTGCAGATTAAAGCCGAGCACTTTAAAAGGGTGATGAAGAATCCGCGATCCACGATTATCGGATTTGTTTCCCAGTTTGTTCTTCTTCCTGCGGTGACATGTGCTGTTGCCATTCTTTTAAGGAAATATATAACGTCGGCAATCGGACTTGGAATGATACTTGTGGCTGCATGTCCGGGCGGTAACATCTCAAATTTTATTTCCTCCCTGGCAAAGGGAAACGTGGCACTATCTGTAAGTCTGACTGCCATAGCGACCTTATCTGCTATTATTTTAACACCCCTTAATTTCAAAATATGGGGAGAGATTTTTTTGCACTTCATGAGTAAAATAAATCCTGATCTCTTTCCGGAACTGAAGATAGATCCCATAAGCATGTTTGTAACCGTTTTTATTATTTTAGGGGTACCTTTATTTGCCGGGATGTATGTAAACGGGAAGTTTCCCATAACCACTAACAAAATTGTAAAACCGATAAAAACGTTGTCAATATTGATTTTTGCAGGGATGGTAATTTCAGCTTTTGCAAGCAACTATACCCATTTTATCAACCACATAAAATATATCTTTATCATAGTGTTGATCCACAATGGTATAGCATTATCCACGGGTTTTAGTTTTGCCACTCTCCTTGGGGCAACCCGTTATGACAGGAGGTCAATAACTATTGAAACGGGAATTCAGAATTCAGCACTTGCCCTTGTTTTATTGCTGGCTACCGGTATTTTCCCGGAGAAGGGCATTGGCGGAATGGCATTTATTGCCGCATGGTGGGGTATATGGCATATTCTGTCGGGGTTAGGTATTGCTTCATTATGGTCACTTAAGCCGGTTTCAGGCTAATTCTGTTAACAGCCATGGTTTCAAATTTTAATAATAAATTTGCAGGGTATAAATTGAATCTCTGATATCATATGAGCAGAACTATAGACCAATGGACATGGGATTACTGGCTGGTACAACAGTATTCAAACTTATTTTACAGGAGCTATTTTAGAAAAATATATGTCAATAACCTGGATAATTTACCACGAAACCAGCCGGTAATACTTGCACCAAATCATCAGAATACATTAATAGATGCGCTGGCATTCGATTATTGCGCAAAATGCCAGCCTGTTTTTCTGGCCAGGGCAGATATATTCAAAGGCCGTATTCTTATTCATATTCTTAATTTCATGAATATTATACCTATATACAGAATGAGGGACGGGGCATCAAACGTCAGGAAAAATGATGAAATTTTTGAAAAAACATTGTCTGTGCTTGAGAATAAACTTAATCCTTTATGTTTGTTCCCTGAAGGATCGCATGGTGATAAAAGGAGGTTAAGGCCCTTAAAAAAGGGAATTTTCAGAATAGCCTTTATGGGACAGGAATACTTTAAGGACAATCCCGGTGTTAAGATCGTGCCGGTGGGATTGGACTACAGTCATTACCAGAAATTCAGAAGCACCCTGCTTATTAATTTTGGCAAGCCTATTGAAGTATCGGAATATTATAAATTATACACAGAGAATAGTAATGAGGCTATAAACCGGCTAAGGGAAAGGCTGGCTGATGAAATGAAAAAATTAATGATTGACATACAAACGGAAGAATATTATGATTTATACCAGGGACTACGTAAGATTTACAACTCAGAAATGAGGAAAAAACTGAAAATAACCGGCAAGTCATTGCTTGATAAATTTATTGCCGACAAAAAGATGATTTCTATTCTCGACGAATATAGCGGGAGAAATCCCGAAGAAATTAGCTCCTTCAGCAATAAAGTGTCGGAATATTTTAAAGGACTGGAAGAGTTGAACTTGCGTGACTGGGTACTGCGCAGGGACAGGTATCCTCTTATAACCCGCATACCGGAAGCACTGGCATTATTTATTTTATTGCCTGTTCATATACTTGGCATTATAAACAACTATTTACCCTATAAAATACCGGTCATTTTAATAAAGAAAATTAAAGACCTCCAGTTTCACAGTTCATTTAAGCTTGTCTTGTCTATGCTATTCTTTCCGGTGTATTATGTTATCCTGATGATTTTGGCGCTGGTATTTTTTGAGCCCTGGTGGGTCAAGCTTTCATATATTCTGACACTTCCCTTAACAGGATTATTTGCCTTCAGATATTATATTAAGCTGAAAAAACTGTCGGCAAGGTTCAGGTACAGCAGCCTGGTCAGGAAAAAGAATAGTAAAATCCATGAACTTAAAATATTGAGAAAGGATATTATCAGCAGCATGAATAGAATTGTTGAACCGGCGATAAGTTAAAATAAGGATCAATGAAATTATCAGATAAAACAGTCTGGATAACAGGGGCCTCATCGGGAATCGGACAGGCCCTGGCTTCAGAATATGTAAACAGGGGAGCCAAAGTTATTTTATCGTCCCCGGAAATGGATAAATTAAATGCACTCAGTGATAATTTTAATTCTCTTCGTCCCGGATCTTCGATAGTTGTACCTCTTGACCTGGAGAAAAGAAATGAAATTCCCGGAATAGCTGCAAGGACAATAAAACAGGCAGGAAGGATTGACATATTAATAAACAGTGCAGGAATAAGCCAGAGATCACAGGTAATTGAAACGCCTGTTGAAATTGACAGAAAAATATTTGAGATAAACTATTTTGGTCCTGTTGCATTGACAAAATCCGTATTACCTCATATGATTGGTAACGGGGGAGGGACAGTTGCTGTCATCAGCAGTATAGTAGGCAAGTTCGGATTCCCGTTGAGATCTGCATATTCTGCATCCAAGCATGCGCTGCACGGATTTTTTGAAACAGTAAGGATAGAGCTCAAAAAGGAAAATATTAAGGTAACAATAATTTGTCCGGGCCGGGTACGGACAAATATTTCTGTAAATGCCATAACAAAGGACGGTAAATCTTACGGGATTATGGATAAGGGCCAGTTAAAGGGAATCCCGGCAGAGAAGTGTGCCGGAAAGATAGTAAGAGCGATAAGGAGAAATAGAAAGGAAGTGTATATAGGAGGCAGTGAATTGTTAATGGTATGGATAAAAAAGTATTTTCCCGTTTTTTTTTATTTATTATCATCAAAAGTAAAACCGGCGTAAAAAATTGAATAAATATTAGTATATTTAGTAAGAAATTATACATTATTTGAGATTATTAGATCCCTATGAATGAGAAAATTATAAGCGGTATTCAGCAGATCGGGATTGGTGTACCCAATGTTCATGAAGCGTGGAAATGGTATAAGGAACATTTCGGGGTTGATATACGGGTTTTTGAGGAGTCGGCGACTGCTGACCATATGCGGCAATATACGGGTGGAGAGCCGCAGAAAAGGCATGCAGCGTTAGCGCTGAACCTTCAGGGAGGGGGGGGCTTTGAAATATGGCAATATACGGAAAGGATACCACAGGAGGCTAAATTCAAGGTACAAATAGGGGATCTAGGCATTTATGCTGCCAAGATAAAAAGCAAGGATGTTAAGGCAACATATGATTTTTTTAAAACAAAGGACATAAATTTTATGACCGGTATTCATACCGATGCAAAAGGGCACATGCATTTTTTTATAAGAGATCCTTATGGCAATCTTTTTCAGATTGTGCCGAGCGGTTCATGGTTTAAAAATGAGAGAAAATTGACCGGCGCATCATATGGGGCAATAATCGGGGTATCGAATATTGAAAATTCGAAGAAATTTTACGGCAGTCTCCTTGGATATGATGATGTGGTTTATGATGAAACAGGGGTGTTTGTAGATTTTGCGGTACTGCCGGGAGGGGACAGGAAGATAAGAAGGATGTTGCTGAGGCACAGCAAACCCAGGCTCGGTGCTTTCAGTCCGATTTTCGGCTCAAGCCAGATGGAACTTGTACAGGTTCTTGACCGGGAGCCTAAGAGGATTTATCATGACCGCTACTGGGGTGACCTGGGGTTCATACATATATGCTTTGATATAAGAGGAATGAGCCTTCTTCGCGAAGAATGCAAGGAAAAGGGATACAAGTTAACTGTTGATGCCGGTGACACTTTTGATATGGGTGAGGCGTCAGGTGCTTTTTCCTATACTGAAGATCCCGATGGCACATTGATCGAGTTTGTTGAAACACATAAAATACCAATTTTTAAGAAGCTGGGATTATACCTGAATCTAAGAAACAGGAAACCCGAGAAGTCCCTGCCGCGATGGTTATTAAAGGCCATTTCCTTTAACAGGGTAAAAAATATTTAAGATCTATTTTATCCCCGGGGTTGCCAGGAACCTTTTTTTCCCGACAAATATCTTTTCTGTCAGTCCGGATTTTTCACAACTGAAAACAGTCCCTTCATTTAAGGATGATGTTATTAGGTACCTGTTAATGGTATCAGCTTTAAATGCTTTAACCTGAATGGGCTTAATAAAATTGTTACCTTCAATTTTCAATGTGAACTCCGGTTCGGGATACAGGAGTTTTTGATCGTCAATGAATTCCTGGCTCGTGAGCCATGAGATTGAGTTAAAATAGCCTGCCACTGAAGCTGAATCAGCAGGAGATCCGTTAACCGTCCAATTATCTCCCTGTCGAACCAGCGAAAAAGAACTGTCGGCAGGATAAGTGAAGGAGAGGTTTGTCCAGTCGCTTTTATTTGATTTAATTACGGATTTATCTCTGAAGTCATTCACTCCCCTGTTAAGTGTCATTCCCAGGTATCCGTCGACGACATATACTATTTTATCATTTGCAAGGCGTACGCACGTACTTATCTTGCCTTGCCGGTTATAGTAATAAGCCATCTGACCTTTAGGTTGCTGGTAGGAGAATTTACCAAAATACAAGTCAGCTCCTATTTTTCTTCCTTTCATAAGCTGAACTCTTGTTGCCAGGGAATCTGTAACTTCAAATTCTTTCCACCTTGATTTGCCTGTAGCAGCAATTCTTTGCGGTTTGAGTCCGGTTAACGAACTTAAAATGTTATTTACCATTTTTTTATCGGCATTAAGAGATGCCTGCTGTAATTGTATTTTCCATAGCTGGCCTTTCCTTTGAATCCTGACGGGTTCGTCCCTGTTGGTTTTTGAATAAATAACAATTGAAGTTACTCTTGCCGTATCAATATCAACCAGATTTGAACGAAATGTTCTCTCTCCCTTCCTCGAGTCAACATAAAATACTATCAGGACCAAAATCAGAAGGACAGCAAAAATTATTAATAATGATTTAATATTTAATTTTTTATACATAACCGGCCTCCATTCTTTTAATTCGTTTAGTTTGATTTATTTGCATCCTGATTATGCCATAGATGATAACCAGTATTAAAGGCAGCAGGAAGTTCAGATACTTGAGAAAAGTTCTCTTCCCGTCTTCAAGTTCCTTAAGGGGCCTTGATGTTACGCCTTTGGTTCGCAGTTCTATTAATCCGGTATCATCAGACAGCCAGTCGATTGAGTTAACCATCAGATTGATATTGTCGGGATTGACCTGACCTCTCTGTCTGCCACTCAGGGGGAAGTCGCCATCTCCGATGATGACCATCTTCGAAGTGGTATTACCGGCGATTTTTCCTTCCAGTGCAGCAGCGATAACAAGTCCGGACATCGGGAAATCCTTCTTTGTCCAATCTCTGGTTATAAGATCATATATTGAATATGATGTTTTGGTGCCTGAATTTTCAGATGTTTTTGCCAGCGGAACAAATCTTATGCTTGAGTCCCCGGCAAAAGATAAGGAGCTTGCAAACTCCAGTTCCACCTGTTCCAGTCCGGCTGATACAGGATGATCTGCAAAATTGTTTATAATGGGAATATAGAAAAATTTTACAGGCTGTATGCTGATATAGCCTTCTCTTTCACTTTGAAGGGCTACAGTCGGGCATTGAGCGTCGACGATATAATTGTTATTAACATCAATTCCTTTCCGGCTTAACCATGTTTCCAGGCCTGTATTAATTGGTATTCCGTATTGCTTATCATCGCTTGTTCCAACCCTGTTGATTGCAATAAATAATTTTCCTCCCCTGGCTAAAAAAGCATCAATCTGTTTTAAATGGCTGTCGGGAAATGAATCTTCAGGGGCAACGATAACCAAAGTCCGGCATTTATCAAGTTCGGAAGTGGAATCTGTAAGTGTAACCGGTTCAACCTTGTACAGTACCTTAAGAGAATGAATGACTTCGGGTAATTGGCGCAGGTTTGGTTCTCCATGTCCCTGCAGTATACCGACCAGCGGTTTATCCTTTACCGAGAGCTTTTTAATTGCTGTTGTAAGATTATATTCCATACCGACAGAGGATTCAATCATTGGCATAACTTCGGATTCTTCACCCATTTGAATATATGCTCCCATATAACCTTTCTGAAATTTTATCTCATCCTTCTCCCTTGAAGGGATATTCTGAGGCATAATTCCTGATTGAGCTGCTTCCTGTTCAGTATTTTCATCTTTTAACGGATTTACAAACTCGTAGACAAGCATATCTTTTGCTATGCTTGAATATTCTACAAGCATATCCTTAAAATCTCTCCTGGTACTTTCACGATCAGGCGGCAAATTTTTTGAGAAGTATGCAGTAATTGTTACGGGTTCCTGTAAATTTTTCAGGATATCTTTTGTCGACCTGCTCAAAGTGTAACGTCCGTCTTCCGTTAGATCTATACGAAAGAAGAAACGGTTTGATAATATGTTTATGAGTACTATTGCTCCCAGAGCGAGTACTATAAAATATTTTATTGATGATTTCGATTTCATTTTATTATAATATGATTAATTATCGCTTAAGTTTCTCCTTGATAGCAAAAGTTCCGAAGAGAACAAACCGGTAAAAACCAGAGAAAGAAAATATACGACATCCTTTGTATCAATAACACCGCGTGTAACTGAGCTATAGTGGGTATCGAGACTAAGATAATTTAAAATATTCCCTAAAATTCCCGGGAAATTTCCCGCAAGCAGGCTAAAGAGCAGGTGAAAGAATATGCCAATCAGCAATGCAATGAGGAAAGCTACAATCTGGTTATTTGTAATACTGCTGGAAAATATACCTATGCTGATATATGCGGCGCTCATCAGAAGCAAGCCCAGATAGCCGGTCCACACGGCACCATGATCAACTGGACCAATGGATGAAACAGTGATATAATATGGAAGAGTCAGGGCAAGGGAGATGCTTATAAGCAGGAATGTTGACAGAAATTTTCCGACAACTAGCTGCCAGTCAGATACGGGCTTTGTAAGTATCATTTCTATCGTCCCTGAATTTTTCTCTTCTGCGATAAGCCGCATGGTCAATGCAGGGATAAAAAAGAATAATGTCCAGTAAGCCACATCAAAGAATGATTGCAAGCTGGCTTGTTTTACAAGGAAAATATCCCTGCCGTAAAGCCATGTAAAGAATCCGCTGAATCCCAGAAAAGTGATAATCATTATATAGGCTAACAGTGAATCAAAAAAAGAATTCAGCTCCCGTAAGCATACTATCCATATTTGTCTCATAAAACGAAATTTTAAATTTTAATTGTTATGTTGTATCAGTTCATTGTTAATTCGCGGAATACATCTTCAAGTTTGGTCTCGGTGGGTGTAAGTTCGGTCAGTGACCATTTCCTGTCCACACAAAGTTTAAATATATCTTTTCGCGTGGAAGTTTCAGGTTTGCTTTGAACCTCAAACTGGCAGTCGCTTTTTGACAGGATATCAACAAGGTGGACATTTGGCAGGTTCTGAAGCGACTTAAAAATATCATTCACATCACCGTCTTCGATTGTAACCTTAATAATCTCCCGTCCCTGGGCTTGTTTGCGCAAATCACGTGAGGTTCCGTCAGCTACAATTCTCCCTTTATTTATTATTAAAATCCTGTCACATGTAGCCTCTACTTCAGCAAGGATATGTGAGCACAGGATAACTGTTTTTTCTCTGCCTATTTCTCTTATCAGCTCACGGATTTCTACTATCTGATTAGGGTCAAGGCCTGCAGTCGGTTCATCAAGTATCAGCACCTGCGGATTATGAATGAGTGCATGGGCCAGGCCGACTCTTTGCTGGTATCCCTTTGACAATTCGTTTATTTTTTTATGTTTTTCACCTTCGATGCCACATAAATTAATAATTTCAAGAATCCTGTCCCTTATTCTGTCTTTTGTAATATTATGCAGTTTGGCGACGAAAAATAAATAGTCAATAACCGGCATTTCTTTGTATAATGGATTATTTTCAGCGAGGTATCCTATATTTCTTTTTATTTCTTCAGGACTTTCCTTTATCGAATAACCACCGACTTTAATATCTCCAGTATTTGGCATCAGGAAGCAGGTTATTGCACGCATTGTTGTCGTTTTGCCGGCCCCGTTAGGTCCGAGAAAGCCTACAATCTCACCTGTTTTAACTTTAAAAGATACATTATCAACGGCTTTTTGAAGGCCGTACTTTTTTGTGATGTTTTCCACAATAATGTCCATATATTTATGAGTTTTATATTGATTAAAAAAACACCCGCAAAAAAAGCAAATTCACTTCAAATAATATAATTTTTTATGAATTTTTAACAGTTAATGGCTGGTGAGAATAAAAAAAGCCACTGCTTTTATAAGCAGCGGCTTTCTAACTAACCTAAACTTATTCAATCCTGTCTGAAAATTATGAAACCTTAATTTCTTTTACAGTTTTTGCTGACTCTTTCTTTTTAGGTATAACAAGGCTTAAAACTCCGTCTTTATGTGAAGCCTTGATATTATTGGCATCAGCAGTTTCAGGCAGATTAAAGCAACGTGAGAATGAGCTGTAGCTGAATTCTCTCCTTAGATAATCTTCCTCTTTAGTTTCATTTTTTACTTCTTTTTCTGAAGAGACGGTAAGTAAATTTCCGTCAAGGTTAACTTTAAAATCATTCTTGTCAAGTCCGGGTGCAGCTACATCAATTTTATAGTTGCTTTTATTTTCAGTTATATTAACTGCCGGTACACTGCGGCCGCCATCCCAGCCAAATATTCTTGGGAAAATATCGCCTGAGAATATTTCATCAGCCAGGCTCGGCCAGTTTTCTGTTGTTCTTCTGATTAATGGTAACATTTTTTGGTCCTCCTTTATTTTAGTTTTATATTATTTTTTTATCGTTTCGACTGCATATTTTCAAATAATATGCCACTATTTTAAAACTGACTTTATGACAGTTTGCGTATATTTATTAATGACATAGTGGCAGTTAATATAAATTTAGTGGTTTCCGTAAGGGAATTAACAATGAAGGTAAAGGCCTTTATAGCTGGCACTTATGGATAAAATGTAACGGTCTTATAGTTGGGAATTATTGAAGGATTAAAAGCCCCTGCCACGGATCCCCGGATAGAGCATATCTACCTGTTGGCTAGCAAAGACTTCTTTAGTGTCTACATTCATCATTGAGAGTACGCCTCCCGGCCATCCGGCGCCCGTGTCCATCATATATATCTCGCAGGCTTTTAATGGCTCCGTTGTGCCATAGTTAATTGTAGGGGTGTGCCCCAGATATATCTCATCATATCCTGAAATATTTTTTTCGGAGCCCGAGAAATGAAGGTTTAATGCCATGTGAAGCAAGGTCCTGTCCCAGATAAATGTATCTTTTTCCTGGTATTCAAGTTCTTCGAATAAATCAAATCCACCGTGTATAAATACCTTATTGTCTTTTTTGTAGAATAACCTGGCATTCTTCAGGAATTCTATATGTTCAGGCGGTATTTTTCCCCTGTAGCTGTTCATTGTTGCCCTGCCGCCCTGTTTAATCCAGATGTCGGGAGCTTCACCATAGAGGAACCATTCTAAGGTCCAGTCATCATGGTTTCCAAGGAGATATACAAGGTTTTGGATTTTAAGCAATTCATCGATTGCCTTATTAACTTCGGGCCATCCGTCGCATACATCACCGAGACATATTAAGGCATCATCTTTATAATTGAAGCCGGCTTTCTCAAGGCATTCCATCAATGCCCTGTATGCTCCGTGTATATCTCCCAGCACAAAGCTCCTTTTTGATTTCATTCTTAATTATTTTGCCCGGATGACAAGGGATGCTTCCGCCAGTCCCTCCGATGTTGCTGTAAGGGTTATTTCTCCTCTATCTTCATTTGATTGTATTACAGCAAGGCACATACCGTTAAAAGCTTTGCGGTAATCGGCCTTAAAGGGTTCGTGGCTGGACTGGCAGCCGTTGTCGACTCCGGCAATGAATCCTGGTCCTTTAATTTTAAAACTGACAAGATTGTCGGCATCAGGCACCAGGTTTTCATTGTTGTCGGCAATTTTTACAGTCACAAATGCCAGGTCACGTCCATCAGCAGATATGGTATCCCTGTCGGCACTAAGGATTATTTTTGCAGGTGCGCCTGCAGTGTATATATCCTGTCTTATTATTTTTTTATCTTTTGTCTTGCCGGCAGCAGATATTTTACCGGGAGTGAAAGGTACCTTCCACATCAGGTGCAGGTCTTCAGGCATCATTTTCTTTGTTCCCAGTGATTTATCATTGAGGAAAAGTTCTGCTTCCCTGCAATTTGTATATACCCAAACGTCAACAGTATCAACATTATCCCAGTTCCAGTGGGGGAAAACATGCAGGACAGGTTTATCTGTCCATTCGCTCTGGTATAAATAATATGCATCTTTGGGAAATCCTGCCAGGTCGATTATGCCGAAGTACGAGCTCCGCGCCGGCCACCAGTAGGGGGTGGGTTCGCCCAGGTAATCAAAGCCTGTCCATATATACATCCCTGAGAGGAAGCTATATTTCTTTATTACTTTCCATGTCGCTTCGTGTGTTGATCCCCAGCCTGCGTGGCAATTGTCATAGGCAGAACATGTATAATCGGGATTGCCCTTAACCGGTTTGTCCCATTGTTCGGGCCATATACGCACACTGTCAGAGGGCATATCATAGTGCCCCCTGGTAGCAAGGGCTGAGTTGGTTTCGGCAGCAATGAATTTCTGTCCCGGAAACCTGGTATGGAAAGCGGTAAAATCATTATGATGATAGTTATAACCTATAAGGTCGAGGGCTCCTGATTTGATGATGTTGTTTGATGGTTCGGGGAAGTTGCATGCTGAAGTAACAGGACGGGTATTATCAACATTTTTGACAATGTCCACCAGCTCTTTGGTCATTTCTATGCCGGAGCTGTCCCATTGTTCGAGGATCTCATTACCTATGCTCCAGATAAAGACGCTGGGGTGGTTCCTGTCGCGCAGTACAAGGTCTTCGAGGTCGCGCTTGTGCCACTCATCCCAGAAAAGATTGTAGTCGTAAGGATTTTTCTTCAGTTTCCACATGTCAAATGCCTCATCCATAACTATAAAGCCCATCCTGTCACATAAATCGAGAAGTTCGGGTGCCGGGGGATTATGTGATGTTCTTATTCCATTACATCCCATATCTTTTAATATTTCAAGCTGGCGTTCAAGGGCCTTGCTATTAATGGCTGAGCCGAGGCATCCAAGGTCGTGGTGATTACAAACTCCCTTGATTTTAACATTTTTGCCGTTCAGCAAAAAGCCCTTGTTGCTGTCAAATGAGAAGTAGCGGATCCCGAAAAAAGTCTCATATTTGTCATACAGGGTGCCTTCCCATTCTATTAACGAGATAGCTTTGTACATATACGGATTTTCTATGGACCACAAAACAGGCCTGGTTACAGTTATATCCTGGTCAAACTCCAGGGCTGATTTTTTTGTAATTAAGTCATCGGAGACAACTTCCGCCACTTTTTCTCCTTCAGTATTATATATTGTCGTAGTTAGTGTTACCTGCCGGTCATGTCTGGCGGCATTTCGTATTTTTGTATTTACATGGATATTAGCCGATTGTTTGCTTACCCTGGGTGTGGTGATGTATGTTCCCCATTGGTCTACAAATATATTATCGGTAATAGTAAGCCACACATTGCGGTATATTCCTGATCCGCTGTACCAGCGGGAGTTAGGCTGCAGGGAGTTGTCAACCTTAACTGAAATAATATTTTCATCATCACCATAATTCAGGTATGGTGTAAGCTCGTACCTGAAAGAAATGTAACCATAGGGGCGTTTACCCAGGTACTGGCCGTTGATCCATACTTCGCTGTTCTGGTAAACACCGTCGAAGTCAATAAATACCTGCTTATCTTTATAAGACGGGGGAACAGTAAATTCTTTCCGGTACCAGCCTATCCCCCCCGGCAGGGCTCCGCCTCCCGGAGATGCGGGATAATCATTGCTGAACTTACCCTCTATGCTCCAGTCGTGAGGCAGGTCAAGTGTACGCCAGCCTGAGTCGTCAAATGATTTTTCTTTTGCATCGGCCGCATCACCCGGATGGAATTTCCAGTCATTGCAAAAGTTGCTTATGATTCGCGTATTTTGTGCAGGGAGAGGAATTAATACCGTAAAAAGGAGAACCAGACAAGTTATTGCACAAAGGTTTTTTAATATTTTCATAGCAAATTGTTTTATATAAAAAATTTGAAACAAATTGTTTCTGAAAACAGCACATTAAGTGCAATGACTATTATTTATATGGATAATCAGCACTTAATACCTGTAAGAAGAGTAAATGAATAAATTAATATTTTGAGATAACAATTTCAGGGAGGAGTATTTACTCCTCCCTGGATCAGATTTAGTTTATTTCCAGAAGTAAATATAAAACAAAATTATCACTCCGATAATTATTGCAGTGTGAATAATATCCCATTTATTCCAGCTTGCCCTTGTTTCTGCTCTTTGTTCTGGTGTCGCCGACCTAAATGTAAGTCCCTGGATCATTTTTAATGAAGGCTTTGCTGTAAACTGGCTGATAATCCATATGGCAATAAGGCATATAATAAAATTAAATATCTCATAATGCAGCCAGTTAATATTCACAAATTTCAGGCACAGGGCATCAACTTTATTAAGGCCTGTTGGATCTTTTGCTTTTTCCTTTATCCAGTCATCTGCTATTTTTTTCTTGGCTTTCAGTAACTTGTACAACTCTTCTTCGCTTATGTTATTTTTGACAGCCAGGATTTTAATACTATTATCCAGCTCTATTTTCTTTTTAGCAAGTTTTTCAAGATCGGTAAGTTCTTTTTCATTTTTTGTAAGAACGTAATCACCCACCTGGCTTACTTTAATCCTTGCTTGCTCAATTGATGTATTATCCTTATCGGACAGGTATTTGGTTTTCATTTCCAGCTTAATAAAATCTTCCGAATAATCCTTTACAGCTTTGCTAAATTCACGGGTATCTTTGGGAACGACAAGTGATTTTGTTGCCACGAGCATAATAAGCATAAACATTCCAATTGAAAAACCTGCTATAAGTCCCCACATTCCGCTTTTGGCGCTGGCGCGTTTCCAGAATACGCCCAGTAAAAACACAGCCGCAATTCCAGGTGCCAGTAATGATTGTACAAGCTGCAGGTATTCATAGAGGACATTTCCGAGGCCTCTCATTACAGGGATCCATACTATTCCAAGTATAACAATAACAGCTGTCGCTATGCGGCCAACGAAGACAAGGTGTTTTTCAGATGACTGTGGCCTGTACTTTTTGTAAAAGTCAACTGTAAACAACATTGAAGATGAGTTAAAAAGGGAAGCAAGAGAGCTCATCAGGGCAGCAATAAGTCCGCCTACAACAACTCCTTTCAGTCCGGGCATAAGCAGATCTTTAACAAGCATGGGAAAGGCCACATCGGGATTGGGGAGGAACAGTTTATGCTGTTTGGCAAGAGAAAATGCAATTAATCCGGGAATCAGAAAAATAAATACAGGCAGGAGTTTAAGGTATCCTGCAAAGATTGTTCCCCTGCGCGCCACTTTCTGGTTAGGGGCAGAGAGCGTACGCTGGACAATATACTGGTCGGTACACCAGTACCAGAATCCGATGATCGCCGAGCCAAGGAGCACTCCTGTCCATGGGAATTCAGGATCTTTGGCAGAGCGTACAAGGGTCATCATATTATCATTTCCGTAGCCCGTGGATGTTTCTTTACATATTCTTACAAGTTCGCTCCAGCCCCCAAGCTCCATAAGTCCGACTATCAAAATAACTATAGAGCCTACGAGCAGGACCGGTGTCTGGAGTATTGATGTATACAGGACGGATTTCATCCCTCCGAAAATGGTATAAAGTCCGGTCAGAACAACAAGTCCGATTGCCCCTACCCAGAAGAAATCTATCTGCATAGCGCCTATCTGGACATATTCGATATCAAATACAGTCTTGAACACTGTGCCTCCGGCCCATACAGTCACAGCCACTTTTGTAAGCACGTAACTTATGAGGGAAATTATTGAAAGGATAGAGCGGGCTCCGGAGCAATACCTTTTCTCAAGAAATTCGGGCATGGTGTATACCATGCTGCGTGCATAGAACGGGACAAACAGCCATCCAAGGACAAGTATCAACCATGCATGCATTTCCCAGTGTGCCATGGCCATTCCTTTTTCGGCACCCGTGCCGGCAAGGCCAACAAGATGCTCTGAACCGATATTAGAGGCAAAAATAGAAGCGCCTATTGCTATCCAGCCCACATCTTTACCTGCCAAAAAGTAGTCTTTTGTGTTTTCCTCTTTTTGTCTTAAGACCCAAATGATTATACCGATTAAACCCAGGAAAAACAAACCCAGGATTAGCCAGTCAAGTGTAGCCATATTTTCAGATATTTAGTAAGTTTATAATAAGTAAAAAAAGTACGTTTATTTTAGATATAAAAGTAATATTTATTTTGAGATTTCAAAATAGTAATTATATTTAAGAATGTGACATTTTCATGGGGTACAAGGGAATAAAATATTTTTTACTGGACTGGAAGGGATTTTGCGATATTAATTAAAAAATGTATCGATTTGATAACCTGCATAGATTTAGTAACCTGCATAGTCCCGGTTTACCTGCACGAATATTACCAACTATGGTTACGAATTTGGGTTGGGTTTCAGGGAAAGCAAGGGCGAATTCAAATATAATATTATGGCAAATGCCTCTCACCTGAAAAATGAAGTAACAGAGCTTGATACATCTATTATCACTGAATTTGTCGGTACATCTGCAGGTCCGAGTACAGGAAATATTACCAGGTTTGATGAAGGTTTTCCTGTATGGTACTTTTACGGCCACAGGGCAATTATTATTAAGGACCTGGAAGAGGCAATCCCTGATCTGCCGCTTAAATCAGAACTCCCTTCTGTTGAAATGGGAAGGGCTACCAAGGGAGCAGCCAGGTTCCTGCTGGGAAAGACATACCTGTTCCTTGAGAACTGGAGCAAAGCTGCCGAATATTTTGAAGATATAATTAATTCCGGAATATATGATCTTGAGGCTAACTATGTTGATATAGTATCATTGGAACACGAAATCGGCATAGAATCCATTTTTGAAATTAATTATACAATGAATGCAGGTGACCAGTGGGATTACCATCATGATGGCAATGTTGATATCCGGTTATGCGGAGTAAGAAGTTTGGCATTTTTTGTATCACCGTCCCCCAAATTCTATCGGATCAGGGCGGGGTGGGGATTTGTCAAGCCCACAACCGACCTTGTGGATGCCTATATTGCAGCAAATGATATTGTAAGATTAAATGCGAATATTATATTAGGAGATTCATTGCCTGAATATCTCCCATATTTCAGAAATTTCTTCCTGCATTCGATGGCAAAATGGACTGATAATTACGGCTGGGAAGGATTTATAATGAGAAAGTACCAGGCATTCAGCGGAGAGTCAAGCGGAAATCAATATGAGCTGAATTTTATCGTATACCGCATGACTGTAAGAATAAATAGAAATTACACATCAACCAAGCTGTTACATGCTTATAGCTCAGTGAGCTTGATAAAGCGATCATTATTTTTAGAGAGTTCATTAATATCAAAGCAATCATTATTAAAACGGTCATCATTTTCAGGCCGGACATTAATATTAAAGAGTTTAATATTTTTTGTTATACTGTTTTCAGTTCTTATTACTCATGGCGCGGGACAGGACTATAAGCTGGTGTGGTCAGATGAGTTTAACTATTCGGGTCTTCCTGATCACGGTAAGTGGACTTTCGAAACCGGCGGTGACGGATGGGGAAATAACGAACTGCAATACCATATTATCTTAAACCTTGTTGTCGGCGGTAACTGGCCCGGTGCACCGGATGAAACAACTGTATTCCCGCAGGAATACCAGATTGACTATGTGTGTGTTTGTGCTCTTCCGAGTGATTTGGATGACCGGGCATATGAAAGACAATTCGGGCTTTTTCCAAATCCCTCGGATGACCGGATATTTATTAGTGGAGACCCACCAGCATTTGAATTATAGCATTATTGACTATATGAGAAAAGTTATTAACAGCGAGTTATTAGCCGATGACAGAATAGATATATCAGGATTACAGAGTGGAATTTACCTGCTAAGGCTTGAAGATGATAAGGGTGATTTTATATCAAAAAAATAATAAAGAGATAATCAGTATCATTATGGTTTATAAAAATAACTTTAAAGTGTATAATTGTGAATAATAAAAAAAGTATTAAAAGCATATCATTGTGAATAATAAAAAAGTATTAAAAGCATATCATTATGGATCATAAAATAAATAAATTATATGTCATATTATTGTCGGTGATTGTTGCGCTTGGCGGGTTCTTATTAGGATTCGACAGTGCCGTGATATCGGGGGCCGTACCTTTTTATAAGAAGTTTTTTAACCTTGATCAGGGCACTTTCTGGTTCGGATTTTCAGTGGCATCACTGACAGTTGGGTCTATAGCGGGTAACCTTATGGGGGGAGTGCTGTCAGATAAATTCGGGCGTAAAATAATACTGATTTTTACAGCCTCGTTATTTGCATTTTGTGCGCTTGGAACAGCCATGGCCCAGTCATTCATATTTTTTATAGTCGCCAGGATAATCGGAGGTATAGGTGTCGGCATGGCCATACTTGTGGCACCTATGTATATAGCCGAGGTATCCCCTAAAAAATACAGGGGAACACTTGTTTCAATAAACCAGCTGAATATAGTTTTGGGTATATCGATTGCTTTCTTTTCAAATTATTTTATACAGGATATTGTGACCGATCCTGAACGTAACTGGAGGTGGATGCTTGGTGTAGGGGCAATTCCGGCAGTCCTGTACTTCCTGCTATTGTACATCGTTCCACAGAGTCCGCGCTGGCTGGTTCAACACGGGAGGGCTGAAGAGGCAAGAAAGGTACTTTCAAAAATCGGCGGAAATGACTACTCCGATGTCATTTTAAATGAAATTCGTGAAAACGTAAAAAAGGACGAAGGAAAGAAAAAAACGTATTTCAGGGATATCTTTAAGAAGCAGTTGAAATATGTTTTGCTCATAGGCTTTGGAATTGCAGCATTGCAGCAGATATCAGCCATCAATGCCATTTTGTATTATTCGACAATAATCTTTGAGACTGCCGGTGGCGGCAGAGATTCTGCATTTGTCCAGGCCGTTATCCTGGGTGTCACCAACCTTGTGTTTACTGTAGCTGCCATGTTCTTCATTGACAGGCTGGGAAGAAAACCATTGCTCATAATAGGACTTGCAGGAATTATTACGGCTTATCTTGTTTCTTCCCTGTCATTTTACCAGGCTTCATATAAGATTACACCGGATAGCCTGGACAATATCGTTATGGAGCTGTCAAAGCAGGGTACAGGCGAGGGCAGGATAATGGAAGTAAAAGAAGGGCTGAACACCCTTCTCAATAAAGAATATGGCGGGGAGGTAGCATTCTTTAATTCAGTGGAGGAGCAGATAGGCACGTTAAACTATACCGATTTTAAAGATACTATTCTTGAGCATAGCGTTAATATGAATGCAATATTATTGCTGGCAGGAATATTATTATTCATGGCATCTTTTGCCATATCACTGGGTCCGGTTACATGGGCGTTATTGTCTGAAATATTTCCCAACAAGATCAGGGGCCTTGCCATTTCGCTGTCGGGATTCCTGAATGCGCTTGTAAGCTCGCTTATGATAACTGTCTTTCCCATTTCGCTCGAAATAATGGGGTCGGGCAGCACATATATTATACTTTGCGGATTATGTTCAGTGGGATTAATCTTT
>CAYWUI010000039.1:0-8465 GCA_964461435.1 uncultured Bacteroidales bacterium | reverse complement strand
ATGTACCTGAAACCAAGGGTAAATCTCTTGAAGAACTGGAAAAGCAATTAATTAAATAAAACAGATTAATGAGATTAATGAGACAAATTATGAGAAAATTTAAAACAGTAGTGACCCTGGCAATTAAGTCACTGGGGTCTGTGTATTAATAGCACTTGCCCTGGGTTCTTGTACGCTTAGGCATAAGGCTATAAGAGTTGAACTGAAATTTGAGAATGGCAAATACAGCCTTTACAGGGCAGGCAAACCTTATTATATAAAAGGGGCAGGATGCGAGTTCGGCGATATAGCAAACCTCGCCTCACACGGCGCCAATTCGGTAAGGACGTGGAGGACAGACAGTGCACAGAAGGTTCTGGATATAGCCTATGAAAACGGATTAACAGTGATGATGGGCCTGGAAGTCGGACGTGAAAGGCACGGATTTGATTATAATGATACGGCCGGTGTGAAGCGGCAATTCGAGTTTATAAAGGGAGAGGTACTGAAGTATAAAGACCATCCTGCTTTGCTTGCCTGGGGCATTGGAAATGAGCTTAATCTCTGGTATAAAAATAAGAAAGTATGGTATGCCGTGAATGATATAGCAAAGATGATACATGAAGTTGACGGTAACCACCCTGCAACAACCATGTTATCAGGCATAGGAAAGGATGAGATTGATTATATTAAGGATAATTGTCCCGATATTGATTTCATTTGTATTCAGATGTACGGAGACGTCATAAACCTTGAAAAGAGGATTAATGATGCAGGGTGGGATGGTGCTTACGCGGTGACGGAGTGGGGGGCAACAGGACACTGGGAAGTGGCACGTACCGAATGGAATATTCCCATTGAACAAACCAGCTCGGAAAAGGCTGATGTAATTCTTGAAAGATGGGAAAAGGCAATTTATTCCAACAAAACTCATTGTCTCGGTTCTTATGTATTTTTTTGGGCACAGAAACAGGAAAGAACACCCACATGGTATGGATTCTTTCTTGAGACAGGTTGAGATAATGCGTGACATTCCTGAATATTACAGGGGAGGAGGAGATACTGAGAAACGTCCGCAAACCCTGTTTAAAACAGGATATAAAGATTATAATCCCGTATTAACAATAAAAGCCCCCGAAAAAGAGGGGCCATACAGGGTTTATGTATATGTGACGGACGGACATAACAATGCAGGAACTGCCAATATCCCGTTTTATGTTGATAAAAATTAACCGGTGTAATCAGAAGGAATTATTTGTCTGATATCTATAATATTACAAAATAAGAGCCTTAAAATTGAGATAGACAAACCCGGGCAACACTACCGGACTTCCCGTTTTGACTGGACAGGCAAAAAATAAAGGAAATTGTTGATCCTGACGAAGTGCTGCAAATTGACAATAACTATATAAGCTGGAAGTCGGCCTATAAAAGCCAGTTCTTCCTGGGATCCATGGATACTGGCAAAAAGGTGAAGGCAGCATGGGCACTTGAAAATTCAGTATTAAAGGTGGGCATCAGGGAATCAGGGAATTTTGTGCCTGAGAAAATAAACTTTTGGGGTAACACCCATGTTGTTAGTCCGGAAATATTTGCCAGGATTGATCTGCCTCCCGGAAAATCAATGAGCTGGGTGCGGGAATATGAAGTGTATCATTTGTAAAAGGTTCGAATCAATTACCGGTAAATTACGGAAAACAGGAGTCCGGGGGAACGAACATATACCGCCCATGCAAGCTCGATATATAAAAGAATATAAAATTGAAATTTAGTATATATTTTTGAATATATGAATCCGGGGAAAGATTATAACCTGTAAATATTTAAAAATGAGAGTCAGGATAAATATACGAATATATTTTATAAAAGTCCTTTTACCACTTCTTATTATTTTTATCTCTCTAATTTCATGTAAGCAACAATCCCGGGAGGCTCGCGATGCACTTAAGGCACGCGAGACAAGGGAGGCACGCGAAGTCCGTGAAGCGCGGGAAGCTGCTGCTGTAAACCGCCGTATTGAGGAGCTGCTTTCGGTGATGACCCTCGAGGAGAAGGTGGGACAGATGATAAATATAGGACTGCCAACATTACTCCAGGGGGACATTTACTATGTGCCAAGGGATACCTCCATAATTGATACAGTAAAGCTTGCTATGTATATCGGTAAATACGGAGTGGGATCGGTACATAATACTCCCGGCTACCCGCCGGACAGGGATGAATGGTACAGGCTGATAAAGCAGATACAGGACTCTGCGATAAACCATACGAGGCTTGGCATACCTGTCATTTATGGAATTGACGGCGTCCGCGGCGCCAACTTCGTCAATTATTCGACCATGCTGCCCCAGCAGGTTGCCCTTACTGCCTCATGGAATACCCGCCTTGCAGAGAGGGCCGGTGAGATTACTGCCTACGAACTGAGGGCTGCATCCATGCCGTGGAACTACGCACCTGTTATAGACGTTGCTTCACAGCCACTGTGGGGGAGGATTTTCGAGAGCTTCGGCGAGGACCCCTACCTTATTTCGCAGATGTCAAATGCCCGGATCAGGGGAGCCCAGGGAAGTGACCTGTCAGATACCACAAAAACAGCAGTATGCATAAAGCACTATATCGGCTATGGAGCCGCCATCAACGGCAAGGACAAGGCAAATGCATTTATTCCTGAAAATTACCTGCGCCAGTATTATCTGCCCCCTTTCACGGAAGCCCTCAGAAACGGGGCATTGACTGTGATGTTAAGCTCAAACTCCGTGAACGGCATACCCTGCAATATCAATAAATATTACCTTACGGATATTTTAAAGGGTGAACTCGGCTTCCGGGGATTTACATTATCTGACTTCAGCGATATTGAATTCCTGGTCGATGCCCACCAGGTTGCACATGACAAGAAAGAGGCCACGAAGATGGCTGTAATGGCCGGACTGGATATGATAATAAATCCCTATAATGCCGATGTCTCCGGTATGCTTGTTGATCTTTTATATAGGGGTGAGATGCCGGTGAGCAGGATAAATGACGCTAAAAGCAGGATATTACTTGTAAAATTTAAGCTGGGCTTGTTTGAAAAGCCGTATGATGATCCCGGCTCATTCAGGGATTTTGGATCGGATAAATTTGCAGAAGATAATTACAAAGCGGCAACAGAATGCATTACACTTCTTAAGAATAATAATGTACCGCCTCTTCCCGCGGGATGCAAAATACTGGTAACAGGAGTGGCAGCAAACTCTATGAATTATATTAACGGGGCCTTGTCAAGGACATTCCAGGGTGTGGAAACGGCATTCAATGATCCTTCAAAGCAGACTATCCTTGATGCTATAACAGACAGGTTTGGAAAAAGCAATGTGAAATATGTTAAGGGGACGGACTACGAGGAGGATATTATAACAAGGTTCGGAGAGCTGGGGGTAAGAATTAAGAAAGGTGAAATTTCATTCATGCCATTATTGCTGAAGAAAGATGAATTTCTATCCACTCCGGAAGTATTTGAATATTATAATGTCAGGGGGGAATCAAAAACTATAGAGTTGCAAAAGGGCCAGCTTGTCTTTACGTTTTGCCAGGTCCCGGTAATATATGACATCTCTGCGGGCGACAGGATAAGCATAGTTTATTCCAACGGGGAACAGATGGAGATCAGCGGCTCAACCATCAGCCGCGAGATAAGCACAACGATTTTTCAGAGGAATTCAGGCATTGAAAAGATCATTGTAGAGGTTGATTTTAATTAACATGCTCTTCATTCACTGATTATTTTGATATGTTTCATTTACCGATCATCTTAATACAGTCTTATTCATTGATCATCTTAACACAGTCTGTCTTAGTTTTTTTTCGAAGATATTATATACTGACAGTGTTAACATGAAAAGCTATTTTTATAACAACATTATAATATCATTAAAAAATATTATAACTTCAATTATAACATCATTATAAAAATATTTTAACTTCATCAGTAAAGAACGGATTAGCACAATTGCAGAATTTAAGAAAATATGGAGACCCTCCTTACAGGGCAGTTGTTGTTCACGGGGGACCGGGAGCTATTGGCAGCATGGCTCCGATAGCTAAAGAATTATCTTCTGTTGCAGGCATCTTAGAGCCACTATTAACTTCAAAAACTATAAATGGCCAGCTGGAAGAATTGCTGGCAATTATAAAAAACTTTGCGGACATTCCTGTTATACTTGCAGGTCATTCGTGGGGCGCATGGCTTATTTATATTTTTGCCGCGTATCATCCGCAAATGGTAAAGAAGATAATACTTATCGGCAGCGGCCCTTTCAAGGAGGAATATAGCCGCAGAATTACGGAAGCCCGTTTAGCCCGGCTGGATGAACAACAGAGAAAAAGGCTAAGCTCATTTCATAAAGCTTTATCTGATCCCGGGGTGAAAAATAATAAGCTTTATAAGGAATTAAGAAATTCAGGGGAAGGAAACAAAATGCTACCTAATGCATTAAATGACCACAGTGAGGATAAAATGCTTCCCAATGCATTAAACGATCCTGAGGAGAGAAATAAAAATCAGATTTTCACAAACCTTGGAAAGTTTCTTTCAGAAGCCGACTCGTTTAATCAAATTCCTGATAAGGGAAGTGATTATGAGGCCAGATTTGATATTTACCAGAGTGTATGGGCAGAGGCAAAGGAGTTAAGAAACAGTGGCAAACTGATTAAGCTCGGCAAAAAAATCAGCTGTCCGGTCATAGCAATACATGGAGACTACGATCCTCATCCTCACGAAGGTGTCGAAAAGCCTTTATCGGCGGTTGTTATAGACTTCAGGATGATATTGTTAATAAACTGCGGGCATGAACCCTGGCTCGAGAAACTGGCAAAAGAAAGATTCTATGAAATTTTGAAGGAAGAACTGAATAAATAGCTATTAGGTATTAGCTATTAGTGGTTTATGTATTAGCTTTAATGTTTATATATTCACGGGGTTACTTTTTGCTTTATCAGGAGATACTTATCATTGCCAAGATCTCTGTATGCATGGTCATAGCAAAGATTATAAACGTTTTTACTTTCCGAGATATATATACCGGTAAAATATTTAAAACTGAATCCTTTTTCTACCAGCAGTCGTTTCATAACAATGGTCTTACTGGCAATACTTAGTTCCTTTAAAATTTTTCTGTTTTTTTTAAGAATACTATTTATCTTTTTTATCTGGTCTGTTGATTGCCTGTTTTTAATATTATGATAATATGTCCTGCAATGGGAATCACAGAATTTTTTATCCTTTCTTCCGGTAAGTATTTCATTGCAGGTCAGGCAATATTTAATTGTATCCATAATTAAAGATTTTATATGCAGTTCATGCAGTATTAATTTATATCCATAATTAAAGATTTTATATGCAGTCCATACAGTATTAATTTATATCCATAATTAAAGATTTTATATGCAGTTCATACAACATTTATTTAAATCCACAATAATTGATTTTATCAGATATGATTTTATATGACAAAAATATCTGTTTCGAATTATTCAAACGCTTATATACTTCTAAAAAATAATTAAACGGTTAATAATCGTTTATAAGCGGTTATTGTGAAACAATTTTTATATTTTTTAGTGGGTTAAAGCCTACCAAAGTGGAAACAATATTCTTAAAAGAATTTCAGCACAAAGGAGAACACAGGATTAAGCTGATATTTAAATATAACAGGAAGTTGATTGACGAAGTCAGAAAGCTGCCTGGTTGCAGATGGAGTCAGGCTATGAAGTGCTGGCATATACCTTATCGGGATGATTATTTAATCTTCTTGAATTCAGTTTTTGAGCAAAATATTAAAATAATTAATTTGCAGGAGGGATGCAGGGATGAATCAGTTTCTTACCGGGGGAAGGTAGTAAAGCTGAGCATTAATGAACAGGAAGGTATTATTTATATAAGTATTCCATATTATGTGAAAGAATGGATTTGGCAGATAAGAAAGCTTTCCGGGGCATGGTGGCATGCAGGAGCCAGGATTTGGTCAGTTTATAATTCCATGAATAATTTGAGTTTATTACAAAGATACTTCACTGCAGAGGGTTGCAAATTAGAGATAAACAAATCGCATTTTACTGTAAGACAAAAACAGAAATTAAAGAAACCGGCACCGAGGGATATGCTGCCAAAAGAATATGTTGTTCAGTTAAAACTTGAAAATAAAAGCGAACGAACTGTAGAGGTTTACACTGGTTTTATTGCCCAGTTTTTAAATGACTTCAGGGGTATTGACATAAGGAATCTGACTAGTGATAGGATAAGAGATTATATTTTGGACCACAGACAAAGAATGGCATACTCGGAATCCTACCAGAACCAGATGGTGAGTGCCATAAAGTCGTTTTACCGTCATGTTTACAAGCGCAGTTTTGATGATGGGATATTGCCCAGACCAAAGAGTAGTCATTATTTGCCCAAGATATTACCGAGGGAATATATACAGAGTATGATGGACGTTTGTCGTAACGAAAAGCACAAAATTATATTATTGATGTTATATGGTTTTGGATTAAGGGTCGGAGAACTTATTAATTTGAAGATTTCCGATTTTGATTTTAACAGACGCCAGCTTATAATAATTAAAGGAAAAGGAAGAAAAGACAGGGTATTGCCAATACCCAACGTATTGATTCCAGTGATCCGTAAATATATTAAAAGTTATCTTCCCGGAGAATATTTTATTACTGGACAATACGGTGAGAATTATTCGGCATCGAGCATCCAGAATGTTGTTAAAAACCTTGCTAAGCGAGCAGGGATTAAATTAAGGGTGACACCTCACATGCTACGTCATTGTTATGGAACACATATGTTGGAGAGAGGAACGGATTTGCGCTACATACAAAAGTTAATGGGGCATAAAAGCAGCAGGACTACTGAGATTTACACACATGTAAGCATGCACAAACTCAACGAATTAACTAATCCGTTGGATTATATAAATTTTTAATAACTTTGATAAAAATAGTTAAGAACAAACATCAGTTCTATTTCAACTCTCAAAGAAATAAACTGAACCAGGTTAGGTATATATAATAGTTGGCGGTAATTAGGTAATCGACACTCAGATTCATAACAAACAAATGAAAAGAAAAATACATTTCTTAGCTATTAGTGGATTTTTATTAATATTTCCAATATTCTTTTATTGTTGTCAAATAAATAAAAAAATTTATGAGAAAATTAATGTAGATGTTTATTCTAATTCAATTATAATTCCAATAAAGATCAATGGTAAAACATATAATTTTGAACTTGATACAGGAGCACCTACCTCTATATCTGATAATTTATTTGATTCACTTCAACTTCCAATAACTGATACATTACATGCTATTGATTATTATGGAAATAGTGCATTAGTAAAATCTTCTATAATACCTGAAATAACAATCGGTAAAACCAGATTTTCAAATGTAAAAGTTGGAATTTATAATCCAATTCAAAGTTTTTCTGCATGTGACGTAAAGATAGATGGATATTTGGGTGGAGACTTTTTTACTGACAAAATTGTATTAATTGATATTAAGAAAAATATTGTGATTATAACAAATCAGACTTCAAAATTAGATTTGATTCAAAAGAATGCAATTAATTTAAAATTAATCGGTGAGCAAAATATGCCTGTAATACCAATTATCTTTCCTTCAAAGAATGCAGGAGAATATGTTATGTTTGATTCCGGTTCCAGTAATTACCTTTATCGATTAAGAAAGTCTGTATTTAATGAAATGCTTAAGGGCAAAGCTTTAACGAAGGAAAATATTCTTTATGATATAAATAATGAAATTAATGGATCAGGACTATTTGGTACTCAAAAAGATACTCTTAATCATGTTATACTATTTGATACAATTAAAATTGGTGAAACCTATTTACTAAATTGCACTGCAACAACCTTTGACTCAGATTCCATTACCAAATCAATAATTGGTGCTCCTTTACTAGAATTGGGTTTTGTAATTATGGACTATTTAAATAAAAAATTTTATTTCAATCCATATAAAAATGAAACTAATGACTTAAAACCAAAACATGGATGTTATTTCACTTATAAAAACGACAAGTTTTATGTCGAACATGTAATTCCCGGATCAATTGCCGATAGGAATAATATTAAAAAGGGTTATATATTTGAAAAATATAATTTAATAATATTTGATTCATTATCAAAATGTGAATTATTAAATTTGAGAACACTTATGAAACCACAAGAAATTGATTTATACGTTTTTAAAAACGATGAAAAGGAAATTGAAATAATTATTAATAATTAACTACCGCCAACAGCATGTGATAGCGCATTTTGCCCCTCGTTTTTGATATGTTGGTGTAAACGCTAATTTTGGTACGACTAATTGGCTTTTCAACGGGTAGATAAGTAGGGCAAAACGACGCCATACATGCGATACGTTATGCCCAATTGCTAAGAGACACTGTACTTAAATTCTAATCTTGGAATTAT
>CAYWUI010000038.1:0-30673 GCA_964461435.1 uncultured Bacteroidales bacterium | reverse complement strand
TTATTAAACCTGTGAATCTCGTCAATAAATAATATGAGGTTGGGGCGGTTGAAGAATTGCTGCTTTTTTGCTTTTTCAATAGTATCCCTGACATCTTTTACCCCTGCATTTATGGCACTTAAACTTTGAAAAGGCCTTTCCAGGATGTTGGCTATTATTTTCGCCAGCGTTGTTTTCCCTATGCCGGGTGGCCCCCACAATATAAAGGACGGTATATTTCCTGATTCAATGCTTTGCCTCAGTATTGAATTTTTACCAACCAGGTGATCCTGTCCGACAAACTCATCCAGGTTCACGGGTCTCATCCTGTCAGCAAGAGGCTGATTTATGCTCATACCCTAATCATTAACTTTGTTTAAAAGATATAAATTTTTTTTAGCATTTTTTAAATAAGATTAAAAAAAAAGGCTGTTTCTAAAACGGGTATTTGAAACAGCCTTTTATTAATGAACCTTTTTTTATATTAATTAATAAATATTATGGTAAGATATTCCGATTTGTCTGTTTTAATCTTTATGTAATAGATCCCGGACCGGATTTCTGAAAGGTTAATATTGACGGAACCGGATTTTATTCTTTCAAATATTTCTGAATGAACTATATGTCCCAATACATCTAATACCTGCACCGATATTATACCGGCCTCATCTGCAGGCAGCATAACTGAGACAAGGCCATCACACGGATTGGGATAAACTCTGATAACATCTTTATTAAGTTTATCTCTGGCTGAAGTACACGGATCGACTGATACGTTTATACTATCCCTGGCCTCACAGTAGCCATCAGAAACTGTAATTATATATGTTCCTGCTGTGCTCACCGATATTGTTTGCGTAGTTTCCTGGGTTGACCATGAGTACCCGGAGTAACCCTGTCCGGCATCGAGCGTTAATTCAGTACCTGCACATATTGTGGTATCTTCAAATCCAATAATATCAACTACCTTCATATATTCACAGGGATCTATAAAAGCAAGATCATCAATGAATAGAATGCTTCCGGGAATATTCGTGTCTGCAATAAAAATGTTTTTGCCCGGTACGATTATTATTCCGGCTTCGGAAATTGTTACATCGCCCGGTATATAAAATTGTAATTCAAAAGATGTATATTCAGTTGCCGCAGATAATGGTATACCATCCATGCTATTGAATTCTCCTCCTAATTCATTTTCTCCGCGTAAAAATACTCCGATCATTGCCGTATCTGATTGAGGTGAGGAATACTTGTAGTAACCTTCAAGCGTAGACGGATTAAAGTCCAATGGAATAGTCGGATTAAAATTAAAAATATTATCGCCTGAAGATACTACTGCTAGAATAACGCCCATGTATCTAATAAAGCTGTTCTCGATACGCAGTGCATAATCACCGGAATGGCTGTCCGTTGATTTTGTCGCACAGGGAGCGGCTTCTCCGGATGCCATGTAAAAATCATTTGTTGTCGACCATTCGTCCGGATCCTCATAAGATAATAAAGTCCAGTCCTCAAAATCATGATTGGGTATTGTATCATCAATACCTGTAAGCCAGAGAGAGTCAACTATTAAAATGCTGGACTCTGCAGGATTCATGAAATTTGAACATGCAAAAGCAATGACCATGGTATCTGCAGTTAAGGGCAGGGTGTCTGCATGAAGGTCAAAGCCGGTTCTGGCAAAGGTGCCCTGGCTTCCTGTTATTGGAAAGAACTCTTCAAGCACCACATCTCCATTATTTTTAAAGGCACATATCATGAAAGCGGTATCATTTTCGGCAAGCGAATATTTAAAATATCCGTAAAGCGAGTCAGGATTACCGCTGATAGGAAAGCCTCCAATATAGACTAAACTGTCACTTTCATCACTGCCCGTTACGGAACCTGAACAAACAGAATAGCCGAAAATAACTTCTTCATCAGGAGGGCCGGTTCTGACGGAGACAAGTTCCAGTGCATAGTTCCCGGAATAGCAATCGACTGTTTTTACCGCTGTTAAGGTGTCTATTGTACCTCCATTATAAAGCTGAGAAATATTTCCGGTAGTCCATTTATCAGGGTTTTCAAACAGAGCCACATTAGTCCAGCTTTCAAAGCCTCCGTTAGGTATGTACTGGCTATAAACGCTGATATTAATAACAATAATAATTACAGTAAAAAATAAAACTGATTTTTTCATGATATTATTAACTTGATTAGAATTATGTTATGAAGTTAAAAAAAATAATATTAATTGAAAAACCATAATATATTTTTCTGGTAATTATAAAAACCTTTCAAAACTTTCAACTGTTTATATTTTTTATGATAAGTCTTATTTATTAAATTAGTGACCAAAATTTTCATTCCATGAAGGATAAGGTTGTAATTGTCACAGGAGCTTCTTCAGGTATAGGGCTGGCTATTGCAAAGGAAATAGCCGGGAGGGGTGCAAAGGTCGTCATGGCCGCCAGGAGTGAAGATAAGCTGAAAAAAATTGAAAGTGAGTTGAGAAATAAAGGCTTCGAGGCGTATGCAATCCGGACTGACGTAAGCGACAAGGATGATTGCAGGAACTTAATAGAAAAGACGGTCGAAAAATACGGGAAGATTAATATACTTATAAATAATGCCGGTATTTCTATGAGGGCATTATTCGCAAATGTTGAAGTTGAAGTTTTAAGGCAGCTTATGGAAGTTAATTTCTGGGGGACAGTATATTGTTCCAAGTATGCACTGCCGTATCTTTTAAAATCAAAGGGGTCGCTGGTAGGTGTTTCATCGTTGGCAGGATTTCAGGGTTTGCCCGGGAGGACAGGCTACTCTGCCTCAAAATTTGCGTTGCACGGACTACTTGAAACAATTCGTGTTGAAAACCTTAAAAACGGACTTCATGTGATGATCCTGACCGCAGGATTCACAAAATCCGAAATTAGAAAAAGAGCATTAAACAAAGACGGGGAACCGCAGGGTTACACTCCGCGAGACGAGGAAAAGCACATGAAGCCCGAAAAGGTGGCAAAAGCTATGATCAAGGCACTCAGAAAGAAAAAAAGACATAAGATAATGACTCTTGAAGGACAACTGTTAGCCCTTTTTCAAAGAATTATTCCTACTGTATGTGACAGGATAGCCTACAGAAGACTTTCCAGGGAACAGGATTCTCCGTTTTAAAAATATATTCATAACAGGAAAGATGATTTGCTCAGTTACAAATATTAGGGTCCGTTATTCAGAAACTGATAAAATGGGTTATTTGCATCATGCTAATTACCTCAATTACTTTGAAGTGGGCAGGACTGAAACTCTCAGAAATATGGGACTGACTTACAGGGAAATGGAAGAAGATGGTATTCTTCTTCCCGTTTTATCGGTAAATGTAAATTATAAGGCCCCTGCATATTATGATGATATTCTTACAGTGAAAACTTATCTGAAAAAAATACCGGGAGTTAAAGTACTTTTTGAATACGAGGTTCTTAATGATAATTCTGAGATAATCTGCACGGGGGATTCCACACTTGTTTTTATTGATGCAAATTCCCGCAGGCCAAGAAAACCCCCGGCTTATTTTATGGAAAAGTGCAGCGCAGAGTTTAAGCAAAATAGGAAAATCAGGTAATACAATATATCTATATAGTGTTGTAATGTTTTCAGGTTTAATTCGTCTTGAAGAAGAATTAAAATAATAACTTAAAAACCTGAAAAAATGAAAAGACTAATTTTTGTATTATTTGTATGTGCCCTGGCTAATTTATTGAAGGGACAGACGGATCCTGTAAGCAGTGTTTTTGAAAAATATGCGGGAGCCGAAGGTTTTACAACCATAAACATATCCGGTGATATGCTTAAAATGGTTGCAAAGCTTGATCCCGAAAATAATGATTTAAAAGAGATTTCAAAACTTGAAGAGATAAAGATCCTTACGCAGGAGGGCAGAACAGACTATAAGGATTTGAATTTCTATGATGAAATTTATAACCGGCTTGACCGATCACCCTATAAAGAATTAATGGTTGTCAGGGATAAAGATGAAAATGTAAATATGCTGGTTCGTGAGGAAAATGGTACTATTAAGGAATTTCTGCTGATAGTAAGCGGCATTGATGAAAATGTGCTGATAAGTATTAAAGGTGAGATAGAATTGAGCAAGTTAGCTGAATTATCCGGATCATTGGACATAAAATGTCATGATAAGCTGGAACTGGCAGGAAAACAATATTAGGGAATGAAAGATTAATACTCTGTCTTGTACTTTTTGTAACGGGCAAATTAACTGATGGATTCAAAAGAGTTTAAAAGCAAAATTTTACCACTGAGCAGAAAGCTGTTTAATTTTGCCCGTTTGATGCTAAATGATAAGGATGAGGCCCAGGATGCTGTACAGGAGGTATTTATCAAACTGTGGAACTACAGGGCCAAAATGGTATCAGTCAGAAATATAGAAGCTTTTGCTATGAAAATTACGAAAAACTGGTGTTATGACAGATTAAAGGCAAAAAAGCCCTTGTTGATTGAAGATTATAACAAAGGTTACGATTATCAGAAAGACAACAGTAATCCGCATAGCATACTTGAAACATCTGACAGATTGAATGAATTCGACAATATCATGCAGGGCCTGCCCGAGCAGCAAAGAATGATTACCCAGCTCAGGGACATTGAAGGATATGAGTTTGAAGAAATAGCGGACATACTTAATATCAGTGTGAATGCTATTAGAGTAAATCTGTCAAGAGCACGAAAGAAAATAAAAGAATCAATAATCAATATTGAAAACCATGGATATTAAAAAAATTAAGGAATTTCTTCAAAAGTATTACGATGGCGATACAACTTTGGAGGAGGAAGAGATTTTAAAAAGATACTTTGTTGAGAATCCTGATGTCCCCCAGGAGCTGAGGACTGAAAAGGAACATTTTGCAATGTATGACAGGGTAAAAAATGCGGATGTCCCATTTAAGGATTTTGAGAAAAACCTTGAATCATTAATTGACAACCAGAAAGTAAAATACCCGGTTTTCAACAGGAGGAACGTAAGATTTAAGATAGCAGCCCTTGCAGCATCCATACTAATATTATTCGGGGTATACAATTCAATAAGATATTTCACGGCCAGGCCAAAATATTCTGACACCATTGAGGATCCCTACCTGGCCTATCAGGAAACAAAAAGAACCCTTTTATATATTTCGGAAAAACTAAACTACGGTACCAAAGAATTAAATAATATGTCCAAAATTAACGAAGGTGTGCAAAAACTTGAGCCCATCTCAAAGTTAAACCGGGGATTGGGTATATTACAGCATCTTACAAAAATGCCGGAATCAGAAAATATTAATAATAATAAGTAAAATAATCGTCATGAAAAAGATCTTAATTTTTATCGCTTTGGCAGTAATTACGGTTAAGTTAAATTCACAGTCACCTGTTGATAAGTTATTTGACAAGTATTCAGGTACTGAGGGTTTTACAACGGTTTATATTACAAAATATATGTTCGACCTGTTCAGGGATATGGAGAATAATGAAGGGGATAAAGAGATGGAAGAAGTCATAAGCAGATTGAACAGCATAAAGATTCTTGCTACGGATGATGATCCTGATACTAAAACGAGCATAAATCTTTATGATGAGGTATTAAAAATCCTCCCTAAATCGGAGTATAAGGAGCTAATGGTAATAAAGGAAAAAAATGAGAATGTTATGTTCCTCGTAAAGGAGGAGGATAAAAAGGTAACTGAATTGCTCCTCCTGGTTGGCAGTGCCGACGAGAATGCTGTTATCAGTATCCAGGGGGATATTGATATGAAAAATATATCAAGGATTGCCAAATCAATGAATATTGAAGGAATGGATAAACTGGAAAAAATTGAATAATTTATATGACTATCTTTGTAATATTTAATAATTAGGGCAATGAGCCGGACTTATTAATATTACAAATGCTAAAGGATTACCCTGCAAATATCCAGAAAGACATCCGGCATAAATATGATCTCCTTATCCGGGAGATTAATATTTCCAGGGACCCTGTTGACAAGGCAGATATTGATAAAGCCTTCGATATACTTATATCGGATTTACCTGCTGAAAAAGACCTGACAGGGAAATATACTGTCATAACGACTCTTGAAACTGCCCTTATTATAGTAAAGGAAATCGGACTGGGAGCGGTTTCGGTTATTAGCATATTTTTAAATATGGCACTTAAGCAGGGTAAACTATCTTACAAGCAGATAGAAGCAGGGTTTGGGAATGTTATTGCAACAATAACACAGGGACTGGAAAAGATCGATTATCTCGATACCGGCACGGAATCATCACAAGCTGAAAATTTCAGAAAATTATTGCTGAGCATGGCAAAGGATGTCAGGGTAATACTGATTAAGCTGGCCGAACATTTATATATAGTGAGGGAAATTAAGAGTCTTGGCAGGGAGGCCCAGATCAAATTTGCCTCTGAATCATCATATTTATATGCGCCCCTGGCCCATCGCCTGGGACTTTACCTTATCAAATCGGAAATGGAAGATTTGTCCCTGAAATATACGGACAGGAAAACCTATGATTTTATTGCAGGGAAGCTGTCTGAAAAAATGAAGGAGAGGAAGCAGTTCATTAATGAGTTTATTAATCCGATAAAAAAGGAACTGGAAAAGCAGGGTTTTGATTTTGAGATTAAAGGCAGGCCGAAATCCATATGTTCAATATGGAACAAGATGAATTCAAAGAATATTGATTTCGAGGATATATATGATTTGTTTGCAATAAGGATAGTTATCAAAAGCGAACCTAAAAAAGAGAAGTCCGATTGCTGGCATGTATATTCAATTGTCACCGATATTTACCAGCCAAACCCGTTAAGGTTGCGTGACTGGATATCGGTACCCAAGACAAATGGATATGAATCATTGCACACAACAGTAATAGGCAAGGAGGGAAGGTGGGTAGAGGTACAAATAAGAACAAGCCGCATGAATGAAATTGCAGAGAAGGGGTTTGCTGCCCACTGGAAGTATAAAAATCTTGAAAGTGAGCAGGGGCTGGAAGAATGGCTGAAAAAGATACGTGAGATACTCGAGGTACCCGAACATGACGCGGTGGAATTTATTGATGATTTCAAACTTAGCCTGTACTCAAAAGAAATTTTCGTTTTTACACCAAAAGGGGAGCTGAAGAAATTTCCCGCGGGAGCAACGGTCCTTGATTTCGCTTATGATGTGCATACAGATGTGGGCTCAGCATGCACCGGCGCAAAAGTTAACGGCAGGTCAGTACCAATCCGATACAAACTTAATAATGGTGAAAAGGTTGAGATCATAACCTCGAAAAACCAGACACCCAGGACTGACTGGCTGAATTTTGTTGTAACATCAAAAGCCAGGACCAAGATAAGGCAAAAACTAAATGAAGAGAAATTTAAGGAAGCAGAGAATGGAAAAGAAATATTAAAAAGAAGATTTAAGAACTGGAAAATACCTTTTACTGATGATAATATAAGGAGCCTCTTAAGAAAATACGGGCTTAAAGTTTCACAGGACCTCTATTATCAGATATCCTCCGAAAAAATCGAACTGCCAGAGATAAAGGACTTTTTAACAGGCCATGAAGAACACGGTGAAGAGGTTTCCGTATTAAAGGACCAGGAAAAGGCCGATTTGAAAACAGGGCCAGATACTGTAAGGGATTTTCTGATTATTGATGAGAAACTGGGCAGTATAGATTATAAACTTGCCAGGTGTTGTAATCCTATCCCCGGTGATGAGATTTTTGGTTTTGTTACAGTTAGCGAGGGAATTAAAATTCACCGTGCCAATTGTCCGAATGCCGCACAGCTGTTAACGAAATATAATTACCGGGTTGTCAGGGCAAAATGGACTGAAAGCAAAGAAGACCTGTTGTTTACAGTTGAAATAAAAATAAGCGGTGAAGATGAGCCCGGTATCCTTGACGGGATATCAAAGGTCATTAACAAGGACTTAAAGGTAAACCTCCGCTCAATCTCTATGGATAAGGAAGAAGGGATGTTTGATGGCAAATTATTAATAACTGTCAGGGATTTGAAACATCTTGAGTTGCTGATGTCCAGATTATCCGAAATTAAAGGTGTTATTAATGTTGGCAGAAATGAGAGCCTTAATATTTAAGACCTCCATGTGCGCTACTTATCTTTAAATTTGTAGATATACTTTTTCTTTGATATTAGCCTGTTACTTTCATCATATTCATCACGCTCAGTTAACAGGCCGTTTTCATATTTGTAAGTAAGGGTTCTAAATGGCTTATTGTTGGGCCTGTAATGAACTTCCTTTGTTTTATCGTTATCTTCATTAAATTCATAAGTGACTATTTCGGTAAGCTTACCGGTTTTATCATAGTCTACTTCTTTAACAACGTTACCCTTGTCATCGTAAACCGTCTCAAATCTCATAATTTCTTTGCCGTTACTGTCCTCGTAGTCCACTTTAACTTCAGTTACGGACTCTATGCCCAGGTCTTTTATCTTCTTCCTGCTCTGGGAAAACAGGTTATTTGCAATTATACAAAAAGCGAATGCGAACATTACTATTTTCATTTCTTCTATAGGTTTTCAATATAAATATCACTAAGAACCAAATCCTGATTTTCCTCTGTAATTTCGGCCTGCCTGATTATGGGTATCATCTGTGCAGCGCCTGTTATATCTTCGGAATAGGCATATACTTCATATATGCCTTTAATAAGGTTACTGAACTTATACGTGCCATCATAATGAGTTCTGATCCTGTCATCATAAAATTCGTGATTGCCATACACAATGTAGACTTCCTGCTCCTGGGCCAGGGCTGTATCTGTCTGCGGGTATAATGTACATACTGTACTCTGGTCATAATTGATCTTATAAATCTTCCCGCTTATAGATGAATTGCCGTCATCATAATCAAGGACATTGATTTTAACAAAAGTGCCTATATCAATCAGATCATCCTTCCTGGATATGCTGACGTTTTTAATAATTACTGTATCATAGAGTACGTTTTTTGTACTGTCTTCAGAATATATGAAAACCGAGTAATCTCCGTGAAGCAAATAATTAAACTCAAAAGTCCCGTCATAGTTAGTTCTTACACGGTCTCCATACGTTTTATCATCACCGTAAATAATATATACATCTTCTTCAGCAGCATTGTGCTCCGATAACAATATCGAAAAATCATCATTGTAATCATTTATAACAACTCTTCCCCTGATGGTTGCAGTTCCTCCCACTCCTTCATCTTTGCTGCATGAAAGTGAGGCAATTAATAAAAATCCGGTTATAAGTAAACAGAAAATTGATTTCATTTCATTTCAAAGTTATTAATAACTTCAAGCTGTCAAAATTAACAAGTATTAAATAATAATAACATTTTATACCATCATATTTTATTCCTGCCAGGTTTCACGAAATTAACAGTTAAATTCCAATTAATTACTTTAATAATAGAACCTTCCTGGAAGTCTGGTATTTACTGGTTTCTATCCTGATAAGATACAATCCGTCAGGTAAGCTGTTTCCATAAAAGTCGGTACCGTCCCAGCTTATTTTATGTATACCCTCAAACGCTCCGTGGCAGGTTAAAATTTGTTTTAATTCTCCATTTATGTTATATATTGATATTCTGGCTTTTTCATTTGGGCTCATGTTAACATATATGTCAGCGATGGTATTAAACGGATTCGGATAAACATTAACCTGGTTGCCGGCATATATTTCAGAAGCCCTTATTTCAGGTATGCTCGTGTATGCACCATTAACAACTCCCGGCGTTCCGTGTGATGATGCTGTCCAGCTTTCTGGCAGCGTATTATCAAGGTAAGGATCAATAAGTTCCAGGGTCGGCCCATGTCCGCAAGGCTCTGAGGGCCACGGGGCAGATACACCATAGCAAACTGAATCTTCAAGCCCGCCGCTGCCGTTGTACAGGCGTATGCATTCGCCACCGGAACTGAGTCCAAAGTTAAAGTTACCTTTTATTCTGGTAATTGACGGGTACTGTGTTGCAAATGCTATTATATCCCTTGACAATACTACAAAGTCGCCGGGTGATAATACAGTATTTGCAGGAATAACATACATGTGCGCATCTTCCGAGTCTTTAAAAATCCATCCCGAGATGTCTTCCGACCGGTCACCGCGGTTATAAAGCTCGACCCAGTCTTCGCTATCAAAAGAAGGATGTGAGTTATAATTAATCTCATTAATAATTACGGGATTAAGTGTTGAGAAGTCCTTTTCAAATTGTGCCGTAAAACTGTAATTGGCAGAGGGGTTGACGGATATCAGAGGTTCATCTGAATCAATGTCGCCTGTCCATCCGATAAAGCGGTAGCCCTCCTTGGGCACTGCCTTCAGCTCTATTTGAACATCTGTAAAATATATGCCGCTCCACGGGTAATGGGGAGGATAAATCGTATTTACTTTTATCTGTCCCGATAATTCGGGAGTGGTATTTACGGTTATGCTCCTGCTGCCGGTCAGCGACCACTGCTGTAATATGTGATCCCTGCATGCGCCAACTCTCTCCCGTGCAAATGTTTTCATCCTGTCCACGTCATCCTCCCAGTTTCCTATTGGCTCACCCCATTGGTCATAATGATATGTTATTTCAGGATAGATTTTATCTATAATACTGTTTATATGGGCAATTACCGCACCAGGCTGAAAAGTAGTATTAAGATGATCGGCAAACTGGTTTATAAAGCTGTTTCTGAACTGCTGGTTTTGTACAAGCTTTCTGAAAAGGAGGGTTGACCATGGTGGATTGGGCCAGCCAGGACCATTTGCTTCAAGGGCAAAGCTTAACGTGTTCAAATACTGGTCCGTAGAACTCCCGATGTTAAATCCGAAATCGGTATCAAACATTATCCAGCGCCACTTACCTTTATTGTTTGCTTCACGCCAGAATTTAATGTTGTTGCCCGGCCAGTCCCTGTTATTAAAATAGATTTGCGAAAACTGGTACTTTATAAAATTATCAACATCCATCTGGGTTTTAATATATTCGTAGTTGGCAGTACTGGTAAGGTTGTTGTTGGTGACAAAATCTATCATGTCGTAATAGTGCTGCCCGTCCCCTGCAATTACATTCCCGCTATTTTCCAGCAGGTCAACACTGTCGGGGTCAATATTGTGATTTGATGCTATGAAATGCTCGTTTACCTTTTCCCTTATATTATGAATGCCCCAGTATGAACCATTTAAAAAAAGTATGGCAGGGCGGAATGCCTGAACGTCAATTCCAAGGGGCCTGACAAGGCTTGTCATCATACCGTCTCTGAACATTGTGCTCATCCAGTCATTGCCTGAGTTTCTGAATACCAGGGCCTCAAACTTTGAAATAGGCTTCTCGTTAAAAACCCTGTATTCAATTTCAGGGTATCCATATTGTTTGCGTGCAAATACGGAGAGTGATTTCTGGGGATTTCCCCTGCTCCAGCCGCCGAATATTTTTATGCCGGCATCAACAGAGAAATCCAGGCTGCCGTCAGGCTCACAGAGCTCTATATGGGCAGGCCTTTCCCAGTCTTCCCAGAAATTGGCACCAAAATAGGGGAACTCCGTGGATGCATTATTTCCTGTTGCATAAATCCCAAAGTTGACATCCCATAAGTTATAGGGATCGGAAAAAACAGATATTACCGGCAGTTTACAATCTCTTCCAATAAATATATATGCGCAGCTTAATACTGATGATGACATTTCGTTATTCCTGACGAGCCTGGCCCGTAAAATCGTTGTGCCGGATATATGAATGGGACCGGTATACCTGTTTGAGCTTTTGTCAGGAATTGTGCCATCCAGCGTATAATATATCGTATCATTCCAGCTTGATGAGGTCATCACAAGATTAAAGGCACTGCTGTACAAACCTCCCTGGTGTGAAAGAACGGGCATATCATTGGTTATTCCGCTATAACCATACGTCGTGTTGGACTGGCCTGGTGTAGGCTCATCAAAATAATACCAGCTGCCCGAAGCGTCAGGTTTTCTGCCCATGGAAATGTCAGCAGGTATTGTTCCTGTAAACAGTTCATCGAGGGTTGTCCCACCCGGGGTTGTAAGTATAATTGTATCACCTTTTGACTTTATTCTAAAATTTGTATGAAGATATGTTTCCTGCACAATATCAAGAATTTCGGGTACATATCCCCCTGAAATATCGGGACCGCCAACTGTAAGGAAAGGTATGGCCGTAAAATCCGAGGATGTTTCCGAAACATTATGTACCTCAATTGCCAGGACATTGGTACCATCCTGCAAAAGACTGCCACCAAGATTAATATCAAACCTTTCAGGATTCCCCCCTTGCCATATCCTGGCCTCATGGTCATAATCCGTCCACATTTCCCAGGATGTGGGTGTACCGGGTTCTCCTATGGCCATACGCGCTATCTCCGTTCCGTTAATATAGGCTACAAAACCATCATCATAATCCATATGCAGTATTGCTGATGTAAGTGCCGAGGCATCGGTAATATTAAATGTCTTTCTTAAATAGACTGTCCTTGCATTTTCAATCACGGTGGCATCATCGTCATCACCATAACCAAAACCACTCGGACCGGTATACCATCCCGTCTCGTTAAAACCAAGTTCATTCCAGTCGGCAGGAGGCTGGCTGTTTTCATAACGGTACTTCCACTGGTCTCCCCAATTTATAATTGTATTGTAGTTCGCAGGGATATCACGGCGGTTTTTATCAGAGGCAAATACTACCATGTAACCGCCTGCATCTATAGTAATATCAGGAAATACCCACATATAGGGATCTTCTGTGTGGTCTGTCAGCCCGTAGCCGCTAAGGTTAACCGGACTGCCACCGGGGTTATAAATCTCAATCCAGTCACTATAATCACCGTCTTCATCGACCAGTGTTGAATTATTTGAAGACATAACCTCATTTATCACTAATCCCTGTGCATATGCCCTAATCCCTGAAGCAAGGTATAATATGATAAGTATGGTGATTAATAAAATGAAATTTACCGGCCTGTTTGCTGACTTGTTCCTTAATTTCATATAAATCAATTAATAATAATACCAGGTATTGTTAAAAGATACAGAAATCATAACAGATTAATATACAATATCTGTGAAAAAATTTCAAATATAGTTTTATATACGAAATAATAAAAAGATTGTTTTTAATATTATGTGAATACGTGTTTATATAATTTATGATTAATTTCAATACTTTTACATCATTATGTATGCCATTGTTGATATAGAAACCACGGGAGGCAGTTCAGCAAATGACAGGATCACCGAGATAGCTGTTCTTATACATGACGGACATAAAATTACTGATGAGTTTATTATTCTAATTAATCCTGAAAGGGAAATCCCGCATTATATTTCAGCACTCACGGGGATCACCAACGAAATGGCAGCCGATGCTCCCAGGTTTTATGAGGTGGCACGCAAAATTGTCGAGCTGACTGATAATAAGATGTTTGTGGCCCATAATGCAAGTACTGTCAGGCTCAGCAGAAAGCTGGTACCCGGACTGAAATCCTATAGTCCCGGATTTTTATGTGAAGAGCTGGGGATCGAAATACAGAACAGGGTTATTAGAATAATAAAGTTTTAGATGCCCTTAATTAATTCAGATACTTTTTTACAGCCTCGAGCATCTGATCCTCAGGCAATCTTTTATTGAGGTTCTCAACCATAATATCTATAAGGTCATCCATAAGAACAGGATTTATGCAAAGCCTGAAACCCAGTTTCCTGCACATTTCTTTTTCCGATTTCTTAATTTCTCCATCTATGCCCATCATATAAAGCAAGCTGTAAAAGATCCGCAGCCTGTCATCAATATTATCAGGCAGCCTAAACTCAAATTTTTCCGGGTTTTGCCTTATATCCCTGATATCCTTGTCAGTAAGTCCCAGTTTACCTGCCATGAAGCTTATAAAAGCCTCCTCATGCACATCAATTTTTTTATCTGCTTCTTCGATTTTTATAAGCATCAGCAGGTAGCTCTTTTTTATATTTATGTCGTATGAAGAATAAATTCCCATATAAATATTTTTATAAGTTAATAATATGCAAAAATAAATAAATTGATCTCATACTTTCAATTTCCAGTCCATGTAACCCTTAATTATTGCCTCTATGCCTTTTTGTATCTTGTCAAACTCACTGTTTTCTATCCACTCCTTCTTAAAAATACTTGCTCCAAAAGCCACTGCAGAAGCACCCGAAGTAAAAAAATCTTTAATGTTATCTGCGGAGACGCCCCCTGTAGCCATAAGTTCAATGTCGTCAAAAGGTGCTTTTATCTCTCTGAAATATTTCGGTCCGAATGCCGATGCCGGAAAAACCTTTACCATTGCAGCGCCCATGTCCCAGGCCCGGAATATTTCGGAGGGCGTCAGTGCCCCGGGAAAAACAGGGACTTTTTTCTTTACACAATACCGGATTATATCTTCAACTATTGCGGGCATTACAACAAATTTTACGCCTGCATTTAGTGCTTTCTTTAGATTATCCATATTATAGACGGTGCCTGCACCTATGATTAATTTGTCACCGGCCATTTCAATTGTTTTCCTGATCAGCTTATCTGCATCACCCGTATTCATGGTAATTTCAATACATTTCAATCCCGACCGTATCACACTGCCGATAAGAGGTTTCAAATGCTCTTCCTTTATGCCCCTCAGAATTCCTATAATTGGAAGTTCTTTGAATGCTTCTGGTATCATATTTTAATATTTTTTAATTTCATGGCTCAGGGAGATGCTTAACTTTGAAAAATAAGTAATTTTGTTATTTCTTTAAATTATTTATTATTTTGGTTATTTGCAAATTAATATTTCAGTAACAAACATTTTTCAAATGAAATACATATTATGTGATTTAATATCGAACAACAAAAGAATTATGATTAAATTAAATGGCACCAAATCAATCTATTAACTATAATTTAAGCACGTGAAAAAAGAAATAAAATTTGAAACCAGGGCAGTAAGGACACAACTTAAGCCTTCAGCTCAAAAAGAACACAGCGTACCAATATATGCAACTTCAAGCTTTGTTTTTGATGATGCTGAAGAGGCAAGGGCATTGTTTGCCGAAGAGAAGGAGGGGCATATATATACAAGGTATTCAAATCCAAGCACCGATGAGTTTATTATGAAACTGCGTGCGCTTGAAGAAACTGATGATGGCATAGCCACAGCTTCGGGAATGGCAGCCATATATTTAAGTATTATTGGTCATTTGAGGGCAGGTGATCATCTGCTGGCATGCCGCAGTATCTTTGGCTCATCACACCTGATAATAACGCAGGTATTACCGCGGTTTGGTATTACCCATAGCTATGTGGACATTGATGATGATGAGGGATGGGAGAAGAATATTTTGCCTTCCACAAAAATGATATTTGCCGAAAGTCCCTCTAATCCCGGACTGGACATTGTTGACCTTGAGATGCTGGGGAAGATTGCCGAAAAACATAATCTTCTTCTCAATATTGACAATACATTTGCCACTCCTTACCTGCAGCAGCCCGTAAAATACGGAGCCAATATTATTACACATTCAACAACCAAGCACATTGACGGACAGGGCAGGACTATAGGAGGTGCAGTGCTGGGAAGCAAGGATTATATCAAAGATATAAGGTTTATTGCCAGGCAGACAGGACCATGCATGTCCCCCTTCAATGCATGGATTCTGTCCAAAAGCATAGAAACACTCGCCCTGAGGGTCGAACGTCATTGCCAGAATGCTTTTGAACTTGCCAGGTATCTTGAAAAAAATCCCGAGGTTATATGGGTAAAATATCCTTTTCTGCCATCCTACAACAGGCATGATCTGGCAAGAAAACAGATGCGTATGGGGGGCGGACTGGTAACCTTCGAATTAAAAGGTGGCGTGCGGAAGGCAAAGAAATTTATCGATTCTCTCGAAATATTATCTATTACCTCTAACCTCGGCGATACAAGGACCATAGTCACCCATCCTTCAACGACCACGCATTCGAAACTCACTGAAGAGGAAAGGCAGGCTGTAAATATTACGCAGGGGCTTATCAGAATATCTGTCGGACTCGAACATATAGATGATATTATTGCAGATGTCGAACAGGCTATAAATAAATCGAAATGACCGGTTATTGCTGATCTGCAAATCATTAAAAACAATAAATGATTGTTGCTTATCGTTTAGAATAAAAAATCAGCCAGACAGCTGCATTATTAACAACAATTCTTTCAATAAATAATATGAAGGAAAAGATCAGGCAAAATATAAACCGCCCCGAAATACTGGAAGAATTATACAGGGAGGACAAAAAGGCCTTTGCATCCGGATTTGAAATTGTATTCCCGGAAATAAAGGAATACCAGGTTGCCAGATTCTGGAAGGTACGCCTGGATTATGAGAAACAGCATGACGGTTTTGGCCGGTTCAGGGGATATGATATTTCAATATTAATAGCAGTCTGCATTATTACGGGTTTTCTTGCCGAGATACCCAGAGTCCTTGACATTGACAGGAGTAATTTTATCTTCTATCAAAGAAATTTTGGAACAATTGTTTTTTTTGGCCTTTCCTTATATGCAATTCTGCTTAATAAGATATATGGAATAAAAAGGCTTATTCTGTCAGCGTCATTGTTTTTGATACCTGTCATATATATAAATCTCCTGCCGTATAATGCGCAAAGCCAGTCAATGAACCTGGCATACATTCATTTGCCACTACTGATGTGGTGCATTTATGGTCTTGTATATATTAACTACAATTTCAGGGATAAATATAAAGTTATTGACTATATAAAATATAACGGTGATTTGGCTGTTATCGGTGCCTTAATCCTTATTGCCGGGATGATTTTAACAGGTATCACTATAGGGTTATTTTCGGCAATTGACATACATGTTGAGAATTTCTATACGGACTATGTGGTAATTGTGGGATTAGTTTCCGCACCTGTCGTCACAACCTTTATCATTAAGAAATACACAGCTGTTACAAATAAGATTGCCCCGATAATCGCTGACATTTTCAGGCCTCTGGTCGTTATAACTCTTATAATTTACCTGGCGGCAATACCTGTTTCCCGCAAAGACCCTTATAATGACAGGGACTTTTTACTGGTCTTTAATCTTATGTTAATTGGTGTAATGGGGATTATTGTTTTTTCCGTTTCTGAAATATCCAAAGCAAAGAAACAGCAGTTTAATAAGATTGTATTATTCGTTCTTTCCATTGTAACCCTTATTATTGATTTGATTGCCCTGTCAGCAATTTTTTACCGGCTCGGTGAATATGGAATTACTCCCAACAGGATAGCAGTCCTGGGTTCAAATATTTTAATTTTCGGGAACCTGCTGCTTATTATGGTTGATTTGTTCAGGGTGAACTTCAGGGATGCAGGTATTGAAAAAGTCGAACTTACCATTTCGGGATATATGCCTGTTTATATGGCATGGACAATTATAGTGATATTCGTATTTCCCGCTGTTTTTGGAATGATATAAATAATGCTGTTTATTCCTGCCTTTGCTGCAAGCTCAAAGAGTTGCACCGACGAACGGGTATCATTCAGTGGCATCTCAACAGCAGAGTGGCCCCGGTGCAGCGCAATATGGACCAGTGCATCTTTACTTTTTAAAGCATCTTTATAAGCACCGGCATCACCAACATCTCCTCTAATAATTTTAACACCTGCCAGTTCAGCCAGGGTAGGTACCTTTTGAACTTGGATATTGTTTTAAGAGAAAATACAAAACAAATAATATTTTGAATTAAAAGCAATTAATATTATAATATGGAATCCTTTTTATATCTTTAAAGTGCAACTCCAAAGACAAAATTTAACACTAAAGATTATGATCATGAATGAATTTGAACCGGTATGCAGGGAGCTGCTATCCCTTATTGGGGAATGGGAGCCTAAGCTGTCGGCTCTTCCCGCTGATGTTATTACTGAAAGGCGAAACAGTCAGAATCGCTGTATAAAACAGATACTGGGACATATGGTGGATTCTGCCTCGAATAATACGCACCGCATTGTCCATCTGCAATATCAGCAAAGCCCCCTGATTTTTCCCGATTATGCAAATTTTGGCAATAATGACAGGTGGATTGCCATCCAGAACTATGAGGGTGAGGAATGGACCGGCCTTGTCCGCTTATGGAAATATATCAATATACATATCGTCCATGTTATACGTAATATAAATGCCAAAAAGTTAAATAATGAATGGATATCAGCACTGAATCAAAAAATATCACTCAGGTCAATGGTTATTGACTACCTGCGCCATTTTAAGCTGCACCTGGATGAGATAAATGAACTTATGCTTCAGGCGAAGAGCTGAAAACCTAGTCATCACAGGCAGTAACCGGACTGCCTTTAAGGTCATAAACATTAAAATTGCCGCTTTCATTTTTTATACTCCTTTTAGATTTGCTATTTATTTATATTTCTTCTGACTTCCACTTTTGCCATTTTTTCATAAAACTGGATTATTCCTCCATGATCATTTTTTGATTTACCGTCAGCTTTAAGTGACTGCATTATTTCCATAACCTGGCTCGAGAGGAATACGGGCACTTCCAGTTCCCTGGCAGTATCGAGCGCATTCATCAGGTCCTTAATATGCAGTTCTATACGGAAGCCCGGTTTGAAATTGCCGTCAAGCACCATTGGCATTTTTGCGTCCAGCACCGTGCTGCCTGCCAGTCCACCCCGTATAGCCTGGTATACTTCTTCAGGATTAACACCGGCCTTGGTGGCCAGGACCATAGCCTCACCCATAGCTGCAATATTCAATGCCACGATAATCTGATTTGCGAGTTTGGCAATGTTGCCACTCCCTATTTCACCCACACGCTTTACAGAGGCACCCATTACGTTCAGAATATCCTTAACCTTATCGAATATTTCCCGGGGCCCTCCGACCATAATTGCCAGTGTTCCTTCTATAGCTTTGGGCTCGCCACCGCTCACAGGGGCGTCGAGCATTGTTATTCCTTTTTTCTGCAGTTTTTCCGATACCTCCCTGGATACCAGGGGTGCTATGGAACTCATATCTATTAAAACAGACCCTGGCTTTGCGCCATTAATAACACCATTCTCTCCAAGCACAACATCCCTGACCTCCGGTGAATTGGGCAGCATAGTGATGATTATCTCACTCCGGGAAGCCACATCCTGAGATGATCCGCCTTCTTTGGCTCCGGCATCGCACACTTCTTTTACAGGCTCCGGGTTAATATCGTAAACAACCAGGTTATAACCTGCCTTAAGCAGATTTACGGCCATGGGTTTACCCATGATACCAAGACCTATAAAACCTATATTTTTCATAAATTATCTCCTTTCATTGTATTTAATTAAATTGGCTTTAATACTACTTTAACAGCTTCTTTGGTTTCCACCAGTTCGAATGCTCTTTCAAAGTGGTCAATAGTAAGTTCATGCGTGATAAGTTTATTAAGATCGACCATCTTTTTGCTCATCAGCGCCAGGCATTTTTCCCACACATCCCAGGTATGGCTGAAATGGCCTTTAAAAGTCACCGATTTTGCAATTAACGGATCAAGACTGAAATTGACAGGTTTTGTGCCCCATCCGATTTTTGTAATCTGGCCGGCAGGTCTTACAGCATGCATTGACAGTTTTAATGTTTCAGAGCTGCCTGCGGTGTCGACTATTAGATCCGCTCCATAACCGTCACCAAGCGACCTTATTATTTCCAGGGGATCATCATTGGTGCTGTTTATAATGGCTGTTGCTCCAAACTCCCTGGCCAGTTCAAGTCTTTTATCATCACCCCCCGTGCCTGTTACGACAATTTCGACTGCTCCACACAGCTGGGCCACTTTAGCACATAAAAGCCCTATGGAGCCGGGACCTATTACTACTACGGTATCACCGGGGTTTATTTTGCTGTTTGACACCATGGCTTTATATGCCACACAGAAAGGTTCGGTAATTGAAGCTTCTCTCAGTGAGACATTTTCAGGAACAGAGTGTAAAATTCGTTCAGGCACCCTGACAAATTTAGTAAATGCACCATCGACATGGAAGCCATATCCTTTCCTGTCCCTGCAGAGATGGTAATTATTTTGCCTGCAAAGGGCACACTTCCCGCAGAATTCAGCGTGTGTTTCCGATGTTACACGATCTCCCACTGAAAATCCTGTTACTTCACTGCCAGTACTGACTATTGTTCCAGCGAACTCGTGACCCATGATAAACGGACGTGTGAACTGGAATGCCGAAATATTTTTATGCAGGTGTGGATCTGTGCCACAGACTCCTGTATATGCTACTTCAACGAGAACATCTGTCTTGCCTATGCCAGGTACCGGCACCTCGCGCAGCTCCGTTGCACCCGGTGCATCGGCATATTTAACAACAGCCTTCATATTTTCCATTACCTAATTATTTTATATTGATCAAACCAGAAACAAACTTAATATCCATATTATTACTGCAGCACTAAGTCCCAGGATAAGGGTCCCCAGGCTCTGCAGCTTATAGCCTGTATTAACATCCATATGTGACATTTGCGTTACCACCCAGAAAAAGCTGTCATTGGCATGTGATGTTACCATTGCACCGGCTCCTATGGAAAGCACCATTAGCGCTTTGGCAATGTCAGTAGTGAATCCCATGGATGATAATAAGGGTGATAATATTGACGCAGTAGTAATTATTGCTACAGTAGATGAGCCCTGTGCTGTCTTTATTGTTGCAGCAATAATGAATGGCAGCCATATCCCGGCTGTGGCATTTGAGAGTGTTTTTCCTATGGTATCCGCTATGGCCGAATTCTGCAGTACCTTCCCAAAAGCGCCGCCAGCCCCTGTGATTATAATTATAATTGCAGCATTGCGTAATCCTTTTCCCACCCATCCCGAATCTGAAAGCATATACTTCTGAAATTTCACTGGCAGTCCGAATGCCAGGAGCACCCCGATAAGAAGTGCAATAACCGGCTCGCCGATGAAGCCCAGGATTGATTTGACAGTTCCTTCGCCCAGCGGATGTGTGGGAAACTCCGAAAGAGACCTGAGCATAATCAAAATTATTGGTACCAGTATGGGTCCGATTGCATTAATTGCAGACGGTGCTTCTTTCATTTTGGATGCAATTTCTTTTTCTGATAATTCAGGGTTAGGATCGATGGGAAATCTTGCGGCAACCTTAACTGCAAAAAGCCAGCCACTGACAAGGGCCAATAAGCTAACAGGCAGTCCCAGCAAGATCACGGTTCCGAGGTCTGCTTCCAGTATGCCTGCGGCAGCTATAGGTCCCGGGGTGGGAGGGACCATGCAGTGAGTGGCTACAAGTCCCAGGCTCAGTGCTATAGCAGTTCCTGCCAGCGAAATACCGGCCCTCTTCGATAGTGCTTTATTTAATGGTGAGAGTATTACAAATCCTGAATCAGCAAATACGGGGATGGAAATAATATAGCCTATTAAAGCCATCGCCAGGTGAACACGCTTCCTGCCAATAAGTTTTAATATGCGGTCTGCCAGGGTAAAGGCGCCTCCTGAATATTCAAGGAACGTTCCTATTATAGTGCCGGCAATAATAACTATGCCTATATAGCCTATGGTATCGCCAAATCCCTCGTTTATTGAATGAACTATCATTTTTAAAGGCATACCGGTACATAATCCAAAACCTATAGCTCCAACCAGCAAGGCAAGGAAGGGATGTAATTTCATCTTCGTGGATGACAGGATAATAAACAGAATACATAAAGAAAGGACAATAATTAACAGCATCTGGACAATTCCTTTTTTAAGGATTATTGATTAACATAATAATTTTCTGACGGAACTGGCAATATTGTCTTCTGTCAGTCCGTAAGCTGCAAGCAGCTCATCATAACTGTGTGCTGACTGGCCAAACCGGTCTTCTATGCCAATAGTCATGAAAGGTACTCCGCTGCCGCGCAATATATAAGTAATAACACTCGCCAATCCGCCTATTAACGAATGCTCTTCAACAGTTACAATACCTTTTACACCGGAAGAAAATTTCTTTATATCATTTTCATCGGTTGGTTTTAACGAACTGACATTCACCACTCTCACCGAGACACCTTCCTTTTCAAGCTTTTCTGATGCACGGACAGCTTTTGATACCATAATGCCGTTTGCAAAAACAGCAATGTCTTTACCTTCCCTTATCAGGTATGATCTTCCTATTTCAAACTCCTGGTTTTCAGGAAATATATCAGGAAGATCATGGCGGTTTAAACGCATATATACAGGCCCCTTATATGCGGAAATTTTTATGGTCATTTTTCTTGTTTCAATGCCATCAACAGGCACCAACACTGTCATATTAGGTATAGCCCTCATGATGGCAACATCTTCGACAGACTGATGCGTGGAGCCGTCTCCAAAATCCGACAGGCCTGCACTTGAACCGACAATTTTTACATTTAGCCCGGGAATACTAATACCTTGCCTTATCTGGTCATATGCACGTCCCGCTGCAAATACAGCAAAGGAATTGGTAAAGGGTATTTTCCCTGCCAGGGCAAGGCCCCCGGCAAAAGAGGTCATATTAGCCTCGCCTATGCCCATTTCAAAAAATCTTTCCGGGAATTCCTCCTCGAACAGGCAGGACATCGTAGATTTGCTCAGGTCCGCTTCCAGAACCACTAGATTTTTATTTTCTCTGCCCAGTTTTAACAAAGTCTCACCATAAACCTGCCTTGGATTTTGCATATTCATAAGTTTATCCTTTATTATGTCAGTTCATTACAGGCCCTTTCAAATTGTTCAGGCGTAAGTTCGCCATTATGAAAAGCCACGATATTTTCGGCAAAAGTGATACCTTTGCCTTTCACGGTATGGGCTATAATGATTTTCGGCCGCCCGGTAATTTTATCCACCATGTCGAGGGTGTCACATATTTCTTTTATGTCATGACCGTCAACTTCCGAAACATGCCAGCCAAAGGCTTTCCATTTTTCAGCATGAGGATTTGTGTCATAACGATCGGTAATTATTCCGGTAGCCTGCAGTCCATTTTTATCTAAAACAACAACAATGTTATCAAGCTTATAACAGGAAGCTGTCATTGCAGCTTCCCATATCTGGCCCTCCGCTAGTTCCCCGTCACCTACAATGCAGTAGACTTTGCTTTTTTTGTTGTCCAGCCTCAATCCGGCTGCTATCCCACACGCCATGGATAATCCCTGTCCCAGAGAACCTGTGTTGGCCTCTATGCCTGGGGTAGTCAGCATATCGGGATGCCCCTGCAACATGGCACCCAGGCACTTGACTTTTTTTATTTCTTTCCTGGGAAAAAATCCCATCTCAGCAAGAGCTGCATATTGAACCAGGGCCGCATGCCCCTTGCTGAGAAGAAATCTGTCCCTGTCTTCCCACGATGGATTTTGCGGATCTATATTCATCTTATAAAAATAAAGGGCTGTAACTACCTCCGCTAAAGAACAGGATCCCCCAAGGTGTCCTTTCTGCCCAATGCCAATCATTTTGATGATATGAAGCCTGAGAATGCGTGCTTTTTTCTCAAGCTCAGCAATTGTCATATTCATAGCTATTCTTCTTTTGTTTTTCCTGAATTTTAAAATATTATATATTTATTACAATCCGGCATACCGGACTTTTACTTCTTTATAAAAGTAAAAAAAAATTGAAGAAACCAAAATAGGAAAAGGTTTTAAAGAATAGATATTTTAGAGTATTTTTTGCCGCCATAGCCTTAGCATGGGCCGGCAGTTCCTCATTTTAGTATGCCAATCTTGATTCCTGCAGCTGGCAGGACTCCCGAGAAGTCTATATTATCCCATTTTTTATATTTGGTAAAGGATGTTTCATTATCATATATGCTCAGCCTTAAAACACCACCTGCATAAATATCAAGTGAGAGTGTTTTAATGAAACTTATTTGTGAGCCTATTATTACGCCACCGGCAAATACATTTAATTTCTGAATTATATCCAGGGTCACAAATTCATCTTCAATAAATTTTGTTTCAAATCCGTTTATCCAGAGCCTCCGGTACATCATACTGGTTGCGGCATATACTCCTATTGGAGCTTTGTGCCTCGGATTTACGGAGGCAAGAAGGTAGTTTTTCCACTGAATAATAGTACCGAACCCATAGATGTTTTTGCTGTTATAAGGATCGTAAGTATCTGTCCTTTCGTTGTAATAGCTGAGTGACTGGTTTAGCATGTACCGTCTCGATATACCTTCATCAGTGGCATATGTTGCCAAACCGGACAAGTCAACGGAATTTCTCGGATTAATTGATTTCTCGTACGATATCTGAAATGTGCCTTCAAATATCCTTACAGGATTTAAGGAAATAACTGATTTGAACGGTTTGCGTCTAATGGTATCATAGCGGAAAGAAACAATGCTGCCAATCTTTGGCTCGGCAATACTCTTTTTCTGGCTTTTCATCATTGAGTCGAGAAGATAGAACTTGTAATTAAAATCTGCCGGATCAAAGTCAAGCATTAATATCTTTGTGGCAATCTGCCTGTAAGCCAAATCTATTTCTTCCAGTTTACTGTCAAATTTTTCATGCCTGGTTTCCCATGATTTAATCTTTGAATCAAGAAGCTCAAGTTTTGAGTCAACAAGCTGCAGCTTTAAGTCGAGTAATCTCATTTTGTTGTCAATTGAGTCCTGTCCCAGCAGTCCGTTTGATTTCAATAACACTGATATTATCAGCATTAGAGCAATTTTAGTGTATGTTTTCATTTTATATCTGATTTTAGGTTTATAGAATATTGTTGATTACCAGGTATTAGGATGATTATAATAAGCTTGTAGTTGCGTGACAGAATTGCCGGGCATAGATAAATAGGTATATTTTTATATTTTTGGATTATCAGTTTACAGATATGTGAGGTATTTATTGTTTTGGAATTTTTTAAATGCACTGTTATGAAGAAAAGGCCGGAAGATATTAAAGTACTTGTAGCAAGAAGTTTCCCTGATACAGGAATTGAATTGTTACGAAAAGAGGGATTCGGTATCACTATGTGGACAGGAGACAGGCCCATGACACAGGAGGAGCTTATAGGCCTGGCCCTGAAAAATGATGCTTTATACTGCACTGTAACAGAAAATATTAATAAACATTTTCTTGACAAATGCAGCCACCTTGATATAATTTCCCAGTTTGCAGTGGGATTTGATAATATTGACATACAGGAAGCAACAAGACTTGGAATCCCTGTCGGCTTTACTCCCGACGTGCTGAGTGACGCAACGGCAGATGTGGCATTCGGATTAATGATTGCCGCTTCACGAAAGATGTTTTATTTGCACAAGACAATCTCCAGGGGAGAGTGGGATTATTTTCGCCCGAAAGCCGGTCTGGGAATTGAACCTAAAAACAAGATCCTTGGTGTTTTCGGACTGGGCCGTATAGGGATGGAGATGGCCAAAAGATGTAAAGGTGCTTACAATATGAAGATAATTTATTGTAACCGCCACCACAACTATACTGCTGAAGATCTGCTGGATGCTCAATATGTCAGCTTCGATGATCTGCTTAAAAATAGTGACGTTATATCAGTTCATTGTACACTCAGCAATGAAACAAAAGGACTGTTTGACAAGTATGCCTTCAACAAAATGAAGTCTTCGGCAATATTTGTCAATACATCAAGAGGGGCTGTTCATAATGAGCATGACCTGGCAGAAGCTTTAAAAAATGGGTCCATCTGGGGTGCCGGACTCGATGTTACGAATCCGGAACCCATGCAGCCTGATAACCCCTTATTAAACATGGAAAATGTAGCTGTTTTACCACATATCGGCTCTGCAACAATAGAGACAAGAAATAAAATGTCTGAGATAGCAGCCTGTAATATAATTGAGTATTATAAGAGGGGCAGGGTCCCTAACATCGTTAATCCGGAAGCAATTGTAAATGACTGATTATCGCAGGATAATCCTATGCAGCCGTATCCGAAAAACTCTCTATTTTTTTTACCAACTTACAAGAAAAATTTGTAAATTGGGTCATATTGACTATCAGTTTACTTTCGGTGAATTAAGAAAAACAATCTTGTTTTTTCTATAAATCATAGATAATGTGGAGGAGGCATCAAAAATGATTGATAACCTTCGGAAACACATAGAATTTTTTGATACTCTGGATTTAGGATTTATCTGCCACGATCATAATTGTAAATTTATTGAAGCAAACAATGTTGCAGAAAAGATTTTAGGGGTTACCAGGGCACAAATGGAAGATCCCGCAATCCTTTTGCATGAATTGCAGGCTACAAGGGAAGACGGCTCACCATTTCCCGGAAGCGAAAATCCCTCATTACTAGCGCTTACCTCAGGAAAGAAAGTGAAAAATGTGGTTATGAACATCTATAACAAACAACAGAAAAAATACAGATGGATTAATATAAGTGCTGTGCCTGTATTCAGGAACGATGAAAAGAAACCTTATGTTGTGTTTATTGTCTTTAATGATATTTCAGATATTAAACTGGTTCAGGAAGAATATATTAAAGTCAGGCAAAAAGCTGAAGAAAATGAAGAACGGTTCCGTAATTTAATAGAACAGGCAACAGATGCTTTATTTTTGGCCGATCTGGACGGGAATATCATTGAGGTTAATAACCATGCCTGCAGTAGCCTGGGATATGCGCGTGAAGAGCTATTATCAATGAATGTAGGTGATCTGGACCCAAACTTTGTCAAACATGATCATAAAAAAACTATATGGAGCAAATTAGTTCCGGGAAAACCTGTAACCATTGAAACTAATCACAGGTGCAAAGATGGCAAAATTATTCCTGTTGAAGTCAGTGTGGGGCTTACACTTATCGGCGGCAAAAAATCCATCCTCGGATCTTCCCGCGACATCTCCGAACGAATGAAGTCAGAACAGATACTTAAGCTGACACAGTTTGGCATCGATCACTCGCTGATAAGCATCTTCCAGGTTGATGACAGCGGAAGTATATATTATGTAAATGAACAGGCATGTAAGAGCCTCGGTTATTCCCGCAAAGAGCTGCTGGCAATGAAAATATGGCAGCTTGATCCAAACTTTGACGAGGAAAAGTGGAAAGTCCACAGAAAAAGGACGCGCTCGTTGCGTAATTCAACAATTGAGACTAACCACAGAAGAAAAGACGGTACGGTTTTCCCGGTCGAAGTATCTATTAATTTTGTTGAATTCGAAAACAGGAAAGTGTCGTTTTCCTTTGCAAAGGATATTACGGAACGGAAGCAGGCAGAGAAAATCCTTAAGGAGCAAAACATTGAATATCAGAAATTAAATAAAGAGTACAGAGCGCAGAATAAAAAACTACGTGAAATTCTCAACCGTATACAGGGAATAAATATCGAAGTGGAAAAAGCAAAGGAAAAGGCTGAAGAAAGTGACAGGCTGAAAACAGCATTCCTGGCCAACATGAGCCACGAGATCAGGACTCCCATGAACGGTATTCTTGGATTTGCTGAATTACTAAGGTCACCGACGCTCACAGGGGGAAAGATGCATCAATACATTAAAATAATACAGCAGAGCGGCAACCGCATGCTTACGATCATTAACGACCTGATTGATATATCAAAAATAGAAGCCGGACAAATAGAGTTAAGGAAGGAAGAAACCAGTATAAATAAGCTTATTAATAACTTATATGTATTCTTTAAACCTGAGGTCGAGAAGAAAGGTCTTTCTTTTTATTGCACAGCGGAACTTGGTGAAAGCAAAAGCATCATAGTAACAGATAAGACCAAACTTACGCAGATAATATCCAACCTTATTAAAAATGCTATAAAGTTTACTGACGATGGTCATATTGGTTTTGGTTATACAGTGAAGAAAGTGGCTGGTGGCAGAGCGAAAAATCTTGAATTTTATGTCGAAGATACGGGTGTTGGTATCCAGCCCGAATTGAAAGACAAAATATTTGAAAGGTTCCGGCAGGGTGATTTATCTTATACAAAGGAGCATGAAGGAACCGGACTGGGATTATCTATATCCAAAGCATATGCTGAGCTGCTGGGAGGCAAAATATGGGTGGAATCAAGGCCCGGCAAGGGATCGGTCTTCTTTTTCAATATTCCTTATAAGGCCCCGAACAAAGCAAAAGAATTTAAGAGGTCCAAAGCAGTTAAACCCGCAAGGGCATACAGTGACTTCACCGTTTTAATTGCTGAAGATGATGATATAAGCTTTATGTATCTGCGTGAGATTCTTAAAGATTTAAATGTAAAGATTTTATATGCAGAGAATGGAAGCAAAGCAGTGGAAATAATAAGATCACACCCTAAAGTAAATATGGTTCTGATGGATCTGAAAATGCCCGTATTAAACGGACTCGATGCGACGAGGCAAATTAAACAGCTAAGGCCTGAATTACCTGTAATTGCCCAGACTGCCTTCGCCTCACCTGTTGATGAACAAAGATCGATGGAAGCCGGATGTGATGATTTTATGGCTAAGCCTATTGATAAAAATTTATTAATAGAAAAGATCAATAAGTATTACTAAATCCGGTATGTTTATCATATTATAAGGCAGTGCAGGTTATAATCACTTTAATATATCATGTTCAAGCTTTACAGGTGATAAGCCTTTAAACATTATTTCACCTGTCAGAGCCCTGACAACCGCTTCCTGAACATACCTGTCGCTGCTATATGCATTAATGAGCACCGGAATATGCTGAAAATAGTAGTTTAAATAATACGGATTGCTATAGGAAACAGCAATCATCTGTTCTTTGGGCAGCATATTAAACGTCCATGCAGACTCAGCTTCCAGTCCCTTTAAAAATTGAATGCCCACGGGATCGAAATACCTGTTTTCAAAACATGCAATAATCCTGTCATAATATTTAAGGCTGTCCATACGCCAGTTCCAGTCAAAATAAGATAAGCCGTACCTTAATTCAACTTTAAATCCCCTGTCTTCAAGAAGCTTCCTTGTATATAGAAAGATATTTGATTTGTCTCTTTCACTAACGTTAACAAGCAAAATATTTTTCACTTTGCTTTTATTAAGAGGCAGATGCCGGCTGTCTCCCCTTATCAGTGTAATACCATTCTCAGCAACTGCCCTGGCAGTAATAGCTATAAGGGTTTTGTCATCAGGTGACAGTTTTTTAAATACCTTATAGTCCTTATCCAGGAGTCCGAACCTCTCCTTTAATGCCCATATTCTTTCAACAGCATCATCAAGCCTTTCTACAGGTATCTCATTTCTTAATATCCTTGCTTCCAGGGTATCCATAAAAGACAGATCAGGCCACAACATTAAATCAACCCCTGCCTTGAAGCAGGCGACCGATGTTTCCAGCTCATTCGGGTAGTAGCCGGCTGCCCCTCCCATGTTAAGTGCATCCGATATTACAACACCTTTGAAATTCATTTTTTGTTTTAACAGCTTTACTATAATTTCTTCCGATAAACTGGCAGGAGGAAGACAATTGTTAAGCTTTTCCTTCTGGTAGGCGGGGAAAGTTATATGTCCGACCATTACGGAAGGGGCACCATGGTTTATAAGGGACTGGAATACTTTTCCGTATGTGCGCTTCCACTCCTTCCAGCTAAGCGTATTTGAAGCGGTCATTATATGCTGGTCACGTATTGTTGCACCGTCGCCCGGAAAATGTTTTATTGTGGTAATAATATTCTGATCATGCATCCCGTCAATTTGTTTCTTTAAAAGTGGTATGGCGGTTTCAGGATTGTCAGATATAGCTCTTTCATTTACAAGGGAGTGCAGGGGATTTAAATTAAGATCGGCTACGGGGTGCAAAAGCCAGTTAATGCCGAAGTCTCTGGCTTCCAATGCAATAGATTTCCCATATTGATAGGCCAGCTGTCCGGAATGTGCGGCACCCAGCGTCATCTCAACAGGCATGTATGTGTAGGCAGGAAATTTTTCACCGAGCCCCCTTTCAAAATCCTCCATAAAAATTAGCGGGTGCCTTGAGCTGGCAGCATATTCTTTAATGCTTTCCTTCATGTAATAAGCCATTGTTGAGTCTTTAGGTGCAAAATAGAAATAATACCAGTCTGCCATAAAGAATCCGCCAACAGGATACCTCACAAAAAAAGTATCCAGGTTACCCCCTTCAAATTTTTCATAGTCATAGAATCTTGAAACAATGATCATCGTCTGCCCGATTTTTTCTCTTAATGACAATGACTTCCAGGTGGTATCCTTTGGTATAAATTCAGACACTTTCTTTTCTGAATCCCTGCCACGCTTGCCGGGTCTGGTTTTACAGCCGGTAGTAATAAAACCCATAGCAAGCACGATAACAAGCAGCAGGTAATATAATTTTTGTTTCATGAGATATATTTTTAAGTTTTCAATTAGTTGCCATTATTTCCGATCCGCTATATTGATTCCCTCAACCACTACCACAGGCTTTTCTCCTCCGGTATCTGCATTTTCAAGTTCTGCATGAATCGTGCGTCGCTCTCCGGGCATAAGTGAAACATAGTTGTCACTGTAAATTTGTTCGGCATGTGTCTCTGATTGCAGGTTTATACCTGGCAGCTCCCTGAATGCCCTTAAATTTCCTTCTTCAAGTCCGCTTTAATGATCCGTCCATATTCAGCAGTTCAACTGCCGCTACTAGTCCTGATCCGTCAGGTACGCTGTAATATAATACTTCGGACTATGGTTGACTTTGGATTTCAATGTTCATTTTTGCTCTAAAAAC
>CAYWUI010000037.1:0-32674 GCA_964461435.1 uncultured Bacteroidales bacterium | reverse complement strand
TGTGGCTACTATCATGTTAGGAGCATCGGGAGGAGTGTTAAGAAGGGTATTCGGATTTGTATGGCTTTCATATACAATATATGCCGAATCTTCACTGACAAACTCACCCAGGTCCATAAGGTTTAGATTTGGATCTGACCAGCGGTTCCAGAACATACCTTCCCCGCGTACCAGTCCGGCATTAAGGTTACCGTTTGTCTCAGTTATACACAAAGTAGGTCTGAACTGGAAATTTGAGCGGTAATAGCGCGGAACGGGATTTCCAGCTACATCTTTCATTTGAGTAAACACAACCTCAGCACATGCTTCTGTATTATTATCTGCCCAGACACCATGAGGCTGGCCTCTCATATCATCCACATCAAGTGCATCGCCTGTGCCATTGTTAGGTATACCGTCCTTATTCACATCATCCCATGGAATCCACCCTATAACTACAACGTCTCCCGCCTGTGGCCATAAACCATGGGGATCACCGGCAGGTATGGGAGGCTGGCGGCTGTCATGCCAGTCTTTTTCATCTATAGGACCGTCACCATTGGCATCAATAAGGAGATCACTTCTTGTCCATGTCAGCCTGTCTCTCCAGCGGGGTTCCCTGGCTGCTATTCCCACATCTGCACCATGATCCCTGGTATAGTATATATATACCGAACCTGTAAAACGGGCACTTTCTCCGCCTGTATAATTGGCATTTTCCAGTGTGAACCCGCTTCCGCTTCCATCGAAATTAATAATATTGGTTACCTCATCAAGATCAGCAAGGTCTTCCGATGAGCGTGTATAGGGAGATTCATCAAGCACCTTGCCCGGCACAAATACATTGTCGCTGGCTCCGTCACAGTCATCCTCATAATATGAATACTGGTATACCACTGTCGGAAGAGATGAGAAATCACTGTGCCTCACCCTCCAGTAATAAGACAATACATTTCCGCTCTGGTTCGTGGTAGGCAATATTGCATCAACCGGATTAACAGTAATATAACCGTCATCTGTAACATTGCTGATTGCAATCAGACAGGGAGTATATTTTGAATTGCCGCCCATAGTGAAATCTATCCCGTCCAGTCCTATGCCAACCGGAAATTCAAATATATTATCACCTTCGGTAGGATCTATACCTGTTGCCGGAACATATATTGTCAGTCCGCCATCTGAAGCATTTCCCGATGTAATAAACATATCCTCCACTGATGGCTGTCCGCCCACCGTCTCGGCAGGATCCAAATTTAAATACAGCTCGTCCAGTTTTAAATTGTGAGTATTCAGGTCTATACGCCCGTGTCCCCAGTCCAGCCTCTGCATGTAAACATCGCTGTTGAGGGTAATTATCCGGTTTGCACTGCTAAGCCTGACATTTCCGAATTGTGAATTATCGCTGGTGAAAAGTTCAAAGGGATCCGAATTAAAATATACAAGGTCATTATTGCCATTTGATGTAGCATCAGGTGTAGCACTGGCAGGATCATAAATCCCCAGTGTGCCGTAGTTTATTAAAGTGTCGATATTGAATCTGATACTGTGAAATCCCTGGTCGACGATACCACTTTGAAGAATAAACGCGTCTCCGTCAATATGCAGCAGAACATTTGACGTGCCTTCGAGGTCGGCTCCTGCTTTGCTTGATGCAAGCGTCACAGTCTTATCCTGGGGCTTATCAATTACCATCCTCCAGAAGAACTGTTCATTGGCACCGCTTATATTGTAAAAAGCAAGCTGACTGTCATCGTTACCGTTAATGGTAGTTGTATTGGGTGTTCCTGCATTATATACATAGGTGGCACCGATATTTATTGTAAAGTCTCCTCCTATTGCCACATTGAAGCCATCGTGATCAAATGTAACACCCGTTCCAAGGGTAAAGTCATTCAAAACAGTGAAAGAGTGGAGTAAATTGACGTTTGATCCGGTTCGAATGTCCGTGTCATAAAAGGGAGCGGTTGAATATATCGTTGATGTATTATTATAGTCAATAATAAGCTCGCCTCCTGTAACATATAGTTTATCTGGTGATGATTCAATTCTTATGGCTCCGGCAGCTGAAATTTCTTCAATAATTAATTGTCCCCCTGTCATGGTGAAGACCATGTCAGGATCAACAAGTCCGAATATGGGATCCGTGTTTTTGATCTCTCCATTACCTCTTATTCTTGTTATCCCCCCTGTTTGAATGTAACTGTAGTAGCCGGTAGATGAGAATCCGCTTATTCGCATCTGTGTCAGGCTAATCTCTCCGCCATTTACCTGCAGGTTACCGGCAGCTTCATCGCGGTAGCACATACCTGAACTATTGCTGGACGAGTAGAATCCGTCATTAATAATGAAGTCACCGAACAAATAAGTTCCCTGGTCGCCAGTGGCATCTACTATACCATTGGGTGTAGTATATGATAATCCTGAAAAATCAAATGCAGTAGTAGTTGTGGAGTAGACTTCGACATTTTCACCGTCGAGCACAAATTTTGCATTTGCTCCTATAGCCCAGTCATTTCCGCCTTCTGTTAAGGAAGGAATAAGCAGTTCGCCTGTAAGACGGAGTGTTCCTGCCTTAATCCAGAGCGCTTTCCTGTTTTCGGGATGCTCCGGTACTGTTGAATCCATGGCGTCGTCATTTGTGCAGAACAGTCCGAAATGGCTTTTGTCCTGTGCATATAAAGCCAGCTCGTAAGTCTGGTCCGTCCCCTTGTTTATTACCAGTATATAAAGGTCAGTGGTATTATAACACTGGAATGTATTATTTTGAGCGCCGGTAAATACCAGTGACACGGCTCCCGTTGTAGTCCGGTTCTGGTAATTGGGAACAGCCTGGTTCGTCAGACGGATGATCCCGTAGTTTGTAAAGTCGCCATTAACTGTAAATATATGGTACCCCTTATGGAAATTACCATAACCGGCAGCAGCTGCCCCGCTGTATGCATTTGCCGTACCGACCCTTATCGAACCGTCACTGTCGACCAGTACATCACCATTAACTGTAAGATTTAACCTGGTAGTACTGGAATTGTCGTTTATCCTGAATATACCGCTGGTTACCGTGAGGTTGCCGTTAAGCTGGTAATCTGCAAGCAATGTAAGGGTGTTAGCGGGATTGTCAAGGTCAATTATAAGATTGTAAAAAGTTCTTTCACTGCTTAAATTATAACTGTTGCCATAATAAATTACCGTTCCCTCACCCTGTCCGGCAGTTACAAAATGAGTGGAATCACCGGCAGGGAAATTATCTGCTGACAGCAGAATCTTCCCGCCCCCCCTGATTTCCGAAAAATTATGTCCCGTGGTTGTTGTAAAGTCAAGGCGGCCATTAACAGTTAATATTGCATTTGATTTGTTATCGTTTCCGGGCTGAACCGTTACAGTCCTGCCAGTCAGTATTACCACATTATCCGTTGCACTTGTCGGCGATGTTGTCGGTGTATAATTAAAGGGATTGTCAGGCAGGGCACCCGACGGATCAAGGGTCCATATTGACGGATCTTCCCAGTTTCCTGAGACCAGCGTATACCATGCGGACGCGGATGAAGGAACTATAAATGTAAATAATACTAAAAATAACAGTATACAGTCTTTTAATGTTTTCGACAAACCGGCATTTTTATTATTATTCATGGCAAAAAATTATAAGGATTTTGGTGTTGTTTATATCTTATTTTGTTTTAAAGAAGAGAAAGTTATATAGTACATAAAATTAATATTATTATTGATTTATTTAAAATATATTAACTTAATACATAGTGAAATAAATACAATAAAACTTATGAAGATAATTAACATCCATCAATGTTTAAAATATATTTTTTAACACCATAATAATAATAAGGTTAATAAGGAAAGTTTTAAGACACAAATAATATAAATTGTATAAATTTCTTTTTATAAAAAGTAAAAATTACATTAGCAGTTAATTTAAAATATTAGTATAGTAAATTAGCATATAAAAAAGTCAACTAACAATGAGCAAGGAATATACAAATGAATTATTACTGGACTTCGGAAACGGCGGACGGGCATTGATACCTGTTATAACACAGGACTTTCATACCAGGGAAGTCCTGATACTTGCATATACAAATAAAGAAGCATTTGATGAATCCAGGAGAAGCGGCTATGCTACATATTTTAGCAGGAGCAGGCAGGAGATATGGAAGAAAGGAGATACATCCGGTGATTTTTTAAAAATTAAAGAAATAAGAATAAATTGTGAACAAAATTCGCTGCTGTATCTGGTAGTACCTGTGGGAAAAGGAGCCTGCCATGCGATGAGGGAGAACGGATTGCCTCATACTACATGTTATTACAGGCGGCTGACATCCGGCAACAAACTTGAGTTTACTGAAAGATAATAAATCATGGAAGAACAAATTTTAAAAATAGGAATGCCTGCCGGCTCACTGGCAGATCCGGAAAGAGGAGGCAGCTTAATAAAGCTGCTGGAATATGCAGGATTTAAAACCAGTGGATATGAATCAGGCGGTCCGAGCAAGTTCAGCACTATAAACTACTTATTTGGCTGGGACGGCAGGCCGCAGGAATTTGGATCACAGCTGGGCATAAATGAGCTTGATGTTGCAATTGCTGGAGATGACTGGATTTATGAACGTAAACTTGAAATGCAATATGAATACAATAAAAATATTGAACTTGAAAAGATCCTGTCTTTGAGAAGAGGTTTCGTTAGTATTGTAGGAATTCTCAATGCTGATTATGAACATAATACAATTGAAGACTACCTGAAAGTACTTTGCAGTGATAAAAAAATAATTACTATCGTATCTGAAATGCCTTATATAGCCCTTAACTGGCTGATTGAGAAACTGAAAAATATAGGTGAATACAAAAATTTTAGTAAATTTTCTGTTCAGAAATATAAAACCCCTCATAAAATAAATCATGGAATAATTGTATATGAAACCTGGGGCAAAACTGAAGCAAAAGTAAAAAACCTGGGAGCTGATATTGGTGTTGAGATTACCCAGACAGGAAATGCTATAAGAAACTACGGATTGAAAATAATTGATACTGTCATGAACTCGGAAACGGGAATATGGATTAGCCCGGGACTGAAAAAGGATGTAAAAAAGGCCGACTTATTAAAGATGTTTGTGCTTAATTTATATGGAGTGGTTAATGCAGAGAATAAAGTAATGATTCTTTTTAATGTTGCCAATAGTAATGTCAGGCAAATTGAACAGTATCTGCGGGATAACAATTTATTCGCCGATGAGCCAACCGTAAATGCAGGTAAGACGTTCACCGAATTCAGCATACAGGTTGATATTACTAATCCTGTTATACCACTGGCCAAAATACGTTATGAACTTGCACAAAGAAAGGCAGTTAATATAAATACCATTCCCGTTGATTCGTCAATTCAGAACATAGACATTTTAGGTTTTTAAATAATTATAAGATGACGATCGTCACCTTAACCTGATGATTTAAATCACCTTATTTTCTGCTTATCACAATTAATTAACAAATATTTAATATTAATGTATAAATAGTTTGAATTAGAGATTAAATAATCACTTCAATACTCTAACTCAGGGTTAGCAGAAATTTACAAAAGCGATTAACAAAGAATCAACTCGGGACAAATTTTTAAATAGTTCACAAACATTTTATAAACTAATGATGAGAGTCCTAAATCTAAAATATTAAACAATGAAAAAAACTGTGCTGTTAATTTTTTTAGTAAACATCCTCTTTTTGATAAATTCAAATTCACAGGATGTTGTTTCGGCAGATAATAATGCTGATAACAGGGTTGTGGTTAATCTTGAAATGGTCCAAAGATTCAATAATGCAGGAAAAGATGCAGAATACCTGACATGGGGGGATCTTATCACAGGCTATGACATACAATCATTGCAAGATTTTTATTATGCATATATAAACTGCGATTTTGACAGGGAAAGCATGAGGGACATAAAGTTAGCTCTTGAGCAGAAAAAGCTTGATAATGAAAAGATTCTTCAGGAGTATGATACGGAATACCTGTCGAAAATAAGAAATATGAAGATACAGGTAAGCATGCCAGGTAGTTCACAGATGATTGTCAGAAGATAGACTAGAGAAGTAACACTAATTGCCCTTATATACCTTATATTTAAAACCGGCCGGAAGTGTATATTAATAAGTAGACAGTACTTAATTGATAAGGATAGTTTCGTTTAACGGCCGGTGCCTTAAATGAACAATTTCATAAATTCCATCAGTTACTTAATTCCCTGAATTGGCAAAAAGTAACCCTCCGGTTATTAATTTTTATGATAATTTACCGGCCGCCAGGTTAAAATCGCTTAATTTGACCGTGATTAAAAACTCAATATTTTTGATTTATTCATTCAGCAGATCTTCCCTTATCGGACTGTAGCTGTCAACAATCCTGACATTTTTACTCAATATCTGAATAGAATGAGGAATGTTTGATGGTATATAATACACATCCCCTTTTTTAAGATGTTTCTTTTTATCTCCTATTATTAGAAACAGTTGTCCTTTTGCGATGTAAGATATTTGTTCATTCTCATGTGTGTGAACCGGATCAGGCTTATCCATGGGCCCTTCCGTATAATCTAAAATTGCGGTCATGATATTGTTCAGGTAATAGACCTTTCTAAAGACTCCTTCCTCGACTTTTTCAACTTTAGTTTCATTTTTTGATGGATTTTCCATGGCTATAAAATTTAAATTATTCTGAAACATAAGTTATCAAATAAGTACTGTCGTAAGTATCTAAGAAGCAATCTGCTATATTCCAGTCAACGTAAAATAAATTTTATAAACAAATTTATAATATTCTGTTAATTAAATTTTAATTTTAATGTTATTTTAAGAATATGCAAAACATTTTAATGTCCCCGACGTAATATTCAATTGATCGGCTATATAATTGTTTCATAACTTGTTCCGAATGATTAATACTTCTTAAATGAGACATAAAATATTAAATATTAAGAGATTACTTATTAAAGCTTTAATATTACTTATACTGACAGGTTGCAGTGGCTATAAAGATATGGTGGAAAGAAGAAATCTGATGATGCCAAAAAAATCAGAACTTCCAAGGAATAAGAAATACACAGAAGCAAAAAAAAGAAAGACCTATGCAAAGAAGGCGAAAAGGATTGGGAAAAAGAAATACCATTAGCAAAACCACGGGTTATTTTATCTTAAAAATGACAGGGACAGTATAAGTTATTTTAACAGGTTGTCCGTTTTTTTTGCCTGGTATCCAAAGGGGAGAAGAACTTACAATCCTTAAAGCTTCAGTGTTTAATAAAGAATCAACACCACTGACAATTTTAGGATCAATTACCCTGCCGGCATCATCAACAGTGAAATTTATCAATACTTCACCTTCAATTTTTAATTTTTTTGCCTCTTCAGGATATTTCAAGTTCTTCTGTAAATATTTCTTGAATTGTTCTATACCGTCATTGCCAAAAATTGGAAGTTCATCCGCCCCTGCATATACTGTTGTTTCATAATATAAAGTATCTTCATTTTGCATGCTTACAGGTAATATTTCCTCCGGCTGCAAATATGCTTTTTCTGCAGATTTCTTTGTGTCTCTGCCTCTTACTGCTTCGAATTTCAATGTTTTGTTTTTTTCAGCCTCACTGACAGCTCCTGTTCCCGTACTCTTAGTACCCCTGTATACAGTCACTATATTATCTGTTTTTGGCTGGGGTGCCTCAAGATTTACAGATTTTTCTGATTCCGGAATATCAGTAACCAGTTCTGATCCGGCAACACCGGCAACCGATTTTAATTCTTTAATATCGGTCATTTCAGCCTTATCGTGAGACTCAGCAGCAGGCACATGTATTACCGGAACAGCTTTTTCTTCCGGCAAAGAGCCCGGTTCTTTGTTCTTTTCCTGTTGCCCCTGGCCGGGCTTTAACTGGTTCTCTTTCTTTGATGAAAGGTTCTCGCTGACAATTTTGTCCTGGCGCAACCAGTTATTACTTATAAGCAAAAATAATCCTGAAATAATTAAGATTGAAGCAGCCAATGAAGAATATGCCAGTACTTTTCTGTTTAAAAATAGTATTTTATGATCCCCTGTTTCAGATTTTTTGTCTATCTCCCTGTCAAGTTGCCCGACGGTTTTAACAAGTGAATCTTTTAACTTTATATTTCTAAATCCTTCAACTGCATCAGCACAAAACACGCATTCATTAATATGTTTTTTCACATATTCATTCTCTTCGTCATTCAATCGGCCAGACAGGTAATTATTAATAGTTGCAGCCGACAGGCAGCCATTATTTGAAAAGGGGGATTCTATTTTATTCTTTTTTGTCATCTGGATTAATAAGATAGTTTTTCAGATTTCTTTTCCCATTTTGTATGTGGCTTTTAACCTCTTTTAATGAATATCCGGTAATATCTGCAATTTCTTTATAAGATTTATTTTCCAGGTACATTAATCTTATACAATTTCCCTGCTCTGCTTTAAGTTTATCCAATGCTTCATTCAGGTTTTCAGTTATAATACACTGATCATCTTTAAATAAAGGATGCATATGATGGTCTATTTCCATATTTTCTGATAAAGAATTATAAAATATTCTTTCCTTTAATTTGGCATATGACGAATCTGAACGAAGCAGCATTAAACAATGATTTTTTGTGACAATGTACAACCAGCTTTTGAAGTTTGATACTTTATGTGTCTTCAGTTTTTCAATCAGGCTTTCAAATATTTCCATTACTGCATCCTTGCTCTTTTCTTCATTTTTCAAATACTTAAGGCAGACACCAAATACCAGATGGGTATATCTTTTGAACAGTTCGCCGATTATTTTTATTTGTCCGTTTGAAAAATATTCAGCAATTAATTCTTCATCTGTAAAATTATGATTGATTTTTAATCTTTTATATGTATGCCGGTTAATTTTCAGAAACAATGTTTATTAATAATTAAGTTATAAAATTATACAAAACTTACCTTTTTATCAACGACAAATTATATACCACACTTTTCTGCCTGCTCCCGGTAAATTTATTAACAAAGGTGCAATTGCAGACAAGTTAGACATAAGTTTTTTCTTTATAATGATTTCAGGTTTATGGAATTTCATGCTGCCCTGCATCTTATTACAAAATAATCTCAAAATTTCAAAAATCATGAAAACAACAACAGTTGATAAATTTAAAAGGTTCATTGCATTGGGGACAGCGACGGTTACTGTTTTTTTTATGCAATTGAATGTGGCTTGCAGCCAGGTAGGTGAGAAGACAGATAAGACTCTTTCTCCCTATTTCTTTATAAAGAGTGATAATCCTGAAATCGATCAGTTACCGCTGAAGTCAACTTCGGCAGATGTGAACATTGCAGGAGTGATTGCAGATGTTACGATCACACAGGTATACAAAAATGAAGGACAGAGTGTTCTGGAAGCAATTTACGTTTTTCCGGCGTCAACGAGGGCTGCTGTCTATGATATGAAAATGAAAATTGGCGAGCGTGAAATATTTGCCATAATTCAGGAAAAAGAGAAAGCAAGGCGAACTTATGAACAGGCCAGGAATGAAGGTAAAAGTGCATCATTGCTCGAGCAGGAGAGGCCCAATGTTTTTCAGATGAGTGTAGCCAATATTATGCCAGGTGATATTATTCAGGTAGAACTTAAATATACCGAGTTCCTGGTACCTGAATTATCGGTATATGAATTTGTATATCCTACTGTTGCAGGTCCCAGGTACAGCAACCAGTCCGAAGAGTCGGCACCCGGAGATACATGGATATCAAATCCATATTTAAACGAAGGAGTAAAGCCAACATACTCATTTAATATTAATGTGCATATAGCCTCAGGATTGCCTATAAGTGATGTCCGGTCACCTTCGCATGAAGTGGACATAAGCTTCGATAATATGACCATGGCTGATATCAGGCTTAAAAACACCGGGCAGTTCGAAGGTAACAGGGATTTTATTTTACAATACCGCCTGTCGGGCAATAAAATAGAATCGGGAGTAATGTTATACGAGGGACAGGATGAGAATTTTTTTATGGCAATGATTCAGCCTCCTAAAAATATTATCTCTTCTGAAATGCCACCCAGGGAGTATGTTTTCATTGTAGATGTTTCGGGCTCCATGTACGGATTTCCACTTGACATTTCAAAAGAACTTTTGAGGAACCTGATAACAAACCTGAGAAATCAGGACCGGTTTAATGTGCTGTTATTTGCAGGCAGCTCAAGTGTTTTGTTTGAAAGGTCCATGCCTGCAAACGCCGGGAATATTAATAAAGCGATTCAGCATATAGATAACCAGGGGGGAGGGGGCGGAACGGAGCTCCTTCCTGCGCTGAGGCGGGCACTTGAGCTTGAAGGCACTGAAGACTATTCGCGGACTTTTATTATTGCAACAGACGGATACGTAAGTGTTGAAAAAGAAGCATTTGACTTAATCAGAGATAACCTGGGGAAGGCAAACTTCTTCGCCTTTGGAATAGGATCGTCAGTAAACAGATATATAATAGAGGGTATGGCACACGTCGGCATGGGAGAACCTTTTATCATTACAAATCCTGAACAGGCCGGACAGAATGCAGAGAAGTTCCGTAAATATATTAGTTCCCCGGTGCTGACAAATATTAAAATAAAATATCCCGGATTTGATGTGTATGATGTAGAACCACGGAATATACCCGATGTCCTGGCTGAAAGACCAATAGTGGTAATCGGCAAATACAAAGGGAAGGCTTCCGGAAATATTGAATTATATGGTAATACGGGGAAAGACAATTATAACAATTCTATAAATCTTTCATCATCGAAGCCTTCTGGCAGTAACAGTGCCTTAAAATACTTGTGGGCAAGGCAGAGAATTATATATCTTGATGATTACAATAATCTGGGTAATACCGGTGAACTTGCTGATGAAATAACAAAGCTGGGATTAAAGTATAATCTGCTTACCAGCTACACTTCTTTTGTGGCAGTGGATTCAGAGATAAGGAATGCCGGAGGTAATGTTACAAGAATAAAACAGCCGCTGCCTCTGCCTGAAGGCGTAAGCAATTATGCTGTAGGCAGTGCCCCAAAAAGTGCCCTGAGATATTCGGGATACACTGCCGGGTGCAAGAAAGTAGCATATGAAAATTTCGCAGACGCAGCAGACTACACGCCCAATGTCACACTAGAGGAAACCGAACATGACATACTCTTCATTGCTGAAAAAATGCCTGAATATACGGGTGGAATGGAGGCATTTAAAAAGTATATATATGATAATATCAGTTATCCTGCTGAACTTAAGGATAAACAAATAACGGGAATGATTTTTGTAAAGTTTACTGTCAATCCGGATGGTTCACTCACTGATATTAAGATATTAAAGGGATTAAATACCCTCCTTGACAATGAGGTAATCCGTATAATTAAACAGGCACCGAAATGGAAACCGGGTTTGCAGAATGGGACACCCGTAAAAGTATCATTGACGATCGCCCTGGAATTTAAATAAAAAGCTTTAAGCAACAGAACCATGACCTGGTGGCAGATAAAATGCACCAGGTTTTTTTAACATAAACACGGGTTAATCCAGCAGAAGACAAGGGATTCGAATCATATTCAATAAATTGTTATTTTTTTTGGTGGCAGTATTCTTAAATAAATATTAATTTAGTTGATTATTTTAAGTATAAAACTTAAATTTTCTCTTTTAATAGAGCAGGCATGGAACAAAAAATATATACGGTAATTGTTGGCACGGGGAGTTATATACCGCCCAGGAGAGTGCCAAATGATGCATTTATGAATAACGAATTTTATGATATTAACGGAAACAGGATAGAATTATCCAACGAGGAAATAATAAGGAAATTCGAGGAGATTACTGAAATTCGTGAACGCCGGTATGTTGAAGATGATCAGTCGGCTTCCGATATAGCATATCTCGCAGCCAAAGATGCATTGGAATCCTCCGGCATTGATAAGGAAACGCTCGATTATATTATTGTAGCCCATAATTTTGGTGATATAAGAACCGAAAGTAAACAAATAGACATATTACCCAGTCTGGCTTCGAGGGTTAAGGAAAAGCTGGGCATTGTAAATCCGAATACTGTCTCATATGATACCCCTTTCGGATGCCCGGGATGGCTGCAGGGGATGATCCAGGCCAATTATTATATAAAATCGGGCGACGCCAAAAGAGCTATGATAATTGGTACAGATACATTATCAAAGATATCCGATCCTCACGACAGGGACAGTATGCTGTATGCAGACGGTGCAGGAGCAACTATACTGGAAGCTTACGAAAGTGATAAGCCCGTTGGTATACTGTCGCATGTTACAAGGACCGATACGGTTGACCAGGCATATAATCTGTGGCTTGGCAAGTCTAATAATCCGAAGTACAAGGGTAATGAGCTTTTTTTAAAAATGAATGGCAGAAAATTATACAACTATGCACTGGTAACTGTTCCCCAGGTAGTTAAGGAAAGTATTGACAAGGCAGGAATTATGCTGAAAAATGTAAAAAAGATACTAATACACCAGGCTAATGCAAAGATGGATTATGCAATTGTACAAAGGATTTTTAATTTGTATAAGGAGATTAAGATTCCAAAATTCATTCTCCCAATGACAATTTCGAAGTTAGGAAATTCTTCGGTTGCTACTGTTCCCACGCTTCTTAATTTATTGCTTACCGGGAGAATGGATAATCACAGACTGCTTCCCGGGCAGATTGCAGTATTTACATCTGTCGGAGCCGGCATGAATATTAATTCGGTTATTTATAAAGTGCCGGATTTATAAAAGAGGGACAAAAATAGGGACAGCGCCCCTATTAAAAAGCAGAATAATAAGGGCGCTGTCCCTATTTAATTTTAAGGGCGCTGTCCCTATTTATTATATCATTTATTAACATAAATTACTTCTATCATGAAAGCTTTATTACCTGTTATATCAGTTATGGTATTTCTATCAGTTGAGGTCAATGCAATAAATGTAAAATCTGAGATAAAGGAAGTTACCGTATACCAGCAGAATGCTAAAATCACAAGAGAATCCTCAGTAAGTATATCGCCGGGAATTACAGAAATAGTGCTGGAAGATCTCACAAGCAGCATAATGCAAAACAGCCTGCAGGTGGAAATTGACGGGAAGGCCATCTTATTATCGGCAACATCGCGCATTAATTATATGTCTGGCCGGAAGGAATCTCCGCGAATAAACGTACTTAAAGATTCACTGGACCTGGTTGATAATGAGATTTACTGGCTTCAGAATCAGAAAATCGTATATCAGGGCGAGGAAAAAGTAATTAATGATAATAATAAACTTGGAAGTGAACAGGAGGGTTTGAATGTGGAAGAGCTGAAACAGCTGGTGATTTTTTACCGGTCAAGGTTGCTTGAAGTAAAAAAGGAAGTATTAAATATTGATAAGAAAGTCCAGGAGTTGAAACTGGTAAAGTCAAGGATAGAGAACCAGCTAAGTGAGCTGAATTCATCGAGGAACAAGCCGACAGGCGAAATTGTAATAAATGTTTCTGCCAACATATTGACAAAAATATGGCTGAGGGTATCATATGTAACTCCCAATGCTGGCTGGTCGCCCATTTATGATATCAGGGCCGGCGGCACCGATAGGCCTGTGAACCTGATATATAAAGCAAATGTATACCAGCAGACGGGCTATGACTGGAAAGATGTAAAACTGACAATATCTACGGGTAATCCGTCTGTCGATAACAACAGGCCGATACTCTATCCATGGTATATAGATTTCTATGTGCCACCGGTGGTTGTTGGTTACGGAACAAAGTCAACCCAGCGCTCGCAGATGATGCAGCTTAATATTGCACAGGAGGCGACGACGGTTGCACTGGATAAAGAAGCTGAAATGCCAGAATACACGGTTACGCGAACCACAAGCCAGATGGCTGCGGAGTATAATATTGAAGTGCTGCAGGATATACCTTCTGATGGGAAAGAGCATCTTGTAGCGATGCAAGAATATAAGCTGGATGCTGATTTCACTTACCATACCGTACCCAAGCTAAATGACGGTGCATTTCTGCTTGCCAAGGTGGCAGATTACGGCCGGTATAATCTTCTGGCAGGCCAGGCAAACCTGTTTTTCCAGGGCATGTATGTCGGACAGTCAACAATAAATCCGGTTACCACTGCAGATACATTATTAGTATCTCTGGGCAGGGATAATAAGATATCTGTCAAAAGAAACCAACTGAAGGATTTTACAAGTAAACAGGTAATAGGGGGAAATCTTAAAGAGTTAAAAGGTTATGAGATCCTGGTCAGGAATAACAATATCTTTCCCGTAAATCTTGAAGTCCTTGACCAGGTACCTATCTCAAAGAATAAGGAAATAGAGGTGCAGCTAGAAGATAACGGAGGTGCCGAATATAGCAGGGATTATGGAAAACTGTTATGGAAGTTAAATCTTAAAGCAGGCCAGACTCAGAACTTAAGATTCGTTTATTCAGTCAAGTACCCAAAGGACAAGAAGATTCAGGGTTTGTAAAAAGCTATAAGGATTTATTCCAGTTCATTAATTTCTTCTTTTTCTTTTTCATCTTCAAGTGTTTTGAGGTATTTGTAATAGAATGCATCCTTTTTACGTTCTGTAGATACCATATAGATATAGGAAAGTCCACCTGCTTTGGTCCTTATCTTCTGTTTCCTTTCATTGGGTTTCAACACCTTTATTCTGTCAATATAGTCCTGATTTGAGGAATGGGTCTGCATGACCCCCCGCGTATATCCGAAGTAATACCAGTGCTTTTTATCAATTTCCAGATAAATATCGCATATATCACCGCTTCTTTTTATCTGAACCTCAATAAGACCTTTTACTCTTTTATTAATCTGCGTATTGTCTATGTTTCCTATTCCTATTTCGCCATACGATAGCCACGAGTTTGTCGCATCATTCCACTTAAGCTTCAGTTCGTTAAAGAAGATAGTATGTTTTAAGGGTGGCGGAATTTCTTTTACCTTGCCAAACAGGTTTAACTCGTCTTTGTATATGCCGGCGAGCTCTTTGCCCGCCAGTTCAATAATTCCCTTGTTATAAGTATCGGCATTCATGTCAGTGGCAGTCAATTCGGAAATACTGTCTATTTCCCGTGCTATTATTTCTATTATATCTTCCTTGATATAGAAGTCTATTCCCAGGAGAATATCCAGGTTGGTTTTATTCTCATTTATATAATGACGGGCATTGCCTGCAGAAGTTAAGCGCACCAGCCCCAGATCTGCACCCAGATCAATTTTCCCTTCACCATAAATCTGGCAGTCTTCCCTGTTGAGGCTAACGTAATTTCCGGGCAAATTCCTGTCGTACATTTTTTCCATGGAGGAAATTTTATATAACTGTGAATTTTTATCATAGTATAAATAACCGTAAGCAGAAATAATCGCATTGTCGCTATAAAATTTCTTCGGTGTAAAAAAGGCAGGATATACATGCACCGAATCATAGTGAATAAATATCCCGCTGTAGATTCTCTTTCTGTTAATATCAAATGTTTGTTCATCAACGGGAATATATATATTGTACGGATCTATTTGTGCTTCAAACTTAAGCCATTTTGTCCCGAGGAGGTCACAATTATGTTCAATCAGGGTTGCACCTTTGAATGTCATAAACCTGTTGTCTGCTTCAAGAAGCACTTTTCCCTGGTAGTGGTAAACCGGACTGATGGTGAAGTTGTCTGGCTCATAAATATCTGCACTCGCAATAGTCCGGATATTCTCATCAACTTTTATATCATTAAAATGGATGGTCTGGACCCTGGCATTTTCGTCAATATAGTCATAATAGCCATTGCCGGTATAGCTATTTCTGCCTAGTATATTTATTTCTGCCGTATGAAATGTATAATACCTTGTAACCTGGTTGGCTATAATTTTTGCATTTACAAGGGTTCTCATCTTTGCATCCTGTCCCACTATGACGTTGCCCTTGTCCGGATATATTTTTGCATCGGCAACATTTATAAATTTTACACCCGTTGCTTTGATAAGGTTATTTTCATAATCGTAGTATGCGAGTGGTGAAACAAAACTCAGCGAATCCTGATCGGGATGCAAGGAAATATATCTGGGGCCTTCAGCCTCTTTCTCATATCCTTCGGCTTCTATAGGCCCGGGCTTTTCAATTTTTTTGGAGCCCATTGCCATCTCTTTCTTTTTCATATCCCACGTGAAATTATCAAGATAACTTACATACCTGTTTTCAGGGAAGTCAACACGTGTATATTCTTCATTGGAATCAAAGTATCCCTTGCCGGTAGCATAATCTATACGGGCATTGACGTTATCGGTAAGCACAGTAAATCCCGTGGTATGCAAGGATTTTAAATAGAAATCAGCTGTATCTGCCAGAATTTCATCCGCCTTGTACGTGAACTCCTTCGATTTGATTTCCGAATTTTTAAGATCCATCCTGCCCCGTCCTGATAATCCGGAAGGCGTTAATTTCAAGTCTCCTGCCAGGGTGGTTGAATCGTTAAATATTTTAAAGTCAATATCCCGCCTGGAAACATAAAATTCATCTGAATACGGGAGCCAGTGTATATAGTTATTTGATGATTGCACCCATGGGAACTGTGGTCCTGTTGTTTCCTTATTTATCCTGAAATCAGTAACATATGCATTTAATGAATCGGGAAAGAAGGTAATATCCACCGAATTTGCAATTGATGTCAGGTATGTTATTTTGCCTTTACCTTTTAAGCCCTCATTTGACAGATGAATCTCCTTCACGTAATTTCCTTTACCTCCGTACAGGGGGAGCCCCTCTTCTCCCGTCAGATGCAGAAATCCGAGTGACTTGTCTTTCTGGAGTGACAGTGTTTGTTCAAAAGCAGGGAATATGCCGGCCGAATTAAATTCACCGTCAAACAATAAAGCCCTCTTGTTGAAATTATCGAGACTGTCGATTATGAAGGGATAGACCTTAAAATAAAAATCATCCTGTTCATATACTCCATGTTGAATATCCTTTCTTTCATAATATACATAAGAATTTTCATTACTCTTAAAGATAGGGTATTCAGAATAGCTTATCCTGCCTGACTTATTATCCGGTTTGTCAATATGCACTTCACCGGTAATATGCTGGATCTGATTGTCTATTTCGTCAATAATCGGGAAACCGTAATTATCAGTGTTTTCGGTAATAAATCTTATTGACAGCGAGTCAACATTCTGAAGGTTAATCTTAAAAGAATCATAATTGAAAAAGAAATTATTCCCATGGAATGTAAATAAACCTGCAATTACGGTACCATCAAACTGAAAATTCCTGTTTCGTTTTAAAATTATCCTGTCCTCTCTCGGGAAAATTACAACATTCTGGGAATCACTGACAAAGATCTGCGGAATACCATTGATTTTAAGATCATAATTTCTAATGTCAAAGACTGCATTTTCAAGGGGTGCTTTTGTTCTCGAGGGGAAACCTATAACATCGAAATCAATTTTAGACATGAAGGCAGCGAGGTAATTCTCAAGCTTTGGCTTAAGCGTGGCTATTTCAGTATTTATGTCATAGTAAATAAATCCCAGTACTGACATACGCATTAACATTTGTCGTACCTGGGTGGCCGACTTTCTCAGGTAATTTGCATAATCCGTAGCCAGAAATTCGTTTGAACCCATTCTTTTTGCAAAGCTCCTTATTGAAACCAGCGGATGCACTTCATCTATTCCCTGCATTGCCATGAAGTTATTGTAATTGAAATAGTTAACCGACTCAAAATTTGCTATTCCAATGGAGGCACCTATAGGGGCAGTAAACTTCATTGTGGGTTCATCCATATTCCATTCCAGCTGTTCAAAGCTCATATCTATCTTATGATAGGAATTGAAATAAGGACTCTGAGAAGTAAAATCTTCGGATCGGGATAATGTTAGCTCCTTCCGGGGAACAATATATCTGAAAATTAGTCCGGTATGATATATCGAGTCTTTGTCAAGTTTAATTGTCACGTTGGTATTTGGTCCGGTTATCCTGTCTGCCCTGAAACTAAAATATGTTGATTGCGCAACAATAAGGAGTGTATCTTTGCGGTACAGATAGATCTTAGCCGTCTCATCACCTGTGCCTCTTCCAATAAGTTTTGCCCCGTACATGGCCAGGCCTCCCTCATAATTTATATTATCGTACAGATTCTTTATTTTGAAGTTTTTCTGATAAGATTCAAACCGGGGGTAGGAGGGACTTTCATCTTTCTGAATATACTGCACTTTATCCGATAAAGTACCTTTGAGCGGATAATCGAAGTAGAGCTTGTTTGTAAATGTAACGTCTTCAGCCTGGTATTCGGACCTGGTCATATCAATTTCATACCCCGATAATGTTGCATATACATCGTTTTTGTCATAATCGCTGCGTTCCCATGTTACCGTGCCCTTTGTTCCTTTCCAGATTTTATCTGCCGGATAATAATCACCTCCTGTATTAAATATCGTAATACTGTCTTTCTTAGCATAACAGGAAAGGTCTATATTAGTGAACCTGACTTTTATATCTTCTTCCATAACGAATTTGAAATCCGGTTTGTTTGCCTTCCATTGGGCCGAATATGATTCATGTATGATATTTGAATTTATCAGCCCTATAGTGAAAACCAGGAACTCATTTTTTTCACTTAATGATAAATTTTTCTGCTCCAGTATATATAGAAGCCCTTTTTCCCAGGAGTTGTAATTTTCAACATTTATATTCTTCTTTTTGAAGTCTGTCAGGCATGACAAATAGTTTATAAAATGTGGAGATGGTTTTGCTTTTTCATTCAATAACAGTTGTGAGATATTTATTATCCGGTCCTGTTCATCGTGTGTAAACAGACTGTCTGCCCAGTATGTTTTAAATTCAGTAAGTTTATTTGACTCTTCTGCAGATATATTCTTCTCCATAAAAAGATTTAACTCCTCCGGAAACATGCTCCGATCTTTTGAGAATTCCTTTAACTGCTGGGATGAGATGCATTGTGAAAGACCTAAAAATATAATCAGAGAGAATAGAAACCGGACTTTTTTCATGTTTTTATATTCTTAAATTTTGCCGATACCCAATTATTCTTTTCCTTAAAACTAATATATTTTAAAGAATATTTAAAGCACTGTTTTTTTATTTTAATTAGATCAGATTTTAGAAAACCGCTTATAATTAGAAGTCCGCCTGCAGTCAGCGATAAATGGTAGTATTTTATATCACTAAGTATTACATTGAGTTGAATATTAGCTAATATAATATCAAATTTTTTGTTACTTATCAGGTTCACATCACCTTTGTAAGCTCTAATATTTTTAATACCGTTCTTTTCTATATTCTCAATAGTATTATTATAAGCCCAGTCATTTATGTCAATTGCAGTTATGTGAGCTGCCCCTTGCATTGATGCCAGTATTGAAAGTATTCCTGTCCCGCAACCCATATCCAGCACTTTTTTCCCCTTAAAACATATCTCCAGCATTTCTTTAACCATTAAAGCCGTAGTCTCATGGTGACCTGTACCAAACGACATTTTTGGCTCAATAATAATCTCGTATTTACATTCAGGAGTATCTTTATGGAATGAAGCTCTTATAAGGCATATGCTATCAATTATAACCGGTTCATAACTCTTTTCCCAGAGCTCATTCCAGTTTTTTTCAATAATAAAATCTTCTTCAACGACCATATCCCTGAATGCAGGGTTGTCATATAAATGAGTCTCATTAAGATTGGTTTTTTTATAAAGTTCAACGGGAATATAAGCAACAACGCCATCACCGGTCTCAAGAAATCCTTCAAATCCTATTGAAAATAGTCTGGCGATAATAATTTCCCTAAGTGCATCAGAAATTTTTTTAAGCTTAAAATGCAATGCTTTATAATCCATTGAATAAGCATGCTCCCTGATAAGTTTCAGAAGGAATTTACAATTGCTATAAAATCTTCGGCATCCAGGGAGGCTCCACCTATTAGTCCCCCGTCGACGTCAGGATTAGCAAAAAGCTCACGGGCATTTGAAGGTTTGCAGCTTCCACCGTATTGAATGGTTGTGTCTTCAGCCACTTCTTTTCCGTATTTATCTGTTATCAGTCTTCTGAGAAAGGCGTGCATTTCCTGGGCTTGTGAGGGAGTGGCATTGACACCTGTTCCAATAGCCCAGACGGGTTCATATGCTATAACAACTTTACTGAACTCTTTGGTGGACAAACTAAAGAGACCTTCATTGATTTGCCTGCTGACAACATCAAAATACTTGCCTGCTTCCCTTTCAGGTAAAACCTCGCCGCAACAATATATAGGTATAAGTTCATTTTCCAGTGCAAGTCTTACCTTTTTATTAAGGGTCAAATCTGCTTCTTTAAAGTATGTCCTTCTTTCGGAATGGCCTATAATAACATAGTCAGCACCGGTTGATTTTATCATAGATGCTGAGGTCTCTCCCGTATAAGCACCGGCCGGTTTGGAAGAACAGTTTTGGGCTCCCAGGAAAAGAGTGCTTTTGGTTATTGCCTTTTTTACCTCCGTAAGATGGATGAATGGGGTACACAGAACCACCAGTGCTTTCTGTCCGTTTACCTTTTCATTAACAGCCTTTGCAAGTTCAATCCCTTCCTGAAGGCTCTTATTCATTTTCCAGTTTCCTGCCACGATTAATTTTCTCATAATTGGTATGAAGATTTATGTTTTAAAAATAAAAATACTAAAAATAACTAATTCTTTTTTTTCACTGCTATTTTATAAGGAATTCTGTAATATATTGAATAATTGAATCCCAGGGAAGCCTTCCTGCTGCCTTTTCCGAATCCGGGGATTATATAAGGGGTCATTATGCCATAAGATTTCGGTGCAAGCCTAATCATGCCCCTGATAGTCCATCCCATGAAAATGTTTTTAAACAATTCTGTTTTAACACCTGCAACGACATCAATATAGTGACATTTTAAATTATGCTCCCCGGTTTCAACAATTATTTCCTCATCCCAGTGATCATCAGCAATACTGATATTAGTGGCTTTATGTTTAATGCCGGTATATGAGTATCTTATACCAACGAACACCAGGTCATTTTTGGTTTTATCATCTTGTTTAAGCATGTTTTTGTTGATCCCTATTTTAAAATACCGGCCATTTAAGTTATAATTGAAACTGTAGGAATCAGTATCAAGCCTGGTGCTACTTATTCCAAACTCACCGGCAATGAATATATTATCGGTAATCTGCAGGTCTGCAAGGAGTTCATATCCTTTTGTTTCGGGATAAAACAGGGGCAGGAAAAATTTAGATACATCAGTTCCGAATCTGAAACCCCTGCTTTTTGTGATTTTCTCCTGGGCAATACCTCTTCCGGGGCAGAATAGTATTAAACAGCTAAAAGTAAAATATAATATTTGTTTCATCAGAAATATCTACAGTACTTTTAATAATTTTTATTGAGTCTGTTAGTATGTTCGTTGTAATCACCGTATCCAGAATAAAGCGTGTTGTAAAACCGCATTCATAGGAGACCATGTAATGTTCCCTTTTACTGTAAAATACAAATGTATCTGAATGATCACCAATGGTAAATTTAAATTCACTTGTATCCGAAGATTGTGAAAGCGGCAGATTAACGGATTTAATATTGTTACTATTATAATAGGGAGTGTCTCTTCCAATAACAGTAAGGTTATTAATTAAGGTATCCTTAATCCTGCTGTTTACTGTTTTAAAGTTAATATGGGCAGTTATTTCAGTGCTTTCGGTACACTGACTGGATTCTTCACATGCCGAAAGTACAAGAAGAATTAATATGGTAATTAATACAATTATATTTTTTATACAATGATTAGTAAGCACTTTATTTATTTGGTTTTAAGTATTACTATGTGAGAAACACATAAAATCATTATAAAGCACACTGCAACGAGATAAACAGTCAATTTTTCCCGGTCTTTTCTTTGAGAATCCAATACATATGAAATATAATTCCGGTCTGAAGCATTGAATTCAGGAAAATTATTATAGTGCCACTTTCCAATAATATTCCCTTCCTTTAGTAATATTAATCCGGGATTGGAACGAATAATAGTTTTTAATGTTATTTCATCTGTTGTATAAAAATCAAAGCTCGGTTTCAGTTTATCCTGGAATTTCTTTATTTCTTCAGTAGTAGATGAGGTCAGGCAATAAAATGAACAGTTGTTAGCGATGCATGATCTGGCTGTTTTATCTATAATCCTGAATGCATCGGTATTAGTTTTTGCAAGATCATTTGCTATGAGAAGAAATGAATATCCGGGATCTGTGATTACCATATCTGTGATATCATCACCCTCAAGTGTCGAGATTGTAAAATCATGTATCGGCGGTTCGTACCCCTTGCTTATTAATATGTGCTTTGTTTCTACCCATTTCCATGTTGTATCCTGCCAGGGGATACTATCCTCATTGAATTCCTTCCGGATACCACTTTTTTCATATACCACAATTGCATTATACTCATCAGGCCGGGCATCTTCAGGGATTGTCATTTTTTCAGGTATATTGGTACCAATTTTATAAGGCCTGAAATCCAGCAGCGGTAAATTCCTGTAAGAATAAACGGAGATAAGTATTCCTGTTAAAATAAAAATTGCGGTCAGCCTCCACTCGATATTGTCTGCATAAAAGGGTATAAATTTATTTCTTGAAAAGAAAATAATGAGTGTAGGTATAAGGATGATAATGTTCTTCCAGAATGTTTGCCAGTTGGTTAAAATTATAGCGTCGCCAAAGCATCCACAGTCTGTAACCGGATTATATATTGCCAGGATAAGAGTCAGGACAGTGAAAAACGACATAAAAATCAACAGGGCATAACTTGTAATCTTCATCCTTATCCCCAGAAGAAGGTTTATGCCAATAACCAGCTCACCGGTACTCAAGAGGATGGCTAAAGGAAAGGCAACGGAGTTTAAAAAACCTAAATGAAAAGCTTCAAAATAATCAATAAACTTATAGGTTGAACCCATAGGGTCGATACCTTTAACAAACCCTGAAAAAATAAATAAGGCACCTGCAATTATTCTACTTGTTATTCGCAATATTTTCATCATGCTTTTCAGAGTTTAATTGTTAACGTATTGTTAAACCAGCTTTAACTTATTCAGAATACTCTGGAATATTGATTGTGGAGGTAAAATCCTGTCATTTTTGTCTTTACAGTCTATAAGCTGAAAATCAGGATCTTCCTTAACAAGAGATAAGTATATATCTCTCACCCGCTGCTGGAATTTAAGATCATCTTCATGTATATCCCTTTTACCTTTCAGGTAGGTGCGATCATTACCTTTCCTGTCCTGTCCCAGTTTCTTCACGGTGAATTCAAAAGGCACGTCAAGAAATAATCCCAGGTCGGGTTTGGGTATCTTGTTATAATGATATTCAAAATATATGATCCAGTTTTTTAACGCTTCCCTCTCGATCTTGTTATTAATTTTAGCACATTGAAATGCAATATTTGAATTAACATAACGGTCGGCAATGACCAGGTAATCCTGGTGTAACCAGCTTTGAATAAGCTCTGCCGCATCTTTTCTGTCGCCTGCATACAGTAATGCAACAAGGTAAGGATTTACGGTATTAATATCCCCGAATTCGCCTCTCAGGAACCTTGCGATAAGGTCACCGTATACCGGGGCATCAGTCCTTGGAAAGTGCAGGTACCTGAATTTAATATCATGCGTCCTGAGATAATTATGCAATAATTCAAGCTGTGTTGATTTACCGGAGGCATCTAATCCTTCTATAACAACAAATTTCATAGCCAATGCTGGTATTTTCAAAACTTATCTACAGGCTTTTTATTACCTTTATAACGGAAAATTTACAATTATGAATTCTAAAGATACATTTTTTTCGAAAAAATATACTTTGAATTGCAGGGGCAAGCTTATAAATTTATCAACACCCCTGGTTATGGGGATACTTAATGTTACCCCTGATTCGTTTTATGACGGTGGAAAATATACAACGGAAAAACAAATTTTAAAGAAGACGGGACAAATGATAGAAGAAGGGGCATCAATTATTGATGTGGGCGCTTATTCATCAAGGCCCGGAGCTGAAGAAATCTCCGTTGATGAAGAAATGAAAAGACTAGGACCGGCACTTAATACCATACGTAAAAATTGCACCGATATAATTATGTCAGTTGACACATTTCGATCATCGGTGGCTGAAACGGCAGTCAAAGAGTATGATGTTGATATGATTAATGATATCTCGGCTGGTGCTGCAGACAAAGATATGTTTGATACTGTAGCCGGACTTAATGTGCCGTATGTTATGATGCACATGAAGGGAACACCCCGTGACATGCAGATTAACCCGGTATATGATGATGTGGTTGAAGAAATAATACGGTACTTTTCGGAAAAGATTCAGCAGGCAAAATTATCAGGTATCTGTGATATTGTTATTGATCCCGGATTTGGATTCGGGAAAAGGCTGGAACATAATTACCAGATTTTAAAGCGGCTCGATGATTTTAAAATATTTGAGCTACCGGTACTTGTCGGTCTTTCGCGTAAGTCAATGATTTATAAAGCATTAAATATCACGTCTCCGGAGGCTCTGAACGGTACGACAGTATTAAACACTATCGCCCTGATGAAAGGAGCAAATATTCTGAGAGTACATGACGTAAGGGAGGCAATGCAAGCTGTAGAGCTATGTTCATTAATATGATAGTGGGATTTCCCATATTTTTTTACCTTTGTTTTTGTAATAGCAAATATTTATGATTTATTCCTTTATAACAGTAAGGATAATTGATATAGTAGATATTCTCCTTGTGGCATTCCTGATGTACCAGGTATATATTCTTATTAAGGGAACAATAGCCACCTACATTTTTGTTACTATCATTTCAATATATATTCTTTGGTTGCTGCTGGTTAAGGATAGGATGATCCTGCTTGGATCGATCCTCAGCCAGATTGTCAGTGTCGGAGTTATAGCCCTCATTGTTGTATTTCAGCCCGAATTACGAAGATTCCTGGTTATTATAGGAACACGCTATTTTTCAAAGACGCGATTATCATTGAGTAATTTTTTTATTTTTACCGGGTCGGGGAGGACTGAAATATATATCAACGCTATTGTTAAAGCTTGTATTAATATGGCCAAAAAGAGAATAGGTGCCCTTATAGTACTTAAAAGAAAAACGCCCCTTAATATTTATGAGCAGACGGGAGAAATTATAAATGCCGACACGTCAAGCAGCCTGCTGGAGAGTATTTTTAACAAGGAAAGTCCGCTTCATGACGGGGCAGTTACGATTATTGACAATAAAATACATGCGGCCCGTTGTGTATTGCCTGTATCTGATAATTTCAACCTGCCCCCCAGTTACGGAATGAGACATAGGGCTGGAATCGGATTAACAGAAGAAACCGATGCCCTTGTCATAATAATATCTGAAGAAACAGGAGAAATATCACTGGCCGAAGCAGGCAGAGTCAAAAGAGTCGACCCTAAAATATTATTCAGGACCCTTGAAAAGGAATTCTTATATGATTATTAATAAAAAACCAGTATCCTTATAAGTTTTATGACATTAAAGGAAATTTTAAATATCAGTTTATTAGAAACAGAAAAGCTGGCAATGACTATATCTGACATAATAATCGTTGTTCTGATTATAGTTATTACAAAAACAATTATGGTTCTGCTTACAAGGATACTTAAGAAACAATCCGCTAAAAGTAATATGGATATCGGAAAGGGCCATGCAATTCTGCAATTAGTGAAATATATTCTTTGGATTACAGCAATAGTAATATGTTTGGATATAGTAGGGATTAATATTACAATTTTTTTGGCCGGCTCTGCGGCGCTGCTGGTTGGTTTGGGCCTCGGTCTTCAGCATGTTTTTCAGGATTTCATTTCAGGGATTATACTTATTTTTGAGGGATCAATAAAAGTGGGGGACATAGTTGAGATACAGGAGCACACGGTCGGAAAGATTAAAGAAATGAAAAACAAATAGATTATTGGGTATTTAAACCAAACATATATTTTATGAAAATAACAATTATGGGTACCGGTTATGTCGGTCTTGTTTCAGGGGCCTGCTTTGCTGAAACCGGGATTATTGTATCATGTGTTGATATAAGTGAGGGGAAAATAAAAAAACTTAAGGAAGGGATTATACCTATTTATGAGCCGGGATTGGAGGTGATAGTAAAAAGAAACCTTGAAAAAGGCAGACTGTCATTTACTACTAATCTTGAGGAGGGATTAAAAGAAAGTGAGGCGGTTTTTATAGCTGTGGGCACTCCGCCCGGTGAAGATGGAAGTGCCGACCTGCAGCATGTATTAGCTGCAGCAGCGAACATTGGAAAACTGATGAAAGGCTACCTTGTAATTGTAACTAAAAGTACTGTTCCTATCGGAACCTCGGAAAAAATAAGAGAAACAGTTAAAGCCGAACTTAAAAAGAGAGGGAAGCAGATACCTTTTGATGTTGCATCAAATCCTGAGTTTTTAAAGGAAGGGGCTGCAGTTGATGATTTCCTTCGCCCTAACAGGATAATAGTGGGTGTAAATTCAGAGGAAGCGAAAAAAATCATGGAGAGAATTTATAAACCATTTTTATTAAATGGCCATCCCCTGATTTTTATGGATGTCGCCTCGGCGGAACTTACAAAATATGCTGCAAATTCGATGCTGGCTACAAGAATAAGCTTCATGAACGACATTGCCAACCTTTGTGAATTGGTGGGGGCTGATGTCAATTCAGTCAGAAAAGGAATAGGCAGCGACCCCCGTATTGGAAATAAATTTATTTATCCTGGTATGGGGTATGGAGGCTCATGTTTTCCAAAAGATGTCAAAGCAATAATACGAACTGCAGAAAGCTACGGATATCCTCTTAAAGTCATCAGGGCTGTCGAGGAGGTTAACAATTTCCAGAAAGAAGTGATCTATTTAAAGATTAAGGAATATTTTAAAGGTAATTTAAAAGATAAAATTTTTGGCATATGGGGATTATCATTTAAGCCCAATACGGATGATATTCGTGAAGCACCATCACTGGTATTAATTCAGAAATTACTTGAACAGGGAGCCAGGATAAAAGCCTATGATCCTGTTGCCATGGAAGAAGTCAGGAAATTATTGGGAAATAAGATTGAATACTCAAAGGACCTTTATGAGGCTGCCATAGATATTGATGCATTAATACTCGTCACTGAATGGTCAGAATTCAGAATACCTAATTACAAAGTACTGTCGAGACTAATGAAACAAAAGATAATTTTTGACGGAAGGAATATATATGAGCCAGTTGAGTTGAAAGAATTAGGATTCAGGTATTTCTGCATAGGCAGAAAAATATAAACTGGGAATTAAAATATTTTGATAGATAAACAGTTAATAATTAAAATATTATAATAACTGGAAGTTTCTTATTACTAAAAGATTATGAAAAAGATATTAGTGACAGGGGGAGCAGGATTCATAGGCTCACACTTATGTGAAAGACTGCTGAAGGAGGGCAATGAAGTAATTTGCCTGGATAATTATTTTACGGGAAACAAAAAGAATATTATTCATCTTATTGATAATCCTTACTTTGAGATAATCCGCCATGACATAACCACTCCTTATTTTATTGAGGTGGACGAAATATATAACCTTGCCTGTCCCGCTTCACCCATACACTATCAGTATAATCCCATTAAAACCATAAAGACATCCGTTATGGGAGCCATAAATGTACTGGGCCTGGCAAAACGTATCAGGGCCAAGGTATTGCAGGCTTCAACAAGTGAGGTATATGGTGATCCCAGTATTCACCCGCAAACTGAAGATTACTGGGGAAATGTCAATCCTATTGGAAAGCGCTCATGTTATGATGAGGGAAAAAGGTGTGCTGAAACATTATTTATGGATTATCACAATCAGAATAATGTCAGAATTAAAATTGCCAGAATATTTAATACTTATGGTCCGAATATGCATCCTAATGACGGGAGAGTAGTATCCAATTTTATCGTTCAGGCTTTACAGAATAAAGACATTACTATTTTTGGGGACGGCTCACAGACAAGAAGTTTTCAATATATTGATGACCTTATTGAAGGAATAACACGCCTGATGGGTACGGGAGATAATGTAACCGGACCGGTAAATCTTGGTAATCCGCGGGAATTAATGATACTGGAGCTTGCCGGGTTAATATTAAAACTCACCGGGTCGAAATCAAAAATAGTTCATAAATCCCTGCCTGAGGATGATCCTGTGCAGAGAAGGCCGGATATAAGCCTGGCTAAAAAACTGCTGAATAACTGGTCTCCCGGGATTCAACTTGAGAAAGGACTTATTAACACTATTTCATATTTTAAAACAATAGTTCAGTAATGAAAGGAATAATATTGGCAGGGGGTGCAGGCACGAGGCTTTATCCTATAACCAGGAGTATCTCGAAGCAAATAATACCGGTTTATGATAAACCGATGATTTATTACCCTCTTTCAGTGCTAATGCTTGCAGGTATTAAGGAAATACTTATAATATCAACTCCTGATGACATTCATCTCTATGAAAAACTGCTGGGCAGCGGCAATCAGATCGGACTGGAAATATCTTATGAAGTTCAGCCATTCCCCGGGGGACTGGCCCAGGCATTTATCATCGGCGAGAAGTTTATTGCTGCAGATAAGGTATGCCTTGTACTGGGAGATAATATCTTTTATGGACATGGTTTTGGAAAAGAACTTCTTAAAATAGCACAGTTTCAGGACGGAGCAGTAATTTTCGGATATTATGTAAATGATCCTGAACGATACGGTGTTGTTGAGTTCAATTCAAAGGGAGAGGTGTTAAGCATTGAGGAAAAACCTGAAAAGCCAAAATCAAATTACTCTGTTACAGGCTTGTATTTTTACAGTAACGATGTGATTGAAAAGGCAAAATCATTAAAGCCCTCGGCAAGGGGTGAACTCGAGATATCTGATCTGAACCGCCTGTATCTGAATGAGAAAAGGCTGAAAGTAAGAATACTGGGCAGAGGTATAGCATGGCTCGATACCGGCACACATGAAAGTCTGCTGCAGGCCAGCAATTATATTCATACTATTGAAAAAAGACAGGGACTTAAAATATCATGTATTGAAGAAATAGCATATAAGAGAGGATTCATTAACAAGCAGCAGCTTATAAAGCTGGCACAGCCATTACTAAAAAGCCAGTATGGTGATTATTTAATGAATATCGCGGAAGATAAAATATTTACTTACGATAACGAGCAACCATAATGAAAGTGATCAAAACAGAACTGGAAGGTCTATTTATTATCGAGCCCAAAGTATTTGAGGATGACAGGGGATATTTCTATGAAAGCTTTAATGAGAAGAGATTCGCAGAGGAAGGATTAAACATTAAATTTGTGCAGGATAATCAATCAAAATCATCCTATGGAGTAATAAGGGGCCTTCATTATCAGGTTGAGCCTTATGCGCAAACAAAACTCATCCGTGTCCTGCAGGGAAAAATTATAGATATTGCTGTCGATATCAGAAAAGGATCACCGACATTCGGGAAATGGGCAAAATTTGAGCTCTCGGAAATAAATAAAAAACAGCTTTTTGTATCAAAGGGATTTGCTCATGGATTCTCAGTAATATCTGATGTGGCAGTGATTATGTATAAATGCGATAATTTTTACATCCCTGCAGCAGAAAGAGGTATAATTTATAATGATAAAGCTCTTGATATTGACTGGGAGCTGCCCCCGGATGTTATTACTGTCTCGGGAAAGGATAAGTCTTTGCCTGAATTTCATAATGCGGAGATGAATTTTAAATATTGCCCGTAATGAAAAGTATACTGGTAACAGGTTCAAACGGACAACTGGGAAGCGAAATAAGAAAGCTCTCTGCCAGTTACAGGGGTATTAAATTTTTTTTTCATGATGTTGACACTCTTGATTTGACGGATAATGTTCTTCTTGAAGATTTTTTTTATAAAAATAAGCCGCATTATATAATTAATTGTGCAGCTTATACAGCAGTTGACAAGGCCGAAAAAGAAAAGGAGCTTGCTTTCAGGCTTAATGCAGAGGTGCCGGGAAAGCTGGCCGGGTTATCCAAAAGATTTATTACTAAACTTATACATATCTCCACTGACTATGTGTTTGATGGAAAGAGTTACCGTCCCTATAAGGAAGATGATGTTCCGAATCCCGCCTCTGTCTATGCCAGAAGTAAATTTGAAGGGGAAAACAGGATACTGGATCACGATAATTCGATTATTATCCGCACTTCCTGGCTTTACTCTGCTTCCGGAAATAATTTTGTTAAAACCATACTTAAGCTGGGCAAGGAGAAAAAAGAGTTAAGGATAGTCTTTGATCAGGTAGGCTCACCTACATATGCAGGTGACCTGGCCTCTGCGATTCTGCAAATTATCAGTTTATCAAATGCCGATGAGAAAAATTTTGTGCCGGGAATATACCATTATTCAAATGAGGGGGTATGCAGCTGGTATGACCTGGCAGTTGAGATAGTCAGAATTACAGGCATGCATTGTAAAATCTATCCGGTGGAAACATGGGAATACCCGTTGCCTGCGAAAAGACCCTTTTATAGTGTCCTTAACAAGAACAAAATAAGATCAACATTTAAGCTTGATATTCCACACTGGAAGGATAGTCTGACCATGTTTTTAAAGGACTATGCATGAACTAAAATAATTTAACCTTAATTGATATATTATAATGAACCAGGATTTGATCCAAAAGGTCAGGGAAAGGGCCGGAAGATGGTTGGCTCCCGATTTTGATGAAGACACAAGGAAGCAGGTCAGGTATATGCTGGAGAATAATGAAAGTGAGCTTATTGAATCGTTTTACAGGGACCTTGAATTTGGCACGGGCGGTCTCAGGGGTATAATGGGCGTCGGCACAAACAGAATGAATATCTATGTTGTTGGCATGGCTACCCAGGGTTTGAGCAACTATTTAAAAAAGGAATTCAGGAATGTTGATGAAATAAAGGTTGTTGTAGCCCATGATCCGAGAAATAACAGCCGCCTCTTTGCGGAGAGAGCTGCCAAAATATTTTCATCCAATGGATTTAAGGTTTATTTGTTCGATGATCTCAGGCCTACACCTGAACTGTCATTTGCCATCAGGCACCTGAAGTGCAAAGCCGGAATAGTAATTACAGCTTCTCATAATCCGAAGGAATATAACGGTTATAAGGTATACTGGGAAGACGGAGGCCAGATCATCAGTCCCCATGACAGGAATATTATTAATGAAGTCAGGAATATTAAAAATATTGAGGAAGTGATGTTCGATAGTGACACAGCCAACATTCAAATAATCGGACAGGATATAGATAATATCTACACCGATAAAATAAGGGATTTATCACTTTCGCCTGAAATAATAAAAAGGCAAAAGGACCTGAAGATTATATATACCCCTATACATGGATCGGGAGTGAAACTTGTACCTATGGCCTTAAAGAAAATCGGCTTTACCAGCATATACAAAATTCCTGAACAGGATATCACAGACGGTAATTTTCCTACTGTACGGTCACCAAATCCTGAAGAGCCGGCTGCCTTAAACCTGGCTCTTGAAAAGGCCAGGGAAATAGATGCGGACCTTGTTATGGGAACCGACCCCGATGCTGACCGCGTAGGTATTGCCATAAAAGATAACAAGGGTAAGTTTATCCTGCTGAATGGAAATCAGACAGCCTGCATTTTAATAAATTACCTTTTGACAAAGTGGGCTGAAAAGGGCAAATTAAAGGGGAAAGAGTATATAGTAAAGACTATAGTAACCACCGAATTACTGGTTGCTATTGCGGATAAATATAATGTTGAGCATTTTGATGTGCTCACAGGCTTTAAATTTATTGCCGATATTATTAAGACGTTTGAAGGGAAAAAGCTCTTTATTGGCGGCGGAGAGGAGAGTTATGGTTACCTGGCCGGCGAATTTGTAAGGGATAAGGATGCAATTATATCATGCAGCCTGATAGCTGAAATAGCTGCATGGGCAAAAGACCAGGGAAGAACGATGTTTGAGCTGCTACTTAATATTTACAGGGAGTTTGGAATGTATAAGGAAAGTATCCTGTCTGTTTATAAAAAAGGCAAGGACGGGGCAGAAGAGATACGGAGGATTATGGAGAAGTTCAGAAATGAACCCCCTGACTTTATCAATAAATCAAAGGTAGTTCAGGTTCGTGATTACCTCGACGATGTATCACTTGAAAGGATAAATGCTGAAAACGGGGGTATAAAAATACCCAGAGCCAATGTGCTGCAGTTTTTTACTGAAGACGGCTCCAAAATTTCAATGCGCCCGTCAGGTACGGAGCCAAAAATAAAGTTCTATTTCAGTGTAAAGGAAAAATTCGGCGCAAGCGACAGCTATGAAGAAATGAATGATATTCTTATTAAAAGAATAGATAATATTATTAAGGACCTGGGATTAAAAGATGATTAAGTATGAGGATTCAAAAGATAAAACAGTAACTTTTAAATAATTGTAAAATTCATTATATGAAATCATTCAGAAAAGAGCTTTGGTTTAATACAAGCAGGAGAAGGGAGCTGATCAATATAACGCCTGAAATCCAGGCATGTGTGGCGGAAAGCGGCGTGAAAGAAGGACTGTGCCTGGTAAA
>CAYWUI010000036.1:0-33472 GCA_964461435.1 uncultured Bacteroidales bacterium | reverse complement strand
TTGGTTGATACAGGTTTTATGTTGAGAAAACTGATTTTTCGAATAATCAGGAATTAATCGACTATCTTTACCTGGTAATGCTTATTTCCGGGGTAAATAAATTAATTATTATTATGCATAATGTTTTCAAATACGGCGAGGATAATCTCTCGATTAGCCTTGCGCTGGATATTTGCAATGGGAAATGTAAGGGGCATATAACTGATTCAGCCAGGAGCAAAATAAGGAAGAACAGGTCTGTTGTTGAAAACATGGCATACAACAAGCAACAGGTATATGGAATAAATACCGGGTTTGGGCCAAAGGAAGGACTGGCATTAATCAATGGTACCCAGTTTATGCTGACGCATGCTGTGAAGATAGCTGAGAGGCTGCAAAATTGCCTTGACAATGCCGATATTATTGCTGCCATGAATCTCGAAACAATGCTGGGATCAGTGAAGGCTTTTGATAAGACCCTGCATCAACTTAGGCCTTATAAGGGGAATATTCACGTAGCGGACAGGATAAGGATCTTACTTAAAAATTCCCAGATTAATGCTTCACATAAAAATTGCAGCCGTGTGCAGGATCCCTATTCGATCCGTTGTATTCCGCAGGTACATGGTGCTTCAAGAAATGCCTGGTCGCATCTGAAAGAAATAATATCTATTGAGCTGAACTCCGTGACCGATAACCCGGTGATCCTTGATAATGGCACTGCTATTAACGGGGGCAATTTTCATGGACAACCCATTGCCCTGCCGGGCTTTGTCGATTGCCATACTCATATTTGTTATGCCGGCTCACGGGAGAGTGATTATGCTAAAAGGTTTTCAGGCAAATCATATCTGGAAATTGCCAGACAGGGAGGTGGCATCTGGGATACAGTGACAAAAACAAGGGCAGCAAGTATCGGGGAATTGCAGGAAAATACGGCGAAACGCGGTAAGGAGCTTCTGAACCAGGGAATCACCACAGCCGAGGTAAAAAGCGGCTATTGCTTAAATGTGGAAGGCGAATTAAAAATGTTAAAGGCAATCAACCAGGCAAATGCAAACGTAACAATTGACCTGATTCCAACCTGCCTGGCTGCACACATGCCTCCAAAAGATTTTAAAGGTTCTCCGCTAAAATATCTTGAAATAATAATAAAAGAGTTGTTACCTGTAATTAAGAAAGAAAGATTAACATCCAGGATTGATATTTATGTTGAAGAAGGCGCTTTTAGTCTTTCGGATGCTGATGTGTATTTAAAGAGTGCGAAAGAAAAAGGTTTTGACCTAATAATACATGCCGATCAGTTTTCTGTTGGTGGCAGTAAATTAGCTGTTAAATACCAGGCCAGAAGCGCAGATCATCTTGAGGTTTCTTCCGGCGAGGAGATTAAAATTTTGGCACAAAGCAATGTGATACCGGTTGTTTTACCGGGAGCATTAAAACCTTCAAAGATTTGGAAAAACGGACAATTAATCAAGAACTTAATCCTTTCATCATAATGAAACAAATACTGGAATGTGTACCCAATTTTAGCGAGGGGAACAACATAAATATCATAAAACAAATTACCGCAGAAATTGAATCGGTTGAGGGTATTAAATTATTGAATGTGGATCCCGGGAAAACTACTAACCGGACTGTTGTAACTTTCGTCGGGTCCCCTCCCGAAGTTATTGAAGCAGCTTTTCTGGCAGTTACAAAGGCCTCCGAATTAATTGACATGAGCAAGCATAAAGGGGAGCATCCCAGGTTTGGAGCCACTGATGTTTGCCCTCTGGTGCCTGTTGCAGGGATCACAATGGAAGAGACTGTTGAATATGCACGAAAACTGGCAAAAAGGATCGGGGAACAATTGAATATCCCTGTGTATTGTTATGAAAATGCTGCTTTTAAAGAAAAACGCAGGAATCTCGCATCCTGCCGCTCAGGCGAATATGAAGGATTAAAAGAGAAATTGAAAAATTCTGAATGGAAACCCGATTTCGGCCCGAGTGAGTTTAATAAAAGATCAGGGGCAACAGCAGTGGGGGCTCGGGATTTCCTTGTTGCCTATAACATAAACCTCAATACGACATCTGCCCGCCGCGCAAATGCCATTGCTTTTGATGTGCGTGAGAGGGGGCGTGTGAAAAGAGAAGGTAATCCCCTGACAGGGAAAATTATGAAAGACGAAAATGGGAACCAGGTTTTGATTCCGGGATCATTGAAATGTGTTAAAGGAATAGGCTGGTATATTGAAGAATTTGGTATCGCACAGATTTCATTGAACCTTACAAATATAAGTGTTACACCAATCCATATCGCTTTTGATGAGGTGTGCAAAAAAGCAGAAGCCAGGGGAGTCAGGGTTACCGGTTCCGAAATAGTCGGAATGGTGCCTTTAAAAGCCATGCTTGATGCAGGTAAATATTTCCTGAAAAAACAAAATCGATCAGTTGGAGTTTCCGATAAAGAATTACTTAAAATTGCCATCAAATCATTAGGATTGAATGATTTATATAAGTTTAAACCTGAAGAAAAAATAATAGAGTTTTTATTGGAAAGCGGGAATAATAATAAACTGGTAAGCAAAAGTCTGTCTGATTTTGCCGATAAAACAGCTTCGGAATCCCCTGCCCCGGGAGGCGGCTCCATTTCTGCCTATATGGGAGCACTGGGTGCTGCCCTGGGGACAATGGTAGCAAACCTGTCATCTCATAAAAGGGGTTGGGATAAACGTTGGGAAGAGTTTTCCGATTGGGCTGAAAAAGGGAAGGAACTACAGGGAGAGCTAATCCGCCTGGTTGATGAGGACACAAATGCTTTTAATTCATTATTGGCTTCCTTTAAGTTGCCTTCAAAATTTGACAAAGAAAAGAAAGAAAAGCAAAAGGCCGTTGAACAAGCCACAAAAAATGCCATCCTGATTCCTTTCAAAGTTATGGAAACCTCATACAAGGCGTTTGAGTTGCTTAAGGCAATGGTTGAAACCGGCAATCCGAACTCGGTTTCAGATGCAGGTGTTGGAGCAATTGCGATCCGTGGAGCTATAATGGGCGCTTATTTAAACGTAAAAATTAATTCGGGCGATTTAAAAGATAAAAATTTTAAAAAAGATATCCTGGCAAAATGTGAAATCCTTGTTGAAAAAACCAAAGAAAAAGAACAGGAGATACTTGCCATTGTCAACAATAAAATTTAATAAATTTCCTGTTACGGCTGCGTAGCTTCAGTATAAACCAGGGATAAAAAATCAGTGAGGTAAAAAATTTCTGTTACGCAATGTGCATAATCCTTGCCTGTTCTATCAATAAACAAACGTTTATAACCTGACCTGGCTTTTCTTATTAAAGCAATTGATTTTAAGTTAACAATATACTGATACATTGGTAACATTTGGTAAGCTTAAATGCCTGACTTAAGCAATATGAGTAAGGGTCTATATTTCATGAATATCACATACGGTTCAATTACAGTAACTGATAAGTTGATTTTTAAGTAATTTTCGTTTTCTGTTTAAAAAAGGCTGCTATCAAAAAATGCAGCCTTTTACTTTTGTATTTAATCTAACCGTGTATGTGAAATGCCTTTCCCTGGACATTAAAACACTCCCCTGAATAATGTTTGCCTGCAATTTCAATACGATTTTAATGTCATTATTTGTTGCATACATTAAAAATGGCTATTTTTAATGTCAGTTTTTTTATTAATTTGCACATTAATTTACAGCATTAGTAATGTATAAAATTAATTCTGATAGAAATACTCCATGGAATGACTTACCTGAGCTTCCAATAGATAGAGAGCTTTATTATACTATTGAAATATTGGAACAGCTTGTTGAAGCAAAAGCATCACTGGCAAAATTGCAAGGCAGGAGTGTGGCAATTCCAAATCAAGGTATTTTAATAAATACAATAAGTTTGCAGGAAGCAAAAGCATCTAGCGCAATAGAAAACATTTTCACGACAGATGATGAATTATACAAGGCCTACAGTATGGATAAGGCAGATTCTATTGAAGGAGCAACCAAAGAAATCTTAAGATATAGAGAAGCTTTATGGTCAGGAATGAAATATATAAAGGACAAAGATTTCTTTGATGAAGAATACTTTATAAAGATATACCAGGAAATAAAACAAACAAGTGATAAAATAAGACCTCCTGTTGCTCAAGTCATAATAAGGCAAGGTGGAGGTGGGGCAAGCGCAGGAAAAACAATATATACACCCCCAAGGGGAAAAGGAATAGTAGAAAAAAAATTGAGCAACCTTTTAAACTTCATGAATGATGATGATATGTTTAAAGTTGATCCTGTATTAAAAATGGCCATTGGCCATTTTCAGTTCGAAGCTATTCATCCTTTCAGAGATGGGAATGGCAGAACAGGAAGAGTCTTTAACATACATTATTTAACAAAGAAAAGATTGCTGGATATGCCGATTTTATTCTTAAGTCGGTATATAATTGAAAACAAAGATGAATATTACAGAAGACTATCAGCTGTATCTCAAAAGGGTGACTGGAAGAACTGGATTCTATACATGTTGAATGCTATAAAAAAAACATCAATAGTTACATACAATAAAATTAATGACATTTTAAGTGCAAAGGATGCAATACTATCAGCAATTGAAAGTGATACAGATATAATCAGGCCAGAACAAATTGTTGAAATGATTTTTACTCAGCCTTATACAAAGGTTAAGCATTTTACTGATAAACGATTTTATGCAGAAAATACAGCGCGTAACTATCTTAATATGTTATCAGACATGAAGATTCTGGAAAAAAAAGTCATTCAAGGCTATCATTACTACCTGAATCTAGAATTAATTAGAATTCTATCAGAATAAATATAATCCAATAAAGATATAAAACAGGAACCGATGACAATCCAGACAGATTAATTCAGACATTTTGTTAGCTATAAAGCAAATAAATTCATAACTTGCCTTTGCCTTACATTCTCTATATCAGTTTATCGCAATATAAATTGAATTTCAAAACCTAACCCCTTAAATTATGAAAACGAACTTATTTTTATTTTTAACCCTTGCTGTTTTGGTGGTTGCAGCCTGCCAGGAACAGATCGATATTAACAAGGAAAAGGAGGCTATAATTGCAGTTATTGATGCAGAATCCAATGCCTACCTTGTGAGGGATTTAGAAACACTGTCCTCCCATATGATACAGGATTCTTTAAATATCCGGATACATGCAAATAAATGGGAATATGCATATACTGTTGGCTGGGAAAATGTTGCAGAAGGATATAAAAAAGATTTTGCAAATGAGGAAAGCTGGGAAGGAATGAAGAATTTAAGACTTGAACGGAACGGCTATAATATTAAAGTATATCAGGGAAGTGCATGGGCAGTGTTCAATACTGTATACAAATGGGAAGTGGACAGTGTAACTAATGAATGGAAAGCCATTGAAACACGTTTCCTTGAAAAGGTCAATGGAGAATGGAAGATCACCTACGTAGGCAACGTAGGAACGACTGGTTATGAAGAAAAAGCAGCTGAAGGTAAAGAAGTTGTGGAAGAAAAAGTCCCGTAAAAGAAACTGAAACTGTTTGACGAAAATAAGGTACTGAATTTCATTAAACCGGGAGAAACCTTAGTTCTGGAAAGGTAATAAGGTACCGGTTATTTCTTCCCTGTAAAACCTTTCATCATTCCTGGATCAACAGACCTGATATGCAGGTCGTGCTGCTGGAACGGTATTTCAATACCGGCGTCCTTTAATGCTTTATTCACAGCTACATTAACTTCACTCTGGATCCTTAATCTCTCATCGGCCCTGTTAATCCAGAACAGAAGCCTGAAATCAAGGGAGCTGCTTCCAAAACCGGTAAACAGCGCAAGGGGTGCCGGTTCCTTAAGAACCTGTTTATGTCCGGAAGTGACATTCCTTAAAATCTTAAGTACCTTATCGGGATCTGTTCCATAGGCCGCTCCTACGAGCACCTCTGCCCTTCTCTGCCTGTCAGTGAGAGTCCAGTTAATCAGCTCCTTTGATATAAGGTTGCCATTAGGTACAATAACCTCGGCACCGTCGAAGGTAAATATTGTGCTGGAGCGTATGCCTATTTCTTTTACAGTGCCCCAGAACTCCCCTACCTCGATAATGTCACCAACCTGAATGGGCCGTTCAAAAGCCAGGATGATGCCCGAGACGAGGTTATTAAAGATATTTTGAAGCCCGAAACCTATACCAACACCCAAAGCACCAAGGAGCAGGGCCAGCTTGTTCATGTCCACACCCGCGGCCGCCACGGCAAACAAGAAACCTATAGTGATGACTGCTATCCGCATAATCAACGATATTGCGCCGGGGACACCCCTCTTGAGTTTTATCTTCGAGGCCACTTCTCCTTCAATTACTATTCTTACAACTTTTGATACCCACAGGGTTAACCATACAATAAGTGCAAAAACCACAATATTGCCAAGCGATATACTTACTGTTCCAACCGATATGCTATAGGTAAAAAGCTTTAATATCAATTGATAGATATTATCCCAGATTGTGAACAGGCTAAGTGTAAGAATTAACCAGAGAACCCAGGACAAAGTATTTACAATAACAACCAGCCTTTTATAAAGAATTTCGCTATACTGCTTTATTAAGTTTAGCTTCTGTAAGCCCTTGCTATAAAGAGAAATAATAATAATGCTTTTTATTGTCAGACTTAAAGTATAAAAAATAAGTATGAGGACTGCACTTTTTATTACGCCATAAGTAATAAACTCGGCAAGATTAACCGCACCGGCAATAGCCGCAAAAAATGAAACAGCCAGAAGAATAAAACTTAATGTTGCCAGCATATGCAGTGTTTTACCAAGACCTGCTGATAATATATATTCGCGCATGGATCTCCTTTGGACTATCCATGCCAGACATAACAAGCCAAAGATTATAATAACCATAAGAAAAATACGGCTGAAAAGACTATCGCTGTATGCCAGTCCGTGCACCTGTACCAGCACGACAGCAATTGCTGTAAAATATATGAACCTTCTTATTTTCCTTGTAATGATATCATTAATAATCACCAGGACAGGAACAATCAAAATAACCATATTAATAAGCTTCACTGATTCGGGGATATTTTCATATAAGATGTAGGTCAGCAAAAAAGAAATAAGTATAAGGGATGAAAATGGTCTTTTTATTATTTTATTAATTGCTGCCGCTCTCGGTATATCTTCGCCCGGAGTGAAATGCTTAAGAAGACGGTAAGAAAAGAGAACAAAAGTAAGAAGAATAAGGAATACCATCAGGTGCATCCATATTCTGAAGGAATAATTATGAATAAAATCCTTGAAGCTTGTAACAGTATCATTGATAAATGATCTTTTTTCTTTAAATACTATGCCCTTCCCCTTTGGTTCAGACACTTTCCATATAGGCGGCTGGTTTAGCTCAAAGAGCTTCTTTGTCGTAACCTCGCGGGCCAGGGTTATTTTGCCCATAATCTCGTTTACAAAAATGAGTCCCATGGAAACCTGGACAAGCCTTTCCTGCAAAAATTCAGAATCTGTCTGGAATCCCGACTGCAGCTTCGCAAGGTTTTCCAGCGTGAATTTGATTTGCTGAATTACCAGCTCAGGAGCTTCAACTTTCTGAATTCCCAGCAAAGTATTTTGCCATATTGTCTGCATCTCCTTAAGGGCTTTCAATTCATTTTCAATCTTTTGCACCTGTTCGGTTAAAACGCCCTGTTCATTGAGCAACAGGGAGTGTAAAAGAGACCATTCACCTTCAAGGTTATTCAGAATCCTGAAGTTCAGCGATTCAATTTTATGTACACGCGGATCCTCCCTGAGCAGGTTCAACCTGAATATAAGGGTATCTGTCCTTGACACAATGAGAGCTTTATTGTCCTCTGTTAAAAGATTTTTTTGCTTTTCCATGATAAGGGAACTCACCTCCGTCGCCTGCCTTGTTATTTCAGGTATGGGTATCGAGGTTATTGCATGCTTTGCTGTATCAACTGCAGGCGCTGGTTGCGCTATAGCAAGGATATGTGTAAGAAGTACCTGAATCGTTATAAATATCAACCGTTTTTTTGATTTCATAATGCGGGTATTTAAAAAATAAAAATAATCATTCCTGAATAATTAGAAATTTATTCAGTGCACTTTTATTTAAAAATAATCTACGTTCACTGGGGCGGTTACTGGCATCTTGAAACAAATCCTTAAGTATACGGGATTTCATCTTAATGACATTTCGGGCATTTGCTTATTAATAATAATAAATGTAAATTTATGAAAGGATGAACAATACTTCCAGTTAATGCACTTTTTAAATTAGTCTGTAATCATTAAAACATTTAGTATGAATGATTTAGAATGTCCCAAGTATGAAAAATGCCCGATTTTCACGGGAGAGTCATTTATGATGGAAGGTTCAGGCCAGATTTATAAAGAACTGTATTGCATGGCCGGACCTGAAAGATTTAAAACCTGCAAAAGATACATAGTATCTGAACAAACAGGTTTACCAGTGCCTAAAAATATCATGCCAAACACCGAATTAAGTATAGAAGAAATAATTAAGAAAACAAAGAAATAAATATAAATATAGACACCTTCCAAAAACTTTTTAACAAACATATTTGCTATCGGACAAATAATAGCCAATCCCGATTGTTAATTTCTTTTTTACGCTGATTATTAAAAACGCTGTGAAATTTCCTTTATTTTTAGTTTCAAATTTGTAACAAAATCATTAAGAAATATGAGTGGTTTTTTTGGTGCTGTTTCTAAAAATGACTGTGTGTTTGATGTTTTTTATGGCACTGATTACCACTCCCATCTAGGAACAAGGCGGGCCGGACTGGCATACTACTCAAAGGAAAAAGGATTTCAGAGATCCATTCATAACATTGATGACGGTTACTTCAGGAATAAGTTTGAGGATGATGTAAAAGGTTTTTCAGGAAACATCGGAATAGGTGTTATCAGTGACACTGAGGCCCAGCCTATTATGGTGACTTCTCATATCGGGCGTTTTGCCGTAGCTACTGTCGCCAAAATAGTAAATATTAAAGAGCTTGAAGATTACTTCCTTAAGCAGAAGCGCACTTTCACGGAGATGAGTGACGGCAGTGTCAATCCCACGGAAGTAATCACCATGCTGATTGCCGAGGGTGAAAGTATTGAATCGGGTATAGAGATTGTATACGAAAAGGTTAAAGGATCATGCTCAATGCTTATCCTTACCGAGGGCGGCATTATTGCAGCCCGTGATAAGCTGGGGAGAACACCCATAATAATCGGCAGGAAAGAAGGGGCTTATGCACTGGCCTTCGAGTCCTGTGCCTTTTCCAACCTTGACTATGATCTGGAAAAATACGTCGGACCGGGGGAAATTATAAAAGTAACTGCCGATGGTTATACGCAGTTGCACAAGCCCAACGAAAAGATGCAGATCTGCGGGTTCCTCTGGGTTTATTTCGGCTATCCCCCCTCCTTTTATGAAGGAGTCAATGTGGACGAATGCCGCTACCGTTGCGGCGCTGCACTGGCAAGGAGAGATAATACAGATGCCGACTTTGTTGCAGGTATACCGGACTCCGGTGTAGGCCATGCCCTGGGATATAGCAATGAGAGGCGCATACCCCTTAAGCGCCCCTATTCAAAGTATACTCCCACCTGGCCGCGCAGCTTCATGCCCCAGAGTCAGGACATGCGCGACCTCGTGGCCAAGATGAAGCTCCTGCCAAATACAACTCTTATTAAGGGAGGAAGGGGAATTTTTCTTGACGATTCCATTGTGCGTGGCACACAGCTTAAAGATAATGTCAGGGACCTTTATGCCGGGGGGATTAAGGAGATACACATGCGCATCGCCTGCCCACCCCTCACTTACCCCTGTGAGTTCCTGAATTTCAGCCGCTCAAAATCACATCTCGATCTTGCAGCACGCAAAGCAGTACGGATACTTGAAGGGACAGAAGATATAAACATGCAGAAGTATTCGGATACAAAAAACGGGAAATATGCCGAAATGGTGGAACAGATAAGGAAAACACTTAACTTCACCAGCCTGATCTATCAGAAACTTGATGACCTCGTTGATGCAATAAGCCTGCCCAAAGAAAAAATATGCACCCACTGCTGGGACGGCTCAAGCTATTATTAGTGGTAATACTTTTACTCCGTATGAAATAACCGTTAACCAGGGTGATACTGTTATTTTCAGCCTTGGTTCAATTCATAATGCCGTGGAGGGAAGCCAGGCCACGTGGGATGCTAACGGTAAAACTTCAAACGGGGGATTCAGTGTCGGATATGGAGGCGGACAGGTTGTAATGAACACACCGGGGACATTCAACGATTAGAATAGACCTTGTTGATATTACAGGTCATACGGAACAAAATCTTGTTCAGTGGCCTTACGAAAAAGGCACGTATTCAGAATATGTAAACCTTGGAAATCTGAATCCCTGCAAGTACTTTGTAGTATACAGGTCTGATTACAAAAAATCTGTCTTGCCCTTGCTTTTAGGTAAGTAAGATGCTCTTAAGATTCGCATAACTGTCACAGTGCATAATTACAGTTAATTGCAGGTTCAGGATTAATTGACAATACCAAGAAAAATATTAATTAATATAAATTGAATTATCCGCGGGAAAATATTAAATTTGTATTGTAATAAATTAATTATTAAATTGTTATATGAATACCAGTATAAATGTTTGTCCCAAACAGGCAATATGCAATTTATTCAATGACAGGATAACAACTTTTAAATCAAAAATGTCTCTGGAAATATATAAAAAGCTTTACTGTAATGCCAAAGATGAATACTGGAAGGAATGCAAAAGACTAACAATAATTAATAAGACCGGCAAATGTGCAGACTTTGTTATGCCAAACTCATCTTTGACTATAGAGCAAATACTTGACAAAATGAAAGAACAGGGAACTATTTAATTATTCCCCCTCCCCGTCTCGCTGTAAAGCTTCTTAAGGAGCCTCATACCTATCACTTTTATTCCGCTCGAACCTTTGGGTATCTGTTCCTCAATAGCACTTATAAGCTCAATCTTCAGATCGGGCTCAATTTCAGAAATCTTATACAACAGCTCCATACTGTAAGCTTTATTCGCTATAGATGATTTGTCGCTCAGAAGCATTTCAAAACAGCTTTCGACAAGTATGCCAAGTTGATCTTCCGTGAATTCAAGAGGTGTCTCTGCGAGGATCTTCATAAAATTTTTCCTTACACATTCATCCTTTGGTAGCAACCGTATAATTTTGTCCAGGTAGGGTTCTATCAGATGAGGGAATTTCTCTACACAGAATATTGCAGCACGTGATGCCCTCATGGAAACCTTCTGCTTTCTGCTGAATGACAGGTCCATAAGCTTTTTAAAATGTCCCGCGTCATTACCCACATTGGCAGCCACCAACTCGGCAATAAACCTCGAGCTATCAACTAATTGGGCTTCAAAGTCCATATTAACAAAATTTTTATACTTGTTTTTACCGGAAATATTCTAAATTTAACCCAAACTTAATAAAAAATAATACTATGATGAAAGTAAAAAAACCAACTGCACAGGAAATAAAAGATACAGGTTCCTGGGGCACATGGGGAAAAGAACCTTCGGAATTTCCCTGGTTTTATGATGATAAGGAAACCTGCTATATACTCGAAGGTGAAGCCACGGTTACCGATAATGAGGGTAATAAAATATCTTTCGGCCCCGGTGATATGGTCGAATTTGAACAGGGCCTTGAATGCACATGGAATATAAGCAAGACAATAAAGAAAAGGTTTAAATTTGGATAATTCTCTAAGTTCTACTTCCAGACTCCCGGTATATTCTCGCCACAATATTTGCACTTGTTGTTAACAATATTGTTAGCCATAATATTATAACCCCGTCTGTCGATCAGCACTTTTTTGCATGATGGGCAGTATGTATTCTCCGCATCAGTACCAGGCACATTTCCTATATAAACAAATTTAAGACCTGCTTTGAGGGCAATCTCCCGTGCCTTTTGAAGTGTTGCTACAGGCGTCGCAGGCAACTGGGTCAGTTTGTACTCGGGGTGAAACCTGCTGAAATGAAGGGGGTAATCGTACAATTTATTATGGTACAGCCAGTCGCACATTTCCTTGATCATACTAAAATCATCTGTCCAGCTTGGAACAATAAGGTTGGTGATTTCAAGCCATACACCTTCTTCACTGAGAATCTTCAACGTATTGAGAACCGGCTGTAATGTCCCCCCGTTGAGTTTAAGGTATATGCTGTCACTAAACGATTTTAAATCGACATTTGCCGCATCAATAACTTTTGCCAGCTCACGTAAAGGCTTCTCATTTATATAACCTGCAGTGACAAGAACGTTTTTAATGCCTCTTTCATGTGCCAGCTTTGATGTATCATATGTATATTCATAAAAAGTAATAGGCTCCGAGTATGTATATGCTATGGATTTGCAATCGCTTTTCGCTGCCTGGTCAACAACGGCCTTAGGCATGAGGTCGAAGTTATTGGTCTTTCGTGGTGATGTCTGTGAGATGGTCCAGTTCTGGCAGTTAAGACATGCAAGGTTGCATCCTGCAGTAGCTATTGAAAATGCAGAACTTGAAGGTAAAAAGTTAAAGAGCGGTTTCTTTTCAATAGGGTCAATATGAACGGCACACGGATTACCATAGGCAATGGTATATAGCTTGCCGCCTTCGTTCAACCTGTTGTTGCACGTGCTGAGTTCACCTTCCTTAAGTGTACATTCATTGGGACATATAAGACACTTTACCCCGCGCGCTGTCTGCATATAATGTGAAGCTTCCTTGCTCCATTTCCACAGGTCCCCGCCTGCATTGCCACCAACTGAACTCATACTTGTTTTGCTTGCCAGCAGTCTATTCCTGGAGCTCAGGCATATTCCCGTGACACCCAGTAATCCGGTCTTAATAAATTGGCGCTTATTTATCCTGTTATCCATATTATCTATAATTAGAATTTTTTGTGCACATATTTCCCCTCAAAAATCGATCCAGTTTAACATGTAATATGAAACATTCCGACCTTAGGATCACTTTTTTCATTCCAGGTTTTTATCGCGTCAGGTGTCGCTTCGCATATTACCTTGCATTTCCTGGATTTAAAAAAAGCTGAAGCTTCATCCGAAAGTCTCAGTGTATCATATTGTCCCGAACCTATTATAATACACTTTATGCCCTCCTCATAAATATATTTTGCTTCCTTTTTTGACAGAATATGAGAAGTGCCATACTTCTCCCTGGAAAGCTTCTTTTTCCTCTTATGCACCGAGTTATCCAGCCTGATTATCACATCGTTGCCGTAATGCTCTCCATTGATGGTTATTGAGCCGAAACTTGTTTTATCAATTTTAAGTTTCATTATGAATGTAAGTTAATTTATTTGATATATCAGGATGAATCATTACAATAAACAAATTTATTAAAATCAGGCCATATATAATAATAAAATAAAATTACTTAATATATCTTATTCTGAGAGCCGAAAGTCTTATCAATAATATGTTATATTACAGTTGATAAAATAAATAAATTATTTTTCTTAAAAACAAGGAATTAAAGCATCTTTATCATTTTATTTATGATTTTTATGCGCATACCTGACAAAAGAACAGTTATTTTTTTTATAACAGCATTAATAATCGCACCTGCAGCAGCCCAGAGGTATACAATAAGTGGATACGTCAAAGATAAAAGCAACGGCGAGCTGCTAATTGGAGCAAACGTTTTTATCAAAGAATCTTCTATAGGAACAGTAACAAACACTTACGGATTTTATTCTTTAAGCATAAAACCCGGCAAATATTCACTGGTATACAGTTACCTGGGATATAACAGCCGTGAATCCATTATTAACCTGGATAAGGATTTAGCCTTAAATGTCGAGCTTGAAACTGCACCGGACAGTATCGATGAAGTAATAATTTCTGCCGAAAGAAGGGATGATAATATACGGTCGACGAAAATAAGCAACATAAAAATAAGCAGTAAGGTTATAAACCAGATTCCTGTTATCATGGGGGAAACAGATGTGATAAAGGCACTAACCTTGCTGCCCGGTGTAAAATCAACAGGAGAAGTAAGTTCAAGTTTGAGCATCAGGGGTGGTGCCAGGGACCAGAACCTTTTGCTGCTGGATGAAGCTATCGTGTATAATGCCTCCCACCTGGGAGGATTCTTTTCGGTATTTAATAATGATGCCATAAAGAATGTCGAATTATATAAGGGAAATATACCTGCCCAGTATGGAGGAAGGTTATCAGCACTTATTGACGTCAGGATGAAAGATGGCAACAATAAGAGGTTCGCTGCCAACGGAGGTATAGGTCTTTTATCAAGTCGGCTGACCATTGAATCACCCATAGTAAAAGACAAAGGTTCAATAATCATCTCGGGAAGAAGAACATATTACGACCTGCTGATGAAAATGCTGCACGAAATAGCTGATACCATACCTGAGCTGCCTGTGCATTTCTATGATCTTAACCTTAAGGGAAATTACACCCTCAACTCTAAACACAGACTGTATTTGTCCGGATACCTGGGCCGTGATGTCGCAGACCTGAGTCTTGGTGAGGATATCAGCAGTGCTTTTGACTGGGGAAATTATACGGCCACTTTACGCTGGAACTATATAATAAATAAAAGGCTTTTCTCAAACCTCACGTTGCTGGCAAGTAATTATGACTATGAAATATATAATAAGCTGAGGCTGGGAAGAGAAAAAAAGGAGTATGTATTCAGGTGGAGTTCTTACCTTAAGGACTACTCGGTCAAACTTGATTTCGGCTATTACCTGAATCCTGACAACACATTAAGGTTTGGACTTGTTTCAACCTATCATGACTTCAATGTAGGCAAAGTTAACGGCAGGAGTGATACGCTAACATGGCACTATAAAATTCCGCCTATTTACTGTATTGAGAATGCAGTATACGTTAGCAACGAACAAAAAATAACAGATAATATCAATATAAGCTACGGACTAAGATATTCTACACTCCATAATATAGGAAAAGCTACAGTGTTCATTTATGAAGACTATAATGTAACGGATACAAATCTCTATAAGTGGGGGAAAATCTATAATACTTATGGGGGTATAGAGCCGCGGCTCGGACTTACTTATGTTCTCTCTCAGGACAACTCAATAAAACTGGGCTATACAAGGACGCGCCAGTACCTGCAAATAGCGTCAAATTCAACATCAGGCACTCCCATAGACATATGGATACCTTCAAGTCCCAATGTCAAACCCCAGATTGCCGATCAATACAGTATAGGATATTTCAGAAACATAAAAAACAATACTTTAAAAACATCAATTGAGCTTTATTATAAGAATATGCAAAACCAGGTTGATTTTAAAGAATTTGCAGAGCCGCACCTTAACCCCGAAATTGAAGGAGAGCTGAGATTCGGCAAAGGAAGAGCATACGGACTGGAGCTTATGGTTGAAAGACCGGAAGGAAAGCTTACCGGCTGGATAAGCTATACTTTATCACGTTCAGAAAGGAAAACCAAAGATATACAGGAAAAAGGATGGTACACATCACCTTACGATATACCGCATGATATATCCGTAGTATTTTCTTATAAGATAACCGACAGGATTATTTTTTCAACCAACTGGGTATACCAGAGCGGGCGCCCGATAAATGCGCCGGTAGCCCGATGGGAATACGGGAACCTGGTTCTCCCCTACTTCCCGGGAAGGAACACAGACAGGATGCCCGCCTACCACAGGCTTGACCTGGGCATGGAACTTAAGGGAAAACATAAGCCTGACAGAAGATTTGAAAGCAGCCTGAGCTTTTCCATTTATAATCTTTATAACCGTAAGAATGCAAATACTATTTATTTTATCCAGGATGATGAAGATTTAACAAGGACAAAAGCTATGAGGGTATCATTATTCAGGATTATGCCCTCGGTAACTTACAATTTCAAGTTTTAAACGGCAACCGTTAAAATCCAAACGCATGAGACTATATAAATTACCGGCAATTGTTTTATTAACATTAACCTGCTGCCAGCCTGAACAGGAAATTGACTGGGAAGTTGATAATATTCCTGAGCGCCTGGTGGTAGAAGGATCAATTACTGACGAGTTAAAAGTGCACACGGTAACGCTGAAGACATCTGCTGAATATTTTTCAAACAGGGAGGCAGATGTTGTATCAAATGCCATAGTGACCATATCAGGCGGTGAAAACACATTCAATCTTGAAGAAAACCCGGCAGGCTCCGGTATATATCAAACAACAGAGGAAGTGAGAGGTGAGGTGGGCAGGCTGTATACCCTGAATATAGATATTGGTGATCCTTTAAACAATGAAACCCACTTTTCAGCTTCATCGGTTTTAAGACGCGGCATAATTGCGGATACTATGATAAGTGTGCTCTATGACAGTCCCTTTATATTTAATGATGTTGATACGGTAATACTTGCCAATAGTGTAATCGGGTACGAACCGGAACCCGAAGGAGACTACTATATAGTAAATCTTTACAGAAACGGTACGCTGTTAAATGATACGGTAGACGAATACAATGTGGTTAATGATAAAGAATCGGGGATGAACGGCGAGAGCCTTTTTACCTTTATTTATATCGAGAATTTTATTGTTGGTGATACCGTGGAAATGGAGTTCCGCTCAACAAGCGAGGCGTACTATGAGTTTATTAAAGGTATAAAGATGATAGCAAATGGCACTGACCCGTTCGGATTTTCAGGTCCGCCTGCCAACGCCGTAGGTAATATTGAAGGAGGGGGCGCATTGGGCTTTTTTAACGCTTCAGCCGTGACAAAAGTAAGAGCCAGGGTAATAAGACAACATTAAAACAGGGACAGCGCCCCTATTTAAGATAGCAGAATATTAGGGGAAAAATGGGCGCTGTCCCTGTTTTAAAAAATTATTAAGGAAATGATATCAGGTAAGAATTATACGAACAAGTTTGCAGGGATTAAAACTATATTTCGTTCACTTCAATATAGGAATTACCGCCTTTTTTTTGGCGGGCAGAGCATCTCGCTGGTTGGAACATGGATACAGCGGATAGCGACTCCCTGGCTGGTATATCACCTCACCGGTTCTGCACTTTTATTAGGAGTAGTAGGCTTTGCCGGTCAGATCCCGACATTCTTATTATCGCCTTTTGCAGGGGTACTGACTGACAGATGGAATCGCTACCGGATATTAATTGTTACTCAAATACTGGCAATGATACAAGCTTTAGTCCTGGCAATTCTTTTTTTCATGGGAACTATCGAGGTCTGGCATATAATAGTATTAAGTGTATTGCTGGGGTGCATTAATGCCATGGATATTCCGGCGCGACAGTCATTTGTTATAGATATGGTAGGAAAAAAGGAAGATTTGGGAAATGCCATCGCACTAAATTCCTCAATGGTTAACGGCGCAAGATTGCTGGGCCCTTCGATTGCCGGTGTTTTGATTGCTTCCGCAGGTGAGGGAACCTGTTTTCTTGTTAATGGATTAAGCTATCTTATTGTTATCGCAACGTTATTAAAAATGAAAGTTGAGCCAGGAAAAATAAACAACAAAAACAAAAACGTTTTAAAGGAACTTAGGGAAGGAATATCTTATACTTTTGGTTTTCCACCTATCAAATCTGTTATATTGCTGCTGGGGTTAATCAGTATAATGGGAATGCCCTATGCAGTGCTTATGCCTGTTTTTGCTAAAGAAATACTTCATGGAGGCTCCCATACATTCGGTTTTCTTATGGCAGCTTCTGGCCTGGGCGCCCTGACAGGAGCAATATATCTTGCATCTAAAAAAAGTGTTCTGGGACTGGAGAGAATTATTCCCCTGTCAGCCGGTCTTTTTGGAGTTGGACTTGTTGCATTTTCATTGTCCCGTTTCTTTCCGCTTTCTCTGTCGCTGATGGTAATAACCGGTCTCGGAATGATGCTGCAGCTTGCATCAAGCAACACTATTTTGCAAACTATAGTTGATGATGATAAACGTGGCCGTGTTATGAGTTTTTATACAATGGCATTTATCGGCACAGCACCTTTTGGCAGTCTCATGGCAGGCGAACTGGCAAATGTCCTGGGTGCACCAAATACTTTGATAATAGGCGGCGTGTTATGTATTTTAGGTGCCTTAATTTTCGCAAACAAACTTCCTGCTCTTAAGAAAATGATGCGGCCAATATATGTCAGGCTGGGCATTATTTCAGAAGTAGCTTCAGGTATTCAGACAGCAACAGAACTGGGTGTCCCACCCGCAGAATAGGGAATAAACCCAGGTATTACAGGAATAAGGTCGGATTATGCTTCGATTAAGTTCGTAGTTACCGGGTTCAGACCGGTATATTTTTTGTTTCTTCCAATTAACTGCCGGCCTGCTGTACAGTCTTTATAAATGCCTTTATATTTGCGGTAGTAACCCCCGGGGGCATGCCTCCTCCGCATGAAAATATTACTCTTGAATTATCATTAAGATCATCCATAAGGTCTTCAACAGCTTTCCGCGTGTCCTTCTCGTTGCCCCTGGCGAGGACATCTCTTGGCGGTATGTTGCCCAGCATCACTATCCGGTTATCGGTAATTTCTTTCAGATCGTTCAGGCTAACCTCAAAACCCATATTAAACATGTTTATTCCCATTTCCGGCAAATGGGGAGCAGAGACTTCGCATGGAGCATCATTATGAAGAAATTTGACAGATACATCTGTATCATAAAGTTCCTTGAAATAAGGAAGTCCGTATGACAGGAATTCAGGCTCCCCTATAAAACCTATAATATCATCAAGTATAAGTATGCCGTCTATAGTAGGGAAAGTATCCATCTGCAGCTTCAGCCACTCTTTCAGGAAGGTTGTAACTTTCCGTATCAGCAGGTGCGCTTTGACAGGCTCCATCATCATCGTGGTAAGAAGCTCCGTTGTGCCCATAAGGTAGCTGGCAATATTCAAAGGTCCGCGGGCCACGGCAAACCTTATTTTGTGGCCTGCATCCTCAATCGCGGGCTGCGCCAGCTTTAACCTGTTTAGCATAAAAGGCAGCAGTCCGTCAGTAGCCGGATTAGGTATTTTAAGAGCATCTATATCGGAAGTTGTATGTATGGCAGCATGGGCATGCGGAAATTCGTTCGGGGTAAATGTACATTTTGCACCGAAAGCAGATGGTTCTGTGCACATACCGAACTCCGACCAGAAACCGGGAAGAAACATAACTTCCGGAAAATCGTTAATGGCTTTGAGATTGGCATCGAGCCAGAGATTATCATTGGTAAAATAGTCCAGTATTGATATACCATGCCAGTTGGGCAACCATGGGCAGTCAATAATGAATCCTACAGGCAAAGGATTTAGAATCTCACCGTCAATTATACTGATCAGATCATTCCATTGTTTATCAGTCATTTTATTATTTCTTTAGTTAATATAAGCACTGTTGCAAACAGCTTTTGACAGCTATTTGAAAATTAAAGATAATAAATCATTTCAGTAAAGCATAAATCATTATAAATAATAAGCGGCGGGAAATAAGCAAAAATTACATAGCCAGATATTATATTTGTAAAAACTATTGGACAATTGATTTGGTTTATTTTGGAAAAATTAGTATTTATGCCTTCCTGTAATATCATCAAAATTAATAAGATAAATTATGAGTAAAAGTTCGATGAAGATAGGCATTGGAGAGAAGATAGGTTATGGATTTGGTGATTTTGCTTCCGTATTGTTCTGGCAAAATATAACATTAAATTTAATGTTCTTTTATACAGATGTATTCGGAATCTCAGCCGTTGCTGCCGGTACAATGATAATGGTTTCACGACTGGTTGACGGTGTATATGATCCTTTCATAGGAATGGTCGCTGACCGTACGAAAACACGATGGGGCAAGTTCAGGCCCTACCTGTTGTTTATGTCGCTTCCCCTGGCATTGACTGCTTTTCTTGCTTTTTTCGCGCCGGGCTTCAAACCCGCTTTACCACATATACATACCATAAAACTTGTTTATGCGTATGGCACACTTATTCTCTTTATGATGGCCTATGCAACAATAAATATCCCTTATTCATCTTTACTGGGAGTTATTACTTCGAATCCTGTTGAAAGGACAGGTCTTTCTTCTTCAAAATATACTTTTGCCTATATTGCAGGTATGGTAGTGTCTGCTACATCACTGCTGATGGCCAAACATTTCGGACATGGTTCTTCAACCCAACCTGCAGGCTGGCGATGGACAATAGGTATATATGGAATTATAGCCATTGTGTTTTTCCTGCTTACTTTTCTTCTCACCAAAGAAAGAATTCGTCCGATGAAATCCCAGTCAACATCCATTAAAAAAGATCTGTCGGACCTGTTTAAAAACATGCCTTGGGTAATTCTTCTTATTACTACTATATTGATGATATTGTTCGTTTCTTTAAGAATCGGAGCTACTAATTACTATTTTAAATATTTTGTGAAGGAACAGGCGTTTCATTTTATAAGTATCCATTTTGAAAATCTCTGGTATGTTATAGGCAGCGGTGTTATTATTGTTGCTATTATAGTGGTCAACACTATTCTCAAGTTAATTAAGGATAAGGCATATTCGAGAATACTATATATAATTTTAGTATTATGTGTTTTGTATATTGGCTACAGGATAAAGATTCAACGTGCCACTTATCACATAGGATTTGAAGAAATCGCATCAATATTCAATTCCCTGGGTCAGGGTTTTGCGATTCTGGGAGCAATACTTGTTCCCTTCCTGAGCAAATGGACAGGTAAAAGAAACGGATTTATCATATTATTCATTATAGCAATAATATGTACGGCATCTTTTTATGTCCTGAAAGCACATAACCTCTATCTGATTTTTATTTTGCAGATTCTTGGCTCTGTGACAGGAGGACCACTTTCAGTATTAATATGGGCTATGTATGCTGATGCTGCCGATTACTCGGAATGGAAGAATAACAGAAGGGCTACCGGACTTATATTCTCGGCATCCGCAATGTCACAAAAACTGGGATGGGCCGTCGGAGGTCTTTTAACAGGAGGAATATTAAGTCTGTACGGGTATGTGGCTAATACTGAGGCTACATCAGCCGTAACAGGAGGATTAATACAGCTTATGAGCGTAATTCCTGCTGCAGCAGGCATACTGGCAATAATTGCCATATTGTTCTATAAACTCGATGATAAGACCATGAAAACAATAGAGGAAGATCTTTATGTGCGCAGGGAGGAACAAGAAGCTGAATCCGGATAATATGCGGGTATAACTAAAATATAAGTGTCAGATTATTATGCAATTCGGCTATTTTGACGATAACAACAAAGAATACGTAATAACTAACCCTAAGACTCCCGCTCCCTGGAGCAACTACCTTGGCTCTACTTCTTACGGGGCAATAATTACCAATAATGCAGGGGGATACAGTTTTTATAAATCGGCCGCCCAGGGGCGGTTCATGCGCTACCGCACAAATGCCATACCCATGGACCAACCCGGGCGCTACATCTATCTGCGTGACCGTGATTCGGGTGATTTCTGGTCAGCATCATGGCAGCCCGTGGGCAAACCACCGGACAAATTCAAATCTGTCTGCCGCCACGGAACGGCCTATACGGTCATTGACTCAGAATATTCGGATATTCGGGCGGAAACGACATATTTTGTTCCCCTGGGCAAGGAATATGAATACTGGCATTGCAAATTGGCAAACAAAGGGCAGGGAAAACGGAGGCTGAGGCTTTTTACTTTCGTCGAATATGCCAGCAACTGGCACTTGTGGATGGATACCGTAAACCTTCAGTACACCCAGTATATACTTACAATGGATGTGATCGACGGCATTATTGATCACGGAACAAACATTTACCTGCCGCCCCAGCCCGACAATTTCGAGGAAGGGGGCCAGGCCCGCCATACATTTCTGGGTGTGGCAGGAGTTAAAATCACTGCCTTTGACACCGATCGCAAAATATTCCTGGGATACTACGGGAGCTATGCAAATCCTCACGCCGTTATTACCGGTGAGTGCTCCAATTCAATAGCCTCAAGTGATAACGGCTGTGGCGTGCTGCAGTTCGACATAGATCTGGAATCCGGCGCCGAAAAGGAATTTGTTGTTGTAATGGGTATAGGCCCGGCAACGAATGAAGGAAGGAAGGCCGTTGAAGAAGCAAAAAATGTTGAGGCAGTGAGATCGCAGCTCGAAGAGCTTAAGAAATACTGGCATAACAGGCTCCAGGGAATGTATGTTGTAACTCCCGATACCGAGTTCAACAGCATGATGAATATGTGGAACCCTTACAACTGCCTGATAACATACGCATGGTCAAGAGCAGCAAGCCTTGTATATGCAGGGGAACGGGACGGACTGGGATACAGAGATACCGTACAGGACCTCCTGGGAGTGCTTCATACTATCCCTGACGATGCCGCTAAAGTCCTTGAACTTATGATTACAGGTCAGGTTTCCACCGGTGGTGCAATGCCCGTAGTAAAACCGTTCTCCCACAAACCTGGTAAGATAAAAGCTCCTGAAGAAACGGAATACCGCTCAGATGACTGCCTGTGGTTATTTAATACAATACCTGCCTATGTTAAGGAGACTGGCAATACTGACTTCTATAATAAAATACTGCCCTATGCCGATAAGGGGGCAGACACTGTTGCCGGACATTTGAAAAAGGCTATTGAGTTCAGCCTCCAGCGCATGGGAGCTCATGGCCTCCCATGCGGACTCTCGGCAGACTGGAATGACTGCCTTATGCTCGGGCAGAAAGGAGAATCGGTATTTGTTGCCTTCCAGCTTCGCCTGGCTCTCGATACATACATTGAAATCTGTGAATTGATGAACCTTGATGATGAAAAGAAATGGGCGGTAAAACAACTGGATATCCTTGATTTCAATATTGAAAAATATGCATGGGATGGAAACTGGTATCTCAGGGCATACAAAGACGACGGACTTAAATATGGTACCCAGTCGGATGAGGAAGGATCGCTGTGGCTTAATCCCCAGTCGTGGGCAATATACAGCAAACATGCAAAAGGCGAAAGGGCTCTCGCTGTAATGAAACACGTTAACCGCAGGCTGTTTACCGAATACGGACTTATGCTGTGTGACCCGCCCTATGAGAAAGCTGAACTTAGGGTTATTAAAGCTACATTATTCAATAAGGGAACAAAAGAAAACGGTTCCATATTTAACCATTCCCAGGGATGGGCGATCATTGCCGAGGCTATGAATGGCAGCGGCAACACTGCATATAGTTACTACCGCGCATATATGCCTGCAGCCATGAATAAAAAGGCTGAGATAAGGGAAATAGAACCTTATGTATATTGCCAGTCAACGCACAGCCGCTACAGTCCGCGATACGGGGCATCACGGCTACCATGGCTTAGCGGGGCCGCTACATGGGCATATTATGCGGCAACACAATATATCCTCGGCATACAGACAGATTATAAGGGACTGAAAATTGATCCCTGCATACCGGCAGAATGGGATAAGTTCAACGTTACACGCAGGTTCAGGAGTAAAGTCCTGGATATTGAAGTAATAAATGAAAGCCATAAAGAAAAGGGAGTAAGCAAACTAATATTAAATGATGAAGAGCTCGAGGGAAACTTTATGCCCTTTGGTAAAATGCTGGAATATAATACTGTTAAAGTAATTATGTAGAACCCAAAAACAAGGAAAATATATGAAAAGAATTATGATTGGGCCACCCTTACAAAATATTCCATGGGAAGAGAAACCTGCCGGGCACAAAGAACTGATGTGGAAATACAGCAAAAATCCGGTAATTGGCTGGAATCCTACACCAACAACTGCACGGATCTTTAACAGCGCGGTTGTACCATATAAAAATAAATTTGCAGGGGTTTTTCGCGCCGACCATAAAAACGGAAGGGCATTTCTGCACTTTGGCACAAGCAAAGACGGATTTAATTTCGAAATTGATGATAATGTTATTCCATGGCAGGATGAAAAAGGGAATCCACGCCCAATAAGCTATGGCTATGATCCAAGGTTGCTGAAAATTGATGACTGGTATTATATTACATGGTGTGATGATATGCGTGGTGCATCAATAGGTATGGGAAAGACAAGAGATTTCGAAACATGGATAAGGATGCCCAATCCCCTTATGCCCTTTAACAGGAATGGTGTATTATTCCCGCGAAAGATTAAAGGCAAATACTATCTTTTAAGCCGCCCCAGTGACAGCGGACATACTCCTTTTGGAGACATTTTTATCAGTGAGAGCCCCGATTTGATATACTGGGGTAACCACAGGTTCGTCATGGGCAAGGGAGGCCAGGGATGGTGGCAGGGCGTAAAAACAGGGGCCGGACCTGTGCCCATAGAAACCAGCGGGGGATGGCTTCTTTTTTACCATGGCGTTTCCACTACATGCAACGGCTTTGTTTATAGCTTCGGAGCCGTAATACTTGATATTGATGATCCGTCAAGGGTAGTCTACCGCTGCGCAGACTATTTTATCACACCCGAAGAGATATACGAGGTAGCAGGTTTTGTACCCAATGTTGTGTTTCCATGTGCCAACCTGTATGATCCTGACACTAACAGGATAGCCGTCTACTACGGAGCTGCAGATACCTTTACGGCACTCGCCTTTGGTTATGCTGATGAAATAATAGACTACATTAAGAAGCATCATGAAAATGTGAATTAAATACTGATAATCAGCTGGCAAAGGACGGATGTCTCAACTTTTTTGCAGGACGCACGGACAGCGACTTTTCTGCAGCAGTGAATTTCTATAATATTCATTATTCCACAAACCATATTATAGGATCTGTGGGAGGAAACACGAATGATATGCTCGAGGTGTTGAACCTTATGGCAGAAGGCATGAATCCTGCAAAAATGGTTAGCCATATCGGCGGATTGAATTTTGAAAATCTGTACAATATTGGTAAAAAATATCAGGATTTATGGTCTGTTGAAGCAGAAAACTACCTGCCAAAGTATTTCGGCATTAATTGACTCTCTGGTAATTAGTATTCATGTCAGATCCTTCAATTCTGAATTTCGGATATTTTCCTGTCAGCTCACCGATCTGATGTGAGGAAAAGAAATTGAAAAAAACAGGGAACAGGTAATTTGTATCCTGTGTAAAGTTTAAAAGGTATCTCCTGAGACTGCTATCTCTAATAATCATCTGATGCAAAGGCGTTCCCGGGTAGACCCTGTAATATGAGTTCACCCCGACAGTTTCTACAGGCTGGCCATTCAGGAAATCGATCATTTCTGCTGTTTGCTCCAGCTTCTCATACGGATAGCCTACTGACAGATCTATGGCAATCTTAATTTTCATATTGTCTGCAAGACTGAAAAACTCTTCCAGCCTTCTGAAGGAACCTGTTACTGATGTTTTTGTATCTATGCTTAATGTTATAAGTGTCGCTCCTGATTTCTTCAGCCATCTGAACAAATCATCAGAAAACGGCTCGGGTTTCATGTAAAGGGTCCAGTTAACCGGACCGGCATATTCGATGATAGATCTGCAAACATCTATGCAATGCCGTAAATTAAGATTAAACTCACTGTCACATAGATGAAAACGGGAATGGCCCCTTTGCTTTAATTCACAAATTTCACGTCCTACAGATTCAGGTTCATTATATATTATTTGTGCTCTTCCTTCGGTACAAAAGAAACAATTACCGGTACAACCTGTTTGTGTGCGGAATCCTACTATACCGTCATTGTATATATACTCCGAATAATCAATTACAGGGGAGCGGATAAATTCATGCCTGTTGCTGCTAAAATAGCTGAATCCGTTTGTAAGCCGGGGAAACCTTTTCACATTTTCAATATTATCAAGCAGCTGCACAAGAGCAAGTTCACCAGCTCCCGATATTCCAAAGTCAGCTCCTGTGTACTCTAATATCTCTGCAGGCATAATTGAAAATCCCACTCCTCCCAGTATAACCTTAAGATTCATTCTCCTGCAGACATCAACGTATTCCTTTATCTCATCAATAAAAAACTCGTTATTCTGAAAGAGCACGGTATCAATATGGCGTATGGAGATGCCTGTAATATCGGGTTTTATTTCATTTATGCCGTTTATCAAATCCTTTCCCGGGTCCTTTGAAAAACATAAATCCAGGATAAAGGGCTCATGATTTGATTTTAGAAGATGTCCATGCAGGTACTCCAGTCCGACCGGTATTACAGGCGGGTAATGATAGCGATTGGGATTTATCAGCAGGATTTTCATTTTAATCGCCGGATATTATTATTCCTGGCCAAAAATAGAAAATAATAAGACAACAGGAATATTACTATTCTACGTTAATAGTGTATCCGTCACTGCGCAGATTATCAGCAACACTCTGGGCATATTCAAAATCAAAATATACCTTTGGCTTGTGTTTTGCAAAAACAGGGTATCTTCCTACAGCATCTTCAGAGTTGAGGTAGTTGTAACCAACAAGAAACAGGTCAGTGCCTCCGAGTTTCAATTTATATACCGGCCTGTGCTTGCACATCTCCAGAACTTCAATAAGTTCGAATTTGCCTATATCGGGTTCCTGCTTGAGCTTGATGGTTTTTACAATTTCATCACTGAATGGTTCTTTTGTGAAATGAAGATTAAAATTTTTAACATAGCACGATAAGACAACAGTTTCATCGCGGATTACTGCCGGTTTGTTTTCGTCTCCTACAAGACGAATATTAATACCATTTCGTGAAAAAAGACTTTTAAGCCTCTTATTACGCCTGGTAACCATTTCTTCTAAAGATTCATTTTTCCTCATTATATAACATATAACAATTATTCCATAAGAATATTATGAAACGTAAAATTTTAGTGTAAAGAATAATTAGTACTAAGTCTACTGTGTACAGAATACAAATTTAATTAATTCAATTTAATAAGTCGGGTTTAATTTAATTAATTTATTTTATTAGTTGATATTCATTCATTAATTAATTTATTTCTTTTTTAATATTTCTCATTTCCTGTTTTCTATTAACATATTTCTTAGATAATAGTTTATTTTTCCTTTCCATGGTTTTGAGCAGATATCAATATCACCATCACCATCAACGTCACCGGCTACTGCATCAAAGCATTCCGTTTTAGCCAGTACCTCATGCCTTGTCCATTCCAGTCCGTTACCATCGGCATTTTCCCAGACAAAGCATTTCTTTTGCAGATCACCGGTTTTTGGTCCTCCCCCCGAAAAAATATCGAGATCACCATCATTATCAAAGTCGGCAACACATAGTGAATGCAAATCCTGGTTTGTTTCATAATCAATTTTATGAGTGAACCAGTTCTTCCCTAATCCGTCTTTATTTGCGTGCCATGCTATTTTCCCATTCGGATTGTTTGATTCTGCCTGGATTATGTCAACATCACCGTCATTATCGAAATCAACAGTCCATACCCTCGATGAGTTGGCATAGGGCCCCTTGCTTTCAACAAAGCTGATTGTCCTGTGTACCAACCATTTACTGCCATCTCCGTTTAAATTTTCATACCACACATTTGACCTTACAATATCATTATCACCATCATTATCAATATCAGCGACACTGTTTGGAAATATACCTCCTGTTATACCCTCTCCGATTTTTACTTTTTTCCATTTCTTCGAGGGATTTGAGGGGATATCGTACCAGAACAGCCCTTCCTGCTCGCTTAATGAAACAAGGTCGGCCTTCCCGTCCCCGTTGATATCTCCTGTAATATTATCATAGGCAAATATTGCCCCGTTTTCATACCTTTCAAAACCTTCATCAGGATTTTCCGGATTACGGTACCACGTGCCTCCCGATACCTGGTCGATCCAGCCATCGCCGTCAACGTCAAAAGCTACACCTCCCTTGTCAGTGAGTGTATATTCCCCTATAAGATGCCTAATCCAATTATCAGCATCCTGGTATTCAAACCAGTACACTGATCTGCCACCTACACCGACAATCAGGTCAAGGTCATTATCCTTGTCAATATCAGCCAGCGATGACTGTCCCAGTAGTCCGTCTTCAACAGCACCTATCTCATAATATTTAAATTCAGGGAACTGGGAAAAAGCTGAAGCATAGAATCCCGTTCCCGCAATCAACATAAAAAGTAACCTGAATTTTTTTATTAAGTATCTCGTAATCATAATATTTTGAATATCTATAAAAGAAGTTGTCAAACACAAAACAATTATTAATTTACAAATAATGATTGAAAAAACAGAATAATCTTTCCGGAATTTAAAATTATTATAATAAATCCAGGGGAAATCCTTAATGCAGGGCATTATCCTAATGCTTTTAATCTTGTTTACCAGTACTTTCAAAAACCAGGTACTGCCATGGACTGAGTGTTAATCCGAAACCCGAAGTAAACAAGGTAGCTGAATCAGTAAACAGCTCTTTCATCGGACCGGGATCCTTTTTTCCGGCAATATCATTAAAAATATGATGCAATTTCCAGTCATAGCTAATATCGAATGCTTTTTTATGGTGTTCCGGCATATCTGTTTCGGCCAGCATAAAAACGGGCCCGATGCTGTCAAGGGATGCACGGATCTCATCCCAGAAGTCGGCAGGTACCCATGCAGCAGCGTCGCACCGGTAACCATCCACGCCAAATTCAGTTATCCAGTACCTGAAAATTTTCCTGAATTCATTGCCGAGGCTTTTATTGTCAAAATTCAGGTCTGACACATCCCACCAGTCAGTTTCCTCATGATGTATTGGATAAGTCATATTCAAATTTTCCAGTCTTTTAAAATACTCAGGATGTTCACTCATCCATTCTTTTTTCCATGGTTTGCTTCCTGGGTCAACCCGTGTATAGTATTCGGGATGGCTTTTTACCCATTCATGATCCCATGCTGTATGATTTACCGCTATATCAAGAATAACATGCATCCCCAGTTTATGGATTTCATCTACTTTACCTCATATATAACGGCATTGCGTATCCAGCCAGGGTGAATTACTCCAGACCTTTTTTCTTTTTCCTGGTTATCACTGCATCTGTATGAAAGAAAGCAGGCAAAAACCAGCACGCTGGCTTTAAAATACCTGGTTACCGTTTTCATGTTTTTATATTTTAATTTCCAGCTTCTTTTTAAGTATATAATCATTATCGTAAACCTTTAAATTTATTACTGTATCGGAATGATTATTAAAAATGACTTTTTCTTTTGAAACAAGCACTTCAATTATGCTATCCCTGAAAAAAATACGAAATGAATAGCTTTTCCAGTTACGGGGGATACGGGGATTAAAAGCCAGGATCTCATCTTTCACGCTGAGCCCTCCAAAACCAAGCACTATGGCCATCCACGTTCCGGCCATGCTTGTTATATGGAGCCCTTCACGCACCTCGTTATTGTAATCATCGATGTCGAGGCGTGATGTGCTAAGGTACAACTCATAGGCCATCTCAACTTTGCATATGCGTGAAGCAACGATCGAATGGACACACGAAGATAAAGATGATTCATGCACAGTGCGTGGTTCATAAAAGTCAAAGTTCCTGCGTATAGTGTCGAGGTCATAGCGGTCATGGAAAATAAAGAGCCCCTGCAGCACGTCTGCCTGCTTTATAAAGCATGAACGAAGTATACGGTCCCATGACCAGTGCTGGTTTATAGGTCTCTCTTCAGGCTGCAGGTCATTTACTGTCCTCAGTTCCTTCTCAAGGTAGCCGTCCTGCTGGACAAAGATGCCCAACTGCTCATCCGCGGGGAAATGCATATTATCGATTATGTCCTGCCATTTGACGGTTTCAGCCTTTTCATCGAATGACCATTTTTCGGAAATCTCTTTAAAGCGTTGCGGGAAACCGGACTTAACATATTCAATGGATTCAATGGTGTATTTAAGGCACCACGAGGCAATTGTATTGGTAAACCAGTTATTGTTTACATTGTTTTCATACTCGTTGGGTCCCGTCACTCCCAGTATAACATATTTCTTCCTGGCTTGCGACCATGTGGTACGCTGGCTCCAGAAGCGCGATATGCCGATAAGCACTTCCAGTCCGTATTCTGACAGGTAGTGTTTATCGCCCGTATAATTAATATAATTGTAAATAGCATAGGCTATGGCGCCATTACGGTGTATTTCTTCAAAAGTGATCTCCCACTCATTGTGGCATTCCTCACCGTTCATGGTAACCATAGGATATAAAGCTGCTCCGCCTGTAAATCCTAATTTTTGGCCGTTTTCAATAGCTTTCTCAAGATGTTTGTATCTGTAAACTAATAAGTTACGTGTAACTGACGCCGGGGCAGTACTCAGAAAAAAGGGTATGCAAAAGGCTTCGGAGTCCCAGTATGTCGATCCCCCGTATTTCTCCCCGGTAAATCCTTTAGGACCAATATTTAACCTTGGGTCATCACCACGGTATGTCTGATTTAAGTGAAAAATATTGAACCTTATGCCCTGCTGTGCTTCAACGTCACCCTCAATTTTAATATCGCTGTGTTCCCAGATATTATCCCATACATACACATGATCATTATATAGCTTTTCGAATCCTGCTGTAAAAGCCATGTCAGCTCTGGCCTGTGCCTCTGTTCTTATAGATTCGGGCTTGCAGTATAATGAATTTACTACAGCCACATATTTGATTATTGTTAGCGGTTCACCTTTTTTAAGGCTTAACGAAAAGGAATTTTCGGCATATTTAGCTGTATTTTTTGCTTTTGCCTTAAAGATGGCAGGTTTACCACTTACCAGTACCTGGTATTTCATTGCAAATCCTGCAACGAAGCCTGTTTTTTTTGTTGCAGCTTCAATATATGCTGTTCCCTCTGCAGAATCTGTTGCCCTAATATCCCAGAATACCTCATCATAGTTTGCATCTTCATTTCGGATTTCACCGTCAAGATAAGGAACGATATCCATAGTGCCGCTAAAATTGACCGGCTTAACAGTATACCTGATAACACACAGATCAGTATTATTCATGCTAAGGAACCTTAAACATTCCACCTCGACTTTCCTTTGTTCTTTATTTTCAGATGTAAATGCCCTTGACAGGGTGCCCTCTTTCATGTTAAGAACCCTTGAGAACTTTAGAGTCTTCCATACATTAAGATCAAGTATTTCTTTACCCGCTATAACGTTTATTCCAATCCAGTTAGGGGCATTTAATACCTTGGCAAAATAATCGGGATATCCGTTTTTCCACCAGCCAACTCTAGTCTTGTCAGGATAATAAATCCCTGCTATATAGAAACCGGGAAGGGAATTGCCTGTGTAAGCCTCTTCGAAGTTGGCCCTCTGTCCCATCCTTCCATTGCCAAGGCTGAAAATACTTTCCGACGCTCTTTGATTTGCAGGATCGAACTTGTCTTCAATTATACACCATGGATCGACTGCCAGGTATTTATTCATTTTTTCTTTTGTTTGGCAGGTTCAAAACATTGTCAATATTTATCTCTTCAAAAGAGGAAATGATTATATCGGCTTTGTATAATATATGTTTATCCCCTATGCCCACTGCATACATTTTTCCGGTAAACGCTGCTTCAATGCCGGCTATTGCATCTTCAAAGACGACACACCCCTGCGGTTCCACATCAAGTTCCTCAGCGCATTTCAGGAATACTTCCGGATCGGGTTTGGCACGCGTGATAACCGTTCCATCAACAATACAATCGAACAGGCCTGTCAGTCCGATCCTATCGAGCAGCAAACGGGCATTTTTGCTGGCCGATGCCAGGGCCATATATAATTTACTGTTTTTGACTTCTTCCAGAAATTTTAAAACACCCGGCAGAATCTCATCGGGAGTTATCCTTTTGATATAATCGACATACCATTTGTTCTTCAGGTCTGAAAGTAGCTGTTTCACATTTTCAGGTACATCTTTTTCACACATACGCAGCAGAATATTCAGGGATTCGACACGGCTCAGGCCTTTCAGTTGTTCATTATCATGGATTGAAAATTCTCTATTGAACTGCTCCTTGGCCAGCCTCTTCCATGCCAGGTAATGATATTTTGCGGTATCAACAATAACACCGTCAAGATCGAATATGCATGTTGTTATATTCATAATTTAGCTTTTTTATCTTCGACAAACAATGTGATAATACCGGCAAGAACCATGGAAGCACCACCCGGGACAAGCGCAAAAATAGCCTTACTGTTGAACAGATGGAGCACAAGGTCTCCAAGTATGCTTGCAGCCAGTATTTGAGGTATGACAATGAAAAAATTAAATATCCCCATGTAAACACCCATTTTATTATAGGGTATTGCTCCTGTGAGGATAGCATAGGGCATAGACAGGATGCCTGCCCATGCAATGCCGATACCAAGCTCCGAGATGATCAGCAAGTTCGGATTTTTAATGAAATAGAAAGATACCAGTCCGATACCTCCAAATGTCAGGGCAATAAGGTTGGTAATTTTGCGGTTAGTGTTACGGGCCAGCAGGAGTAATACAAATGCCATTATTGCAGCAAATCCATAATATACGGCCATTAAAACCCCGACCCGGTTGGCCCCTTTGTTATATGCTTCAGATACGGTATCAGTGGTACCGAAGATATGGATAGTCACTGCAGGGGTGCTATATATCCACATATTATGCTATTTTTTAAATAGTTAATTTTTCCTGGGTATTCCTGACCGGAAGAGCTTCTTTCCTTCTTATTATTTTTATCACTGTTCTCAAAGTTTGCAAGCTGTTCAGGGGGATACTCCCTGGTTGAAAATACTGTCCATGCCACAGCTAATAAAAATACTGCGGCTCCTACATAGAAACTGAATGTAACAGAATCGGCCTGTTTTTCTCCTTCCGGTTTATTTGAAACGCGGAACATTGCAGTCAATATCCAGGCAAGGGCTGAAGCAATTACTGCACCTGTGCCCATAAAAAAGCTCTGCATGTTAAATCCTTTGGTACGCTGTTCATCAGGCAGCATATCTCCTACAAAAGCCCGGAACGGCTCCGTTGAAATATTTATCGAGGCATCCATAATCCATAGCATCCTCGCTGCAACCCACAATATAGGAATATTATCTACCGAAGATCCCAGGGTCTGAGATATGCGGCTTACGTTTGCATTCTGAAGGGCAAATCCGAACCGGATATCAAGGAACCCGAATGACATAATCCAGATCTGCCAGAAACTTAATATTGGTTTTTTCATCTTATCATGCTTCTTAAGCTGTGTGCCTGTATAGGAATTTAAATTTCCCGAACTTAACCACAGGAATCTTACTGTCATAATGATGTATTACAGGCCATAAATACCAAAAGATCATAAAGATAATAAGAAAGGTTTATAAGATAAGTATATTAATTAAATCATAATAATTTTTTATTGCTTTGTTTTCATTTACAGGAGTCTTTAACTGATATTTTATAAGTAAAATCCTAATTAGGAATATGGTAAACTGGGCCAGTATCAGGATTTATGCAAGTTGAACAAGCAGTCTGGATGAGAGTGCCGGAAGCAGAGCCGTC
>CAYWUI010000035.1:4132-35095 GCA_964461435.1 uncultured Bacteroidales bacterium | reverse complement strand
TCACCGAATCCATGACTTATGATATTTACGGCCGGTTATCGCAGCTGACTTATCCTTCAGGTTTTGCAGTCACATATAATTACAATAATTATCACTATCTTAGCGAGGTAAAACGTGCCGGCAACCAGACCATGATATGGAAAGCAGAAGCAATGAATGAAAGGCTGCAGATAGAGCAGTTCAGGTCAGGCAATAACCTTGTTACAACGCAGAGCTTTGATCGTGGATTTATAACAGGAATACAGACGGGCAGCATACAAAACCTGCAGTACAACTGGAATATGGCAACAGGTAACCTTAACTGGAGAAAGGATGTAAACCGGAACCTTAAGGAGAATTTCAGCTATGATATACTCAACCGGCTGACCAGTGATTCAATTGAAGGAGGTGCCACAACTAATTTCTCATACTATGCAAACGGCAATATTGAATCCACAACTCCTGCCGGCACATATAGCTATGAATCTTCAAGACCTCATGCAGTGACTTCAGTAACAAATCCTGAAGGTTTAATAAGCACTTATGACCAGGAAATTGAATATACCTCATTTAACAAGGTAAAGAAAATAGCCGAGTATGTAATTTATGCAAATGAATTAAAAGTATTTTATGGTGTTGATAAGCAGCGGAGGAAAATTGAAAAGCGCATATATGGAGTTCTGGCCTTAACGCGGTATTATGCGCATTATAATTATGAAAAAGACATAAGAGGAAGTACAGTAACAGAGCGACATTACATAACAGGCGGAAGTGGCTTAGCAGCAATATATGAAAAAGATGGAGAAGAAGAAAAAATGTATTACATCCACAAAGACCATTTGGGCTCAATAAATTGTATTACTAATGAAGCAGGCGCACTGGAGGAGGAAATAAGCTTTGATGCATGGGGCCGCAGGCGCAACCCTTCAAACTGGACGTACACAGGATTGCCTTCAACATTTCTTTTTGACCGAGGCTTTACGGGCCATGAGCATCTCAATGAATACGGGCTTGTCAATATGAATGGACGAATGTACGATCCTGTAGTAGGGCGATTCTTAAGCACAGATAACTTTGTGCAGGCACCAGGTTTTACTCAAAGCTTTAACAGGTATAGTTACTGCTTTAATAATCCGCTTTTATTCACTGATTTATCAGGTATGTGGGTTGGTATAGATAATCCAACTGATTTTGATTATATTCCAGGACTTAGAAGATCGGCTGGTGGAAAAAGTTTAAACTCATTCTATTATAGATTTCCAAATCCTACAAATAAATATTTAAATAGAGACAAAAGGAAAGGAAATGATATAGTAAATAATAATTTAAGGGATTATGTAAACAATGATATCAATGCATATGAAATTATCCCACTTGATATTCAAGGAGGGACATTATATATTGATACTGAAACAGGAGTATATTGGATGGCACTGGATGAAGTAATTTGTTATGGTTATGGACCATTATATGATCCATATCTTACTAATCAAGGCGATAGTGATTATAATAATTCAGTACAACAAGGTGAATATCACGGAAGGGAAAGCAGTCATGGAAGTGGTGGTGGAAATAATTATGGTTCAGATACAGAAATTGATTTAAAAAGAATTGAGCCATTATTAAAGTTTGTTGGATTTAATAGAGGTATTCCGGAATTTGAAAGCCGATTAATGAATAGAAAAGGAGCAGTTACCCCGGGTTTTTATGTGATATATCCTACAGGTGGTTCGGAGAATCCTTATTATAATACTCACGAACCCGGGCATGCACTACAATATTTAATCTTAGGACCTTTTTTTTATTACCCTTTAGTGGCTATTCCAAGTTTAATAACAGCTCCTTACCCAGAAATTCACAATAATATGCCATATGAAGTAACAGCAAATCGATTATGGTATTGGTATTCCGGAGAGTCTGATAATCGAAATAAATTATATCTAAAACTAAATAAAACCAGGTAATGAAAAAATATTTGTTATTATTTATAATTACAATGGTTGTAAGTTGTGATCTTACTGACCTTAAACTTTCATTAGTAAACAATACAAATAAAACAATTTATTATCATTTAAGTTATGATACAATAATTACAAATAACAAGGAATATTTGGAAAGCTCAAATATCTTCCCTGCTGAATCAGTAAATCCTCACTTTGCACGGGGTTCAAGAGGAGGATGGGAATATGGTATTAATAATATATCAAAAGACAGCACATTGCGTATCTTCTTTTTTATGTCGGATACTATCGAACACTATGGATGGGACGATGTTATAAATAAAGGAAAATTTAAGAGAATGGACTATAAAGTAAAAGATTTGGATAGTTTAGGATGGCTTGTAGTTTATGAATAGCATCCCCTTAGTTCAATGCTATTTGGAAATGAATAAAAGACAAAAAATGGTTCATCCGTCCGGCTGGTGGAGGGACCATTTTCTTTGTTATGAAATGCTGAGTTGCGGGATTATATAAAAAAGCCCGGGACTAAGCCGGGCATTAAGCAGACGTCCGCTTTGCGGAGTTGCACAGCCTGTTCCGCAATAGCGGAAGGCTCGAAGCCCAATTATATTCTATAAATCCTCATAAGGGTTAATCACTTTGAGTCCTTCAATATTTTTAAAATCTTTGGAATTACGGGAAACAAGTGCAAGGTCGTTCACAAGAGCTGTAGCAGCGATAATGGCATCGGGGAGTTTGGTCTTGTATGTTTTGCGGATTTCTATGGTCTTTTCAATAATTTCATCGTTAATGTTTAACACGGCAGCCTGACCGGTAAAAATATCAAGGATTGCCTTATCTTTCTCGGTTAGTTTGCTATATGCGTAAAGCTCTATCCGACTTATTACAGATATGCTGTATTCCTTATCAATAACTTGGTCCATAAATGCCAAGCCTTTTGAAGGCATGGCTTCGCCAAGGTAGTCGATACCGGCGTTGGTGTCAATCAGATATCCCGTTGCTGCCATTCGCCACGCATTTGTTCAAGTTCGGCCTGCATTTGTTGCGCCGTTTCTTTTGAAATAGACCCCCGTAACCTTGCAGAAAGCTTTTGTGGTTTGTTTTCTTTTTCCGCGGGGATTAGCCGGATTATGTTTGCCTGCTCCAAGTCCTGCAAAATCTTTAAGCCGGCTTGGTCTTTTACTTCTACTAATAATGTTTGCATAGTCTTCAAATTAGTGTGCATAAGCATGTTTGTTTTTAAAATCCCGGATCATGGCATCAAGGGTAACGTAAATGTGTTTTTTTTCTTCTTCGCTAAATTGCGTTACTTCCTGAATCCGGTCCATAGCGGCTTTGTCAAGTTCAACATCGGTATTGCCTACCAGGTAATCGAGCGAAACTTCTAAAGACTGGGCAAGTTTAGTTGCCATCTCGATGGTTGGCCTTACCTCGTTTCTTTCATACCTACCAACAGCATCTCCGTTGATACCTATTTTTTTGCCTACCTCACTTTGAGAAAGGTTTTTCTTTTTTCTGACCAGCATTAAACGTTCCCCAAAAGTCATATATGTATGTTTTAATGTAAAAAATCAATCATTTATGCAAATATAAACATAAAACTTGTAGTATAAAAATCAAAAATATTTGTTTATTACATACAAAGTTTATAGATCACTGATAACTTTGTGCAGTTTGCGGACTTTACGCAAAGTTTTAACAGGTATAGTTACTGCTTTAATAATCCGCTTTTATTCACTGATTTATCCGGTATGTGGGTTGGTATAGATAATCCAACTGATTTTGATTATATTCCAGGACTTAGAAGATCGGCTGGTGGAAAAAGTTTAAACTCATTCTATTATAGATTTCTAAATCCTACAAAATAAGTATTTAAATAGAGAATACAATAAGATAGGGAAATGTCAGCAAATCAATTATGGTATTGGTATTCCGGAGAGTCTGATGAAAGTAATAAATTATATTTAAAACTTAATAAAACCAGGTGATGAAAAAGTTACAATATTATTGCATTATTTGTTTTATTGCATTGTGTATTACATGTGATATTAGTACTAAAAAATTATTTTTGATTAATAATACTAACGATCTTTAAAATCATATTTAATATTAGCTCCTTCAAACAATAATGTGCTTCCTGTTTCTGCAAGAAATGTACCGTTTATAACCAGTTTTCCTCCTGTCTTAATGCTTAAATCAGCGCCTGTTTTAACCGTGTAGTTTCCATTGATAATTACTTCTTTACAGGCTTTTATTTCAACGTCTTCATACTGCTCTTCGTTTTGTAAAGTAATAGTGCCAGGTGTGCAATGATAAGGATAAATCCTCATAGAGAGGTCACCAAAATAATTATACTGGCGTATTGTATGTTGACGATAAGGATAACCATATTCAGTTGACATATAATCCATACCGTAATTTAAAATATCGCCTAACCTGTATGCTTTGCTATCTGAATAGGAGCCCCCGTGATACTCGATAAAATCACCATAAACTGCATCCATTAATCCCCATATTAACCTGTCGTTTACTCCGCTCCAACTTCCTCGTGAAGCTGCAATTACCCCAACACTTCCTCCATCTTCTTTCCTGAGAAAGTTCTCAGCTATTGATTCTGAGTCGTACCACCATTCATCATTTGCACATAAATCGAAAGTATCATCATCGGTTTCATTATCAAACCACCCCGAAGCGCAACATATTGAAAAAATAATGGGAGTTTTGTAACCATTATCCAGATTATTAACATCAGAAATTGTAAATAAATTATAAGGATTATAAATCCAGTTGCCCCATCTGTTTGCCCCTCCATGGTCACGATATAATAAAAGGAATCTTCCATCTTCTATTGCATCTGTTATATCACCTGGGCTTGCATCCCAGTCGTAATTTGGTTTTTGTAAATCAGTCGTTATCGGTGCATATTCTGTATCATTTTCAAATATATACCCACCACTGTAATTTGTCGGATACCAATATTGTTTTGTATAATAAAACCTATCAACAGACAAGCTTTGTTCGTCAATTAAATAATTTCTTACATCTTCACAAGTTTTTACAAAACGCCTGGTAGTGGTATCATGCATGTATGTACCTTATTTCCATCCTCAAAATATGCTATTACAGATGCCTTATCATAAAAATTTCCCGGTAGACTATTGTTTTCATAATGTATGATTTTATCTACTACAGTATTAGCCTGGTTAGCATTATCCACAGAAATTCTTCCATGTGCAAATTCAGGTAAATAATCAACCGGATTATCCACATCAACATATTCCAAATCCCCGGGATACCAATCCCCTGTAATTGAATAATTTTTTGGACAATGGTTGTTTGACTTCAAAGCTTTTTTTTTAAAATATCCTGTAACATCTGCTTGTCAAGGCTTAAATCAGCAACTATTTGTTTTAGTTTGCTGTTCTCCTCTTCCAATTGGCGAAGCCGACGAAGTTCCGTTACACCTAATCCTCCATACTTCTTCTTCCAGTTGTAAAAAGTTGCCTCACTAATACCCATTTTACGGCATACTTCCGCAACCTTAACCCCAGTCTCCGCCTGGCGAAGTGCAAAAATGATCTGTGACTCAGTAAATTTTGATTTCTTCATAGCAATTTTCTTAATGTTAATATTACGAAAATTGCCCGATTATCTCTAATTTAATATAGTCCGATTTCCTGAGAAGAGGTCACAGGCAGTTTATTTATTATAATACAGTCTTTTTTCATTTGTTATACCCCAAATATTTAATAATTGGGCATTTAATTCAGAATCCTCTGGTTTAAGTATCTTTCCCCAAGCTACTACGCTACAGTCATGCTGCAATGGTACTACAGTATCCTTTGAATCTGCAATTTCTTTTAAAGCAATCCTTTCACATTTGTTTTTATCAAATCGCGCTTGATCAGAATTGGTAAATATGAATAAAACTCCAACTATAATAGGTATATACCATATCTTTTGTCTATTTGACATGCTTTTAAATATAAAAAGCGTAGAAACTCCAAAAATGAATATTAAGCTTAAAGTAATTGGCATGATTGTATCGTACCTAAGAATATTGGGTCGATAAATTCTATACCCACCTAAAGGCAATAATAGAACATAACACAAAGAAAATATTCCAATCCATTTAAAGATGTTCAATATTTTTTTGCCTTCGATAGTTTTAAACTTTTTACTTATAATAATTATATTTATAGTCAGAATTATGAATAAAACTGGGAATCCTAGTTTTTGAGTAAATTGATAATAAATTCCTTCAGGAAGTTTTAAATACATTTCACCTAATGGGATCTGGGTAGCAATAGTTATAGAATTGTATCTGCCAAGGAACAGTGAATAAACAGAGAATAAGCTAACTGGTAATAAAAAGAACCAATAGCTTTTAGGAATAACTTTAATTGCACTTGATAATTTATTTATTATTTCTACTCGGTTTGAATTAAAATAATTGATTATTACTTTAGGCAGTATTACTAACATCGAAAATATTAATGCTACACCTGGATTTAATGGCCCACTCAAACAAACTACTATGGCTAATGGGATCCATAGGATTTTAGTAAATAATTGCACCGAAGACTTTTTATTATGATAAAATTGACGAATAAAAGGCAAGAAATACAATAATAATAATGCACAAGGTAAAGCGTAAAAAAACGTATATGTCGTTGATGGATCAATAATCCCCATATAACTTCGATAACCATTAGTTTGAAAAAAAGGAGTGACTAAAATAGCTGCTATCATCAAATCCAATTTAAGTATGTTCTTTGTTCCTGAAATAGCAATTGCCAATAAAATGATTAGCATAAGCTGGATTATAATTTTGGATATGGCACAAGATTGATATATGCTATCAATGGGTTCTACAAATTTTTGTAAAAACAAAGGTGCAAACAGAAAATATTCTCTAAATATCCAATGACAAAAAAAGCGGTTTGGATTCGGATATGTCTGATTTTTCAAGATAGCTCCTAACCCAAAAGGACTTTTAAGTACCTGTTTAACATCATTTGCAGGTACAATATTCCATGCCATATCTCCGTCCAAAGGTTGGCTTAAATGTTGCAAAAATGAATATCCAACATCTGCAAGTAAAAGAAGAAAAAGAATGATATATAAAGTTTTCCTAATCATGTTTAAGCAATTTTTTTGCTTGTTGCTAAACTCATAAGTGTTTTATGCAAAATTACCTTATAAGTTGTTTAGTAAAAATAAATAATTAACTAAAAAGATGGAAGTTTTACTATAGTTGCAAGGTTATTAAGCATAAAACAATATTGAACGTGACTGCCGTTATTACAGCTATGGATATTCTATATAATTTCTTTTTTTGAGTTTTTACTTTTTTGCTATAATTCATTGATCGAACCTGTCTTGTCTTTAAACTCATCTGCTGCTTTTATTACATTATAGGTTGGTGAACTAATCAGACACCGATCCATTAATATCCGGTATATGCTGCTCTCGGAGATATACCATCCTTCATTATCTGTAATATCCCAGGTCAGGATCCTTAAGGATAACCCAGGGTGTTCTAAAGCCAACTCAACTACCTTCTAACGTTTTTTCCTGGTATCAGGTTCCAGTAGTTCCTGTGATTCGGCCTCCCAGGAGCCAATTCATAATATTTATACTCCTGATATTTTGATGCCAATTATAGAAAGTACTCTAATTTATCCCCAAATTGATAAGAGTGCACTTAATACACAGTTTTGAGTTTTCTATAAGAGGGATGATTTCCAATTTGTGATCCCGAGAGGACTCGAACCCCCACCATGAGAACCGGAATCTCACGTTCTATCCTGTTAAACTACGGGACCGGATATCAAAAACCTGATCATACAAATTTACTTGTTGGAACATAATTTTACAAATAAAATTGTTCAACCTTCTTTAATTAATCAATTTTTTTACTTTTGTTGCTTAATTCAGGATTTTTAATTTTCATTTTAATGAAGTACGATTTCATAGAGATAGAGAAGAAGTGGCAAAGGTACTGGGATGATAAAAAGACTTTTAAAGCAGACATAGACTATTCAAAGCCAAAATTTTATGTACTGGACATGTTCCCCTATCCTTCGGGAAGCGGTTTGCATGTGGGCCATCCCGAGGGCTACACGGCCACCGACATTGTTAGCCGCTATAAGAAAATGAAAGGATTTAATGTGCTTCATCCCATGGGGTGGGACAGCTTCGGACTGCCGGCTGAGAATTATGCCATCAAAACAGGTACTCATCCCCATGACATTACTGAAAAGAATATAAAGATCTTTAAAAAGCAGCTTAAATCCCTTGGATTTGCGTATGACTGGGACCGCGAGATAGCAACGAGCCATGTTGATTATTATAAATGGACACAGTGGATATTCACAAAACTGTACAATAAGGGACTGGCTTACGAGGATGAGGTGTATGTCAACTGGTGTCCCGAACTGAAGATCGTCCTGGCAAATGAAGAGATAGTTAACGGGAAATCTGAACTGGGGGGGTATCCTGTTATAAGAAAGCCAATGAAGCAGTGGATGCTGAAGATCACGGAGTATGCCGGGCGCCTGCTGGAAGACCTTGATGAGCTCAACTGGCCCGATAATATAAAGGAGATGCAAAGAAACTGGATTGGCAAGTCAGAGGGGGCGTCTGTAATTTTTAAAATATCGGGATTTGATGAGGCCCTTGAAGTGTTTACTACAAGGCCAGATACATTATTCGGAGCAACATATATGGTGCTGGCACCTGAGCATAAGCTGGCCCTGGAGATAGCAACAAAGGAACACAGTCCGGCAGTCAGGAATTATATAGATACTGCAGCAAGGAAGTCGGACCTGGAAAGGACGGACCTCAGCAAGGAGAAGACAGGAGTGTTCACGGGAGCATATGCGGTAAATCCCGTAAACAACAGGGAAATTCCCATATGGGTTGCAGATTATGTGCTCATATCTTACGGTACGGGCGCCATAATGGCTGTTCCCGGTCATGACCAGCGCGACTGGGAGTTTGCGAAAAAGTATGATCTGCAAATCGTCGAAGTACTAAAAGGCGGAGACCTGGAGAAGGAAGCATTTGAAGGAGATGGCATACATGTTAATTCCGGTTTCATTGACGGGCTTAACAAGGAGGATGCTATAGCAAAGATCACTGCTTGGCTTGAAGAAAGGAAACTGGGAAAGAAAGAAACTAATTATAAGCTGAGGGACTGGGTATTTTCACGTCAGCGATACTGGGGAGAGCCTTTCCCTGTTCTGAAATATGATGACGGTTCGGTGCGCTGCCTCGATGAGGACGAGTTGCCGGTCACCCTTCCCGAGGTTGACAGGTATGAACCCTCGGGTACAGGCGAATCACCACTGGCTAACATTGATTCGTGGCTCTATGTCACTGACGCGAAAACAGGCAAAAGAGCTAAAAGGGAAACAAATACCATGCCTCAGTGGGCAGGCAGCTGCTGGTATTATTTGCGTTTCTGTGATGCCACAAATGACGGGGAGCCATGGTCAAAGGAAGCTGAAAAATACTGGATGCCCGTTGACCTCTATGTCGGGGGGGTAGAGCACGCAGTACTGCACCTGCTGTATGCCCGCTTCTGGCATAAGGTGCTGTACGACCTGGATTACGTGTCTACAAAAGAGCCTTTTAAAAAGCTTGTAAACCAGGGATTGATACTGGGTGAAGACGGGGAGAAAATGAGTAAGTCACGGGGAAATGTTATAAATCCCGATAAGGTTGTAGAAGATTATGGAGCCGACAGCCTGCGTCTTTATGAAATGTTTATGGGTCCTCTTGATAAAGTTAAGCCATGGTCGGAACAGGGAGTAAAGGGAGTATTCGGATTCCTGAACAGGGTCTATAATTTCTTTGCCGACCTTAAGAATGTACATGACGATGAGGAAGATATTGAGATCCTTAAAATACTGCACAAGTCAATAAAAAAAGTAGAGCAGGATATTGAGAACCTGCGCCTTAATACAGCCATTTCCCAGATGATGATATTTACAAACACCTGCCTTAAAAAGGGCAGGGTGAAGAGATCTACCGCCGAGGCATTTATAAAAATACTGTCTCCTTTTGCACCACATATATGTGAAGAGATATGGCAAAAATACGGCAATGGCGAAAGTATCAGCAAAGAGTCGTTTCCCTCATACAATAAAGAATATCTTGTCGAGGATACATACGAATACCCTGTTTCATTTAACGGTAAGGTGAGATTTAAAATTGAGCTGCCCCTGGATATGGAAAATGAAGATATGGAAAAGGCAGTCCTTGCACACAAGAATGCTGAAAAATGGCTGGTAAATAAACAAGTAAAGGAAGTCATTATTGTAAAAAGCAAAATTATAAATGTAGTAGTTGCATAGTAATGAAAAAAAGCAAAATCCGCGCAATTATAATTATTATTGTATTAATACTCTCATTACCCGTACTTTATTATCTCTTATTTGTCAGGAATATATTAAAAGAAGGTATTGAAATTGGTGCCAGGCCTGATTCAACAGAAATTTCTGAACCGGAAAACACCTTATATGGCATTCCGGTTGATTCGTTTTATATTGAACATGGCAGAATAAAAAAAAACCAGAACCTGTTCGAGATACTCGCAAAATATAATCTCCCGGAAGGCAGTTTTCAGCAGATTCTGAATAAATCGGAAGGGGTTTTTGATTTAAGAAAGATACGGTATGGCAGCAGGTATACAGTTTTTTTAACTGTTGATACCCTGTATGAAGTCAGGTATTTTGTTTATGAGCATACGCCTGTAGATTATGTACTTTTTGATCTGGGTGATAGTATAAGGGTAGAGGTAGGGCAGAAGAAAGTAGATATCGTTGACAGGATTGAGGGGGGAACAATAAAATCATCCCTGTGGGATGTAATAATGGATGAGGAACTGGAACCCGAGCTGGCCCTTGAACTATCAGAAATTTTTGCATGGACAATAGACTTTTTTGAGTTGCAGGTGGGTGATAGTTTTAAGGTTGTTTACCAGGAGCTTTATGTTGACACAAACCTGGTCGGAATGGGAAGGATATACGGCGCTTTTTTCAGACACATGCAGAATGACTATTATGCAATACCATTTGTCCAGGATAGTGTTGAGAGTTATTATGATATAGATGGTAATAGTCTAAGGAGAGTATTTTTAAAGGCTCCCCTGAGATATTCAAGAATAAGTTCAAGGTATTCGCATAGCAGGCTGCATCCCATATTAAAAATCCGCAGGCCTCATCATGGCATTGACTATGCTGCACCTGTCGGCACGCCGGTCCATGCTGTAGGAGACGGCGAGGTTATAAAAGCCGGTTATGATGATGGCGGAGGCTACATGCTTAAAATCAGGCATAACAGTGTTTATATGACAACATACATGCATCTCAGCAGGTATGCAAAAGGAATAAAAAAGGGCTCTTTTGTCAGACAGGGTGATGTTATTGGCTATGTGGGGAGTTCGGGATTATCCACAGGCCCCCACCTTGATTTCAGGTTTTACAGGAATAATCAGCCCATAGATCCTTTAAAAGTTGAAGCTCCCCCTGTGGAGCCTGTGAGAGAAGAAAACAAAGAGTCTTTTGATTCTGTTAAAGCTGTTACGCTGCAAAGGTTATCATCATTCTAACCCTTACAGAGCAATATTAAAATCATGGCTTTATTTATCAGCAGAGTTATTTATAAGTTGCTCAATTATTAACGGGTAGTATTTATATTCCAGCTGGTGAACCCTGTCAGCCAGGGATTCAGGTGTATCATCGCTCTCAACCCTGCATCTTGTCTGAAAAATTATGCTGCCTTCATCGTATTTCTTATTCACAAAATGAATTGTTATTCCTGTTTCCGGTTCATTATTTTCAATTACGGCCTTATGAACATTCAGTCCGTACATACCTTTACCTCCGTGTTTGGGGAGCAGGGCCGGATGTATATTAACTATCCTGCCAGGAAAAGAGTCCACAATATTTTCAGGAACAAGCCAGAGAAAACCCGCTAAAACAATCCAGTTAATTCCTTTGTCAACAAGAAAATCCAGGACTTTGCCTGTTTCGTAAAATTCCTGCCTGTTAAATGTAAAGGTGGGAATATTAAGGTTTTGTGCTCTTTCCAAAACATAGGCATCACTTTTATTGGAGAGCACGCAAGACACGACAGCTGTCTTTTTCGCATTAAAATATTCGATAATATTCCGGGCATTTGTGCCGGAACCAGAGGCAAAAATGGCAATTTTATTCATATTCAACGGTTTAATAAAGTTTTACCGGTAATAATAAATATATCACTATTTGTGATAAATAAGCATAAATATTTTATATTTGAATTAATAAAAATAATTTTTTTTGTTTGTTTTTTCTCAATTATTGCATTTCTTTGCATTTTTATTTCAAATCAATTATTAATTAAAATTTAATAATTATGTCAGATATTGCGTCACGCGTAAAAGCTATCATTGTCGACAAGCTGGGAGTTGATGAAAACGAGGTCACACCTAATGCAAGTTTTACAAACGATTTAGGTGCTGATTCACTTGATACCGTTGAATTAATTATGGAGTTCGAAAAAGAATTTAACATTGGGATTCCGGATGATCAGGCTGAAAACATTGAAACCGTTGGGGAAGCAATAAAATACATTGAAGACAATGTCAAGTAAAAGGAAATTCACCAAATTTTTACTTATTTATGGAATTAAAGAGAGTAGTTGTTACAGGGCTAGGAGCGCTAACACCTTTAGGTAATAATGTCAAAGATTATTGGGAAAACCTGATAAACGGAGTTAGTGGTTCTGAGATAATTACCCGTTTTAATCCAGAAAAATTCAAAACAAAGTTTGCCTGTGAAGTTAGGAATTTCGAACCCGGTGATTACTTCGACAGAAAGGAAATACGGAAGCTAGATTTGTTTTCTCAATTTGCCCTGGTGGCATCTGACCAGGCAGTTAAAGATTCCGGAATTGAAGATAGTTCACCTGACAGATCCAGGATTGGTGTGATATATGGATCCGGTATAGGGGGCTTTAGGACCTTCTATGAGGAAGTGCTGCAATTTGTCAGGTTTACTGAAACCCCCAGGTTTAATCCTTTCTTCATTCCCAAGATTATATCTGATATTGCAGCAGGTCACATATCAATAAAATATGGATTTATGGGGCCCAACTACGCTACAGTATCAGCATGTGCAACTTCAACCAATGCCATCATTGACGCTTATAACCTTATAAGGTTGAATAAGGCTGATGCCTTTGTTACAGGGGGATCTGAAGCATCGGTAAATGAAGTCGGGGTTGGCGGATTTAATGCCATGCAGGCAATATCAACAAACAATGATGAATATAAAACCGCTTCACGTCCGTTTGACAAAACCAGGGATGGCTTTGTTATGGGCGAGGGTGCAGGCACCCTTGTTCTTGAAGAGCTGGAGCATGCCAAAAAGAGGGGTGCCCGAATTTATGCCGAAATGATTGGGGCTGGAATGTCAGCAGATGCCTATCATTTAACAGCTCCCCATCCTGAGGGTCTTGGCGCCTTTTATGTGATGAAAAACGCGCTGGAGGATGCAGAAATAAATCATGATGCTGTTGATTATATTAATGTGCACGGTACAGCTACACCTCTTGGTGATATTGCGGAAGCAATAGCTATTACGAAAGTATTCAAAGAACATGCATATGAGATGAATATAAGTTCTACCAAATCGATGACCGGCCATTTACTGGGTGCTGCGGGCGCCATCGAAGCTATTGCTGCAATTTTGGCCACTGTACATAATATTATTCCTCCAACAATAAATTTTACTACTCCTGATCCTGAAATTGACAGCAAACTGAATTTTACATTCAATAAGGCACAGGAGAGAGAAGTAAATATATCATTAAGCAATACTTTTGGGTTTGGAGGACATAATTCATCAGTGATATTTAAAAAATTTTCTAAATAACTTTGCTCAAATTAATCTCACAAAGCCGATACCTTTTTAAACCCGAGAAAGATTTTTTAAAATACCTTAGAAGGATTATCGGTTTTAATCCTAAGAACTGCACACTGTATCAGCTTGCCTGCATACATAAATCCTCATCGTTTGTTGTTTTCAAGGATGTTAAAATAAATAATGAGAGGCTTGAGTTTCTTGGCGACGCAATCCTTGATGCATTGATAGCGAAACGTCTTTTTCAGAAGTTTCCTGAAAAGGATGTAGGGTTCCTGACTCAGATGCGTTCGAAAATTGTAAACCGTGACAACCTCAATAATATTGCCATTAAGTTAGGCATTTCAAATATGATTATTACCAAAGTTAACAGTGACAATCACAAATCTCTTTATGGCGATGCTCTTGAAGCATTAATCGGTGCATTATGTCTTGATAAAGGATTTAAGAAAACAGAGAAAATTGTCCTTGAACGGATGATCTATCCCTTTATAGATATGAATAAGCTCCGGGATACTGAAATTGATTTTAAAAGCAGGATTATCGAGTGGGGGCAAAAAAATAAGAAGGAAGTTAATTTTGCCTGTTTTGAGGAAGTTGATAAAAAAAGAAATACCACGTACTTTGTTTCTCACCTTTTAATAGCAGATGTTTTAACCGGGAGAGGGACCGGGAACTCAAAGAAAGAAGCTGAACAAAATGCAGCAAGACAGGGATTGGAATCATTAAATATAACAACCATTTAAATCCAACCTTCAATCGGACTGCCGGCCAACTTTAATTTGAAATTTTTCATAACCTGCCTGTCCGTTATACGAAATTCCCTCCACAATAATGTCGAATATGTCAGTGTCATCCGAAGTATAGAAAGATACTTCTAAAGTCCCTTCTGTGCCTGTTAAAACTTCAGGGTTCCAGTAAAGTGTATTCCTGTAACCAGGAATCCTTCCTTTAATTAGCATGTCCGAGTTATAGAGGGGTGCAACAATTACTTCGGAGCCGCCTGAATCATCAAATTTATAGCGTAGGGCTGTTTTTAGTTTTGCAATATTGTCAAATTTATCATTCTGCGTATTAATATCAAGTATTCCGTCAAAAACCATATCGCCATAAATATACCTGGAGGTCACGACCTTGATACTTTTTACTTCAGACGGCTCAAGGCTAAATATTATTGGCGGATCAAATACTTGTACCCCATCAATAAGGGAAAGTGGTGAATTTCCTATTATTTCATTGTTGTTCTTATTTATGGCAAGAATATCCTTATACTTTTAGTGCATAAAAAACTTTGAGTATTACCACTTAAATATATATTTTCGTGCAAAATAAATTTCCTGCAAAAATATGAAAACCTTTCTATTCTTATTAATTACTTATTAAATTAACTTGAAAAAGAAAACACATAAATTATCAATTGATGCTGAATACAGTTCAGTAATAATTGCAATATCCTCGCACGAGAATGATTACAGGCTTAGCTGGGCAATAAACAAACAGCTGGGGACTAATTTTGTGAAAACAGATAATCTGGTAGTATTTAATGAAAAATATAAAATTGAACAGGAATTCAGTTTATTTGTGTTTGAAGATGATGATAATCTAATAAAATATCATTTAATAGCCAACAAGTGCGATAATGGATACCTTATTCCTGAATTAAGCAATATGGATTTCTTTTTTCAGATCTATGGTGAGATTAATGCTGATTATAAGAACCGGTTATTGGAAAAGTTAAAGAAAATTAATATAGTAACAGGCGCTTTTGTAATCGATCCGTCCTTACTGAAATCGGGGAAGAGGCTAATATATTAAAAAAAAGGTGGCATGCTGCCACCCTAAAAACTAACCCAAACCAAACTATTATCTATGAAAAACTAATACTCTGTTCAATCCAAAACGCAAATGGCGATAATTATTTTAATGATGTAAAGTGTTTACCTGTTTTTTTGCTAAGATATAGCTAATATTAGTTAACGAAATCCAATATATGTTAAAGATTGTTAAAATGTTATATATTAATTGCTTCTGAGACTATCTTTGTACTATTATGAGCAGGAAGTGGATATGGATACTGGCATTATTTATGGGCATGGCTATGATAAGCCTTATTTTCGTTCAAGCCTGGTGGATCAAAAATGCTGTAGATGTCAAAGAAAAGCAATTTAACCAGCTCATTAACAAAATCCTGTCCGATATTGCCAATGAATACCAGGATCAGGAAACGGTCCGGCACATAATTGATGAAATAAATCCTTTTTATTTTGATACGTCAACAATCACTTATGATGGTGAGTTTAAGGTCGAAAGTGAATTTTTCTTTTATGGCAAATCGTCGGGACAGCAACTGACTCCCGATTTAAAAAGGAGAATTCTCGACAGGCAGACTTTTGTCAACAATGTGCTGTCAAGGATGCTCAGCTTCAATCCCGAAATCGAAGACCGTATAAATCCGGATAACTTTAAAGCCATGATAAAGAAAGCACTTGTAAATAAAGGTATTGATCTGGATTTTGAATATGCCGTCACAAAATGGAATTCGATGCTGGCATTTAAATCTGATAATTATGTGCCTGATGCTGATGCAGAATATTACAGGGTCCAGCTTTTCCCTGATGATTTATTTGCCAAATCAAATTATCTGACACTTTATTTCCCGTCAAAAAAGAATTTTATATTTAAATCGCTGGGTTATATGGCTATTTCTTCAGTACTTCTTACAGTAGTAATTGTAGTATGTTTTGCAGTAACAATATATATCATTATAAGGCAAAAAAGGTTATCTGAAATACGCAGTGATTTTGTGAACAATATGACTCATGAATTAAAAACGCCCATATCTACAATTTATCTGGCTTCACAGATGCTTGGCGATAAGACTATTCCTGCCGGATCAAAAAACGTTGATAACCTTTCTTCCGTAATAATAGATGAAAGCAGGAGACTGGGTTACCAGGTGGAGAAGGTCCTGCAGACGGCAATTTTTAATAAAGGGAAGCTGAAATTGAAGCTGAAGGAAGCGGATATTAACGAAATAATTCTGGGAGTTATAAATAATTTCTCAATACAGATTAAGCAGAGGAATGGTTTAATCATACCTTCATTGCATGGAGAAAATAATATTTTAAATATAGATGTTGTTCACATTACTAATGTTTTATCAAATCTTGTTGACAATGCGATAAAATATTGTACGCGTGATCCTGAGATATATATTGAAACACAGGACTTCAAGGAATACCTTGTAATAGCTGTACGTGATAATGGTATAGGCATCAATAAAAATGAGCAAAAGCGTATTTTTGACAAATTTTACAGGATATCGACAGGGAATGTACACTCGGTTAAGGGATTCGGACTGGGATTAAGTTATGTTAAAAAAGTTATTGAAGAGCATAAAGGGTATATAAGACTTGAAAGTGAACCATATGAAGGGACAACTTTCAAAGTATACATGCCTGCAAAAAATAATGCCACAAAGCTTTAAAAAGACTTTAATTTTATAAATACATGTACAAAATAAAAATATTGCTAACTGAAGATGATGAGAACCTGGGTTCCTTGCTTAAGGAATACCTGAATGCAAAATCATTCGATACCGACTGGTTCTTAAACGGAGAAAAAGCATATAAGAGCTTTATTAAAAACCATTATGACCTTTGTATCCTTGATATCATGATGCCTGTGAAGGATGGATTTACGCTGGCCAAAGAAATAAGAATGACTAATTCTGAAATTCCCGTTATATTTCTTACGGCCAAATCATTGAAGGAAGACGTTATTGAAGGATTTAAGGCTGGTGCTGACGATTATATAACCAAGCCGTTCAGCATGGAAGAGCTATTATTCAGAATTGAGGCAATATTAAGGAGGACTAAAAAGGACGGTAAAAGCATCTCACAGGCAGAATTTAAGATAGGGAATTATATTTTTGATGCACATAAGCAGCTTCTTAAGCTGAGAGAGAAAGAACAAAATCTTACTACCAAGGAGGCAGAGTTGCTAAAGTTATTATGTACCAACAAAAACATCATCCTTGAGAGGAACTTCGCACTTAAGACCATATGGATAGATGATAATTATTTTAACGCGAGAAGCATGGATGTTTATATAGCGAAGCTCAGAAAATACCTGAAGGACGATCCTAAAGTTCAGATAATCAATGTGCACGGAAAGGGTTTTAAGCTCATTGACTGACCTTCTTACTCACTCTCCGCTCCAGCCTGCAATCCTTGCCAGGATCCACCACATGGCATATGCTTTTCTGTTTGCCGTTATATGTTGTGAGTTATGGGCTCCATATGATGCTGTACCGCCCGGACTAACCTTATTTTCAAAATAATCTGTTCCCAGGATATGCTTATTCTGCCAATCCATGTAAAACATCTGGCTTCCATTGCCTATGCTACTTGCATATTCCGATGAATTACCGTCGTCTCCCGCATCTTCCCAGTAATTATTATCCATGTCGTGTGTATCTATGCTGTAATAATCGAGGCAGAACTGGTTGTTATCGTTGCAGTGGTTAATTATTAATTCAGCCTGATCTTTCGGGCAGCCCGTCCCGACATTGCTCCCTGAATTTGCATGGCCGGTCATGAATATGAAGGTCACCGGATTAACTCTCTGGCCCGCGTTGCTGCCTGTCTTAGTTCCGCCCACTCCATATTCGGAAATCAGTGAATCCATTCCCGGCAAATAGTTGCCTGATACATTATGCCCTCCAATATTGCACCACGACCACATTATAACATTGATTTCAGCATTTCCGGGATCATCAAGGTAGTTCCTCGTGGCCTGGATAAAGGCTGTTTCATCCCTGCTTAAATCGGCGGCGTCAACACCCGGTGCGGCATAATTTGCCAGTACACAGTCACGGAAGTCAAGCTTATTGGATTGCGGTGAGTTATTGGTTATACCAAAAAGAATATCATCACCATCTTTATAATCCTGCAGACCAAACACTCCGTATGATACATGCGTGCCGTGTGATGTGTGCTGATAGGCAACATGAAGGTTATTGCGCGCTGCATTTATGTATTGCTGGGGTATTGACCTTAGTACGCTTTCTTTGGCCGTTGAATAGCCTGCAATATAAAGACCGGAATCGGTATTTCCATTGTTCGCATCATCTCCGTCATCGATATCGCCGTTTTCAGCTTTTTCACAACCAGCGAACAGGCATGATATTAATACAACATAGAAGAAGGTTTTGCCAATTTTTTTCATGATAAAACAGGTTTTGAAATTAAATACTTGATAAATTAGTAGAATTTGAATTAATATAATCTCTTAAACGGGATTACTGTTTTTTTAGTTTCGTCTGCAAACAAAGAAATATACTTTTCAGGATGCATATAAGTAAACTATTTGAACTTTTTCACACTGCGGATTTCAAGATACTTCTTTCTTTCTCTGTTTATTATATAATAGTTATTGGTATTGGAATTTATGCAACAAGATTTTCTTCCAAAGGGATAAGTGAATACTTTATCGGGGGAAGGCAGATGAACAGGTTTGTGGTGGCCCTTTCTGCAGTAGTTTCCGGACGAAGTGCGTGGCTGCTGCTGGGAGTAACGGGATTAGCATATTTAAAGGGACTAACGGCAGTGTGGGCCGTAATCGGTTATATTCTTGTCGAGTTTTTTCTGTTTTTATATTATGCTCCAAGAATCAGGAGATTCAGTGAAAAACACGACTGCATTACTATACCTGACTTTTTCTCAGCACGCTTTAACGATTCAAATAACAGGCTGCGGGTCATTATTGTTGTAATATTTATAATATTCATGGTTACCTATATAGCTGCCCAGTTTGTTGGGGGAGGTAAGGCATTTAATGCTAATTTCGGCATTTCAAAAGATACGGGTCTTATAATTACGGCTGCAATTATACTTATCTATACTCTTCTTGGCGGATTTCTGGCTGTCAGTCTCACTGATGTGTTCCAGGGTATATTTATGCTGTTGGCATTAGTGATACTGCCTGTTGCAGGAATTTATTATATAGGCGGATGGGGTACGGTAATTTATAAATTAAAAATTACCGATAGCAGTTTGTTGAATTTTTTCTCCCAGCCTGCCGCCTTAATATCCGGACTTATAGGAATAGGACTTGGCTCTCCCGGCAATCCGCACATCCTTGTAAGGTATATGTCAATTAAGGACCCCACGCAGTTTAAATGGACAGCTGTTGTTGGCACTATATGGAATATTGTAATGGCAGCAGGGGCAATTTTGATCGGACTTGTGGGCAGGGCATGTTTTCAGGAATTAACAGCATTACCCGGCGCCGATGAAGAAAACATTTATGTTTTTTTATCAAAAGAATTATTGAATCCTCTGGCCGTAGGATTTATTCTGGCCTCCATATTCGCGGCAATAATGTCCACTGCCGATTCACAGCTGTTAGTTGCAGCTTCAAGCCTGGTAAGGGATTTGTATGAAAAAATACTATTTAAAAATAAAACCCTGACTCATGAAAAACTGGTGATCTTAAGCAGGCTGGCAGTTTTACTGCTGGTAATAGTTGCTGTAGGGCTGGGTTTAATAATAGAAGACCAGATATTATGGTTTGTACTTTTTGCCTGGGCCGGACTGGGGGCGGCAATAGGACCTACATCAATACTTGCCCTCTTCTGGAAGGGAACAACAAAGAGAGGAGTCATTGCAGGTTTACTTGCCGGCACGATTTCAGTGTTTATCTGGAAAAATATCCCGGCACTGAACAATTTGATTTATGAGTTAATACCTTCATTTTTTATAGCACTGACAGTTACTGTATTATTCAGTCTCAGAATATTCGGGCCGCGCAGAACAGGGAAGAAATGATGCCGGCGATGCAACTAACTATATAATCACAAGTTTTAAAGTGCGGCTAATCTTTTCCTCCAGGGGCATATTGCCATCAAGCCAGTGTATCCTGGCACCTTCCCTTTCCATTTTCCGGAACCATGTCATCTGCCTCTTTGCAAACTGCTGAATGGCGGTGTTTAGCTTTTCAACCATTGTATCATAATCAAGATCACCTGTGATATATTGGGTTATATATTTATACTCCAGTCCGTAGTATATAAGATCTTCGGCCCCCAGTCCCTCTTTAAGAAGATTTTGAACCTCCTCAACCATGCCGCTTTTTAACCGCTCGTGCAACCTGCTGCTTATTCTTTCCCTCCTTGTTATTACTTCTAATTTTATTCCGAAAAAGATGTTGTTTATTTCCTGGTAATTATGTTCCGGTATGCGGCCGGATTTATAGTACTCTTCTATTTCAATTGCTCTTATGGCCCTTTTCCTTGTATCTATGTCAGTTATGTTATGTAATTTTTTATATGTTGACAGAATTCCTGACAGTTCTTTAAGTGATTTGGATTCCAGGTTTTTTCTGAGCCTTTTATTTTGAGGTACATGCATTAACCTGTAGCCTTTGGTAACTGCATCAATGTACATTCCTGAGCCTCCGCATAATACGGGCATGTTTTCCCTGGCCTTGATTTCTATATAAGCTTCAAGAAAGTGCTTCTGGAACTCATACACATTATACTTATAGCCTGGCTCCAGGATATCAACCAGGTGATATGGTATTCTTTTACCCTCGACTATATAGTCGTCGTAATCCTTCCCTGTGCCCAGGTTCATTTTCCTGTATACCTGGCGCGAGTCGGCACTGATTATCTCACCATTAATGCGGGCAGAGAGATTAGCTGCAAATTTTGTTTTGCCGCAGGCTGTTGGCCCGAGAATTGTGATTAGATCGTATTTTATTTTGTGCATTAAATAAAAAAGAACTTATTTTGTTCTCCCTCAGCAAATATGTTAATGGCCAATAAAATTAATATTAAAAACAAAAAAGCCTGGCATAACTTTGAAATTATTGAAAAGTTCACTGCCGGACTCGAGCTGACTGGAACAGAAATAAAGTCAATAAGACTTGGGAAGGCCAGTCTTGTTGATTCATATTGCTTTTTCGATAATGGGGAGCTGTGGGCCAAAGGGATGCATATTGCCGAATACAGCCAGGGGTCGCATTATAATCATGATCCTAAACGGTTAAGGAAGCTCCTGCTAACAAAGAGAGAATTAAGGAAGCTTGAAAGAAACGTAAAGGAAAAGGGATGTACCATTGTGGCCTTACTGTTGTTTATTGCTGACAACGGTTATGCAAAGCTTGAGATAGCCCTTGCGCGCGGCAAGAAGGAATATGACAAGAGGGAAGTCATGAAGAAGCGCGATACGGACCGCCAGCTGGAAAGGGTGAGAAAAAAGAAGATACATTAATAAGATTGCCAGGGTCTTATTGCCGGGGTTCAGTGGCTTACTGTGAAAAGAAAAAGTTATTAAGCTCGTAAATATCGTCTGGCGTAAGATCACTTTCGAAGTCGAAGAAATTATCTATGGTATGGAGCATCTCATCAAAAGATATATAGTTATCGTTATCGGTATCTACTGATTTAAATTTGTCAGGAATCTTTACAGCTTTCGTTTTACGTTTTACCAGGTAGCTGTCAGGGGTCCTTATATAAAGGTTAATTTCGTTCCGGCCCACGGCCATTGACTTATCGAGCAATGCCGCCAGGTCATCTTCGGTGATTTCCACGCCCCTGTCATCCACATAGGCCCCTGCCCTTGTTGAGGGTTGGTCGTCCATATAGTCAGGTACACCGTCGTGATCGGAATCTATAGCACAGCCTGATGAGTCTGTTTTGGCGCCGGGCGGGGTATTGGGACAGTCATCCCAGCCATCGTACCAGCCGTCATTATCAAGATCGGTATAGAAGATTGAATAGTCATAATCTATATCTGCTATGAGCCTTTCAACCTGCAAGGTCTTCGGACTGGAAAACAGGTCAAGGTGAAATGTCACATAGGTAAAATTAAACCAGTCACCGATTTTATTTCCGACAATCACTGATTCGCTGACCGCAGGATCATTCTTGCTGCTTACGTGATCAATAACATCGGAAAAAGTATAGTGTATAGAATTTCCCAGGCGCAGCATCAGCCTGTCTGAGAGATGGAAGTCAAACCCCAGGTCCAGAACCAGGGCAAAGGCGTATTGCGGATAATCACCAAGCCCCCAGTCATATTTTCGCAGGGGCGTTTCATATTTGTAATCCCTCTGCATCAGCAAGCTTATATTTTCGTTGGCAGCACTTTCGGGGAGGTTTCTTATTGTGCCGTCTGTCCAGTAGTACATTTTACCTTTTATTTCGGTCGGACTGCCATTCTCAAGGGATATATAGTATCCCACACTGTCGGCCTTGGAATCAAATAACACAGTCTCGAAGCCCAGCGACACAAAAGGGTGGATGCTCCTTTCTTTCTTTTTGTAAAAGTGGTCAAAGTCATAGTTAATATTAAATCCGAAGCTATAGATGTCTGACTGGAAGTTGAAATTACGTTTGGGCTCGGTAAAATTTCTTTCATTCCCTGATATCTTGCCGCCCATGAAATAGAAGTTAGCTTTATAGAAGTGGTTGTTGTCGATGTATGTGGCTACATTCACCTTGTAGCCTAGTTCACCCAGGGCAGGAGAATAATTGTTGTTGCGTATATCGCCGAAATAATTTAATATGCCCGCTCCAAATCCGACTACCGGTTTATAAACCGGATTAATATTCTCCACCGTCTGCTTCATTATCTTGTCAAACTCATCCTCCTGTCCGTTTAACCGGCAAACGATGCTGCTTAATACGATTATCAGGATGTATCTGAAACGAAGCATAGATTAGTAGTCTTGTTTTTTAACTCATTATTTATACCATTGCTGGTTGGCAATCATCAGTGCTTCCTGAACCGTTATTCTTTCACCATTATTATAGGCAGAAACAAAAGCATCATCAATATCTGTGGTATTCCAGATATTGACCCTGTAGTCCCTTGCTTCTTTATATACACTGAATGAGCCAACCGAATATTTGAGCCAGCCTTCATGATATTCCTTTCTCACTTCCCTGTCGAGTTTATACTGCCTGAAGTAACGTTTAATATCAACCGGTTTATGGCCGGCTGCAATCTGTACGCGGTAATATACGCCGGATTCAGGCTCCAGTACATATGCCAGGTCGCGCTTGAATTTATATTCGCCGGTTTTTACGGCTTTAGGTTTTGTTGCTTTCTGCTTAACCTGCTGCGCCGTTTCTTTAACTTCAGGCTTTTCCTCCTTCCCGGGTTCGGCAACTATTTCAGCTTCTTTCTGTCCGGCTTCAGCCAGCAATGCCGGAGGCTGGGTTTTCAGTTCTTCCAGGATATTTTGCAGCTGTTCATCTGTTATGGATGCCAGGTCCACATCCTTTTGAACAATGTCGATACTTATTGTTTTTTCATCAACAAGGTAAGAGAATTTACCATTTATCACGGGAATGCCTGGCCTGGTATCATTTTTTGGTATTAACCTGTATGAAACCATGTAATAAGACTCTGAAGGCAGGTTCATCCACAGGAATTTTGCCTTCTGGTCTTTGAATGTGAAAATACCGTCCTTATTGTCAATATCAACAGCTGCATAGCCGGCAGGAATGATTTCTTCTATTTTAGCGAATTTCTTCTTATCTTCCTTATTTACCAGTAAGTTAACTATATATTCGGTGCCTGCCTGGTTAAGGTATGGTTTTTGCCTTATACAGGCAATATTTTCGGTAACAGTGGAAACGGGCGGAATATACTGGATAACTTTTTCCTCGAAGTCATTTATATCTACGATAAGATTAGGATCAATGGCAGGGGAGGGATGTATAGTTATAAGCTTCGTCGCAGGGGCTACTGATTTCCGCTCGTTATCTTCAATGTACGAGAATTTCCCGCCTATGGAGAATGTACCTTTAAGCCTTTCATCAACCCTTATTTTATAAATAAAAGTAAACTCATCACTGTCGGGAAGCTTGAGCCAGATCATCCTTACCCTTTTATCCTGGAATGAAAAATCAGCATTTGACGACATATAAGAAGTTGCTGTAAGTCCGGCAGGTATCACTTGCTGAAAGCGGGAAAAGCTTTCCACATCACCTTTATCTACGGTAACCCTTACTTCAAACTCGCTTCCTGCTGTGACTTCCGCAGGCACGTCAATCTTTACAGAGACACCGGCAGTCTGTAATAAGTTGATAAAAAAGACTACCAGCAAATACATGAAAGTGACAAGTAATCGAGACATCAGACCGTTGTTATGTTGGGAGTTAAAATTAGTTAATTACTGGATTAATAGCAACAGGTTTTTAAAACCAATTGTTAATAACTTTTAACCGGATAAAATAATCAGAAATTCGGGCTGAGCAGGTATTTGGAATAGAAGCCATCAATGTGGCCTACCGCTTCATCCGCCGTATCGACTATTCTAAACAGGTTCAAATCTTCTGGATTTATATTTTTTTCTTCATCCAGCATCATATTTCTTAACCAGTCTATGAGTCCCTTCCAGTAATTCCTCCCCACGAGAATTATCGGGAATCTGCCTATTTTCTCGGTCTGTATAAGGGTAAGAGCTTCAAAAAGTTCGTCAAATGTTCCAAATCCCCCGGGGAGCACTATAAATCCCTGTGAATATTTCATAAACATCACTTTTCTTACAAAGAAATGGTCGAAAGTTATAAGCTTGTCCGAATCAATGAACAGGTTAGCATCCTGTTCAAAGGGCAATGCAATATTTATGCCTACTGATCTGCCTTTTCCCCTTTTTGCGCCGAGGTTGGCCGCTTCCATAATGCCGGGTCCCCCGCCTGTTATTACACCGTAGCCTTGCAGTGTAAGCTTATAAGCTATCTCTTCGGCAAGTATATAGAATTTTGTCTGGGGAAGGGTGCGTGCTGAGCCGAAGATTGAAACACAGGGACCTATCCTGGCAAGCTTTTCAAAACCTTCAACAAATTCAGACATTATTTTAAAGATTTTCCAGCTGTCATATGTCTTTATTTCATTCCAGTTCTTCTTCTTAAATGCTCTCTTTATTTTTTCCTCACTTCTCGAGAGTTTCGGTATTTTGTTCATTGCCTGATTATTAGATAGTTAAAAAATTCTTACTTAAGTTACGTTAACTTCTTAAATGTCATTTACCAGTTAAATTTACGATTATATTTGCGATAGTATTTACGATAATACTCACTAAAATGTTTACTACTATTGACAAAGGCATTTATTAACGATATTATTATGCATATAATTCTCTCTTAAGAAACCGGGCTGTATAGCTGTTCTTATTTTTGCAAATATCTTCTGGTGTGCCGCAGCAAATGATATCCCCTCCTTTAAGTCCGCCTTCTTTGCCCATGTCTATTATATAGTCGGCCACCTTAATTACTTCCATATTATGTTCGATAACAATAATTGTATTTCCTTTATTAACAAGGCGGTTCAATACTTCAAGCAGGACTCTCACATCGTCAAAGTGCAGACCGGTTGTAGGCTCATCCAGGATGTACAGTGTATTACCGGTATCACGTTTTGATAGTTCAGCAGCCAGCTTTATCCGCTGTGCCTCGCCTCCCGAGAGAGTTGTTGAAGACTGCCCGAGAGTTATATAACCCAGTCCGACCTGCTTAAGGGTTTTCAGTTTCTTAAGGATCGAAGGTATATTTTCAAAGAATTCAACAGCCATATTTATTGTCATTTCAAGCACATCGTTTATTGACATTCCCTTATATCTTATTTCAAGTGTCTCGCGGTTGTATCGCTTGCCGTTGCAGTCATTGCATTCGACATAAACGTCAGGCAGAAAATTCATCTCAATAGTCTGAACACCGGCACCCTGGCATGTTTCACATCTTCCTCCCTTGACATTAAACGAGAACCGGCCGGCTTTATAACCCCTGATCTTTGATTCCCTTGTCTGTTCAAACAGTTTCCTGATATCCGAAAAAACCCCTGTATAAGTTGCAGGATTGGATCGTGGTGTCTTCCCTATGGGAGCCTGGTTAACTTCTATTACTTTATCTATATTTTTTATTCCTTCAACTGATTTATATGGCAGTGTTTCCTTATTTGACCGGTAAAAATGCCTGCTCAGGACAGGATACAGGGTCTCGTTGATAAGAGATGACTTGCCGCTTCCAGACACTCCCGTGATACAGATGAATTTTCCCAAAGGAAATTCAACATTTATATTTTTTAAATTATTGCCCGAGGCTCCTTTTAATATTATCGATTTGCCTTTGCCTGTGCGCCTGTATGCAGGTACAGGAATCCTTTTTTCGTTTTTAAGGTACTTTGCCGTCAAGGTGTCGCTCTTCATCAGCTCTTCAGGGGATCCGCAGGCTATGACCTCTCCACCGTGTTTTCCTGCGTATGGTCCGAGGTCAACAATATGGTCAGCAGAAAGGATCATTTCTTTATCATGTTCAACTACTATAATGGAGTTATTGGCATCTCTAAGTTCTTTTAAAGCAGCAATTAATTTGCGGTTATCACGCTGATGGAGGCCAATACTAGGCTCATCAAGAATATACAGTACATTTACCAGCTGGGAGCCGATTTGAGTTGCAAGCCTTATTCTCTGACTTTCACCGCCTGATAAGCTCCTGGCACTCCTGTTAAGTGACAGGTAATTTAATCCGACACCAATAAGGAAATTTATTCTTGAGCGCAGTTCTTTCAATACTTCAGCGGCTATCTTCTTATGCTTTTCAGACAAATATTTTTCGACATTATTAAGCCAGTCGGCCAGCTCATTAACATCCATCGATGCCAGCTGGGCAATATTTTTATTGTGGATCCTGAAATAAAGAGATTCTTTCCTGAGCCTCGTGCCATGACAATCCGGACAGGTAATTCTCTTTACAAATTGCTGGACCCATGTATTCTGATTCTTCACATTGTTTCCATTCTGGTAACCTGCAATATAATTTACTACACCTTCAAAGCTCAGGAAATAGTTGGATGATGTTCCCAGCGGTGTATTTTCAAGCTTAAAGGTCTCCTCTGAGCCGTAGAGCAATACGTTGAGCCCCTCTTCAGGAATATCTTTAACAGGCGTATTAAGTGTGAACTTATACTTTCTTGCTATGGCCTCAATCTGCCAGAAAATAAGTGAATTCTTGTACGGTCCCAGAGGCTGGATACCTCCTTTTTTAATGCATAAATCGGGGTTGGGAATGATTTTGTTTACATCAATTTCGTTTATTTTTCCCAGTCCGTTGCACCTGGGGCATGCTCCATGCGGGGAATTAAAAGAAAAGGTATGGGGCGCCGGTTCGTCATATGATATTCCTGTTGTCGGGCACATCAGTCTTTTGCTCAAATAACGGGCTTCGTTGCTGAGGGCGTCTAAAACCATTATTACACCTTTACCCTGCTGTAAAGCTACAGCAAGAGAGTTCTTAAGGCGGGTCCTCTCACCTGCCGATATTAAAAGCTTATCAACCACAATTTCTATATCGTGGGATTTGTAACGGTCAACTTTCAGCCCGTACTTTAGTTCAGTAATATTGCCGTCAATTCTTACATTTAGGAATCCTCTTTTCCTTATTTGTTCAAACAGTTCCTTATAATGTCCCTTACGTCCTTTAACAACGGGAGCGAGAATTATCATCTTCTTATCCCTGAATTTTTCCAGTATGAGATTTATTATTTGCTCATCGGTATACCTTACCATTTTTTCATTTGTCATGTAGGAGTAAGCCACGCCGATCCTTGCGAATAGTAATCGAAGGAAGTCGTATATTTCGGTGATTGTGCCTACCGTGGATCTGGGATTTTTGCTTGTTGCCTTCTGTTCAATAGATATTACAGGGCTTAGACCTGTAATTTTATCCACATCGGGGCGCTCCATATTTCCAAGAAACTGCCTGGCATAAGCTGAAAGCGTCTCAAAAAATCGCCTCTGCCCTTCAGCATATATCGTATCGAAGGCGAGTGATGATTTTCCACTGCCACTTAAACCGGTGATAACCGTAAATTTTTTTCTTGGTATTGTAACATCAATATTCTTGAGGTTATGAACGCGCGCCCCAATGATATCAATACGGTCATCCGATTCAACGGTATTATATGTTTTATCAGTATACAAAAATTGAATTTATATAGAAATTATGATTTCACAGATTATTCTTACTTTACAAGTTCGGGGTTCTTTCTGGAATCCTCTTTTGGAATTTTAATTAAATAGTTTTTTTTGTTTTTATTTGTCAGGAAATTTTCCCTGAGCCACGGGTTTAATAATTTCAATACTTTGTAATTCGTTGAGTGTGTTTTTGCAAAATCTGCCATATCGGTAATAGAGGAATCTACTTCGACTGTATAATAAGGTATTTCAGGATATAAATCGCTCTCGTCGAGTTGAAATCCGTATTTTTCAGGATCTGTCAGAACAAGCTTTAAGGCCACAGCCCTGAAGACATACCTGGCTGTCTCCCCGCCCAGAAGCAGATCATAATAACTTGTCTCTTTCTGTCTCTCTATTTGCCTGTCAATGCCTCTGACGCCGGCATTGAAGGAGGCTGCAGCCATGGTCCAGTTATTATATTTTTTATATGATTCTAAAAAGAACTTGCAAGCTGCTTCAGTTGATTTTTCGAGATCGTATCTCTCATCCACCTCTTTGGATACCTCAATCCCATAGTCTTTGGCTGTTTCTTCGAGTAGCTGCCAGAAGCCTACGGCCTCGCTGGGAGAGACAACATTTGATAATCCGCTTTCCGCAATTGCCAGGTATTTGAAATCATCAGGCACATTATACTCTTTCAGAATTTTTTCAATTACCGGGAAGTACCTGTTAGCTTTTTTTATCAGCAGGAAAGTCTGTGAATGCCAGTAGACATTTATTAATAATTCCATATCGAGACTTTCGCGCGTATCGAAGTTTTCGACAGGCACTTTTTCACCTGCAAATTCAAGATCCTGCGGAATTTTTATAGCCTTAACACTGTAAAAAGAATCGTTATTGTCACTTTTGTTTGCGCTATCAGAACCTCTGAAGCTCTGAATAACCAGAACCAGTCCGGTTACCACCAGGAAGGCAATAAAATAAATCAAAGCCCTCGGCATAAATGATGAATAAGATTTCAACATGATAATTATTTAAGGGGACAAAATTAGTTAAATTAAAGGGATTTTTTATTGTTGATTTTCAACAATTAAAAGACATAGCTTATGCCTGTATAAATTCCCAGGGAATAAGGATGTATATTATAGGACGGGTTTTTAACCAGGGGATTGATATAGTATTTGAATTCCGGTTCAACATTAATCAGCAGCCTGGATAAAACAGGATACTCTATTCCTATTCCCAGGGAGCTGCTGTAATTTATGGTGTTAACGATAACGTTCTCGGAAAATTTACTGTTCATATTGTTATAATCAAGATAAAGATTATTGCCGATAAGAAAATGGGTACTTATCCCGCTAAGGATATTAAAGTCTATTTTTTTATCAATGAGCTTATATTTGATGACAAGCGGTATTTCAAGGTACTCAAAATACTGTGTTGCTGAAGCGTTATCCACTGTTTCGGCATTTTTCACATTAAAGTACCTGAGCTCATCGCTATTCTCCGCGTTGGCATTAATGGACTGGTTAAATTTCAGCAGGTCATCATTGCTGGAAACAGTACCTATGGATTGTGAAATTAAGACATTTGTAGTTTCTTCGCCGGGTTCTTCCGGATTATTATCCCATTCGTATGTCCGGCTTTCGGGAGTTGAGGTGAATACATCAACTGCATCGGTTTGCTGCCCGTATTTTGAATAATATATGCCCGATTGTACAGTCAGTCTCCTCCCCGGAGAGACAGCAACATTTAATCCTGCTGCATATGTAATCAGTCCCGATTCTTTTGAATTTATCTGATCCTTAACATAGCTGTCAAGATAATCTGAAGATACGTTCCTGTATGAATAGAGGGGTGCCAGCTGACCTCCCACTGTCCACCTGCTCGTATGTGCCTTTTCTTCTTCAACAATGTTGTTTTCAGTAAGATAGTCTTCATATATTAATGATTTTTCCACGGGACTTTGTCCGGTTATCTCTGCAGTGCTTATATCCTCTTCAACATTATTTTCAATTTTATCAGCAGCAATACTTTCAATTCTTGCCAGCATTTGCCGGGATTCAGTGTAGTCTTTTTCCGCCGGTTTTCCGGGGATTAAACTCTCTGCCGGTATTGTTTCAGAAATATTTTCTGCC
>CAYWUI010000035.1:0-4032 GCA_964461435.1 uncultured Bacteroidales bacterium | reverse complement strand
TTTCTGCCTGTATGTTTTCAGAAACACTTTCGGGAGATGCTGATCTTTCATTACCTGTAACTTTTTTATACTGTATTGCAACGGGAGATTCCCCTGATTTTCGCGATGCTGCAGCCTTTTCTTTTCCAGGGGCAACAGTCTTTTCTTTTCCGGGGGCAACAGACTTTTCTTTTCCAGGGGCAACGGTCTTCTCAACTGATTCAGTCAATACGCGTGAGGAATCTTTATTAAGAAAATAATATCCCAGTCCGATTGAAACAGCCAGCAATATTCCGGCAGCAACCCGGCTCATAAAAATCAGCAGCTTTCTTTTCTTGTTATGGCCGAGTTTGTCTGCAATATTATTCCATACTTCGGGGCCCGGAGTATCTTCAAAATTCTCTAACTTCTCCTTAAAATAACTGTCAATATGTTCAATTTTTTCTTTCATAAATTCAATTTATTTGAATCAATGTTTTATAGAACTTATTTATTTTTTCCTGCAATATTGCTCTTGCTCTTGATAAATTTGACTTGGAAGTCCCTTCAGATATTCCAAGCATACCACTTATTTCTTTATGTGAATATCCTTCTATGGCATACAGGTTAAATACCGCTCTATACCTGGGGGAGAGCTCCTGAACAAACTTCAGTAATTCCTTTGCTGATATATCGGCTATAATATCATTTCCTGCTTTCCTGTCCACTTCTTTAATGTTATCATTTATATCAATCATCTGGTATTTTATTCTGAATCTTTCCAGGGCGGTATTTACCATTATTTTTCTGATCCATCCCTCAAAAGAACCTTTAAACTTAAACTGACCGACCTTTTCATAAACTTTTAAAAAGCCATCCTGCAAAATATCCTGGGCGTCATCATAATCTTTTGCATATCTCAGACATATTCCGAACATTTTTGTTTTAAACAGTTCGTACAACTCCTTTTGCGCCCCGGGATCGCCTTCCTGGCAGCCATATATAATGCTATTTAACTTATCAACCAACCTTAATGAAAAAGTTTTATATGAGACTACGACATTCTAATAAATAAATACTTAAATTTATCCTGTAACAGGCGACAACTGATAGATGCATAATATGTTAAATGGTTGCGTCTGTTTAACCTGAATATTTATTTACTTGATGCAGCAACCATTTGATGCACTATTTCATCATGTAATAAATTATTTCATCATGTGATAAATATTATAAGTCTATAATTTTAAATTAAAATGAAAAAAATTATTAAAATATTAGTATCGCTCGCTGCAATATTATCCGTTGTTGCCTGTGAAAAGGATAACGACAATGTTACCGACAATAAAATACATATAGACAAAAGTACGGAAGAATTAATTAAATCCGATAATGAATTCGGGATTGATTTATTCAAAAAGATACTTGACTACCGGGATTCTGACAGTAACATAATCATTTCTCCGATAAGTGCGGCCCTGGCCCTGGCGATGACATACAATGGTGCCGACGGTGCCACGAAAACAGCGATGGAAGTTTCACTCAGGAAGGAAGGTTTTACTGATGAAGAAATAAATAAGATGTACCACGATCTGATTGGCGCTCTCGTATCCGTCGATCCCCATGTCACGCTGGATATTGCTAATTCTATATGGTACAGGAATACTTTCTATGTTGAACAGGATTTTATAAATACTAACCAGGATTTTTATGATGCTGAGGTGAGGGCCCTTGATTTTGGCGATCCTTCTGCAAGGGATATAATTAATAACTGGGTTGAAGAGAAGACCAATGATAAGATAAAAGATATTATTAAACAGGTTTCTCCCAGTACGGTTATGTTTCTTATCAATGCCATTTATTTTAACGGTACGTGGACGTATGAGTTTGATAAGGATTACACGGCGGATAATGATTTTTACCTGTCGGGGGGCAGCATTATACAGGTCCCTACAATGCATGTCACTGGAAACTTAAGATACGCTGAAAATAATATATTCTCTGCTGTTGAGCTTTTTTATGGGGGTGGCAGTTACAGTATGGTAATACTCCTTCCGAATTATGGTAAGACAGTTGATGATATTGTTAGTGAGCTGGCGAGTGATAAATGGGCTGACTGGACCGGCAGTTTTGCTGAAGAGGAAGTGTCAGTAAGTCTTCCGAAGTTTAAGTTTGAATTCGGCGATTCTTTGAACAAACCTCTGACTGACATGGGCATGGGAGTGGCGTTTGATCCGGGGGAAGCTGATTTCTCAAAAATAAATCCCGATGAACAGATATTTATTTCAATGGTTAAGCAACAGGCTTATATTGACGTAAATGAGGAGGGGACCGAAGCTGCTGCAGCCACTGTTGTGGAGATGGAGCTAACGGCCATGCCTGATGGCATTCAATATTTTACAGTTAACAGGCCGTTCCTTTTTGTGATAAAAGAAAAAGATACAAATTCCATTATATTTATTGGCAGGGTAATGAAGCCCCGGTATAAACCGGACTAATAAGTTAACATATTAATTTAACCTCCCTGGGGCACTTTTATTTTATCTTCAGTTGTGAGTCCGGATACCACTTCAATATTTATACCGTCGGAAAGTCCTGTTTTAATATACCGTTTTTCGAACTCCTGCGTTCCCTTTTCTACCTCAACGTATACCGAGTCTTCGCTATCACCTTCAAACTGAAGGAGGTTTTCACTGATGGCAAGGACGCTGTCACGTTTTCCCAGGACTATGCTGGCATTGGCACTGTAGCCGGCACGGATAAATAATGTGTCAATAAGCTGGACATCAGCTTTTATAGGGAAAAGTATTGTCCCGTTTTCTTCAAATCCTTTCGGTGATATATGCTCCAAAGTGGCATTAAATGTTATATTTTCTATAGCACCGACAGTTATCAGCAGCTGCATACCGAGTTTTATCTTTCCGACCTCCGATTCATCGAGGTTACCTTCGAAAATCAACTGGTTCATATTTGCAACCGATGCGATAGTAGTGCCGGGATTAAAGGCATTGGTATTAATTACGGTATTTCCTACCTCTACCGGGACATCAAGGACCATACCTTTTATTGTTGAACGTATCAGTGTATTTGTTGTTCCTGCACTTTTAGTTACGCCTTTTTTTATAATTTCCAGGTTGTTGTCAGCAGCTTCAAGCTCGGTCTTGGCATTATCGAAGGCTACGATATACTGCTGGAATTCGAGCTCCGGTATTATACCGTCGTCAAATAATTTCTTTTGCCTTTCGTATACTTTTTTGGCATCATCGAATTTTGTTTTTGCCTGTTTTAGCCGTGCCTCGGCACTGTTCAATTCCCTCATTTCGGGAATTACGCGTACCTTTGCAACAAGGTCTCCCTCCCTTACCATTTGTCCGGCTTCAACATATATTTCTTCGATTATCCCCGGCACCTGTGATTTTATTTCTATCTCTTTCCTGGGGACTATTGAACCTGTGGCAACGGTTTTCTTGATAATATTTGTTATTACCGGGGATTGTGTTTCATATATAACAGGGGCTTTTTTGTTTTTTCCTGCTAAAAATACAAACAAGCCTATTCCACTACCTGCAAGGATAACAATCAGCAATATTTTAAATACTTTTTTCATTTTAATTAATACTTTATTTACAATTTATATTTCAGAGCGTAATGCATCAATTGGTTTTATTTTTACAGCGCGTATGGCAGGAATTAATCCGGCCAGCGCCCCGGAAACTATTAATATAAGCAATGCCAGTGTGGCTACTTTAAAGTCAACCTCGGGATTTCTGAAGAAGAAGGATTCAACCTGCGCCTTACGCAGCATGAAGCTTACTGTTTCCACAATGCCGGCAGCCAGCAGTAAGCCAACATATCCGGCAATAGTTGTTAAAAATACGGATTCGAGCACTATCTGGCTGATAATCTTTATTGGCGTTGCCCCGATAGCTCTTTGTATTCCTATTTCCTTTGTTCTCTCCTTTACTATAACAAGCATAATATTGCTTATGCCTATTACACCGGCAATAAGGGTCAGGGTGCCGACAAACCATGACAATAAAGAAATACCTGTAAACAGGTTACTGACATTTTTTA
>CAYWUI010000034.1:0-36816 GCA_964461435.1 uncultured Bacteroidales bacterium | reverse complement strand
AGTTTTATTCGCCTCCCAATATTGAAAGGGAAGATAAAGAAAGGGTGGTAACCGTATCAGCCCTCATAGCCGGCTCAGATTTGGGTACTATAAAGTCTGAACTGGATAAGAAGATAGAAAATCTTGTTATACCCCAGGGAGTTGAACTTGAAACAGGGGGAAGCGTGGAAGATATGCAGGAAAGCTTCAGGGATCTGGGCATGCTGCTGATACTTAGCATCCTGCTTGTTTATATTGTTATGGCCGCCCAGTTTGAATCTTTCAGGGAACCATTCATAATTATGTTCTCCCTTCCGTTTGCTTTTACAGGTGTATTCCTGGCACTCTTCATCACCAATACCACGCTGAGTGTCATTTCCTTTATAGGTGCGGTTATGCTGGTAGGTATAGTTGTGAAGAACGGTATTGTGCTTGTCGATTATACAAACATCTTAAGGGACAGGGGTCTGCCTTTGGCCCAGGCAGTCATTAAAGGCGGACGATCAAGGCTGAGGCCCGTCCTGATGACTACATTGACTACATTGCTTGCAATGGTGCCATTAACATTATCCAGGGGTGAAGGCGCCGAATCATGGAGGCCCATGGGAATCTCTATTATTGGCGGACTGCTTTTCTCAACGCTTATAACCCTTGTAATTGTCCCTGTAATATACAGCGTATTTGGTGCAGCAAGAATTAAAAGAGCCAGGAAAGCGTTGCTGAAAAACAATAACCGGAATAATAAAATCTAATACTAATGAAAGCAGTATTTATTGCCTATAACCAGGCACTGACAGAAAAAATAGATGAGATACTGGATGAACTTCTGATAAGGGGAATGACTCAATGGACAGAGGTTAAAGGAAGGGGCACACTGACAGGTGAACCACACATGGGTACACATACCTGGCCCGCCCTGAATAATACTGTCCTGGCTATTGTCGATAAGGAAAAAATAGAACCCCTGCTGAGTAAATTGAAACAGCTTAACGATGAAGTGGGTGACCAGGGATTAAGAGCTTTTGTGTGGGATATAGAAAAATCACTTTAATAGAAACAATTATTAACAAAAAAGTTGCTAACTTATCTAATAATAATATCATATCACCTAAACATGTAAAATAGTATAAAGCTTTGATTTAAACCTCTTATTAATCACTTCTTTTGCTGTCCGAACACTTACTGACTTCACGCTAAGGATGAACAATCTTACTTTTTCTTTGTTTTCCTTATTAAGAACTAATCTTAATAAATATAAAATTTCATAATATGAAAAAGAGGCTCTTTGCGTCGATAGCTGTGGGATTGGCACTATTTATGACATTGTCCGGACAAACATCTCATAAATATAAAATTGATAAAAATAAAATAATAATAAAGGGAACTTCAAATTTACATGACTGGAAAATGGAGGTTGAAGACATTAACGGCAATATGGATGCGGATATAAAAGATAATAAAATCGAGTCTATAAATTCACTGACGCTTAATGTTAATGTAAATTCAATAAAAAGCGGTAAATCATTAATGGATAAAAAAACTTATTATGCTCTCAAATCGGAATTGTATCCCGAAATACATTTTTCTTTATCAGGAATATCAGATATTATAATTAATAACAAAGGACAACTCGTTACGGCAAATGGAATATTATCGATAGCAGGCATTAAGAAAAGCATACAGATTAAAGCTATAGGCAGTACCTACAATAATGGGGACCTAGGTTTCACCGGGAGTAAATCACTTAAAATGAGTGATTTTAATATAATGCCGCCAACCGCTATATTCGGCACCTTAAAAACAGGGGACTCAATAGTGGTTGAGTTTGATATCAGCTTTAAAAATATGACCAAATAACTAAAAAATAATGATTATGAAAAAATATATATTATCTGCTATTATCCTTCTGATATTATTGCCATTAGCAAGAACACAGACCGACATCGCGAGTTTTAAATTGTCTGACAAAGACTCTATAACTGTTGCGACATCAGGTGATTTTGCCCTTCAATTTCAGGCTCTTAAGCATAGTAACGAACCTGATACCTTTCCCGGCAGCCAGTTGAATGATATTGTGCCAGGATTCAATAATGCCACCGGTAACCTGGGATTTACAATTGAATTATATGATGGCATAATTTCATTTATTGATATCTATCTCTCATCGGAGCACCATACAGAAATGTGGATGAGGGAAGGTTATATCGAGATTGATAAGCTCAGAATGTTCAATAGCAATACTATTGATAACATTATGAAGTATTTGACTGTTAAGGCAGGACAGATGGAAATTAATTACGGAGACTTGCAGCTGAGAAGATCAGATAACGGGGATGTACAAAAGAATCCTTTGGTAGGTAATTATCTGATCGATGCAAATACCACGGAAATAGCCGCGGAGGTCTATTTTAACTACGACGATCTCATGCTGATGGGCGGCCTTTCCGGTGGTACCACAAAAGGTGATATTATGAAAGGACACGGAATTGCCTTATACGGTAAGCTGGCTTACGATAAGCATATATTTAAGGATTTGCGGTTTCGTTTATCCGGCTCAGTATATTCTGTTGATCATAGTGATAATCCGGCAACTTTTGGATCCGGTACCATTAATTACCTGTTCAGCGGAAACCGATCCGGTTCGCGATATAAAGGATTGTTTAATGCAGTAACTGATGCAGGTCAAATCAATCCGCAAGCCGGTCAGAAGGTATTTGCATACCAGGTTAATCCGTTTATTAATGTTGGAAAGCTTGAGATTTTCGGAGTGTTTGAACAAACAAAAGATATGGATATTAACGGAAGCGATCCCGGTAATCCTGAAGAATCATGGACACATTACGGAGCAGAACTCGTTTACAGAATAGGTGAATCCGGGAATTTTTATATTGCAGCACGTTATAATACAGCCACCCAGACCGAGGGTGCTGAAAAAGACGCTTCGATAGACAGAATACAAGGTGGAGCGGGGTATTTTCTGACTTCCAGCATCTTGCTTAAAGCTGAATACGTAAATCAGAATTATAAGGATTTTGATGTATCAAGCATTTATCACGAAGGAAATTTCAACGGACTGGTAATAGAAGCATCAGTTTCATTCTAAACAGCTAATGAATATTAAATTATATATATTTATACTTATCCTGATCTTTATAAATTTCTATAATATTAAGGGTTCGGATACTCAGGTTATTTCCGTTGTTGTTTCTCCGTCAAGTTATATCATTATAAACGGAAATACCAACATTTCCTCATTCGACTGCAACTACTCCACCTATCATACTGATCCGGTAAATGTAAAATTCATAAAATCTAAAAACAGGACTAAAATAGAGAATGCTCAACTATCAATACCTGTCGAATATATCGACTGCCACAATCCATTAATGAACAATGATTTAAAAAAACTGTTGAATGCCAGTGCAACTCCCGACATTATAATTAACATATCCGACTTTCATGAAAAAAAAATTATACCGGACAACCCAAATTCATATACTGTCGGAACTGGTTCTGCAAATATTAATGTTACAATTGCCGGAGTAACTAATGAATATGAAGTTGAATTCGCGGACAGGAGAAATGACAATGAAATAATTATAACCGGTTCTTTATATCTTAATCTTAATAACTTTGGTCTAACACCTTCTAAAATACTGTTCGGTACAATTAGATTAAAGGAGATGGTAAAAATAGATATTTTATTAAAGCTATTAATTATCTAGGATTTATCACTCCAGTCTTTTATAAAAAAGCTTATTTCCTCAAGGGATGTAATTATGTTCGTGTCCTTCAAATATATGCAGGGCGGAACATCTATATGCACCGACGTGAAGTTTAAAATACCTTTTATTCCTGATTTTATTAACAAGGCTGCAACATCCACCGCCTCACCCGGAGGTACTGTAAGCACAGCTATGCTTATTGACAGCTTCTTAATTACAGCAGGTATATCTTTAATATGATAGCATGTTACATCAGCAATTTTTTCCCCAATCTTCTTTTCATCGATATCAAAAGCTGCCACAATATGAAGCTTTGTTTTTTCCCTCCTTATGAACGCAGCCAGGGCTATTCCAAGGTTACCTATACCCACTATTGCAACATTATGACCTTCTTTACTGTCAATTGTCTGACCTATTAGATCTAAAAGTTCCTTAATATTATAACCTTTTCTGTGGTTACCTGTTAATCCTATAAGCATTAAGTCTCTTCTTACCTGTTCAGGTGTGAGATTTAATAAACTGGCCAGGTTATGAGAAAAAATATGTGTATTTTCATCAGTAATTATGCTGAGCATTCTGCGGTATTTACTCAGTCTTGCCACAGTTGTTGCAGGTAGCTTCATTAGTTGATAAATATTTTATTCATTAATTTAGCCGGCAATAAATATATAAGATATTTTTTAAAAGCCAATTTAAAGTTGTGAATAAATTAACAAATAAAATAAGGGCATACAGGATAAAAGTTGAGGGACTGGTACAGGGGGTGGGTTTCAGGCCTTTTGTATACAGGCTGGCCATGAAACATAACTGTTATGGTTTTGTGTTAAACCGGACTGATGGTGTTTCGATAAAAATTGAAGGCAGTAAGGGGGGCACCAAAAAATTTACTGACGAACTGAAATCAACGTATCCTGTTGCGGCCATTGTCGAAAATATTTATATAGAGGATGACAAAGTTGAAAACCTTAATGATTTTAAAATTCTGGGCAGCCAGGATATGTCGGACGAAATCTCACAAATAAGTCCGGATATAGCCGTATGCTCCGAATGTATGGACGATATCAGGAAGCAGCCTCACCGGCTTAACTACCCTTTTGTAAATTGTACAAATTGCGGACCCCGCTTTACAATAGTCAAAGACTTTCCTTATGACAGGGAGAAAACAACGATGAAGGTTTTTGAGATGTGCCCTGAATGCGGGAAAGAATATAATGACGTATCGGACAGAAGATTTCATGCCCAGCCTGTAGCCTGCAATAACTGCGGTCCCGTTTACCGGCTGCATCTTAACGACGGCACAGTCAATGCTTTTGAAAATATTCTTGATATTCTGACAGATTACATCAGGGGGGGTAAAATCGTTGCCATCAAAGGAACAGGAGGCTACCACCTTATGTGTGATGCCCTGAATGAAAAATCCGTGAAGAGACTAAGGAATTCAAAACACAGGGAAGGAAAACCTTTTGCCGTAATGTTCTCTGATATACATAAAATAGAAGAATATGCCCTTGTATCTGCCGGGGAGAAAAATGCACTCTTAAAATGGCGCCGCCCCATAGTCATTCTGCAAACAAAAAAAGAACTTGCTTATAGCGTGTCAGCCGGCTTTAATACTATCGGTGCCTTCCTGCCATACATGCCCATACATTACGTGTTGTTTGAGAGGCTCAATATGCCGGCTGTGGTCCTTACCAGCGGCAATTTTTATGAAGAACCTATAATTATTAATAACGACGAAGCAATAAACCAGCTTTTTGATATAGCAGATGCCGTATTAACATACAACCGTGATATTTATAACCGGACAGACGACTCTGTTGTAAAAATCATAAATAATGATGAATGCCTTTTCAGACGTTCGAGGGGCTATGCTCCACAACCTGTGCGCCTTAATCTTGATGTTGACGGCATACTGGCAACAGGCGCCGAGTTAGTTAACTGCTTCTGTACAGGTAAAGGAAACCAGGCTATATTAAGTCAGCATATTGGTGACCTTAAAAACTATGAAACATACCAGTTCTATACCGAAACCATTGACAAATTTAAGAAGCTTTTCAGGATTAATCCTTCACTTGTTGTTTCCGACATGCATCCCGACTATCTGTCAACAAGATATGCAGAAAGCCTGAAGATCAAGTATATAAGGGTGCAGCATCATCATGCACATGTTGCTTCGTGCATGGTTGAGAATAATCTCGATGAACCTGTAATCGGAGTGGGTTTCGACGGGACAGGATACGGAACAGACGGAAATATATGGGGAAGTGAATTTATTATTGCCGACTTAAAAGATTTTAAAAGGTATACTCATTTTGACTATATTGAATTGCCCGGAGGCGATAAAGCTGTTGAAGAACCATGGAGAACAGCTGTTTCATATCTATATAAATATCTGGGAAAAAGCTTTTTAAATTTTAAGCTTCCTTTTTTGAAAAATATTGATGATAACAAAATAACAATGATCCTCTCTGCAATAGACAAAAAAATAAACTGCCCCCTGAGCTGCGGAGCGGGCAGACTTTTTGACGCTGCCGCAGCAATAACAGGGGTGTGCATCAAATCCAAATTTCATGCCGAGGCCCCAATGCGACTTGAATCAATAGCTGCAGCAAACATAGAGGAATGCTACGATTTTAAAATTGACAAAACAATTTCATTCAAAAACCTGTTTAAGGAAATGATATCCGACATAAAAAAAGGAATTTCAGAATCTGTAATATCTGCTAAATTTCATAATACGATAATTTACGTTATTTTTGAAACAGTTACAAAGATGAGAAAAGAAACAGGTATTAATAAGGTAGCATTGTCAGGGGGAACATTTCAGAACAAGTATATCTCTGAAGGAGTAAAGCAAATGTTGACGAACGAAAAATTTAAGGTTTATACCCAGAGCAAGATACCTGCCAACGACGGAGGGGTAGCTTTGGGACAACTGGCTATTGCAGCAAAACGAAGAAACCATGTGTTTAAGCATACCTGCTAAAATAATATCAGTAGAAGGAGAAACTGCCACGGCATCAGTGGGCGGAGCAATTATTAATGTGGGCCTGCATATGGTTGATGATATTAAGCCAGGAGACTATGTACTTGTCCACACAGGCTTCGCACTGCAAAAGATAAGCGATGAAGAGGCAAAGGAAACGCTGAAACTTATTAAAGAGCTGGACGACATAAACAAGGAACCGGATTAACAGAATTACAAGGCCATTATATAATTAAACCCGCAAATTGAAATATATAGATGAATTCAGAGACAGGGCACTTGTCCGTGAGCTGTCCGGCAAAATAAAACAAATATCAGGCAAAGAAGTCACTCTTATGGAAGTCTGCGGCGGCCATACCATGGCCATACATAAGTTCGGAATCCCATCCCTTCTGCCTGAAAATATCAGTTTGCTGTCCGGACCAGGATGCCCCGTATGCGTTACCGACATAAGATTCATCGACAGGGCCGTGGCACTGTCGCGCCTCGATAATACCATTATAACAACATATGGAGACCTGCTGAGGGTACCCGGGTCCTCATCAAGCCTTGACAAAGAAAAAGCCGGCGGCGCAGATATAAGAGTTGTATATTCCACCCTCGATGTATTGGATATTGCAATGAACAACAGTAACATGAAAGTCGTCTTTCTTGGAATAGGCTTCGAAACTACAACCCCGTCAAGTGCTATAGCAATACTGGAAGCTTCAAAAAGAAAAATTAATAATTTTTTTCTTTGCAGCGCTCATAAGGTTATGCCCCCGGCCATGGGAGCACTTATCGATGAGGGTATTAAAATTGACGGTTATATAGGGCCCGGACATGTAAGTACTGTTGCCGGTGCAAAAATGTACGACACCCTAACAAAAAAATATAAACTGTCAGTAGTAATATCAGGTTTCGAACCTGTAGACATTCTGCAGTCAATATATATGCTGGTAAGACAACTCGAAAACAATAATCCCCGCGTTGAGATACAATATAAAAGAGCTGTAACCTATGAAGGTAATATAAAAGCCCAGCAAATGATAAATGAGGTGTTTGAGCCGCGCGATGACTGGTGGCGCGGATTGGGAGTTCTCCCTGGCAGCGGACTGGGAATAAAGAAAAAATATGAATCATTAGATGCTGAAAAACAGATAAATGTTCATGTCGAGCCGCCTGCAGAGCCGAAAGGATGTATTTGCGGTGAGATATTAAAAGGACTGAAAAAGCCGACTGACTGCAAGCTTTTTAAGAAAACATGTACTCCTGCTTACCCGGTCGGGACATGCATGGTCTCAAACGAAGGGACATGCCATGCATATTTTAATTTTGAAAATTAGACTCAGGTCGTGAACAAACAATATTTATTATGAGTAAAACAATACTTTTGGGCCATGGCAGTGGAGGGAAGCTTACGAGTGATCTGATAAAAAACACCTTTTTAAAATACTTTGACAATCCGGTCCTCGGGGCCCTCACCGATTCGGCAATAATAAAGGTTAAGGATAAATTGATTGCTTTCACTACCGACTCATATGTTGTAGACCCCGTTTTTTTCCCGGGCGGCGACATAGGGAAACTGGCAGTTTGCGGTACTGTTAATGACCTCGCTGTTTCCGGAGCCGCACCTATGTTTATCAGCGCAGTATTTATCATTGAAGAAGGCTTCTCAGCAGATGATCTCGAAAAGATTACTAAATCTATGAGAAATGAAGCTGATAAGGCAGGTGTACAAATTGTTGCCGGTGATACTAAAGTTGTGAATAAAGGACAGTGTGATAAGATATTTATCAATACAGCAGGAATAGGTTATCTTGACAGGAAGCATGAGAATATTTCCACAGGAAAGAACATAAAGCCCTGCGACAGTATTATTATAAACGGTTATATTGGTGACCACGGTATTGCAGTTATGGGCGCCAGGGAAAACCTTAAATTTGAAACAAAAATCTCATCCGACTGCGCTTCATTGAATCATCTTATAAAATCGGTGCTCGACAGCGGCGCTGACGTGAAATTTATGCGCGACATTACAAGGGGCGGACTGGCGACAGTGGTTTCGGAAATTATAGAAAACAGGAAATACGGAATGTCAATAGATGAGACGATGCTGCCCGTCAGGGAAAGTGTAAGGGGAATGTGCGAAATATTTGGCTACGACCCGCTATTCATGGCGAATGAAGGAAAAGTGCTAATAATAGTAGCTAAAGAATATTCACAGAAGGTTATAAAAGTCATGAACAAACATGAATATGGCAAAGATGCCGCAATTATCGGTGAAATTACCACGGGTAATCCTGGCAAAGCAGTTCTGTATTCAGTAGTCGGGGGCTCAAGGATTATTGATAAGCTTACAGGAGAAATGCTGCCAAGAATCTGCTAGACAAATATTGCTAATCCGGCCTTTTATAACTAATTGACATACATGCACCCGGGTTAATAAGGAATTCCACGCCTTTTAACACCCTGCTCTCTGATATTTTTAGTAAATTGCGCCGCATTTGATAACAAATCTAAACTTGTGTGTCATGGCTTTTGATATTGAAATGATAAAATATGTATATGAAGACTTCAGAAAACGTGTGGATACTATAAGAAGAGTTTTTAACAGACCTCTGACATTAACTGAAAAAATACTATGCGCCCATCTTAGTCCGGTTGAATCGGATAAAACATTTACCAGGGGTACAGATTACACAAATTTCAATCCGGATCGCGTGGCAATGCAGGATGCCACTGCACAAATGGCCTTGCTTCAATTTATGCAGGCCGGCAAAAAAAGGGTTTCTGTTCCCACGACTGTTCACTGTGACCACCTCATTGTTGCAAAATCGGGAGCACAGGAAGACCTGCAGTCAGCAACCATAACCAATAAAGAAGTTTATGATTTCCTTGCATCCGTATCAAATAAATATGGGATCGGCTTCTGGAAGCCGGGAGCAGGAATCATTCACCAGGTAATACTTGAAAACTATGCTTTTCCCGGGGGAATGATGATTGGTACCGACTCACATACGCCAAATGCAGGCGGACTTGGCATGATTGCTATTGGAGTAGGAGGTGCCGATGCTGTGGATGTCATGACAGGCATGTCATGGGAGCTGAAGTTTCCGAAAATTATTGGTGTTAAGCTTAGCGGTAGACTTAGCGGCTGGACTTCACCCAAGGATGTCATATTAAAAGTTGCAGGCATCCTCACTGTCAAAGGCGGTACAGGCTGCATTATCGAATACTTCGGGGATGGCGCAAGGAGCATATCCTGCACGGGAAAAGGGACCATCTGTAACATGGGTGCCGAAATCGGGGCGACAACATCGGTATTCGGGTACGACCAGAAGATGGCGGATTACCTTAATACAACGGGCAGAAGTGAAGTCGCTGCCATGGCTGATAACATGGTGACATACCTTACTGGCGACCCCGAGGTATATTCCATACCGGGAGAATATTTTGACCAGGTAATTGAAATAGATCTATCGGAGCTTGAACCGCATATTAACGGGCCCTTTACTCCCGACCTCGCCACGCCCGTCTCGCTGTTTGCAGAAGCTGCCAGAAAAAATAAATGGCCTGAAAAGCTGGAAGCGGGACTTATAGGTTCGTGCACAAATTCTTCGTACGAGGACCTTACAAGGGCCGCTTCCATTGCCCTGCAGGCTATAAAAAAGAAACTTGAATTTAAGTCCGGTTTTACAGTGACTCCCGGATCGGAACAGGTAAGGTATACGGCAGAAAGGGACGGACTGCTGGAGAAGTTTGAAAAAATTGGCGGCGTTGTGCTTGCCAATGCGTGCGGACCGTGTATCGGACAGTGGGCAAGGCATGGAGCTGAAAAGCAAAAGAAAAACTCTATAATGACTTCCTTTAACCGTAACTTTGCCAAACGTAACGACGGTAATCCCAACACATACAGCTTTGTTGCTTCACCCGAAATTACTGCTGCCTTTGCCCTGGCAGGTAAACTGACCTTTAACCCGCTGAAAGATTACCTTGTGAACAGGGACGGTAAAAAGGTGAAGCTCGACGAGCCACAGGGAGCTGAAAAGCCCGAAGCCGGATATGATATCAAAGACAGGGGCTACCAGGCACCTGCCGAAGAAGGGGATGCCATTGAAATTATTATAAATCCGGGCTCAAGCCGCCTGCAGCTCCTGTCCCCTTTTAAGCCATGGGAAGGCGAAGATTATAAAGAACTTAAAGTGCTTATTAAAGTAAAAGGGAAATGTACTACCGACCATATATCTATGGCCGGACCCTGGCTGAGATACAGGGGCCACCTCGATAATATTTCAAATAACCTGCTAATTGGTGCTGTGAACTATTTTAACAACAAGACAAATTATGTGAAAAACCAGATCACGGGCGAATACGGGGAGGTGCCGGAAACACAGCGGTTATATAAAGAAAAGGGTATAGGTACCATTATTGTTGGTGATGAAAACTATGGCGAAGGTTCCTCACGTGAGCATGCAGCCATGGAACCCCGACACCTGGCAGTTAAGGCCGTGCTTGTACGTTCCTTTGCCCGCATTCATGAAACGAACCTCAAGAAACAGGGTATGCTCGCACTAACTTTCGCCAATAAGAACGACTATGATAAAATAAGGGAAGATGATACGGTAAATATAACAGGTTTGAAAGAATTTGCACCGGGTAAGCCACTAAGGATTGTTCTGCAGCATCCAGACGGTACGGAGGAAATAATCATGGCAACCCACTCTTACAACGAAAACCAGATAAAATGGTTTAAAGCCGGCTCAGCACTGAATCTTACACGAAAAAATGTATAGGAAAGCTCACATACCGGTAACTTATGAACAACAAACACTTAATAGTTATCCTCGGTCCCACCGGTGTTGGCAAAACAAGAGTCAGCATTGAAATTGCCAAAAAATTAAAAACAGAAATTATATCATGCGATTCCCGCCAGATATACAGGGAACTAAAAATTGGCACAGCCGTGCCTTCTGAAAAGGAGCTTGCTGAAGCAAAACATCACTTTATACAAAACAAGTCAATTTACGATTACTACAATGCCAGTATGTTTGAATTTGAAGTATTGGACTTGCTGGAAAATCTGTTCAGAAAGTACAGATACGTATTAATGGTCGGCGGCTCAGGCCTTTACATAAATGCAGTATGCTACGGTATTGATGATCTGCCTGCCGTTGATCAATCACTGAGGAAGGAACTGGCAGAAAAGTATGAAACCGAAAGTATCGAAAGCATCAGGAAACAGCTAAAACTTCTTGATCCCGAATATTATTCAAAAGTTGACCTGAGAAATCATAAACGAATCCTTAAGGCAATAGAAGTAAGCCTTATGACAGGGAGGCCCTATTCCTCCTTCCTGAAAAACAGGAAAAAAGAAAGGCCGTTTAACATATTAAAGATCGGACTGTCAGTAGAAAGGGAAGAACTCTATGAACGTATCAATAACAGGGTGGACAGGATGATTGAAAACGGACTGGCTAACGAGGCAAGGCAGTATTATAAAGACAGGCTTCTTAATTCTTTAAATACAGTAGGTTATAAAGAACTATTTGATTATTTCGACAACAAGATAACTTTAAAGAAGGCAGTTGAACTTATAAAAAGAAATACCAGGAACTATGCGCGCAAACAGCTCACATGGTTCAAAAAAGAAAAGGACATTTCCTGGTTCAGTCCGGATGAAACTAATAAGATTATTGACTTTATTACAACTATATAGAATAGGCACAAAAACGGCTATTCTATATAGTATTATTCTAAATTAATAAAATTGACAACTTACCAAATATATTGTGCAGTTCATCAATTTTTTTCCCACGGTAATTTATTCTTGCTTAATATTGTATTGCTAACTGCTATTATTTAAAATAGCTGTTATATTATGTAATTCCTGAAAAACAACTACTACTGGGCCATTTTTTGCTTATTTCAATAAATAGTATTATGATATGCTGAAATTGATTTATTTAAGATTGCATTTACTGGCCATCAGTGTAATAATAACTATCACTACCGGGTATTCTCAACTATATATTAATGAAATACTAACAGCCAATGTTACCATAAATCCCGATCCTGATTATGTAAATTATGGCGACTGGATTGAGATTTATAACGCCGGCAGTAGTTCGGTTAACCTTTATAATTACACAGTTACTGATGATATCACCCAACCGGGAAAGTACAGGATTAATTATACAAATTATATATCGGCACATAGTTATAAATTAATATGGGCTGATCAAGAAAACTATCATTCGCATACTAACTTTGCCCTTGACAATGACGGCGAGTTTATTGCCTTGATAAATCCGGGCGGGACTATAGTAGATTCCATAACTTATAAAAAACAAATTCCTGATATTTCATACGGCAGGCAGCCTGATGGCAGCAATACCTGGGTATATTTTGCAGAACCCACTCCGGAAAGCAGCAACAGCTCAAGCGGCATTACCGATCTTATTCAGGCACCGGATGTGAGTTTTTCATTAAGCCCGGGATTTTATACTTCAAATCAGACTGTTACAATTTCATCCGCATCACCAACAGGTGCTATTCATTATACAATTGACGGTTCTATACCTACTGATAATTCTCCACTATACAGCTCCCCGGTACAAATATCATCAACTGCAGTTTTAAAGGCAAGATGCTTTGAAAGCGGGGTATTACCGGGAGATATCGGGGTAAGCACTTATTTTATCAATGAGTCTTTCGATATTCCTGTTGTTTCCTTATCCACCGATCCTTATTACTTCTTTGACGATTCATGGGGCATATATGTTGAGGGGGAGAACGGAATACCGGGCTGTGGCCATGAGGAACCTGCAAACTGGTTCCAGGATTGGGAAAGACCAATAAATTTTGAATATTTTGAATCAAACGGAGAGTGTAAGGTAAATAAAATGGTCGGGGTAAAGCTGATAGGTTCATGTACCAGAAACTTCAATTTAAAATCATTGACTCTCATTTCCAGGGAAAAGTATGGGAAGAGCGGATTAGATTACAGGTTCTTTTCGGATAAAGATATTAATTCCTTCAAATCATTGAACCTGAGAAGTTCAGGTAACGACCTGGAGGAGACAATGCTACGAGACGGATTTATGCAAAATCTGCTTATTGGCAGGATGGACATTGACTATGAGAGCTATCAACCTACAGTAGTCTTTCTAAACGGCGAATACTGGGGTATTCTTAACCTTCGCGAGAAGATGAACGAACATTATGTGGAATCAAATTATGGTATAAACTCAGATAATGTCAGTGTACTTGAGAATAATGCTTCAGTTGTTCATGGATCTGCCGACCATTATGAAGACTTAGTGGATTATATTAATTCTTATAGCCTGGGCGTTGAAGCCAATTTTGAATATGTTAATTCACAAATGGATATTAATGAGTACTTAAACTATTATATTTCCGAAACTTTTTTTGATAATGAGGACTGGCCCCATAATAATATAAGATACTGGAGAGAGAACAACTCAACTGGCAGGTGGAGATGGATGGTTTTTGATACTGACTATGGATTTGGTTTATTTAATTACTATAGTGGCAATAACCTGAAAGATCTTTCAAGCACTTACTGGTCCCGTGATGTTATCAGGGGATTAATGGAAAATCAAAACTTTGAGAATGAGTTTATTCAACGATTTGCGGCGCATCTTAACACAACATTTGAGCCCAACCGTGTAGTTGGAATTCTCGATAGTATTGCTTCCATTATTGACAGTAAGATGCCAAGGCACATTAATAAATGGCATCACCCGCCTAATTATGATCCTTCATGGTTAGGATTCGTCGACAATATGCGGGATTATGCATATAGCAGGGTACCCAGTATGAGAAACCAGATTATTAATTATTTCGATATTCCCGGCACTTATAATCTCGAAACCTCTGTTTCCATACCTAATTCAGGAATAATTAAATTATGTGAAGTTGACATTACAAATGCACCGGAAGGACTGTATTTTGATAATATACCTATCAGGATGGAAGCGGTACCTGAAGAAGGATATGTATTTACAGGATGGACAGGTGATATAAATAACACATCAAATCCCATTTCATTAACATTTTCATCTGATGTATTCATACAGGCAAATTTTGAAGAAGATGAAATACCTGATATCAGTAATATATATATTAATGAATTTGCGGCACATGATACCTGGGTAACCGATGATCATGGCGACCATGAGGACTGGATTGAGATTTATAATGACAATGATTTTCCGGTTGATATTGGCGGATTATATTTAAGCGATTTAATAAGTTTTCCATTAAAATGCCAGATATCCAAAGATTTTCCTGAAATAACAACCATTCCCCCAAACGGATATCTTGTTTTATGGGCTGACAGGGAACCTAACGAGGGAGTTTTGCATCTTAACTTCAAACTTGATAACGATGGTGAACAATTATCACTTGTAGAGAGGAGAGCAGGAACAAATGTTTATCTTGACTCACTTCATTTCAATAAACAGTATGTAAACACAACATACGGGAGATACCCTGACGGTGATGATGAATGGTGCTATTTAATCCCAACTGCAGGAAGTTCAAATATTTCTTATGACACTCCCTTTTCAGGAATCGTAATCAATGAATTTTCAGCAGATAATGATAATATAATTGCTGATGAGAATGGAGAATATGATGACTGGATTGAAATATACAATCCGACAGATGATCCTGTAAACATAGGAGGTTTGTTTATAACTGACAGCCTCAATTACCGGACCAAGCACAGGATACCTTCCGCATATCCCGATTCAACGACTATACCTGCACACGGGTATTTGGTCCTCTGGGCTGATGAACAGGAAGAACAGGGAGTATTGCACCTTGGATTTAAACTCGGAAGAAATGGCGAACAAATCGGACTGGTTGGATATAACGGTACAGACTATATTGATTCTTTAACTTACGGCAAACAATACTCAAACTCATCTGCAAGCAGGTATCCCGATGGAACTGACATATGGATTCATCCACCGCCGACTCCGGGAAGTGCTAACACTTTGCCTGTCATTTCAGGTTTGTATATCAATGAGTTCTCTGCAAGCAATGCAAATATCATTGCTGACGGGAATGGAGAATATGATGACTGGATTGAAATATACAATTCTACAGATGATCCGGTAAATATTGGAGGCCTGTATATTACGGACAGTCTTGATTGTCCGGACAAGGACAGGATACCTTCTACATATCCCGATTCAACGACTATACCTGCACACGGGTATTTGATCCTATGGGCTGACAACACAGAAGACCAGGGAGTGCTGCATCTTGACTTTAACCTTTCAAGATCCGGCGAACAAATCGGACTGGCAGGATATGATCGAACAGGCTTTATTAATTCATTAACATACGGTGAACAACTCACAAACTCATCATCAAGCAGGATCCCCGATGGAAATGATTTTTGGATTTATGCAATGCCCACACCAGGAAGCACCAACATTCTGCCGGTAATCTCAGGTCTATACATTAACGAGTTCTCTGCAAGCAATACAGATATCATTACTGACGAGCATGGAGATTATGATGACTGGATTGAAATATACAATTCAACAGACGCACCTGTGGATATTGGAGGCCTTTATATAACCGACAACCTCAATGACCTCACCAAATACAGGATACCGGTTACTGATCCCGGACAGACAACAATTCCTGCATACGGGTATCTGATACTCTGGGCGGATGACCAGGAAGAGCAGGGTGTGCTGCACCTTGGCTTTAACCTTTCAAGAACCGGCGAAGAAATCGGACTGGTGAAATATAACGGGACAGACATTATTGATTCGGTAACTTATGGTGAACAGCCTTCAAACTCTTCATCCAGCAGGTATCCTGACGGAAATGACATATGGATTTTTGCACCCCCGACACCGGGACGCACTAACACTGTGCCTGTTATTCTAAGCTATTCAATTGAGGGAACAGGCAACATCAAGTTCACTCTGGATTATATGCCGGGTTATTCCACATTCAATGTATACCGGGATACTATTGCATGCTTTACACCCGACAGAGCAGGCGGAATAAACAGAATCGCAGGTAACATTACCGATGAAAATCCTGGCGAAGAAGGATTACAGTGGACCGATATAAATGTAGTTGGCAATACGGACATAAATTATTTCTATATATTCACCGCCGTGGGAGCTAATGAAAGTGCAAATTCAGTTACCATTGGTGAATTTGATTATAACCTTATTACAACACCGACAACAGACTTCAATGAAATAGCTTTGCCATTGAATATTGAAGGTATAACCAATGCCGCTGAATTAATGGCAGCCATACCCGGATGTAATTCTGTTGCCCGCTGGGATGCATCGGAACAGGGTTATTACCAGTATATATCATTTCTTCCACTGACGAATTTCCCGGTTGAAATGGGATATCCTTATTATGTTAATGTTACGGGTAATGTCGTATATTCTCTTATCGGTGTAATCGTACAGCCAACATTCAGCCTGATTACAACCCCGACTACCGACTTTAACGAAGTAATGCTGACACTTGATAAAACGGATATTACACAGGCATCCGGATTAGTGGCTGATATACCATCATGTAATAGTATTGCCCGGTGGGATGCAGAAGAACAGGGTTACTACCAGTACGTATCATTCCTTCCCATGACGAACTTTAATGTCAGGGTCGGCTATCCATATTATGTGAATGTTAGTTCAAATGTAACATGGCCGGAGGCAGGCGAAGGTTCGGGATCCATGAAAAGTACTTCGGGTAATTCATGTGAACAGGTATTACTGGAAAAAAGCAGTGCACCTCACCTGGCCTATGGAACAATAAAAATAAAGGATTTGAATATTAATGAAAGTGATATCAATCTTTCTGCATACATCAGTTCTTTACCAGAAGAAAAGCTGAATGAGAATTCAGCCGGATGTACAGTGCAGGATGGCTACTGGATAGTTCAATGTAATACATTCCCGTCAGGCTGGAGGGCCGGAGAAAAAGTGATAATGGAACTCAAAGATAAAAAAGGAGATTTGCTGGGAGAGGCTGAAGTTGAACTTACTTATAATCCTGCGGATAAAGCAACGGATTTAATAATAGAAGGCGGCAATAATTGTTACCTTTCCCAGAACATCCCCAATCCTTTTGGTTATGAAACGCTTATTCAATACCGGATCCCCGAATACGGACCGGTACAGATTGAGGTTTATTCTATAACCGGACAAAAAGTGAGGACTTTGGTACACGAATATAAGGATGAAGGAAAATATGAAGTAATATGGGATGCAAGTGATGATTCCGGCAGAAAATTACAGGAAGGCATGTATATATATATATTAAAGAACAATGATAATATTATCATCAGGAAAGCACTATTACTAAAATAATTATTCTTTAAAGCTAAAATATAAAACAGATAATAAGAAATAAATAATATCATGTCAAATATAAATTACCTTAAAATGAAGCCATTGCGGGTTATAAAGAAACGACTGCTTATTTTGTTTCAGGCGGTTGTGTTATCATCATTGGCACTAAACCTGAATGCAGGCACTATGCATACAGTCGGAGGCACTGTCACATATTCGGGAGGCGGATCACCGTCATCAGCAACATTCACTGCATATATTACATCCAGGACCGGTGAGGTATTGACACAATCTTCATTCGGATGCGGCTACGGTGGCGGAAGTTATTGGGTACAGGTTGGTAATTTTCCTACAGCCTGGACTGCAGGTGAAGTATTGCATGTTGAACTGACTGATGGTGCCGGAGGTTATGCATCGGGTAATAAAACTTTAACCAATGCATCCGGAGAACAGCTGAATTTAACAATATATATGCCTGATATTTCAATAAGTCCGGTTTCAAAAAATTATGGCAACGTTGAGGTGGGAACCAGCAGCACCCAAGGTTTTACTGTTTCGAATACAGGAGGGGCAACATTAAATGTAGCTTCGACATCTATTACCGGAACAGATGCAAGTCAATTTACTATCACCAGCGGAGGAGGAAGCTTTAACCTTTCCCCGGGAGCAACCCGCACCGTTAACGTGCAGTTCCATCCGGCCAGTGCGGGTTCGAAAAGCGCTACATTACGTCTTGCAAGCAATGATCCTGACGAGAACCCGCTGGATGCACCATTAATCGGTACAGGTATAACGATCCCCGATATTTCAGCTTCTCCAAATCCTGCCAATTATGGAGGTGTTTTGGTGGGGTCATATTCAGATTACACAATTGTTGCAAGAAATAACGGGACAGGCGATCTTACCGTAAGTTCAACAACAATTACCGGTACTCATTCAGGTGAATTTAATATTCAAAGCGGAGGAAGTTCCTTTACATTATCTCCGGGCGCAACGAGGAATATAGTTGTCCGCTTCAGCCCTTCATCTGCGGGTTCAAAGAATGCAAACTTACAAATAAGCAGCAATGATCCTGACGAAGATCCATATAATGTAGGATTAAATGGTTCAGGTACTGTACCTGACATAGATGTAAGTCCGGGTTCCAGGGATTATGGAGATGTTGAGATAACAAGCAGCAGCACGGAAACATTTGTGGTTTCGAACGCAGGCGGGGCGACCCTGTCAGTCAGCTCCACAACGCTGACCGGAGCAAATGCAGGTGAATTTAGTATCATCAGCGGAGGTGGCAGTTTTACTCTTGCCCCGGGAGAATCCCGCAATGTTAATGTCCGGTTCAGCCCTGCTTCAATAGGAGCGAAAAGCGCTACATTGCGATTTGACAGTAATGACCCCGATGAAGACCCCAGGGATATTTCGCTGAGCGGAACAGGCATAGCTATACCCGATATCGCAGTTATTCCGGGCACAAAAAACTACGGTGACGTCATAATAGGTTCCAGCTCCTCCCAGATTTTTAGTGTATCAAACGAAGGAACAGGTAACCTCTCGGTGAGTTCTTCAAGCCTCACGGGAACACATTCAGGCGAATTTAGCATAACTGACGGAGGAGGTTCATTTATGCTCACCCCGGGCTCAAGTCATAATATCACGGTCAGTTTTAATCCGGGTTCCGCAGGTTCAAAAAACGCAGTATTAACCATACAAAGTAATGATCCTGATGAAAATCCTGTTAACATATCTTTAACCGGCAACGGTGCTGAAGTGCCTGTCCCAAATATAGATGTAGACCCTGAATCTCACAACTATGGCGATGTAAATATAAATACAGGCATCACAAAAACCTTTGTGGTTACTAATTTTGGTGTGGCTTATTTGTCAGTTAGTCTTGTCAGCATTACAGGCACTAATTCAGATGAATTCAGTATAATAAGCGGAGGAGGCAGTTTTACTCTTACTCAGGGAGCTACACGTAATATTGTTGTAAGCTTCAGTCCGGTATCCGTCGGCTCAAAAAGTGCAGCACTGCACTTTGAGAGCGATGATCCCGATGAAAATCCGTATGAAGTTGAATTAAGTGGCAATGGTATAGTTATTCCGGATATTGCAATCTCTCCCGATTCAAAAGATTATGGAGAAGTATATATAAGTTCATACGGAAGCCAGACATTTGTTGTAACAAGCGAAGGCACAGGAGAACTGGTCGTAAGTTCAGCAGATATTACAGGTACTGATTATAATGAATTCACGATAACAAGTGGCGGAGGTTCATTTTCATTATCCCCGGGTTCAAGTCGTAATATTATTGTAAGCTTTAATCCGGCTTCAACAGGATCAAAAAATGCAATATTGCGTTTGGTAAGCAACGACCCGGACGAAAATCCGCTTGATGTTTCACTGGCTGGGGATGGAGTTGATGTTCCGGTTCCTGACATAAATGTTGAACCGGCATCTCATGATTACGGGAATGTGCCTGTTAATTCAGGTTTAATTGAAACATTTGTTATTTCAAATGAGGGAACAGCCGATCTTTCGGTAATGTCCATAATTATTGAAGGTGAGCATTCGGGAGACTTCATTATAATTAGTGGTAAGACTGCTTTTGTCCTTGCACCAGGCAGTACTGAAAATATTGAAATTAAATTTATTCCGGAAACAACCGGCATTAAGAATGCATCAATGACAATTACATCCGACGATTCTGATGAAGGTACAATCAGTGTTTCATTAACCGGAACAGGGATTTTAAAGTACCTTGAATCACCATACCTTGTAAACTGCTATCCTCCTGCAGGAGCCGTGTCAATACCTGTTAGTTCGGGTATACAGTTCAAAATCAAAGATGATAATGAGGGGGTTGACATTAGCACGCTTAATGTTTATATCAATACATGTCTGATAATCTCAGGAGGAGCTGATCTAACGGGCGGTAATGCTTGTATTAAATCTTGCGGAAAGGATTATGCGATCTCCTATGACCCTGGTAGCGGCTTACCGGAGGACACTACGATTATCATCCGTGTCCGGTGCAATGATCTTGCTCCCGAGGAATATTCAGTGGACAGTACTTATTCTTTTAATTCAGCTTCATGGAATGTGCTAAACTTAACAACAGGGGCTGTTGGACCTGGAGGTGGTATTGTTTATGACGATTTTACAGGTATTCAAATTGTAATTTCTGAGAGTGCTCTTGAGGATACAACACTTATCACTATTGACCTGGTTAATGATTATCCTGAATTACCTGAAAATGTTACCGGTATAGGTTTTGCCTATCATCTTGGTCCTGACGGATTACATCTCAATGAATCAGCAACAATTAGCATACCATACACCCTGGAAGATTTGGAAAATGCAGGGGTTACTAATCCGATGGATATCCCCGTGTTCTATTTTTCAACATCGACAGGCGAATGGATTAATCTTGAAGTTATTGATTATGATGATGATTATCTTTATGTTGTAGTAGATGAATTCTGTTATCTTGTCCTTGGAGCTTCGACAATGGTCGGTCTTGAAGAGGTTATAACAGATGCAAAGTCAGGAAAAAGCTTCATTCTGTATCAGAATTATCCGAATCCAGTTGTTGATAATACGACCATAAGCTTCTGCATACCGAAGGCCAGCTATGTTACGTTAAAAGTATATGATGTTAATTTCATGGAAACGGAAGTACTCCTCAGCAGAGAATGCCCTGCAGGGAAATATGACATAACATGGAATGCAAACAGGTGTCCGAGTGGCATATACTTCTATCAGTTACAGACTGATGAATTTTCGATAACTAAAAAGATGGTAATTAATTAATAGTATCAAATGACCTAAACATGTAATGACAGACACCATCAGACATTTTAATATCAGGGTTTATGGAATAGTAATCAGTGAAAAAGAGGAAGTGCTGATCACGGATGAGTATGTGCTGGATCAGAAAATGACCAAGTTCCCGGGAGGCGGACTGCAGTTCGGGGAAGGGACCGCAGATTGCATAAAAAGGGAGACCCGGGAGGAACTGGGACAGGATATTGAGATTATAAAGCATTTCTATACTACTGATTTTTTCCAGAGATCATATTTCCACAAAGACCACCAGATAATAAGCATCTATTACCTGATTAAATTTAAGGAGCCTGTAAAATTCAAGATTTCCGAAGTCCCTTTTGATTTCCTGGAACTTAAAAATGGCATCCGCTCCTTCAGGTGGATAAAAATAAAGGACCTTACCCCTGATGTACTTACTTTTCCTATAGACAGGCACGTCGCCTCATTATTGAAAAAGGGGGAAAAGGGGACAGCGCCCATATTTTAAATAGAAGTATAAAACAGGGACAGCGCCCATATTTTAGAAGTTTAGCACACAATAAAAAAATAGGGCGCTGTCCCTATTTTCTGTCATATTTTCTTTTTCTTTGCTATTGAAATAAGTTATCAACAGCATAAATTAATGAAGGCAGTAATCCAGGCCGGGGGAAAAGGAACAAGGCTCGCTGAATTAACCGGTGAGCTGCCCAAGCCTATGCTCAATGTGGGAGATAAACCCATACTCGGGCACCACATAGATTTGTTGAAGCGCTATAATATAGATGATATCATCATTATCGTTAATCACCTGAAAGAAACTATTATTAACTGGTTTGGCAATGGCAAAAGGTTTGGCGTTAACATTCAATACTGCCAGGAGAAAGAACCTCTGGGGACCGTGGGGGGGATAAAAGAAATCGAGCACCTGCTTGATGAAGACTTCATTGTATTCTACGGTGACATCATGATAAACATGGATATTCAAAGATTCATAAAGTTCCATAACGATAAAAAGAGTATATGTACACTCGTACTTCACCCGAATGACCATCCTTACGACAGCGACTTAATGGAGACTAATAAAGACGGCAGGGTAACCGCTGTCCACCCCAAGCCACACGAGCAGGGGAAATATTACAGAAACCTGGTTAACGCAGGTGTTTACATTCTAAATCCCTCAATATTAAAATATCTCAGGAAGGGAGTAAAAGCAGATTTCGGAAGAGATATATTCCCCCGCATCTTCAAAGATACAATGATGTTCGGGTATACTACCTTTGAATACCTTAAAGACACCGGAACACCGGAAAGGCTTGAACAGGTTAGGGCAGACCACAGGACCGGTAAAATCCGGCAGTTCAATTTCGGGAATAAGCAGAAAGCTATATTTATGGATCGTGACGGGGTGATAAGTATTGAAAAGGACTTTATATATAAACACGAGGACATGGCATTGTTTGACTTCACGCCTGAAGCCATCAGAGAAGTGAATAAAACAGAATACCTGTCTGTTATTGTAACAAACCAGTCGGTTATAGCAAGAAATCTCTGTACTGTAGAGGAACTGGAGTATATACATAAAAAAATTGAAACAGAGCTTGGCAATAATCATGCAAAACTGGATGCCATATATTACTGTCCCCACCATCCCGACAAAGGTTACCCCGAAGAAAGGCCTGAATATAAAATTGACTGTGAGTGCCGTAAACCTAAAACAGGCATGTTCAGGCAGGCTGCCGGTGATCTTAATATTGACCTGTCGCAATCATGGATGATCGGCGACTCGGAAAGAGATATAGTTGCAGGTAAAAATGCTGGCTGCAAGACTGCAGGAGTGATGACAGGCTACGGACTAAAAAGGACGACTGTAAAACCGGACTTCTTCTTTAAGGATTTGCCGGAAGCAGTGAAATTCATAGTAAATGAGCCCTATAGCCCTGCATTTGGGCCCATGTTCAAAATATATTCCGAAAATAAAAACAAAAAACCCTTCATCATAAGTATAGGCGGCAATGCAAAGACTGGTAAAAGCAATTTTGCATCATACATATACTGCAAATTCGTTGACCACGGACTAAAGGTTCTGAAGATTGACCTTGACAACTGGATATTGCCGGAGGATCAAAGAGACCACTGCAGGAATGTCTATGACAGGTTCAGAATGGATGACATTGTTAAAGATATGCAAAAAATACTGGGAGGACAGATAGTTATGCTTCACTCCTACCCTAACCACCCCGAAAGGCATGCACAGCCTCTTGAATACCTGTTTAAGAATGAAGATATTATAATAATTGAGGGCATTGTCGCGTTAAGCAGAGAGGAGTTGCGTGATTTGTCAGATTTAAAAATATTCTTAAAGGCAGACGAACATACATTCAGAACCAGGATAAAAGAATATTACTACTGGCGCGGCAAAAACGACAGTGAAATAAAACTATTGTTGGAAAAAAGGGGTGAAGATGAATATAAACTAATAGAAAAAGAAAGTAAATTTGCTGACTTTGTAATCAATTCATCAGTAAAATGATAATCACAAGGACTCCATTCAGGATAAGTTTTGTTGGCGGAGGCTCCGACATGGAAACTTTCTATTCCAGGCACCAGGGAGCAGTGCTTAGCACATCCATTAATAAATATATGTATATATCCTCACATAAATTCTTCTTCAAAGACCAGGTAAGGGTAAAATACTCAAAAACAGAAACTGTTAACAGAATTGATGATTTAAGGCATCCTATTCTCAGGGAGGCGCTGAAAAAGGCAGGAATAAGGGGAGGGATAGAAATAAGCTCAATAGCAGACATACCTGCGGGAACGGGGATGGGCTCTTCATCTTCATTCACGGTCGGACTGCTGCATAACCTGTATGCCATTAAAAGGCAGTATGCCTCGGCAGAAGATCTCGCCGAAGGCGCATGTGAGATTGAAATAGATATCCTCAAAGAGCCTATAGGTAAACAGGATCAATATGCCGCAGCTGTGGGCGGACTAAACATTTTTTATTTTAACAAGGACGGCAGTGTGCGTATTGAACCTCTTTATATTAAAAATGAGATTTATGACAGGCTGCAGGAAAACCTGATAATGTTTTATACAGGTAACCAGCGCAACGCCTCGGAAATATTATCCGAACAAAAAAAGAATGTTTCAAAGGAAGATAAGTTCAATACACTGAAGTCAATGGTTGGCCTTGTTTCTGAGCTGAAAGACAGCCTCTATAATGAAAGGATTAACGATTTTGGCAAGCTCCTGCATGAGAACTGGATTCTCAAACAGAAACTGGCAATACAAATTAGTAATAAGGATATTGAAGAAATCTACAATACAGGATTGAAGAATGGCGCTGAAGGGGGTAAACTGCTGGGCGCCGGAGGGGGCGGATTTTTCCTGTTTTATTGTGAAAAACATAAACAGCAAAAATTAAAGGATTCTTTAAAGCCACTTTATAATTTTGAATTTAAATTTGAACAGGACGGTTCTAAACTAATATACTTTGCTGATGAACAGCTTAAATGAACACTTCAGTAGTTACTTTGAAAAAGTTAGTGAGACCCTTGCTAAAATAGATATCCGGGCAATAAGTAAATTCATTGACAGGATCTACGAATGTTACGACAGGGGGAACACAATCTATATTTTCGGCAACGGGGGAAGTGCTGCCACTGCCTCGCATGTTGCAGGAGATTTTATGAAAGGTATATCCTTTGGACTTGAGAAAAGGTTTAAAGTATTATGCCTGAACGATAATATTCCTTCATTAACTGCAATATCCAACGATCTTACCTACGATGAGGTTTTTTACGAACAGTTAAAAACCTTTCTTAAAAAAGATGATGTTGTAATAGGCATATCGGGAAGCGGTAATTCGGCAAATATCATTAAAGCCGTGAATTATGCCAGGGGACTCGGTGCTACGGTAGTCGGATTTTGTGGATATAAGGGAGGTAAACTAAAGGAACTGGCCGATATACTTATTCTTGCCCCTGTTAATGACATGGAAATTACCGAAGACATACATATTATCATTTTCCACTCGATAAAGCAGGTCTTAAACAGAAAATTAAAGGGTGAAAAATACTCTATGGGCTATAATTATGATAAAAGGGTTGAATGATGCCTATTCCTTGATTATCATCGGCCTTATGCTTTCCTTTGTGCTTCTGAATATTATTCTCCTGGCAAAATTGTATATAAATCCCGTACCATAAGCAACCAGCATTATTATTGAGCTATATGCGCTGAGTAAGCCTACAACAATGCTTTTATTCCTTATTGAAGAATCCGTAAATAATAAAAGGCAGTAAAAAAGGATGGTTAACATGAAAAAGACAAAACAATAAATACAGAAAAATATTGTTGAAACTCCCGTCAGCAGGTAAAGAACAAAGAGTGCGGGCACGAAATAAAGCCGCTTAAGCGAGTTCCTGTGCCTCTTAAATAAGTCAATCCTTGCCTTGCCATGAAGAAACAGCTGAATAAAAAACTTGAGGAGGTTGGTTTTTCTTTTATGATAAACGTAAGCATCATAGATAAGTGCAGCATCATAGCCGGCCTCCCGGAACCTAAGGCTGATATCGATATCCTCACCTACCTTCAAACCACTGAATCCCCCCGTTTTAGAAAAAGCTTCTTTCGATATGCCCATATTAAACCCCCGCAGGTGTATCTTCCCTATATGAACCTTCTGTCCCCTTATGCCACCTGTTGTGAGAAGCGATGTCATGGCATAGTTAATTGCTTTCTGTACCCTGGAAAAGGATGGATGTGCTTTATCCGGACCAGTAAATCCGTCTACCTTCGTATCTGCAAGAAATTTATTTATGTTCTCAAAATAGCTGGGAGCCACAATACAATCGGAATCCATGAACACAAGATAATCACCGGCTGCTTTTTCCGCACCCATATTCCTTGAATCACTTATGCCCAATCCCTTCTTGTAGAAATAACGGATATTAATCCGGTCACTAAATCCTTCAACCACACTTTTAAGGCTGCTATCCATGCTGCCATCCACAATAATAATCTCAAAATCTTTAAAATGCTGTTCAGTAAAGCTTGACAACAATTCTTTCACCTCTACGGGGCGGCCAAATGCAGGTACAATGACTGAGAATAGCACGGTTATGTTTTGAATTATATCTTCTTTTCTATCTGATAAGAATTCCTTTCGGTTGAACTCCTTGAAATCAGCTCACCCAGGAATCCTGCCAGAAAAAGCTGTGTGCCGATTATCATTGCAGTTAAAGCAATATAGAAGTACGGACTTGTTGTTACCAGGGGCGCTCTTATATGTTTATATACTGAAATAAGTTTGTCAGCTCCAAGGTAGATAGCAATAACAAAACCTATAATGAACATTAATGTCCCCAGGGTACCGAAAAGATGCATAGGTTTCTTGCCAAACCTCGAAATAAATGATAAGGTAACAAGGGCAAGGAATCCGTTCATGTAACGCTCAACCCCGTATTTTGTAACTCCGTATTTTCTTTTCTGATGCTGTACAACCTTTTCACCTATTTTCCCAAATCCCGCTTTTTTTGCAATTATAGGTATATACCTGTGCATCTCGCCATACACTTCAATGCTCTTTATAACCCTGTTCTTATAAGCTTTTAATCCGCAGTTAAAATCATGAAGTTTTATCCCGGTTACCTTTCTTGCAATCCAGTTAAAAAACTTGCTGGGAAGTCTTTTTGAAAGGGGGTCGTATCTTTTCTTTTTCCATCCCGAAACAAGATTATAGCCCTCTTCCTTTATCATTTTATATAAACCGGGAATCTCATCGGGACTGTCCTGCAAGTCGGCATCCATAGTAATTACAACATCTCCTTCAGCTTCTTTAAATCCGCAATGCAAGGCTGCAGCCTTGCCATAATTGCGCCTGAACTTAATGCCCTTAACTGACCGGTTCTTTTTTACCCGTTCTTCAATTTTTTCCCATGATCCGTCAGTGCTGCCATCATCGATCATTATTATCTGCCAGCTAAATCCATTATCCTTCATTACTCTAACAATACCGTCAATTAGCTCAGGTATTGATTCAGATTCATTAAAGGTCGGAATAACAACTGATATATCAATATTTGACATTAACCAGGAAATAATTAGTCTTCACTTTATTTTTATTTATTGAGAATCGAAAGATTCCTTTTTAAGAATGGCAGCTGTAATCAGTGATAATATAGCGCCTCCGATGGCACTTGAAGCTATACCGCTGAATATCATAGAAACAACAGACGGCATCTCTTTGCTATCAATTTGTTCCAGTGCCTGATCTATCTGTTCTTCAGAAATTCCTTTATTATACATAAAATTGCCCATCCACTCCTTAACTGCTTCCATAGTTCTTTCAAAATACGTAGGATCAATAATCGTATTAAGCAATATATTGTATAATGTTGTTATTAATGAAGAAAAGACCACTATTAGCAGCCCTAAAAGAAAAGCTTTCCCAAAATCAATATATCCTCCAAGAATTTTATCCCTGTAATTTTTTGTGCCGATGACAACAAATATTACTGTAAGGGCCAAATTAATTAACCAAATTACAATTGATATAAAAATATTATACTTCAGAATATCAAGAATATAGAATATTATTGCAAGTATTGTAATTGATATTCCTAATATAGCTCCATATGTCATAGTATGTTGCCATATGTCAGTTTTAGCTTTTTCCATAATAGTGTGTTTGAGTTAGACAAACAAATATATAGGTTTTTTATTTTTTTAAATATAAACATCCCGATTTTTCTTTTGGTTGGTATTGGAAAAGTTAATAGTTTTGCAGTGGGGTAAGTCTTATACGGCCAGCTCCTGCTGAACCCCCCCAGATCCGGAAGGAAGCAAGGGTAGGCGGTCGAAGCGGCGCGATATAAGTAGCTTACCCCTTTTTTTTGGAATATTAAAAGGGAGCTATTTTATTCAGCTCATCTCTGAACTGGCCTGGCGAATATATTATTCTGACATTTTTGGGCAGGTTATCCCCGATATTTTCAGTCTGGCTGCCCGACAGATATATTATCTGTTCATTGAAATGTTCAGTCAGTGTTTTTGAATATTTTAAAATATCTTTCCCGTTTTTAAAAGATACAAAAGCAGTCACAAGGTAATTTACGGGTTTTAATTTTTTGGTTTCGAACAAATCATTGAGGGGAACAGACTGACCGAGATATATGACCTGGTGGCCACGCCTTTTAATAAGATAGTAAAAGAACAATAATCCTAACTCATGATACTCGCCTTCGGGCAGGAACAGCGCAAATCTCTTTGAACCGGGGTTGCTTGTAGTCATTAAAGCGTCTATTGCAACCAGCAGTTTCCGGCGTATAAGATAAGATATAAAATGCTCCTGGGCCGGATTAATTATTCCTGTCTGCCACATTACTCCAATCTTTATCAGGAAAGGATAGAAAACCTTTATAATTGTCTCTTCGAACCCAAGCTGCATTATGGCCCTTGACAGGATCTTTTCCAGCCTGGCCTCATCAAGGTCAATCATTGCAATAGCCAGGTTCTCAATTATGGTTTCAGTATCCCTGTGGCTATATATAAGCTGATTTATCTTTTCATTTATTTCTTCATTTGACAAGTTGGCGAGAATTGAAATTTTAATCCCGTTGCGGTTCAACAGTGAGATGTTAAGGAGTTTCTTCAGTTCACCGTCACAATAATGCCTGATGTTTGTTGCCGTACGCTGCGGAGCTATCAGGCTATAACGTTTTTCCCATATCCTTATGGTGTGGGCTTTAATTCCTGAAAGCCTCTCCAGATCCTTTATTGAATATGTAGCCATCCTTTTTACAGGTGTAATTTGGGTATCTTAATAACAACGCTGCCTTAAAATTGTTTAACGGCACTTCCTGATAATCATCAATCCGTCCCTTATTGGCAGTATGGTATTTTCGACCCTCTCATCATCCTTTATAAAATTGTTAAATCTTATTATGCTCCTGGTGTCTTTATCACCTTGATTGCTTGAGCATGTAACTTTTCCTCCCCACAGGACATTATCTGCCAGTATATATCCTCCGGCCGTTACCTTATCAAATATTAAATTATAAATATACAGATAATCTTCCTTATCTATATCAATATAAACAAGATCAAATAAGTAATCCATTGCCGGAATGATATCTCTTGCTTCTCCCGTATATTGGATTATACTGTCTTCGAGGCCCGCCTTCCTGAAGAACTTTTTCGAGAACTCAACAAGTTCATCATTACGATCAATAGTATGAACCTTCCCTCCTTTTTTAAGCCCCTTTGCAAGACATATTGCTGAATAGCCGGTGAATGTGCCTATCTCAAGGATATTCTCAGGGCGCATCATTTTGCTTATCATTTCCAGTATCTTACCCTGCAGATGCCCTGATAGCATTTCCGGCTTAAGTACTTTCACATGTGTTTCCCTGTTCAGCTCCTGAAGTACCTTATCTTCGGGGGAGGTGTATTTAAGTACATATTCGATAATACTTTCATCAATCGTCAGCATCAGAAATAAGATTATTTATAAACAAGGTATGACAGTTTTTCCTTGTTAAAAATATCATTTGCAACCTCAAGCAAGTCTTTTGAAGTGATGGAATTGAATTTACTGCTTATCTCTTCCAGTGAATCGACCTTATTAAAAATTAAGTAACTCTTCCCTATTGACAACATAAGATTTTCATTATTTTCAAGTGATATGGCAATTTGTCCGAAGATCTGCCTCTTGGCCTTTGTTAGCTGCGAATTTGTCAACGGCTTTGTTTTAAGCCTTTTTAATTCCTGCAGTACTGCCTTTAAGCTAATATTTAAATCTTTCTTATCAGTCCCGAAATAGATGCTTATAATCCCGGTATCACTGTAAGGAGTATAAGATGAATCAATGTTATAAACAAATCCTTTCTTCTCACGCAGCGACATGCTCAGCCGGGAATTAAGTCCGGGCCCCCCCAGCAGGTTATTTAGTAAATTAAGGGCAAGTCTCCTGTCATTTTTAATGTTATAGGCAACGTTACCTATAATACAATGGGACTGGTGCGTATTGTAATTCATCTCCCTGTACAGGGGCGAATAACCTGAATAGTTTATACGTTTCCGGCTTGTATCCTTTTTAGGGATATGGCCAAAATACCTGTCAAAGTATTTAATTAATTTGTTAAAACTGATGTTGCCTACCGATGAGACAATCATCTGGTCAGTACAGTAACTGCTTGTAATGAACTGAAGGATGTCTTCCCTGGTAAATGATTTGAGCTTTTCTTTGTCTCCAAGGATATTCCTTCCTATGGGACTGTTACGAAAAACAAGCTCTTCGAACTCATCAAAAATCCTTTCCGAGGGCGTGTCCTTATATGAATTTATTTCGTCAATAATAACCACTTTTTCTTTTTCTACTTCCCTTTCGGGAAAATCCGAATTAAAGACTATATCGCTAATGAGTTCGAGGGCCCTCGGATAGAAATTACAGAAAAATGTAGAATAAATGCAGGTATCCTCCTTTGTGGTATATGCATTTATTTCACCGCCAACATCCTCCATTCTGCTTAATATGTTAAAGGATTTCCTCTTTTTTGTTCCCTTGAACAGGAGGTGTTCAATAAAATGCACTATGCCGTGTTCTTCGGGTCTTTCGTCCCTTGAGCCCGTACTGATAATAATGCCGCAATGGGCAACCGGACTGTCAACCTGCTTGTGTATAAGCCTTATTCCGTTTGATAATATATGAGTCTGGTAGTCCATTTTAAACAAGGGCATACAAAAGTATAAAATAAACCAGACTAATAGTGAATTTTATAAATAATGCTTTTAAATTTGTTTCGTAAAATGATTTTTTTCTTTAGATTTGCAGCGCTCAAATTTATGGTGCCATAGCTCAGTAGGTAGAGCACTGGACTGAAAATCCAGGTGTCCCTGGTTCGATTCCAGGTGGTACCACGAAACCTTCTCTTTTAAGAGGAGGTTTTCTATTGTCAGTTAGTCTAATTTTGAAGTGGTACACTTTTGAATATCATTAACACTTTTACTCCCCAAACCGATAGCCAATCCCTGATTCTGTAATTAACAAAGCCGGTTTTGAAGGATTGTCTTCAATTTTTTTCCTAAGCTGTGCCACAAATACCCGCAGGTATTGGGTTTGTTCAATGTAACCGTATCCCCACACCTCTTTAAGTATATACTTATGCGTAAGCACACGCCCCTGGTTCTTGGCCAGCAAACATAAGAGTGAAAATTCTGTGGAAGTCAATTTTAATATTTCATTATTTTTCCTGGCAATATGGTTAATCATATCAATGCTTAACGTGCCGAATTCCAAAACAGGTGCATCGTTTTTTTTATCTCCTGACCTTATTGCAGCACGTATCCTGGCCAGTAATTCCCCGCTTCTGAACGGCTTCGTAAGATAATCGTTTGCACCGTTATCTAGTGCCGCAATTATGTCTTCTTCCGAAGACCTTACTGATAAGACAATAACCGGCTTATTGAACCATTCCCGTAACTTCTTTAAAACATCCTGTCCGTTCATATCCGGTAATCCGAGGTCAAGGATAATTAACGAAGGATGATGTGTGGCAGCATAAAGCAAGCCATTTTTACCATTTTCGGCATGGATAATTTTATACCCGTTTGCCGATAGTGTTATCTCGAGCAAACGGCGGATTTGCAGTTCATCATCTATGATTAATATGGTTTCAATTTCGTCCATTAATATTCATTTTGCAAATTTTTTATTTCAGGAGATAATGAAGGTATTCTGATTGTAAATTTTGCTCCCCCATCTTCCCTGTTCTCAACTGTAATAAGTCCCTTATGCGCTTCCACAAAGCCTTTTACAATAAACAAACCCAGGCCAAGACCGCCTGTTTTACTGCCCTCGACACGGAAGAACTTTTTGAATACATTTTTTATTGCCTCCTTTGAAAATCCTGGCCCTCTATCCAATATTTGCAGCACCAGCTCGTCATTTTCATGATAACCGTTCAGCCGGATGTTTGAAGAAACCGGTGCATGTTCGCACGAATTGAATAACAAATTATATAGTACTTGTTCCATCAGACCAAAATCAATTTTAACCAACGGCATATCTTCGGGAAATGACACCAGCAGATTAAACGGTTTTATTTCATCCTTTAAATCCTCGGTAACTTTGTTCACAAGGTCATTTACATCATACCAATCCAGCCGGACGGAAATACGCCCGCTTTCAAGTCTGGACATATTCAGAAGATTTTCAATAAGTCTGTTTAAGCGCAAGGAAGCGGTAAAAATTTCGTTATAAAGGGCTGTCTGAACATTTCCCGCATGCGGCGATGTCAACAAGGTATCAACAGAACCAAGTATAGTGGCAACAGGTATTCTTAATTCGTGGGAAACAGAGTTAAATAATGTTTTGTACAATTTGTCCGACTCATCCAAAAACCTCGCTTTCTGCGCTAATTCACCCAGAAATCCCCTTTCAAGCGCGTTGGAGATCTGTGTCAAATATGTGTTCCAGAATAATTGTTTGTCCCCTTGAAATTGTTCGTCAGTCTTTATTGCCAGGACACCCGGATTGATCCTTGCACCTCGCAACGGATAAAATGTATAATCAACCGACGAATGGATATTAGTATATTTGCCGGCATTTTGGGAATGCTTAAAAACCCAGCCAGCTATATCGTATTCATTTTGAGTGAACTTTTTCTCATTCTGTGATTTACCTGAAGAATGTAACATATTATTACCATCCTGCAAAATAAAAAAAGCATCAAAGGAAAAATGATTTTTTATATCTTCAATTGCAACTGCCTGTACATCTTCAATGCCGCTTGCTTTTGATAGCTCCTTTGTTAACTGAAAAAGAGCATTCGTGCGTTCTTCCCTTTCCCTTGCCAATCTTTCCTGCCGGCGTATTCTCGTTGTTAGTACACCATTCAGCATAGCAATAATAAAAAACATGCCAAACATTAATATATCCTCAGCTTTGTCTATATGGAACGTATAATGTGGAGGAATGAAAAAATAATTCCATACCAGGGCACTTACTGTTGAAGCAAGTAAAACAGGACCCATTCTCATAAAGGTTGCCATAAAAGAAACAACAAAGAGCAAAATGAATGAGACAACATGATAACTTTGCGCATTGGAAAGAGGGGCGCATATCAAAGCTGTTACTCCGATGATAATGATGGACAGTACATAATTATTTATCCTGGAAGCAAAAGACGGAATAGATATAAGCTTTACATCTTTATTATTTTTCATTTCATTTTATTGAAATACAAATTTAACAATTAATCATGCTTCTCTTTTTGAATAGTTATATTATTAAATTATTTTGGGTGACGTTCCCAGAAATATTGACCTAATCAATGCAAAAACAGGTATAATCTCAAGCCTTCCTGCCCACATCTGGAAAATATAAACCAGTTCCAGTGCAGTAGACATTGATGGATCAGTAATTCCGGAAGATAAGCCTACCGTTCCTTGTGCAGATGCCGATTCAAAAAGGGCATCGGCAAATTTGAAATCGCTTCCTGTCAAAATATAAGTTATAAAAGATGAACCAAGTATTAACAAGAAAAACATAATGGCAAAAGAAGCAGCTTTTGTAAATTCTTCGTTCATTTCATCAGGCAGCATCGATTTACCATTAAATTTTATTATCTTGACAGTGTTTTTTGACAGAAATGTTTTACTGACTTGCCATCTAAGTCCCTTTTTAATCACCAATGCCCGAATCATTTTGATTCCCCCGACTGTCGCACCTGACGCACCTCCTATAAACATAGCAGCAGAAACAATAAATACAATGGATATCCAGTCCCAGTCCGCAATATTTGAAGTTTGCCAGCCTGTGGTAGACATGGCACTGATAAATTGAAAAATTCCTTCACGTATGGGCGAAGGAACAGTATCAGCATGGATTAGCAAGATCGATTGTATAAAGCTGCCAAAAAAAAATGCAATAATCAATGAGCGGGTTTGAATATCTCTCCAGATTTCACTGATTTTTCTTTCAAATATCACTTTATAATAAAAAGGTATCGAAAACGCACCAAGTATCATAGGTAATAAATAAAGCATATCCATATAAGGTGAATTATAACTGGCTATACTATTATCCTGTGTACTAAATCCACCTGTAGACTGAGCGGACATAGCATGATTGACGGAATCAAAAATATTTTCTCTTAAAGGATAATCCGGAAGAATAAGATGAGTGCCTATTATTAAATAAATAGCCGAAAAAACAGTTACATATACATAAACTTTCCATATTGCCCTCGCAGTTTCAATTACCTTAGGTTTCAACTTCTCTCCGCTTGCTTCCGAACCATATAACAGCTTTGCACTTCTGCCCGATATTTGTTTGAATACAGCCAGTACCATAACAATAAATCCGGCTCCGCCTACCCATTGTGCAAGGGAGCGGTAAAAAAGCACACCCTTGCCAACAGAAGGTTCATGTAAAGCCATTGACAGTCCAGTTGTGGTATAGGCACTCATGCTTTCAAAAAAACAGTGTATGGGCTTTTTAAAGTACAACAGACTTGAAAAAGTGTATTGTGCACCGGTTGGAATGAAATTATTCATAACATTAACAGGGGTAATAAAAGCGATGATAAAAAATGGTAATCCCCCCATTAATGTAACCCCTAGCCAACCTGCAGCTGCAACAACAAGTGAATGATTATACTGAGGTTCATCTGCATGATAAAATCCCCGGTATAATATAAAACCGATAGTCAGGGTAATCAATGCCGAGAATAAAAATCCCATTGCTGAATACCACTCGGTATAGACGGCTGATACAATTGAGGGAACAACCATAACAAAACCAAGTAAAATTAATAGTCTTCCAATTTGCTTAAATACTATCATGTAAGTGTTACTCTTCATATTTCTGAGACCTTCCTGAATTTTTTAATTTATTTTTCTGTAAAATGATGGAATAAACATGAGTAATACCGGATATATTTCCAATCGTCCAAAGAGCATGAGTAAGTTCAATATTATTTTTCCTGCATTCGGGAAATGTGATAAATCCATATTATGACCAAAAGTCGTCAAAGCAGTTATGGATAAAAAAGCAGATTTTTTAAGATCGTTCCCAAAAAGGGAAAGTACAATAGTGCCTGACACAAATACTAGCCCAAGGACAGTAATAAATGTCAATACCGAAAGATTGGCTTCTTCATCGATATTGGTTCCATTATATTTTATGCCGGAAGCATTTGAAGGTGAATTCGGATTTTTAAATTGCATTTTAAAATTCCTGAAAAGTATCAGGAACCGGGACATTTTGATCCCACCACTCGCAGAACAGGTACTGGCTCCTATTAATAGGAAGAAAAGCAATACGACCAGCACATAATCCGGCCACAAAAAGTAATCAGTAATTGAATATCCTGAGGAAGTTACAAAAGAAGTTACCTGGAAAACACTTTCCCTTAAAGCAGTTTCAAATTCTTTAGCGGATTGGAAATATAATACACTTGTTATGAATAATGCAACTAATAAAATAATTGCAGAATAAATTCTGATTTCTTCATTTCTTATTACTAGCTTGATTTTCCCGGTTATTAAATGATAATATATTAAATAGCTGATACCGGATAAAAACATAAAAAGTGTCATTATATACTGATTATACCTCGAATATCCGGCTATGCTATCATTCTGAAGGGAAAAACTTCCTGTAGATACAGTTCCGAATGTATAACACAGACTCTCAAAGAGATTCATTCCACCTGAGTAAAGCAGCAGAACCTGCGCAAATGTCAGAATACAATAAATAGTAACGATACATATGACAATAAGCCTGTAATCTGTTACGGTTTTACATTCTGGCGTAAAAAGTCTGTACCCTCCGATATTCAATGAGGGAACTACAGTCATTAGCATAATGATTGTTCCGATGCCACCCAACCATTGGGTAAGGCTGCGCCAGAAAAGAATGGACCTCGGCAATTGTTCGACATTAGCAAGAACAGAGGAGCCTGTAGCT
>CAYWUI010000033.1:28994-37100 GCA_964461435.1 uncultured Bacteroidales bacterium | reverse complement strand
CTCATATACAGGAAACCAAAGTTCGCGATTAGCCCAGTTTTCGAAATCAGCACATCCTGCTGCACCTAGTTTTTTTAGCCGATCTATGTTGCCAGTCCGGATATACAATCCTCTGTGGCCACATTTTACCATAGCCATTGCCGTCCCCATTTTTATCAGATCATTTCCCAGTTCGGAAATTTCGTTTACGGTCATGTGATCAAGGACACTCTCCTTTGGTCCGAGATTTGCTTTTTTCTTAAGAAATTTATCTTTATAAAGAAAATAAAAAATCTCTTCTGCACTGGGTACCATAATATCTGTCAACGGAACCCAGTCGTTGAGAATTGCCAGCCAGTCGATCTGTCCGGCCCTGCTGTTTACATCAGGAAGCGAAAGATCAAGTACTGTTGTGGTAGCTAATTCCTTTGTCTTTTTCAGGATTTTTGTCAATTCATTACCCTTATTTTCGTATAGCTTTGCCATCCATGGCGGGTAACCAAAAAGCATCAGTTTTGAACGTTGCACAAGATCAAAGTTCATATCGTCATAACCAAATGTGTCATTTGCGCCGCAATGATGCAGGTAAAAACGGTCAATCCCTGGTATGCAGATCGCTATTGTGTATGAGGTTGATTCACCATCCACTACCTGAATGCCTTCAAAATGGCCTTCATATTCTTCATACCACCTAAGTATCTGTTTACCAAAATCATCATTTCCCACCTTTCCGATTAATTCGGTTTTAACTCCAAGTCTCCGAATGGAGACGCCGGCATTTGTTACCGGCCCGCCACCGACAACAACGCACTTACCCATATTTATCATTTTACCAGGCACAAGAACATCGGTCATCTTGTCTACTTTTTCTTCGATTGTAAAAGCTGGTATTAAATCAAGGCAGGTATGGCCTGCTGCTACAATTTCAATATCTTTTTTATTCTCCATTTTAAGTTCTTTAATATACAGTTAATAATAATTTATTGAGTGAATTTTTTACTTTTTATTCAGACCTGTATTAATGATAGCATATAGGGCTGGTTTTGGTTCACATTGACGGTCGAACAATAAGGGATAGTCGGTCCGTCCAATGACTGGCCAGTCACTACGCCAGGATTGACTGTCGTGTGTTCCCCAAAAAGTGATCCGTTTGAATCTGTCACGGTGCTTAAGAAAGATCGAAAAGAATTCAGCATATCTTTGAGCCTGCTTTTTTTGGACAGATTCTGGCAATGCGTTGGCATATGGATTCAACTTCGTTTGCAATCCGGTATTTAAAGAAGTAAGTTTTTTATCCATGTAATCTTCAGCATAAGGAAGAACCGTGACATCCAATTCAGTAATCATTAACCTGACGCCGAGTTTTGAAAGAGCTCCGATGATATTCTCAATCTGCTCGTAACCGGGATAATCCAGACCCCAGTGTCCCTGTATACCTATCCCGTCTAATCTTACACCTTTTGATTGCAAGCTTTGAATTAATTGTATTACAGTTTCACATTGACGCCCCCTGTAAAAATTATAATCATTGTAGTACAGTTCAGCATTGGGATCGGCCTGGCGGGCATATTCAAAAGCTTTAAGCACATAATCTTCACCGATAATATCTAGCCATTTGCATTTTCTGAACTTACCGTCAGGAACAATTGCCTCGTTGACGACATCCCAGCCATGTATTCGGCCTTTATACCGGCCCATTACGGTGAAAATATGTTCTTTCATCCGTTTTAGCAATACCTCCCGGTCCAGGGATTTACCTGACTCATCCTGAAATACCCATCCTGGTGTTTGATGAAACCAGACAAGAGTGTGGCCGATTATATGCATTTTATTTTTTTCACCAAAAGCCACATAACGATCGACCGGTTCGAAATGATATCTGTTTGGTTCAGGATGAACCTCTTCCCATTTTAGAATATTTTCAGGTGTGATACTGTTAAAATGTTTTTCCACGAGTGCAGTGGTCTTTGGTTCCTTAGCTGAAATCTGATCCAGATTGAGGGCTACGCCAATATCAAAATCATCCTTAAATACATCTTTCAAGGAAGGTCGATTTTGTATATTTTTGTTATTCCGGATACTACTTTCCTCCATAGAAATTTTTTAAGCGAATTAAAGTTGAATTTTCTATTATTATTTATTATTTCACAGAGTTTTATAAGGATTTCTCAAATTATTCAATGAGTAATATGGATATCAATTTATAAAGGTCAATTATTATTGCTCGAAGTTTGACGTCGTACTGATAGTTCCTCTTCAATCTTGGCCAGCATTTTGTTTGATAAAGGATAAAAAAACCATATAACAGTAACACCAATCAGGCCGATAATGGCAGGGTAAATACTCATAACCAAACGTATACCTGTTAATGTTTCTGCCGTTTGCTGTATATTGGCTTTAAAACCATACCTGGCCAGGATGAATGCTAAAAGAGCACTTCCCAGGGCTATTCCAAGTTTCAGTGCGAACAGAGAGGCAGACATCAGAAGTCCGGAAGCACGACGACCTGTTTTCCATTCCGAATAATAAGTGGTATCAGTATAGATAGCCCATTGTAATACAGAAACAATTCCAATTGTAAAAGAAATAATCAGATTCAGTCCAAACATAATAATAATGTCTTTTGGGCCGAGAAAATAGTAAAGCGCTGTTACTATAGCGGTTATACCTAAAGAACCGGCATAACTTTTCGGTTTGTCAAAACGCCTGCTCAACTTAATTGTCAGAATGGCTCCAAGAATGGTCAAAGCGGTACCGGAAAGCATAAATGCAGTTGTCAGGTCCTGATAAGAAAAATGATAGGTTTTTCCAAAAAAAATCATTTGCTGATCCAGCACAAAATACTTAAAGTAATACATGATATTACCATTTCGCATGCAATTGTACATAAGCTGGAATATGGTTGCGACAGCTATCAGTACCCATGGTTTGTTGGTAAATAAATCTATCAGATCCTGCTTAAATGGTGTCTTTTGTTCTTTTATTGGTTTAACACGTTCCCTGGTTGTAGAAAAAGTTATTAAATACAGAATAACCGCTAAAGCAGAAAGAACAATCATAGCCAATTGCCAGCCCTTAGCCTCATTCCCATCCCCGAATACACTGACCAATTTCAAAATGGCATACTGAACAATGAATTGCCCCACAAATGCGGCTACGAACCGGAAAGAGGAAATCACAGTTCGTTCCTTAGAATCGGGTGTGATGACCGCCATTAGTGCAGAATAGGGCACATTGATCATTGTATAGGCCATTGTAAGCAAAATATAAGTTATATAAGCATATATTATTTTACCATTGATACTTATGTCAGGTGTAGTAAAGGTTAGTACTCCCAAAACGCCAAACGGTATAACAACCCAAATTAAATAAGGCCGGAATTTTCCCCACCTGGTGTTGGTCCGGTCAGCAATCATTCCCATAATCGGGTCATTAATTGCATCCCAGACGCGGGCAACTAAAAACATTGTTACTGCTGTTTTTGCAGTAATACCAAACACATCTGTGTAAAAGTACAGGAGGAACAATATAAAAGTCTGAAAGAATAAATTTGATGCAGTATCTCCCAGACTATAACCAATTTTTTCTCTGATAGAAAGTTTTTGTGTTTCAGATTTCATATACAAAGTATTATTAGATTCAACTTCAATGTTAACACTAATATTAACATTAGCATGAAAATAAGAAAAAAATAATCAACAATTTGATTTTTTTTTAAAAGTAATATAATTATTAGTTTTATTATAATCACTTTTTTAGAAAAGTGATATTGGGATGCGGAATATGCTCTAATGTTAACGTTTACTTAATCAACATTCTTAAATATATTTATATATATTTGGCATTTAATGATTCTGTATTATGGATACTAAACGGTTTTTTGAACTGTTATTAAGGGAGATAGAAGTAAATACGAGTCTTCAGGATTATTATAGATTTTTAAATGATAAAAAGAGCTATTATTTCAGAAAAGCTTATTTCCTGCAGCGGCTGGATTATATAAGAGACAATATAAAAGCCGGGGATTCATCGGTTTGGGATTGTGGTTGTGGCTATGGCACGACAGGAATTTTCCTGGCGCTGAATGATTATAATGTTTATGGAAACACAATTGAATATTATTATGATCACATTCCGGCACGGTTTGATTACTGGAGTAAATATGGTGATATAAGCAGCTTCAGGGTAAGTTATAAGAACCTGTTTGATCCTCCTTTTTATAAAGATCAATTTGATTATGTTATTACACAGGATGTTTTACACCATCTTGAACCTAATGACAGGGGGCTCCAAATTCTGAAAGATTCTCTTAAGGACAGGGGTACATTAATTGTTTGTGAGGAAAACGGGAATAATATTATAAATAGGCTAAAGCTCTTTTTAAGAAGGGGCAATAAAAGGATTATTGATATCTATGACGAAAAGCTAAACAGGAATATAAAACTGGGTAATGAAAATATTCAGAACATGGTATCGTGGAAAAATAAATTCAGGGAAGCCGGACTGGTAATAGATGATAAAAACGTTGAATACATAAGGTTATTTCCGCCCTTTTTTTTCAATGAAGGTAATTATAAGAGGGTAATCGAAAAAGAAAACAGGATCTGGAAAAAGAACAGTACAGCAAGAGAATTTTTATTTTTCGGGATCAATTTTACGGCAAGCAAGGCCTCAGGGTAATTAGTACCACTTATAGATCCGCAATCCTATAAGGAAACTGGCAAGGCCCAATATGCCCAGCACAAGTATTCCATCATAAACCTGGAAGAAACCTGCTCCTTCATTAACAATATTTCTTGCTTCATCAGCAAATTTTGTCAGAGGCAGAAGTTTTATGATCGTAATAGCCCATGGAGGGAAATTCTGATAACTGAAAAAGATTCCTGACAATACCATCATGGGGGTTGTTATAATTGAAATTAGGCCATTGCCCAGCTGCAGGTTGGCAGTACGGGATGATATAAGTATAGAAAAGCCAAAAAAGCAGAAATTTCCTGCAATCAGGAGGATAATAAATGCTATCAGGCTGCCCTGGATATGTACTTTAAAAAAGAAAACGGCAAATACAAGCAGGATAGTAGTTTCCAGAAAAGTCACGAACATACGTGACACCCATTGGGCAAGGAGAAAATGGGATTTTTTCATTGGGGTGGCAACCATACGCCGCAGGAGCTTTTTTGACCTTTTTTCGATCAGCGTGTAGCACACCCCCCACATAACGGACATCATAACCCCCAGGCTTAATAAGCCGGGTACAAGGAAGTCAATGTACCGCAATCCTTTGGTTTCAAGAATTTCGATTCTGCCGTCAAATGAATTTATTTCCCCGGTTTTGAAAAAACGTGAAAGTTGAATACTCACGAGTTCCGATTCGGGATTAAGAGGATCACTGTGGAATGTGATATCGTTATTCTTTTCAGTAATAATTACAGATGCCGTTCCCCTTTTTAACAGCAATTCGGCATTTTCCCATGATGTTACATGAAACATGTACCGGGTTTTTCCATAACCGGTCTGGAATTTTTTTTCTATAATGGTATCAAAAGGCATGATACCATCAAATAATGTATTCCTGACTATTGTATCTTCCCGGGCGTATGAAGGCACAAGGGCAACACTATGCAGCAGTTCCTTTTTCCCTGAGAATGCTACTCCGAGACCCAGGGCCATAAGAATTGGAAAGCCGAACGACCAGAAGACAGATCCCGGTTCACGTAAAAATTCGCGAACATGTGCAAATATTAATTGTACAAGCGGATGTTTCAATTTATTATAATTTTATTCTTTAAGATGTCTGCCGGTCATTGAAATAAATAAATCATCGAGTGTCACTTTCCTGCATTCAAGTGTTTTTATTTTAATTTTATTTTCTTCAGCCTTTTTCATCAGTACGGGCAATGTATTAATTATTCTGTCAACTTCAAGATAATTTAATCCGTTATCATTTCTTATTTTTTGAATTCCCGGCAAGCTATGGAGGCTGAAGTCAGGATTTTGATCAAATGACACTTCGATAATTTCGTTAGAGTTACACTGTTTCAGAAGTTCGTCTACTGTGCCCCGTGCCAGTATCCTGCCATAGTCGATAATGATAACCCGGTCGCATAATTGCTCAGCTTCTTCCATATAATGTGTTGTAAGTATAAGTGATGTATTTCTTTCTTTTTTAAGTGTGAGCAATATTTTCCATATATCCCGCCGGGCAGTGGGGTCCAGTCCCGTTGTCGGTTCGTCGAGCAATAGTATTTCAGGATAATTTATAAGTGATATGCCAAGTGCCAGCCTTTGTTTTTGTCCTCCTGAAAGGTTTTTTATATAAGCTTTACTTTTATCCCGGAGGTTAACCATTCTTATAATCTCATCAACCCTTTTCTCTCCCAGCTTATAAAAAGAAGCAAATAAGACAAGGGTTTCTTTTACAGTCAGTTTTTCAATAAACCAGGTTTCCTGCAACGAAATACCCAGCAGGCGGTTGAATTCGGCATGATTACCCTTTCTCCAGGGCTTGCCTTTTATAAGTATTTCACCTTTATCCGGTTTCTGTATGCCCTGAATCATTTCCACGAGTGTTGTTTTCCCTGCTCCATTAGGTCCGAGCACAGCCACGAACTCGCCCGGCCTTATTTCAAGACTTATACCTCTCACGGCATGAACATTCCTGAATGATTTATATACCTCATTTACTATTATCACCGGTGATACACTGTTTTTTACCATCTCCTTACCCTTTATTGCAGAGCCTGCAATCTTATCACAAAGGTGATAATTGTTTTTTATTTTTCAATCCTCATATTGATAATAAAATATTCCGGAAAGAAAAGTCAGCCTTTTAGAACCTTGAACCGTTTAAAATTTTAAAAATGCATATATGAAGTATATTGTTGTACTAACAGCAATTTGTATGGCACAAATAATTAGTTCATGTTCCAGGAAGGATATATCCCTGCGTCCGATTATACCCAAACCTAATTATATGGGAAAAACAAAGGGGGTATTTAATTTAAAAAATCATCAGGTCATTTATTATCAGCCTGACAGCCTGAAGGAGAGTGCAGGATTGCTTGCGGATATTCTTAACGGGAGCGGAAATAGCTTCATTGTCAGGGATGATTATAGGGTAAATAAAAAAGGGATTATCATAAAAATGTCAGATAATAAAAAAGACAGGAGTGACTCATTTGAAATTCAAATCAGTAAAATGTTTCCAGGCATTTTATGCCTGTTGACTTTATCAAAAAGTACATCGATTATTTATTTTTATTTAAGTTTAACTACTTTCACTGGCACCTGGTGGATGATCAGGGCTGGAGAATAGAAATTAAAAAGTATCCTCTCCTTACTGAAACGGGTTCAAAGAGGGAAGAAACACTTACAGGTCATTTTAGTGAAAAGCCGAATAAATATGATGGTTCCCCGTATCATGGATTTTATAGCCAGGATGAGATAAGAGAGATAGTGGATTATGCAAAAAAGAGAAATATCACGATAATTCCGGAGATTGAGTTGCCCGGGCATTCCCAGGCTGCCATAGCATCGTATCCTTTCCTGGGGTGCATAGGGGACAATGCAGAGGTTAAAAAAGAATGGGGTATATCAAAATACCTGTATAATCTTGAGGACACCACATTTAATTTTTTATATGGAGTATTTGATGAGATATGCGATCTTTTCCCGGGTAAATATATACACATTGGCGGTGATGAGGCAGAAAAAGACCAGTGGAAAGCATCGGCAAGGATTCAGCAGCAGATGAAGGAACTTGGAATAAATGATGAAGAAGGACTTCAGAAGTATTTTATTGAAAGAATTTCGGATTATTTTTTTAAGAAGAAAAAGCAAATTATAGGGTGGGATGAGATAACTGAAGGAGGCATTCAGGGAAATGTTGTCGTAATGTACTGGCGATGGTGGAACAAAAAATATGATATACCGTTAATGGCAGCCCGGCAGGGCCACTATATAATCATGACTCCCACTTTTCCTTTATACTTTGATTATTATCAGTCACATGATAAAAATGAACTCCTTGCCATAGGAGGGTATACGCCTTTAAGTGAGGTATATAAATACGATCCGGTCCCCACAGGTTCCAGGCGCCACTATTCAGCTGTCCGAACCTGTGAGAAA
>CAYWUI010000033.1:0-28894 GCA_964461435.1 uncultured Bacteroidales bacterium | reverse complement strand
TCCGGTCCCCACAGGTTCCAGGCGCCACTATTCAGCTGTCCGAACCTGTGAGAAATGCGGAAATAAGGCTGTCCTTCAGGCATGCGTTCTATTGAATAGCCACTCACAATGCGGGTGGATTTGAATGTAGTTGTTACCTGTTCCGGTTCATTGCCCGAGGCTTCCTCGAGTAGCTCATCAATGTCCTGGGCCTTCAGTGAAAATGCTGCTGACAGTATTAATACAAGAGTATATAAATGGGTTTTTATCATTTTCATAAGGTTTAGTTATCGGGTGAACCGGAACTTATCCAGGTTTTTATAACAGATATTGAACAGTCATCAAGCTTTGGTGCCCCTTTGGGCATAGGGAAATAGCCGCTCTCATGTGTTATTGTACCAAGAAGACTTCCATCATCGGTACGTGATTTGAAACCGGCATAATTTTCAAGTTTAATGTTTCGTTATGATGATTCTCATGTTCCAATAGATGTATCTGCTCTTGTTGATCATAAAGTCCGTTTTTAACAAAGTTATGTATTTTTAAATTTATTCCCAGGGTCCCCATTCGCCGGTTATCCTGCTTCTTGTGCGGCTCTTTCCCGTTGTATTGTTCCTCTGGTAATAGCTTACGCCATCACCTTCATAAGTGCAGCTTATGGATTCCACCTTATATTTTGCCCCGGGATCATCGAGGTAATAGTTAAATATCAGGGCATTGCTGACAACACCTTTATTCTGGAAAGCATAGCGGCTTACAAACCAGTCCCTGTTCAGATCAATAAAACACTTCCAGTCTTCAGTGTTTTTAATATTCTTAAAAGAAACAACTTTCAGGTTGTACATATTGTCGAACTCAAAGGTGAAAGTTCCTGAAGCATACTCATTAACAGGATCATTATGCTTGCTTAGCGTGTATATCCGGTCTTGCATGCTCAAAGTGTAGGTAATAATATTGCAGACTTTGTTTTCTTCACTGTCATCCCATCTTTCACAGAAGTTTACCAACTGGTGCCTGGTAATGAGGTTATCTGCATTATATTCAAACTGTTTTACCTGTGAGAGGTGAATAAAAAGAGGTGCTCCTCTCTGATAATTAGCTGTTACCTGGTAGAAATGGATGTATCGCTTTATTTTAGATACTCTTCCCTGCCGGTCAAAAAAAACGGAGTCAAACGGGATCTTGTAAAATTTACCTGAGCGGTTACTCACAATAGAGCTTTCTTCATTTATCCTGATAATGTTATTTTGAATCCCATAATTATAGTAGAAATTAAAAAATGGTGACTTTATGGACAGTATTTTATGCTTCAGCGTGTCTATATTTATTTTCACCGGATTATCATAAAGATTTACTGTTAATTTCCAGGATGCATATGGCTCGTTTAATTTAAACGGCAGAATTATACAGTTATAATTATTAAGTGCTGAATCCCCTACAATATTTATTTTGTTATTAAATACTATTATCTGCTCTTCAACGGTTTTTAGTGAAGCATCTAATAGCCGGGGCAGTTCAGCTCTTAAAAAATTTAATGAATCAAGGATCCGCTGTCTTCTTTGAATGGAATCCCTCACAAATTTTTCCCTTGCCATAATGGAATCCTGGATGAATTTTAACCGGACTTCAATCGAATCCCGTATGAATTGCAGCAGCGCATCTACAGAGTCGCGGATCAACTGCATACGCAAGTTTTCCGAAGGGGATACGGAGATTGTGTCCTCTGAGATTAATTTACCAGGATTGTATATGTTTCTGCCTTTTAAAGTATCCGGAGTTCTCTGAGCAGATAACTGGGGGTAAATCATAAAACCGGCAAGTATCAGGAAAACATGCCGGAAGTTAAATTTTATTCTTATCATAACTTACTCATTATTAATAATTTACCGTTGCCGGTCATAAATATTTAATAAAATGACTCTTTAATTCAATTTTATAAGCAACACGACAAGTTAATAAATTTAACCATTTTTTTTGATTGTTTTGAATGTTAAAAATTTTTGAATTGGGTAAAAATGAACTTAAATTTGATAAAAAAACCTGTTTGGTATAAATAATATAAAACAATTAAAAAATGAACTATTTATATACGAGTGCCATATGCATTTTGCTTTTTTCATGTAAAAAAAGTGCTGGTGATCTTCCCGTTGTTAGCAGGGTTGATCTGGCAAAATATGCTGGAACATGGTATGAAATTGCCAGGCTTCCCAACAGTTTTGAGAAGGGGCTTAAATGTGTTACAGCAACTTACAGGCTGAGAGAAGACGGGAAGATTGAAGTTATAAACAGGGGACAAAAAATCGGAGAGCCAGGTAAAATAAGTAAAATAAAAGGTGTTGCACGTATTCCTGATAAGAAACAGCCTGCAAAATTAAAGGTACGCTTTTTCTGGCCTTTTTCGGGTAACTATTATATTCTTGAGCTTGACGATAATTACAGGTACGCACTGGTTGGTGAACCTTCCAGGAAATACCTGTGGGTGCTGGCAAGAGATAAACAGCTTGGCGACAATATTTACGAAAGCCTCCTGAAAAAAGCGGAAAATATGGGATTTGACAGCAAAAGAGTTGTAAAAACAGAACAGGATTGTAAGGGAATTGACTAAAATATTAATTTACCTGTCCATAATAAATTCTGATTATACCTGGATGAAAATCAAGATTTTTCTCCTGGCATTGTTATTTGCAGTTTCTTCGGTCTATTTGCAAAGGCCTCTTATTATGAGCGGCCACCCGTAAAAACGGGTGGCCGGATTTTTATATCAATCCTTTCTTTTTGAGGTATGGCTCAATCGAAGGCTCGGCACCTTTAAAGTTTTTATAAAGGTTCATGGGTTTGTCAGAACCGCCCTTTTCAAGAATATTGGTCCGGAATGATCGTGCAGTCTTCCTGTCGAAAATACCATTTTGCTTAAAAGACTCATAGGCATCCGAATCCAGTATTTCTGACCATGCATAACTGTAATAACCTGCGGCGTATCCCCAGGAAAAGATATGGTTGAAATAGGTGCTTCTGTACCTTTCCACTATCTCGGGTATAAGTCCGATTTTCTGCATCGACTGCTTTTCAAAAGCATTTACATCTATATTGGTTGTGTCGTGCATAGTATACCAGTCCATATCCAGCAGGGCGGCGGCAACATATTCGACAACCTCAAATCCTTTATTAAAGTAAGAACTTTTATTGATTTTGTCTATTAGCTCTTTTGGAATAACTTCACCATTCTGGTAGTGCCTGGCAAAAAAGCTAAGCACCTGGGGCTCGGGTACGAAGTTTTCCATTATTTGCGATGGCAGCTCGACAAAATCTCTTGGCACGTTCGTGCCTGTAAGGTCATAATATGTGCATTGTGATAATAAGCCGTGCAGGGAGTGTCCGAATTCGTGGAAAAAGGTTAATACCTCATCAAAGCTTAGCAGGGAAGGCTTCTTGCTCGTCGGCTTGGTAAAATTACAGACTATTGAAATTACAGGTGCTACACGTTTACCGTCAACTTTTATTTCAGGGCGGTATTCAGTCATCCATGCACCAAATTTTTTGGAGGGCCTGGGGAAAAAATCAAGATATAATATCCCTATATGCGAGCTATCCTCATCCAGCACTTCGAATGCCGTAACATCTTTATGATAAACAGGCAAATCCGGTTTTTCAACAAACCGCAGTCCGTATAATTTATGTGCAAGTTCAAAAGCCCCGTCACGCACGTTTTCAAGTTTAAAATAAGGCCTTAGTGCCTCTTCATCAAGATCATACTTTTCCTTTCTTACTTTCTCAGAATAATACCACCAGTCCCATGGCTGAAGTTTAAAATTGCCGCCTTCCCTGTCTATTATATCCTGCATATCTTTTACTTCTTTTTTTGCTACTGTCAGTGCCTTTTCCATTACATTATCAAGCAGGCTATAAACATTTTCAGGTTTTTCGGCCATATTTATTTCGAGAACATAAGCAGCATAGTCTTCATACCCTAAGAGCCGGGCTTTCTTATAACGCAGCCTGATTATTTTTGAAACGATCCCTTTATTATCATATTCATCATTATTATCACCTTTATTGATATAGGCTTTAAAAATCTTTTCCCTCAAGTCACGTTTTTCCGAATACTGGAGAAATGGAATAATACTTGGCGAATGCAGGGTGAAGACCCACTTACCTTTGAGGTCCGTTTCCTTTGCAGTTTGTGAAGCAGCTTCCCTCACATCTGCAGGTAATCCGGCAAGATCTTCCTCATTATCAATTACTAATTTGAACTTATTAATTTCGGCAAGGACGTTATCAGCAAAATTGAGTGTGAGCACAGATAATTCTTCATTGATTTTTCGCAGCGTTTCTTTATCTGATTCGTTTAGGTTAGCACCACCCCTGACGAAATCTTTATATGTTTTATCAAGCAAAGTGCTTTGTTCCGTATTAAGATCAAGATTTTCGCGGTTATCATAAACCTCCTTGATTCGCGCAAACAGTTCAGGATTTAAAAGTATGTTATCATAATGCTTAGTAATTTTGGGAGCAATTTCTTTGGCCAGTTTCTGCATCTTTTCATTTGTATCGGCAGACAGAAGATTATAAAATATGGCACTGACCTGCTTCAATAATTCGCCACTGCGATCAAGTGCTTCAAGAGTATTGGCAAAAGCAGGCTTTTCCTTATTGTTAACTATAGCCTGGATCTCTTTGTCCTGCTCACTAATAGCATAATCGACAGCAGGCATATAATGTTCCAGTTTAATTTTTTCAAAAGGAGGAACTTCAAAAGGAGTGTCAAACTTCTGGACTAACGGATTATTCATTAAGTCATCTTTTTTTGTTGTTTTACAGGCAGTTGCTGAAATAATGCCTAAAATAATAATAAACAGATTTAGTTTTTTCATAAATACAAATATTATGTTGTGAATATTTTTTAAAACAGTCCTGTCCGGTAAAAGTTTAAAAGTATAAAAAACATTCTTAATATTCTTTTAAAATCATATAATTTGATTGTAACTTAATGAGGTATTTTATTAAATTGATTTGTCAGTATAATTTATGATACGCGTAAGGGTAATACAAAGCAATATTTCAGTAATTTCTTTGGATCTCATAGGACAGGTTAAGGACATTTTTCGTATCAGTTTTCCTGAAATTGCTGATTATGCTGAAAAAATACCTTTTCTATTAAAGGATCCTGTAACTGAAGGATACAGCACGTCATTAATAATATTTGAAAAATCCATGGGAATTGTCGAAGCTTTCGCCATGGTTATTCATTTCCCGACTATTTCGTCATCATTTTTAGATTTCTTTGCCACGAGGCCAGGGGCAAGAGGATCAGGAATAGGGGGGAACCTTTATGAAAGTGTACAGGAGCATTGCCTGCAGACAGGTTCCAAATCATTATATATAGAAGTGGAACCTGATGATCCTTCTCTGACTACAGACCCTGAAAAACTCAGCGAAAGTATAAAGAGAATTAAATTCTATGAACGATACGGGGCAAGGGTAATTATTTCGGAAGAATACGCAGCATCCGTTGGTAAACCTCCAACAAATGCTTATCTGATGTATGACAGTCTTGGTAGTGATGAACCGTTAACATGTAGCCAGATAAAAAGTGCATTGGGTATGATACTTACACGCCGCTTTGCCAAGGCAATTGATCCTGAATATTTTAAGAGTGTTATAGAGTCATTTGATTATGAATATGTAAAATTCAGGGAGCCCCTTATAAAAAAAATAAGTGCTGAAGTAATTAATGGAAAAAGAACTTCCAGGATTGATAGTAAATACCCGTTAATAAAGAACCATAAACATGTGCTTCACCATGTTAAGGAAAGAGGTTATTTTGAACGCCCTGTCAGGGTAGACGCGATATTAAATGCAGTCTCAAAAACCGATATATTTAAAATAATTAACGCCAGGGAGCATGGTGAAAAGCCGATACTGGAAGTACACGATACGGAATATGTCTATTATCTGCGTTCGGTTTGTGCTAAAATAAAAGAAGGGCGTCCCGTATACCCGGATACGTTTCCTATTAGAAGACCTGACAGGCGGCCGAAGGTACTACCTGTCCAGGCCGGATATTACTGTCTTGATACAGGCACCCCGCTATACAGGAATGCTTATATAGCCGCCATATCTTCTGTAGATACTGCCCTGACAGGAGCAGATGAAATCCTGGCCGGCTCGAGACTGGCTTATGCAGTATGCAGGCCCCCAGGCCACCATGCCGGACGAAGATTCTACGGCGGATTTTGTTATCTGAATAATGCTGCCATAGCTGCTTCATATATTAGCAAGCATACGAGGACTGCGATTCTTGATCTCGATTTTCATCACGGAAACGGGACCCAGGATATTTTTTACAATAGAAGCGATATCCTTACAATATCTATACACGGGCATCCTGATTATTCGTATCCCTATTTCAGCGGGTTTGAAAATGAAACAGGCGAAGGAGACGGACTCGGATTTAATTTCAATTTTCCTTTGGAACCGGGGACTGATGACAGAAAATATATTAAGACTCTAAAAAAGGCACTTGATATAATAAGATCGTTTGAAGCAGAAGTTATAATAGTAAGCCTGGGCTTTGATATTCTTAAGGGCGATCCTACCGGTACTTTTAATTTGTCCATCAATGATTTTAAGGTGGTGGGGCAGTTGCTGGCCGGACAGATAAAGCCTTTACTGGTCATCCAGGAAGGGGGATACAACCTCCGTAACCTGGGCAGCGGCGCAGTTGCTTTTTTTTCAGGTATTAGAGGTTAAGTCTTATTCATACACAACCGCTGTTCCGCTGGCAGTTACCATAAGCATGCTTCCGTTCTGTACCACCGTCTCATTATCAACTATCTTCTTGTTTTCAATTGTGTTTGTTGTTGTTAGTAGCATGGTTTTTGTTTAATATTAATAATAATTATTAATTATGTTATATAAAATACCAGAGTGAAATGAAATTAAAATAAAATCCTGTAATTTCGTTTCAAGAAAACTAAAATTAAAAAAAATCCTATGGTCCCCAAAATATCTATTATACTATCTATTCTTTTACAATTTATGGTAGCATTTCTTGCCCTGCGGTTCATTGCAATAACAAAGACAAAGCTATCATGGATTCTAATATCCATTGGTTTTGTACTTATGGCCTTCAGAAGAATTATTGACCTTTCGACCTATCTTAACCTGAAACGGTATGAGGAGCTTCTTTCTGCTGGTGCATGGATTGGCATTGCAATATCTATCGTTATTTCCATAGGTGTATGGCTCCTTCGTGATATTTTTTATACGTGGAAGAGGGCGGAGCTTGAGCGCAAAATATCTGAAAGGAGGGTATTAAATGCAATTATCAGAACGGAAGAAAGAGAAAGAAAGCGTTTTGCAAAAGATGTACACGACGGTATAGGTCCTCTGTTATCTACTATTAAACTTTATATAAATGAATTGATTTCTGAAGATGTTACAAAAACAGAGAAAGAAGAGTCAATTGATTATATTAACAAGCTGATTGATGATGCATTATCCGGCATAAGAACAATTTCTAACAACCTTACCCCCAGGGTAATACATGAATACGGACTGGTATCGGCGATTAATGAATTTTGCAATTCAATTAACAAAACACATAAATTGTCCATCGAGTTTAAAAGTCCCCAAAAGCTGAATTTAAGCAATCACATTGAGATAAATTTATTCAGAATAATAAATGAACTGGTAAATAATACACTGAAGCATGCAAATGCCTCAAAGGCGTGTATTTCCATAAAAGAAGAAGACAATCATATCATCTTTGTTTATTATGATAATGGCAAGGGCTTTGATTATTCCAGGTATGTTGAAGCTAAACAAAAAGGTGACGGTATAAACAATATTTTGACAAGGGTTCAGTCGATGGACGGTGAAATTACTATTGAAACCAGTGTAGGTCACGGTATTAATGTAAGGATAGAATTTGTTGTATAATATATTTTAAAAAACAAAAAATGGATAGTAAAATAAGGGTAATTATAGCTGATGACCATGAGATATTCAGAAAAGGCCTCAGGTTAATACTTACGAGGCTTAAATATGTTGATCTTGTTGGTGAAGCAGGGAATGGGAAAGAGGTTATTGAAATTATAAAGAAGAAAAATGCTGACATAATACTTATGGATATTGAAATGCCTGAAATGAATGGGATTGAGGCAACAAGAAAAATTTTATCAATTAAGCCGCACGTAAAAATTGTTGCCCTGACAATGTTTAATGATGAACAATATATAGAGGATATGCTTGATGCCGGGGCAAAGGGATTTTTATTAAAAAATATAACAAAGCAGGTATTAGACAGAGCTCTAAGGACCATAGCCGAAGGAAATCACTATTACTCTGACGAGTTGTTCAGTTTTTTTACAAGAAAAGTAGCAGGCGAAAAATCCACAAAAGATATAGAATTAACTCTGACAAAGAGAGAAAAGGAAATTCTGCAATTAATTTGTGAGGGACTGAACAATGAGGAGATAGCGTCAAAACTGTCGATTAGCGAGAGAACAGTCATTGGCCATAAATCAAACCTCCTGTCTAAAACAAATTGCAAAAGCACACCCAGCCTTATTTCCTATAGCATAAAAAATAAAATTGTAAAACTCTGATTATTTATTGAATGGCTGGGTACCTGTAAAAAATTACTGGTTTTGAATTCTCTTTATTACCATAATATATAAGGTTTTTTGATAATATTTTCCTGCATTAAAACAGTATTATCCTCCCTTTTACTACTAAAATTACCTGGATATCTTTAATCAATGAAATAATATAATTCTTTAATGTGTTAAAATATTAGTAACATGGATAAAAATCCCATTAGTTTAACGGTTAAATGCCCGATTTGTAATCATTCCTTAATGGATTACAGTAAATTGATAAGGGGAAAGCCGAGTATCAAATTGTATGTTAAATCACGTGAAAATGTCGGGATTTTATACTTATGTTCGGTTTATGGGTGTTATGATAAGCACAGTGATATAGAAATGGTTGAAGGGGATATTGTTGAGCTGTTATGTCCGGTTTGTAAAAACAACTTGAAAAGCAAGTCAGTTTGTAATATTTGCGGTGCCCCGATTTTTGTTTTAAACCTTGAAGCTGGAGGCAAACTTCATGCCTGCTCCCGGGTTGACTGTAGAAAACATAAAGTTGTTTTTGAGGATATATATAACGATTTGACCAGATATTATGTTGTCAATGATTATAGAAGCAGATAACCAAGTGTTGCAAGTTATACCCATCCAATACCTTACACGATTTTCAATAAACATAAATCCATAAACCATGGTTGTATTTTTAATACAGAAACCTGGTAAAATATATATACCTGTTATGATTGGAAAATCACTTTGAAAATATTATGCAAGGCAAATCTGATTCTTTAAAAAGAGAATATGACAAATGCATCACCAGATATGAACAAGGTATTTAAAAGGATTACTGAGGATGTCAGGTACAAGGAAGGATTGAAATCCTGTATGAACTGTGGTGTATGTACCGCTATATGCCCGGCAGCCGAGTTTTATGATTATGATCCGCGATTATTGCTTACAATTGTCCAGTCAAAGGATAAGAATAAAATAGTGGCGCTTCTTAAAAGTGACTTTATATGGTATTGTGGCCAGTGTATGTCATGCAAAACCAGGTGTCCCAGGGGGAACTGCCCGGGATTAATAATAAATGTTTTACGGAAGGTATCTCAGGAGTTCGGGTATTTTACGGAAAGCAGGATGGGGAGGCAGCAGTACGCAGTAATGCGGACGGTAGGGGAGAATATACTGAAATACGGATATTGTGTGCATCCTGAAGCTGTGAAACCGGAGCTGCATCCCGAGCAGGGTCCTGTATGGGAATGGATATTCAATAACCGTAAAGATTTATACGAAAGACTTAAGGGGAACCTTAATAATGACGGTCCGGGAACATTAAGAAAGATACCCGCAGAAACAATGAAGGAGTTACATTCAATATTTGAAGTTACAGGGGGCATGAAATTTTACAGTCTTATTGATGAATACAGCAAGAAGAAAGTAAAAGAAATGGGATTTGAGCAGGATGAAAAGAACATGAACAGGTATTTTATGCATGTTTATAAAGATACAGGTCAGGGAAATTCATAAACAGGTTTAATAAATATTATGAAAAAAGAAGGCAAGCAACAAGTATGGAAGGAATATCAGAAAGATATCGCAGATAACGACTATTATTTTCAAAGAAGCTGCATAAGGCAGAATTTTTTCCCCGGTTCGGAATATGCCTTTCTGAAAATTCTTAGAGAGGAGCTCGGGAAAAATATTTATGATGATGCCCGGCAGACAACCTGTACAGGCATAGGTTATCATAGCGACATCATCCCTTTCGAAACTATACAGACTGTAGTTGCACGGCACTTTGCCCTTATGACGGAAAAAGGATTTCATAATTTTGTTATTTCATGTGTTACATCCTTTGGCATATACTCCGAGATTTTTGAAACATGGAAAGAGTTCCCGTCTGAACTGGAAAGGACCAGGCATTATTTGAAAGAAGCTACGGGGCGTGAATTTGAGCTTCCCTGGAATATGACCCATGCCAGCGACATAATTTATAAATTCCGTGACGAGATATTTTCAAAAAGAAAATGTTCGCTTGTAAACGGCGATACAGGAGAACCATTGAAAATAGTGGAACATATAGGGTGCCATTATGCCAAGATATTTCCCAGAAAAGGTGTGGGAGGTGCAGAATTTCCACAGGTACTAAGCGGAATGATTGAATCGTGGGGCGGTGAAGTGGTTGATTACCCTGAACGCAGGCATTGCTGCGGTTTTGGCTTCAGGCACTATCTTGTCATGGCTGACAGAGGTTATTCAGTAGCCAATTCAAAGAAAAAATTTGAATCCATGGAACCCTATAAGCCAGATGCTATAGTTTGCAATTGTCCGGGTTGCACGATGTTTATGGACAAGTGGCAGTATGTCATTGCTGAAATGGAGAATAAAACATACGGGACTAACGGTAATGGTATCCCGGTGCTCACATATGAAGAGCTGGCAGGCCTTGTCCTGGGATACGATCCCTGGGATCTTGGATTACAGATGCACCAGATTGACTGTGAACCGTTACTTGACAAGATGAAGGTTAAGTACGATCCCGCATTGAAATATGCTGGCAAGGACGGTGAGGAACTGGGAGTTCCTTTGCAGCCAAATTTTATTCATTGACAATAAGTTAAGATCAAAATTAAATGAATACTGTGGTGATAATCGGAGCCGGGGTTGCAGGTGTGGAAGCTGCAAGTCAGTTGTCGGAGTTCGGACATGAAGTAATCCTTATAGAGAAAAACTCCTATATAGGCGGCAAACTGGCAAAGTGGGATCACTTATTTCCTAACCTGAGACCTGCCTCGGAGATATTAAATAATATGGAAGAAAAAATAAAGCGGAGCGGTTTCAAAATTCTGAAGAATACTGAAATATCTGGCATTTCAGGTCATAATGGCAAGTGGTCCTTGCTGACGCATAAAGGTGAAAGCTTTGAACCCGATGCAATAGTGATTGCTTCGGGATTTGGTCTTTTTGATGCAAAAAGAAAGGAAGAATACGGATATAACATTTATAATAATGTTATTACATCGGTTGACCTTGAAGATAAGCTTAAAAAAGGTAATAGAATAAAAATGACTAATGGAAAAACTCCACGGAGGGTTGCCTTTATACATTGCGTTGGTTCAAGAGATGAAAAATCAGGTAACCATCATTGTTCTAAAGTATGCTGTATTACAGGGGTAAAGCAGGCTATAGAGTTACGCAATCAGTTACCGCAGGCAGAAATTTATTGCTTTTATATGGACCTGAGAATGTACGGAAAAGATTTTGAGGAGTTGTACCGCAAGGCCCAGGAGAATTATGATATCCAGTTTATCAGGGGAAGGTTATCAGAAGCATCGGAAAATATGGATGAAAGCTTGCTTATTAAGGCCGAGGACACGCTTTCTGGGCGTCCCCTGAAGATGAATGTTGATTTAATGATTCTTCTTGTCGGCATAGAACCTGGCGAAGATACAATAAGCCTGTGCAAAGGTTTTAAGCTGGAGAGTGACAGCAGTGGATTTATAAAGCCAAGGGACATGCATATTCAAAGGAACCTGTCATCACAGGAAGGAGTATTCCTGGCAGGAGCGTGTACATGTCCGATGACCATTGGCGATACAATAGATAATGCCAGGGCGGCTGCTATTGAAGTTCATAATTATCTTAGGAAAAAACAGTCAGCATGAGCAAGTTTGGATTTTCCATACAGGAAACGAGATCCATAGATTTTGAACAGTTCGATGGCAGGCTGTTGAAATATGTGCTTGAGCATGAACCGTCATTTCGTGTATGCCTGTCATGCGGCGGATGCACAGCTACATGCAGTGCCGGCAATCTTATAGATTTTAATGTCAGAAAAATGAACATGCTTATAAGAAGAGGGGAAACCGAGGGTCTGGAAAAGGAAATAAACAAATGCATGTTATGCGGGAAATGCATGCTGGTTTGCCCCAGGGGGATAAATATAAGGAATGTTATAATGCTCATAAAAAAGGGAATACCGAAGTTCAGAGCAGACATGGAATTACATGATAATTTAAAATATAACTACCATGCATATTGAATATTTTGCAGTGCCCTTTAAAATTGGCCTGGCCTATTTACTGATTATTGTGACCGTAAGATTTATCAAGCTAATCCTGGGTCTTTCAAAGATTGATAAAATTAGAATATGGAAAAGCGTACTGACAAATAAATCTTTGATTTCCATCAGGGAGGCATTCATGGAGGGACTGCTGCACAGGAAGATATTCCGGATTAATCCTGTGCTTGGATATATGCATATGAGCCTCGCCTTTGGCTGGTTTCTTCTGATTGTTATGGGCCATATAGAAACAGTAGTACATACAAAATCGATGGCATTCCCTTTTCATATGCCTATATTTTACCGTCATTTTGTTAATGGCGATAAAGAGGCTTACTTGTCAGGTGTTTTTCCTTTTATGATGGACTTAATTCTTTTATTTGTGCTTTCAGGTGTTGCTCTGGCATTTCTGAAAAGACTAAGGAGCCGGTATTTCGGGATGAAGAAAACAACAAGTCTGAAATCGGGAGATAGAATTGCACTAATTTCTTTATGGCTTATCTTTCCTTTAAGATTTATTGCCGAATCATTTAGTGCCGGAATTTATTATAATGGCAGTTTTCTTACACAGGCCGCAGGTAATTTCTTTAACTCATTTTTGCCGCTCAAAGAGCTTGAATTACCTTTATGGTGGGCATATTCAATTTCACTCGGACTGTTTTTTATTGCACTGCCTAACTCACGGTATATGCATATTCCTGCCGAGATCCTGTTTATATTTTTGCGAAATTTCGGCATAAGGCTGAAAAAAAGATATAATACCTATTCACTTGTGCAGGTTTATTCATGTTCGCGTTGTGGTATATGTCTGGATACATGTCAGTTAAATGACGCAAATATCAGGAATACCCAGTCCGTTTACGTACTTAAAAATATAAGAAACAGAAACCTCACTGATGAAACACTGTTTAATTGCCTGCTGTGCGGAAGATGCCAGCAGATATGTCCTGTTGCCATTGAGTTAAATGACCTGAGAATAACGCAAAGAATTGAGTCTACACGGCAGTACAATTCATCTTACGAATATCTGAAAGAAGGGGAGATACAGAAAGCAGATGTCATATATTTTGCGGGATGTATGACTCATTTAGCGCCATCTATTAAAAAGTCAATGACAGATATACTTACATATGCCGGCATAAATTACTGGTTTATGGATGAAGAAAAGGCTCCATGCTGTGGAAGACCCCTTATGCAGGCAGGACAGTTTGATGCAGCACAAAAATTAATTCTAAATAACCAGCAGCTCATAGTACTTTCAGGGGCAAAACAGCTGGTTGTATCGTGTCCTATATGCTATAAGGTATTTAAGGAAGATTATGTACTTCATGATATTGAGGTTAAGCACCATTCCGAATTTCTTCTGGAGCTTACGGAAAAGAATATTATTAAACCGCAAAGGATACCAAAAAGAATAATTTACCACGATCCTTGTGAATTAGGCAGGGGAAGCGGCATATATGAAAAGCCGCGTGAGCTGCTGGCGAAATATGTGGATTTAATTAAGATAAAAAACGAAAGGGAAAACAGCTTCTGTTGCGGAGGCAGTCTTGCCAATATTAAAATTCAGATGCAGGAGCGTGACAAAATAAGAGATAGGGCACTCGATGAATATATGAAGTATAAACCCGACTTCCTGGTCACTTCATGCCCTTTGTGTAAAAAGACTTTTTCGAAAGGAATAGATATACAGGTACATGATATTGCGGAAATTGTTGCTGAATCCCTTAAAGTGGGGAGAAGAAATGTCAAATACGCGGAACAGAGACAGGAAGTACCGTTACAAACTGAACTTATCTGATTCCTGATAGCGGAAGGGAATAAAAAAATGCGTTCATTAACAAATGAACGCATTTTTATTGTAAAGAGCTATATTAAAGTTCTCTTATCTTGATATTTAGATGGGGAGATAAACTGTTTTTTATCATGTAAACTGACTGTTTTCGGGTTATTGAATAAATTTTAAATTTAATCAATATTAGCAAATAATACCTTTCAAAGGTATATCGTATATTGATATACCGGAGACTGTATCTGGCAGAGATGAACCTCCACAGCCGATTATCACTAAGATCAGGGATAAAAACATTACAGTATAAATTTTATTGATTGATTTCATTACCGCTCACCTGCATATTTTGACCGTTAAAATCCAAAGTTGAGGAATTATTTGTATAATATCTATAGTATTATGAATTTTAATCTGCTTATAATCCAATTGTTAAATCTTAAAATGCTAAAACTATGAAATTAAAAGAATTAACCCTTAAACAAATGGAAAAACTTGAAGGTGGAATAAAAGATAAGGTTTATTGGGCGATATTATGTACAAGCATAGGTGGCCTTTATGGTGTTTCAAATATTTTTCTCGGATTGGCAGTAGGCTATTTATGTGCCGTTTATGGCCCTTCGTTGGACGTACCTCCGATTTCGGATTACCGCGATCCCGGGGATTTGCGTACTCCAACCTCACCTTCAGGAGGCGGAACGAATTTAAGATAGTATTAACATGATAACAATCGCAGTTAGGTGAAATGGCAGACTAAATTAAATAAAAGGCTGAAATTATTTGGCCTTTTATTTATTATTAACGCAATCATTATAAACATGATTTTAATTATAAAGGGACTTCGCACCGTTTCATGATATGTATTTCACTATAGAGAAATATACGGTACAATTTTTTTTTAAAAGAATAATCAGATCGGGCTTATTAAGAGAGTATTTATTCTTTAATGTAATATCGCTATTCTTAATTAGTGGTTTACTCATACCCTTTATTTATTTCCTGATTTATATAAATGAAGTTTATTTAAAGGTGTTTCACAGGGAGATAGACGTTAATGGTCTTAACGCTATTGTCTCAAATTTTCAGCTTGCCTATCTTTTCTTAATATTCATAACCGTAAAAACTGACCTTTCATTTTTTTATCCTTTATTCAGATTGCCGGTAAATAAAAAGAACCTCGTAAAAATTTTTTTATTAAAAAGAATATACTTTAATAAATTCAGTATCCTGCTTTATGCAATTATAATAATTATTGCATTAACCAATAATCTGTTTACTGATTCTACAGGTATTGCGAAGCTCAAATGGATGGCCGCCAATTTTATAATTTCAGCCATAACTGGACTGGCTGCATTTTATAGTAAAAGAAGCTTTTTAACAGGGATTAGTGTTACATCTGTGCTGACCATTATTTTGATTGCCAGTATATTAAGTCTTTTTATCACCTCACATTTGTTTATCTCATTATTAAGATGATTTGTAATATTCCATCGATATTAAAGAATTTGATAGTGTACGAGTTAAAAATAATTTTCAGGAACCGCAGGCCAAGGAATACACTATTATTTTATATAATTGGTTATGTAGCTGTAATTCTTCTTTACCTTACCAGGGGTTATCAAATATTTTTATATAATTATATATTGATATCTTCAGTGTATTTTATGTATGGGGCATTAATGTTTGCATGGGAAAGCAAGTATTATGACAGTATATACAGTAAGAATATAAAGATCAAAGACATAGTTACAGGCAAGATCCTGTTATTACAATTAATTAACATGGTATTTTTTTTGCTTTTGGTGCCATTCCTCTGGCTTGAGCCGGCACAATTAGTCAGCTTAACGCTTTTAACTGTTTATAACATCGGCATTTACCCGTATACAGATGTTTTACTGGCCAGCTACAATAAAAAGAAAGTCAGATTATACAGATGCCGGACATTTAACCTTGAAGGATATGCTTTTTTAAGTGCCTTTGGTGCATATAAAACAATTGCTATGGGGATAGTAATTATTGTAATTACTGAGATCGTTCCAAGCAGTTTTAAATTAATAGTGCCCGGGATACTCGGGACAGCAGGATTATTTAATATTTTACTCTTTTCTAAATTCTGGATTACCAGAATAGAGGATAACCTGAATAAAAGAAAATATTTAATGTTAGAAGGATTCAGACATTATGATTAGAATTGAAAATCTTATTAAAGAATACAAACCTGATTTTAAATTTGAAATTCCCGGTTTAAAAATAAATAAAGAAGCATGCACCGCAATTGTCGGTAACAATGGAGCAGGCAAGACAACGTTATTAAATTTGATATTGGACCTTGTAGAGCCTGATACCGGTATTATTGAAATAAATTCAATAAATAATAAGAAAACAGAGTGGAAGGCATTTACGGGTTCTTACCTGGATGAAAATTTCCTGTTCGATTTTTTATACCCCCTGGAGTATTTGAAGTTTATTTCTGTTTTTTATAATATAGGCAATGATGAACTGATTAAACGGTTGGAGTTATTTCGGAATTTTATTGAACCTGATTTGATTTTCAAAAATAAAAAACTGATAGGATACTTATCTGAAGGTAATAAGGAAAAATTGGGAATTATTTCGGCACTTATTATAAATCCGCTCCTGATAATTCTTGATGAACCCTATTCCAGGCTGGATCCGACATCAAGAACAATACTTTCAAAAATACTTATTTATTATAAAGTGGCTTTAAAATCAACCTTGCTTATATCGAGCCACGATTTATACAATCTTGCTCATATATGTGACAGGATAATATTAGTTGAAGATGGAAAGGTCAAATTGGATGAATTAACTTCAGCCACTACATTTTCACGTCTGAACAATTACTTTAGGGAAAAGAGTTGTTTTAATAAAAGATGAAATATCTGATAAACATATTAAACCGGACAGACAAGCGGATCTTGTTTGTTGTTTTCTCGCTGATCTTGATTTTTAGTGCCCTGGCCTTAAACAGGGTGATTATATCAGATAAAGTATATTTCAATACCTACTCAGATCAACTTAGTTATGAACGCATTAATGCATTAATTCATTTCAGGAAAAGGCTGGAATGGATTGGATATTTACTTATACCCGCAGTGCTGGCGGCCAAATTATTCTTAATAACATTTAGTATTCAAATCGGTATAATATTCCTGAACCTGAATTATAAAATTAAGTTTAAGTTAATTTTTCATGCGGTACTTATATCAGAAACAGTTATTATTTTAGCTCAGGTTATACGCATTATAAGTTTATATTTACTGGATCTGAATACGCTGGATGATATAAATAACTTTTATCCGCTTTCTTTGATGAATATCATCAATGCCAATAATATTATCAAGTGGTTCATTTATCCTTTAAAAATGGCAAACCTGTTTACGGGTATTTACTTTTTTGTTCTGGCATATGGGCTTTCTGTGGTTTTAAAGCGAAAGCCGGCAAAAATGCTCTTGTTCACCCTGGGGACATATGGACTGTGTCTGAATCTGTGGATTATGCTTGTAATGTTTATATATATTTATTTTTCATAATTTAAACACATGAAACGAGTTTATAAATTTCTTGTTGTGTCTGTCATTATCCTTGTTGTGGGCTACATTTCTTATAAGATATATTCAGGTATTAAAGGTAAAAATGAGGTCATTAAGAAAAGGGAAGTATTACCTTTTCACTGTTTGTATTCATTAAATGAAACACAGGCTGGCTTAAAAGGAATAAAAAAGAGTGACTCATATGTATTAATATTTTTCAGTCCCGATTGCGATCATTGCGTCTATGAGATTGAGAGTATTATTCAGAAAGCCGATTCATTTATTAATGTAAATATTTATCTGGTTTCCAGCCAGCCGCTTAAAATTCTAAATGATATTTCTGAACATTATACATTACATAAATATCCGCAGATAGAAGTATTATATGCAGATTACCAGTGTATTAGATCTGTGTATGGAATTATTCTGTTGCCAACAACCTTCATTTATAACAGGGACTTCAGGCTGACAAAAATATTCAGGGGTGAGACAGGTGCTTCAGCAATACTGAAAGCAACCGGAAGTAAATAAACTGTGAATCTGGGGTTCTAATATTAAAAATATAAATATTGGATTTTAAAGCAATCCGGAAATCATTAGTAATGCAGCGTGATCATTCAGATTGCGGCATAGCCTGTATGATGACTATTATTAATTATTTCGGCGGCAAGGAAAATTCCGAAAAGCTTAGAGAGTTAAGTGGCACAAACAGGCAGGGCACAACACTGCTGGGTCTTCATAATGCCGCAATCCAGACAGGTTTCGTATCGCAGGGACTGCAGGCAGATGTTGAATTTCTTGACAGTATATCTGATCCTGTAATTCTGCACGTGATAACTCAAAATAAGCAGCAGCACTTTATTGTATGTTACGGCCATACCGATAATAAATATATTATTGGCAATCCTGCAGCTGGCATTGAAAAGTATACATATGAGGAGGTTCATAGAATATGGAAATCAAAAGCACTGCTTAAGCTATACCCGGGAAAGGATTTTGTGAGAAAAGAATGCATAAGATCATATAAGATAAGATGGCTTAAGGAGTTAATAAAGAAAGATATAAATATTTTATCGGCTTCCCTTTTTCTTGGCATAATAATATCAATCCTGGGAATTGCCATAGCAGTTTTTTCGCAAAAACTTATAGATGATATTCTGCCCAACTCAAAAAAGGAGGATCTGGTTGTCGGCTTGGTAGTTGTAATAATGTTCTTATTCATCCGCGCAGGGTTAACCTATATACAAAGGTTTTTTGGAATAGTGCAGGGCAGGGATTTCAATATGCGGATGATAGACCTTTTTTTTTCAAACCTTCTAAGACTACCCAGGTCATTTTTTTATAACCGTCTGACAGGTGATTTGGTCGCCAGGCTGAATGATACAAGGACTATTCAACAGACAATAGCATATATTGTCAATTCATTAATTCTTAATGTTTTGGTCCTTTTGGTTTCGGGTGCTGCAATTTTTATATATTCTGTAAAGTCCGGAATAATTGCTTTGTGTGCATTTCCATTATATTTTATTATTGCATGTATTTTTCATGATAAGGTGGTATCGGAACAGCGAGCTGTTATGGAGGCCCATTCAAAAAATGAAAGCAATTATATAAACACTATCCAGGGAATAGACATTATTAAAAGCACTGAAAAGGAAGATTTTTTTTCAGATATTAATAAGTTAATATATGGCTTCTACCAGCATACTATTTATAAACTTGGTAAAATAAACATTAATCTCGGCCTCGTAACCGATATAGCAGGAGTACTATTCTCCGTGGCATTATTATGGATGAATTCCTTTATGGTAATCAACAAGACAATTACTATTGGAGTGTTTACAGCAATATTAAGCATAACATCATCAATGCTTCCTGCAATAGCTTCGCTGGCATTTGCCAATCTTCAGTTACAGGGAGCGCGCATTGCTTTTGACAGAATGTTTGAATTCACAGGATTAGGAAAAGAAAATGACCCGGGAACTGCTGATAAAAGACCGTTGAAAGATATTTCAGCATTATCATTTGAAAATGTTTCTTTTCGCTTCCCGGGGAGAAAACAAATTTTGGAGGATATTTCATTTACTGTCAAAAAAGGAGAAATGATTACTCTTTATGGAGAAAGTGGCTGCGGCAAGACTACAATTATTAATATTATACAGAAATATTATTACCCTGAAAGCGGCAAGTACCTTGCAAATTATATTGACGCTAATAAAATTCCCATATCCTGCCTGCGAGCACATATTGCTGTGGTTCCCCAGGAGTTAAGGTTTTTTAAAGGGTCGGTAATTGAAAATATATGCCTGGCAGATATGAGAAAAGAAGCCCAAAATGTTTTAATGTTCTGCAAAAAATTCGGATTCGACAGGTTCTTCAGTCAATTTCCCCTGGGTTACGGGACAATGCTTGGCGAAGACGGGATCAATATTTCGGGAGGGCAGCAGCAGCTTGTTTCATTTGCACGTGCGTTATACCGTAATCCAAAGGTATTGTTGCTTGATGAACCAACTTCTTCAATGGACGCGGAAGCTGAGGAATTTGTGATCAGCGTACTGAACAAATATAAGAGCAATTCAATGATTATCCTTGTAACTCATAAGATAAGACCGGCAAAGGAATCCGACAGGATATATATAATTGGAAAAGGAAAAATTGAACAGGCAGGGAGCCATGAAGAACTTAAGTCGGGTAATAACATATATAGCTTGTCATACAGAACAATAGTCCGGTAGAAATAATTTTTATGTGTATGGTTCTAATTTCTTATTATGTTCTTCTCATATTCTTTGAAGTAGGATTTCAATTCAAGTTTTTGTCCGTCCAGCACTGCATATGAAAAATTGTTAATCCAGTCTCCAAGATTAATTATACGGGAGACTTCATTAAGTTTAATGTCAAAAGGTATATGGCGATGGCCGATTATAAAGAAGTCAAAGTGTTCTTTTTTAAGTTTTTCTTTTGCAAAAACAATCTGAATCTCTTTATCTTCTCCCTTAAAGGGCTCAGCGACAATACCTTTAGCATAGCGACTTGTCCTTGACCACCTGTGTCCGAATGCCATTGCGGCGTTGGGATGAATTCTGGCAAACAGCCATTGCAGGATTTTATTTGTAAATATTTTTTTAAGTATCTTATAACCATATTCACTTCGTCCCAAACCATCACCGTGAGCAAGGAAAAATTTCAAACCATTTAGTTCTTTCACTATGGGCTTACGATATAATGTCAGTCCTATTTCTTTTGGCAGATAATCATATACCCAAACATCATGATTGCCGGTAAAGAAATAGATTTGTGTTCCGTTGTCAGAAATTTCTGCAATTTTACCAAGGAACCTTGTAAAGCCTCTTGGTACTACTTTTCGGTATTCATGCCAAAAATCAAAAATATCTCCCATTAAGTAAAGTTCATCGGCATCTGATTTGATACTGTCAAGCCATTTTACCAGTAGTTTTTCCCTTACAAAGCTTTTTTCTGCAGGATGCAGTCCGAGATGTATATCAGAGATAAAATATATTTTCTTATTTGGCAACGGTTATAATTTTTAATTAAACAATTCCGACAGTTTTTTATTTAGCTCATCCGGAGAAAGATTCTTACCTATAATAGTATCCATATTCTTATTGATAAGATAATTCCATGGAAGATTATTTACATTATAGTTAAGTGCTATTACAGAGTTTGGAAAAGATGAGTCATTAACACTTATCCATGGCAATTCGTCAAACCTTACAGCATGATGCCATTGTTTAACGGATTTATCAAATGACACCTGGTATATTTCAAATCCTTCTTTATGATATTTTTCATATACATCCTTAAGTTTAATATTAGTATTTATACTTTCCTTATTCCATGAAGCCCAGAAACTAAGAAGGACATAACTGCCTTTTAATGATAATAACTTCAAGGTATCACCTCTGGTGTCAGGTAAAGATATTTCAGGCAGAATAAAATTTTCAGGCTTTGCAAGACTTAAAATTTTCTGGCTGTTATATCCCTGGAGCAGTCTGTCTGTATTTACTTTCAATACTTTAACGTGATTTGATTTAGGATATATCTTTATCAGGGAATCAGTAACAATCTTAAAAAACTTTATATCACGGGCCTTATTAAATAAAATTCTCCCTGGTTCAATCTCCTGATAAAGAGCGGCAATACTTGCCAGGGATGTACTATTATCCAGGATAAAGCCTATTGAATATTTCCTGTGCTGTTCAATAATTCTTTTGTATTGCGAGGTTAATTCTTCTTTTACCGATTCATCATCGGAATTAATAAATATTTTTGATATCGAGTCTAGTTTTGACTTTGTTATTTCAAGATTATTTAAAAGCCTATTTAATAATTCGGAGCCTTTTGATCCTTTAATGACCAGTGTTTTATGCAGATTATAAACATCACATGAAATAACAGCTTTATCATTTGGTTCCAGTAAAAGTCTGATAGTTTTATTATCAGCTAAACGAAGCTGATAAAAATCAGGAAGCTTAGCGGCAGCGGAAAAAGAAAAACGTCCATTGTCTTTCATAGTCAATGAATCAATAGGTTTGACTTTAAATACATCAACTTTTTCGAAGTAAAGAGTCTGGCTTTTGCAGTTTTTAAGTGCTCCCTTAATTTTAACCTGCCCTGTTTTAATACAGGATGTTAATATGAAAAGACCAGGGATAAATACGACTATTTTAATCTTGCTTGAAAATCTTTTTAAGATTTTTTTCGAGGTCATTTCCGTTTAGGTTTTTTGCTATTATTCTGCCGGCAGTGTCAAGCAGGAAATTAGCGGGTAATTCCTGAACCTGATATTTCATGGCGACAGGTGAATTCCAGTATTTTAAATCACTTACATTAATCCAGTTTAGTTTATTTTCTTCTATACCTTTAATCCATGATTCTTTATTACGATCCAGTGAAACCTGGTATATTTCAAATCCCTTTTCTTTGTATTTACTGTATATATCGATAAGCATTTTATTTTTTGTCCTTGATAAGGTGTTCCATGACGCCCAAAAATCAAGTAGTACATACTTTCCTCTTAACGAAGAAAGACTAACAATATTACCTTCGGGATCTGGCAATGATATATTTGGGGCAATAGCACCAACAGTAAAATTAAGCTGTTCCCTAATCCGGACAACTTTTCTGTTAAGGCTTTTTACTGCTTCTGAAGTGGGATAAAGAATGGTTAAATTTGAATCGACCAGATTAAAATATTTAAAGTCTTTCCTGTAATTAAAAAGTGGTTCATTCCTTCCAAGTTGCTGGTAAAGGACCATTATACTTACCAGGGATTTCGGATTTTTTAATATTAGTTCCTTTGAGAATTTTTTATGTTCCTCAAACAGATCATAATAAGCACTGTCTAATTTAGCTTTTTTCTGAAAGAAATCCGGGCTGCCCTTAATATTATCAAATTCATTACTGAGAATAGTTATCTTTTCTAAAGTAGATCTTTGCTTATCAATTAATTTTTTAACTAACTTTGAGTCGCCTGAACCTTCAACAATATATTCCGTACTGAAATTTTGCAGGTTTGTCAGTAAATTTATTTTATCTTTAGGGTGTATTATTAGGTGAATATAGTCACTATTTGGTGTATATAGAACAAAGAATGCGGGCTCAGCTATTTTGCCTGAAAGAATAAATTTTCCACTTGCATCGGTCTGAGTAGAGTCTATAAGTATTTTCTTAGTTGTTGTGAGCCTGGAAAGGTAGATCTTATCACTTTTATAATTTTTTATTGTTCCTTTTACTTCAAAATTATTCTTGTTTGATGAACAACTAAAAAAAATAGTTGTTAATATGGGTATAATAAAAACATATTTAAACATATAATAAAAATTTTTTCAAATATAATATACTCAAAGTGAAATGCAGGAATTTAAATAAGTTTCTTTTTAAATAAAAGATTAATAAATGTTTGTATATAAATACTTTTTTACTGGTTAATAATAAAAGGGTTAATTATTAAATAGTTCAGCACTATAATAATTAAGCAAAATTTTTCAGTTTATTTATCATAAGATTAACAATTATTTAATAACTTATATTCAAGATAAAAAAATGTTTTATGAGCTATCTAAACTTTGATAAATCGCAGTTGATCAATCTTGAATATTCCTTAAATAAGGAGATTCTCAGAAGTAATCGTGCCGGGTCCTATGCCAGTACAACTATTGTTGGATGTAATACAAGGAAGTATCACGGATTATTGATTTGTCCCATGGAACATCTGGACGGGGAAAGGTATGTCTTGCTTTCTTCTCTGGATGAGACAATTGTTCAGAATAATAGCGAATTCAACCTCGGTATTCATAAGTATCAGGGAGACAATTACATTCCCAAAGGGCATAAGTATGTTCGTGATTTTCAGGCTGACCCTGTTCCAAAGATAGTATTTCGTGTTGGCGGGACAGTAATTGAGAAGGAAAGACTATTAGTTGAAAAGGAACAGCAGTTTCTCATCAGATATAATATTATCGAAGCTGATCGTTCGACCAAAATCAGGTTCAGGCCATTTTTAGCGTTCAGAAATATTCATGGTCTGAGCAAGGCAAATACATATGCAAACACGAAAGTCAAGTTCATTTTAAACGGGATAAAATCCAGGCTATATGATGGATTTCCATACTTGCATATGCAATTCTCAAAGAAAGTAGAATTTGTTCATAGTCCGGACTGGTATTATAACATAGAATATCTTGAGGAACAAAAGAGGGGTTATAGCTATAAGGAAGATTTATTTGTTCCGGGATATTTTGAGATGAACATAAGAAAAGGAGAGGTATTAATCTTTTCTGCATCTACTGCATTGACCAATACTGATACTTTGAAGAGAAAATTTGCAAATGAGATAGAAAAAAGAATACCCAGGAATGATTTTAAAAATTGCCTTATTAACTCAGCCCAGCAGTTTATCGTGAAAAGGGAAAAGAAGACGGAGATTATTGCGGGATTTCACTGGTTTGGAAGTTGGGGGAGGGATACTTTTATTGCGTTACCGGGCCTAACGTTAAGCATTGGCGACATAAAAACCTGCAAAGCTGTTCTTGATACTATGGTTACTAAGCTGGCTGACGGACTGTTCCCAAACACTGAAAGCAATGATGAGTCCGCTTACAATTCTGTGGATGCGCCTTTATGGTTTTTCTGGGCAGTGCAGCAGTACGCAAAACATATAAATTCCCATGCACCCGTATGGGCAACATATGGTAAGCCAATGATTTCAATTCTGGATGCTTACCGGAAGGGTACTTTATTCGATATAAAAATGCAGGAGGATGGATTGATTTATGCGGGAGGTAAGGGTAACGCGTTGACATGGATGGATGCTGTTGTAAATGGCAAGCCTGTAACTCCACGCGTGGGTGCAGTCGTTGAAATTAATGCGCTCTGGTACAATGCCCTGATGTTCAGCCTTGAACTGGCAGAAAAAACTGATGATAAAAAGTTTATCAATAAATGGGGAAAGTTGCCGGCGCTGGTCAAGGAATCTTTTATTCAGAATTTTTGGGACAGGAGCAAAGGTTATCTGGCCGATTGTATAGATAAGAATTCAAAAGACTGGTCAATAAGGCCTAACCAGGTTATAGCAACATCATTGGAATATTCTCCTGTTGACAATGAAATGAAAACTTCCATACTTAACATCGTGGAAAGATACCTGCTAACGCCAAGGGGTCTCAGGACCCTTTCTCCAAAAGACAAGAATTATATAGGTATTTATGAAGGTAAGCAGGAGCAGCGTGATCTCGCTTATCATCAGGGTACAGTATGGCCATGGCTTCTTGAACATTTCAGCGAGGGGTATCTTAATTTATATAAGGAATGCGGATTGATTAAAATAAAGAAAATTATACGTGATTTTGAACCTGCCATGAATGAACATGGAATAGGTACGATATCTGAAATTTATGACGGCGATCCTCCTCATTACCCTAAAGGTGCCATATCACAGGCATGGAGTGTAGCCGCCCTTTTGAGAATAATTGACAAAGTAGAAAATTTTTCCGTGGATAAAAAGTGATTAAATAGTTATGAGCTTTAAATACAGACTTATTCTAAAATGAAAGTGTTAATGTTTGGATGGGAATTTCCCCCACACATTTCAGGAGGATTGGGTACTGCCTGTTACGGGTTGACAAAAGGCCTGTCCAAGTTTGAGGACATCCGGACTCTTTTTGTCATTCCTAAGGCTTATGGAGATGAGGACCAAAGCAATGTTAATATACTAAATGCAGGAGATATAACTTTTGGCAAGCGTATAATAAATTATGAGGGATTCTTCAAAAGAATAAATTTTATTGAAGTCGAATCCAATATCATACCATATACAAGTCCTGAAGAATATGAAAGATTAATTTCAGATTATAGAACTTCAAAAAAGAGTTTAATAAGTACGACTTTTTCAGGCAAACTAAGTTTTTCAGGGGGGTATGGATCAAATCTTTTCCAGGAAATAGCATATTATGCTGCTGTTGCATCAATTATTGGTGTGACATACGACTTTGATGTCATTCATGCACATGACTGGCTGACTTTTCCTGCAGGGGCAGCGGCAAAACAGGTTTCAGGAAAACCTTTGGTAATACATGTTCATGCAACAGAGTTTGATCGCAGCGGGGGGGATGTAAATCCTGTTGTTTACCAGATAGAGAAGAACGGGATGGAAGTGGCAGATAAAATTATTGCTGTCAGCAACCTTACACGGAATACAATAATTGAGAAATATAATATAAATCCTGATAAAGTAATTACCGTATATAATGCTGTTGAGCCCCTTACTGAAAAATATTATAACCTTAATAAAAAATACGAGGATAAGATCGTGACCTTCCTGGGTAGGATAACTTTACAGAAAGGGCCCGACTATTTTATTGAGGCAGCATATAATGTATTAAAGCGCAGGGATGATGTCAGGTTTGTGATGGGAGGAAGCGGGGAACTGTTGAACAGAATGATTACAAGAGTAGCGGCATTAAGAATTGGTGACAAGTTTCATTTTACAGGCTTTCTCAAAGGAGATTATGTGTACCAGTTATATTCTTTAAGTGATGTTTATGTAATGCCTTCTGTATCGGAACCCTTTGGTATATCGCCACTCGAAGCTTTACAGTCGAATGTTCCTGTAATTATCTCGCGCCAGTCAGGGGTATCTGAAATTCTCAGGCATGCCATAAAAATTGATTTCTGGGATATTCACGCTATGGCCGATGCAATATATGGAATTTTAAGCTATGAAGGCCTGCCTAAGATGTTTGCTAAGTACGCAAAAGAAGAAGTGGACAGGCTGAAGTGGGAAAACACTGCTTACAATGTTAAGCAGATATATGAATCATTAGTTAAATCGTAATATTGAATTTTATTATTATATAATGAGAAAAATTTGTTTATACTTTCAGGTACATCAACCATTCAGATATAAAAGATATAGATTCTTTGATATCGGGAATGATCATTATTATTATGATGACTTTATGAATGAGTCTATCCTGAGAAAAGTAGCTGACAGATGTTATCTGCCGGCAAATAAAATAATACTCGATATTATTAAAGAGTACGGATGCAAATTCAAGGTGACATTTTCATTGACAGGTATCGTATTGGACCAGTTTGAGCTGTATGCGCCCGATGTAATTGAAAGTTTTAAAAAACTGGCCGAGACAGGATGTGTTGAGTTCCTGGCAGAGACCTATTCACATTCGCTTGTTGCATTAAAAGATAATGAAGAATTCAAAAAACAGGTAAAGGAACATACAGATAAGATAAAATACTATTTTAACCAGGAACCCGATGTGTTCAGAAATACTGAATTGATATATTCTGATGAGATAGGGGCAAAGGTATATGACATGGGATTTAAAGCTATGCTGACTGAAGGTGCAAAGCATATACTAGGGTGGAAAAGTCCGAATTATCTGTACTATAATGCAATAAATCCAAGGCTCAAGGTGTTGCTCAAGAATTTTAAACTTAGTGATGATATTGCATTTAGATTTTCAAACAAGGGATGGTCAGAGTACCCGCTTACCGCTGAAAAGTACGCCAGCTGGCTAAATAAGCTTCATAAGAAGGAGGAAATAGTAAATATTTTTATGGATTATGAGACTTTTGGAGAACATCAATGGATGGATACCGGCATTTTTAATTTTCTTAAGGCATTACCAAAAATGTTATTTAAATATACAGACTTCTTATTCAGCACTCCTTCGGAAATAGCAGATGAGCTTCAGGCTGTTGCCAAGGTTGATGTGACATACCCTATTTCATGGGCTGACGAAGAAAGAGATCTGACAGCATGGCTGGGTAATGAACTACAGGTGGATGCCTTTGATAAATTGTACTCATTAACCGGCAGAGTTAATAAATGTGATGATCCGGTGATACTCAAAGATTGGAAATATCTGCAGGCAAGCGATCATTTCTATTATATGTCTACAAAGTTTTTTTCCGATGGAGAAGTTCACGCTTATTTTAATCCGTATGAATCACCATATGATGCTTATATCAATTACATGAATATTCTGAGCGATTTTATCATGAGACTTAATGCAGCAGTGCCTGAAACGGGCAAGGATAAGGAATTATCAAATTTAACGGGGATAATTACCGAAAAAGATATGCTGATTAAGAAATATGAAGCTGAAATAAAAAAACTCAAAGCTGTCAGGAGTCCACATAAATACAAACCGTCAATGCAACTACAGGAAAAAAAGCCTTCCGGAAAAATGGCGGGTAAAACCATAAACAAACCTTCCGTGAAAAACAAGGTGAAATAATAAAATGTTACTTATTTAACTCTTTCAAAAAACTCAAAATTACTTATTAATATAGATCGAATATGACAGAGAAACTAATAATTCAGATCGGAAGAGCACACGTCTGAACTCCAGTCACAGTAGTCCATCTCGTA
>CAYWUI010000032.1:0-38243 GCA_964461435.1 uncultured Bacteroidales bacterium | reverse complement strand
TCTGATTACAAAAATAGAATGATAAATAATTTAATCTATTTTTATATTCAAAAATTTGAACCATGTCTTCAATTCAACTATTAGTAATTATTTCAATATATTTTCTCACCCTTCTTATTATTTCGGTAATAACTGGCAAAACGTCCAGCAATTTAACTTTTTTTCTCGGCAACAGGAGATCTCCATGGTACATTGTGGCTTTTGGGATGATTGGAGCTTCGTTATCGGGTGTCACTTTTATATCTGTTCCCGGTGAGGTTGGAGCAAGTATGTTTTCATATATGCAAATTGTCCTGGGTTATTTGTTAGGTTATATTATAATAGCAAATATTTTAATGCCCCTGTATTACGGGTTAAACCTGACGTCAATATATGTTTATCTTCAAAAAAGATTTGGCAATACATCATATAAAACAGGCTCATTTTTCTTTATTATATCGCGTATTATAGGAGCGTCTTTCCGTCTGTATCTTGTTGCTATGGTGCTTGACAGGTTTGTTCTGTCGTCATGGGGAATCCCTTTCTGGTGTTCCGTTGCAATTACTATTATACTTATCTGGATTTATTCGTTCAGGGCAGGAATTAAAACAATAATATGGACCGATACGTTACAGACCTTTTTTATGTTGATAGCTGTTGGCCTTTCAATATATTTCATATCAAGAGAACTGGACCTGACATTGCCCGATTTATTTAAAAAAGTCAGTGAAAGTCGTTATTCTCAAATATTTGTATGGGACTGGAGGCCAAGAAATAATTTTTTCAAATATTTTTTCAGCGGGGCTTTTATTAGTATTGTTATGACAGGATTGGATCAGGACATGATGCAAAAAAATTTAAGCTGCAGAAATATCAGGGAAGCAAAGAAGAATATGTACTGGATGAGTTCTTCCCTTATTGTTGTGAATATGCTCTTTTTATTGTTAGGAGCCCTGCTTTATATTTATGCCGGATCTAAATGTGCTATAATAGAAAATTTTGCAGATCCCGGGTTAATTAAGGATTGCCCGATAAGACTTTTTAATAGCGCAACCATGGTATTTGAATGTGAAAAAACCGATCAGCTATTCCCCTTTTTAGCACTCAGATACCTGACACCTGTCGCCGGTATAGTATTTATTCTTGGCCTTATAGCAGCAGCATATTCAAGCGCTGATTCGGCATTAACTGCTTTAACAACTTCATTTTGCGTGGACTTTTTAGGATTTAAAGAGGACTCGAATAGAATAAAAATCCGTTATCTTGTCCATATCGGATTTTCAATATTGTTGTTTTTAACTATTATTATCTTCAGATTATTGAACAATGAAAGCGTTATAAACTCGTTGTTTAAACTTGCCGGATATACTTATGGCCCATTATTAGGATTATATAGTTTCGGGCTGTTCACAAAATTAAAAATCAGGGACCGCTGGGTTCCGTTAATAGCATTTCTCTCTCCAATAATTTGTGGCATACTAAGCTTTAAATCAAAGCAATGGTTTAACGGTTATGAATTTGGATTCGAGTTGTTAGTATTTAATGGGCTGTTGACTTTTTTGGGGCTGCTGTTACTGGTAAGACGCATTAAAAACCATAAAACAGCAATAAGTATTGATTTATAGGGGATAATTCATTTTTTCAGACAATTTCGGCCACGCTGCTATTCTCCACTGAAAATATTTCCTGCAATAAGTCGCTGTATTTTTCTGCAAGCAATTTTCTTTTTAATTTCAGTGTAGGTGAAAGTTCTCCTGTTAGCGGGCTCCATTCTTCATGAACAAGTCTGAACCTTTTTATTTTCTCAGCTTGTCCGAGTTGCTTATTAAGGGTATTCACCTCCTGCTGGTATAGTTGCACAACCTTATTATTTTGAATAAGGTCTTTGTTATCTCTGTAATTTACCCCATTAGAAGAACACCAGTTATGTAAAAACGGGAAATTTGGCGAAATTACTGCACTTGCGAACTTCTGATTTTCGCCGACGACCATTATATGTTCAATAAAAATTGATTCTTTAAACCTGTTCTCAATAACTTGTGGAGAGACATATTTGCCACTTGACAACTTAAATATTTCTTTCTTTCTGCCGGTAATTTTAAGGTACTTGTTATCTTCAAAGATACCCAGATCACCGGTATGGAACCACCCGTCCCTGTCAATAACCTGTTTTGTTAGTCCCGGTTTCTTGTAATATCCCTGCATAACATTGGGCCCTTTACATAGTATTTCACCATCTTTTGATATTTTAACTTTAATATCACTCAGGGGAGGGCCAACAGTGCCTATTTTTATTTCACCTGTAGTAATATTATTGACGGCAATTACAGGTGATGTTTCTGTTAATCCGTATCCTTCAATAAGAGTTATGCCCGCAGCATTAAATATCCGTGTCAGACGTGGTTGCAAGGCGGCTCCGCCTGAGACTATCAAATCAACATTACCACCCAGGGCTGCCCTCCACTTGCTATATACGAGTTTGTCGGCAATTTTTAACTTCAGATTATATAATAAACCGTTAGTTTTTTTTAGTTTATATCTAAATCCGAGCTTCACAGCCCAGAAGAAGATGCGTTTCTTTATGCCTTTAAGCTCCCTGCCTTTCCCTATAATCTTATCATACAATTTTTCCAGAAGTCTCGGCACTGTTATAAAGACATTTGGTTTTACATCGCGAAGATTATCCGCAATTGTACCGAGGTTTTCTGCATAGAATATGCTCAACCCGTTATTTTGAAAATAATAATTTACTGTTCTTTCAAAAATATGATTTATAGGCAGAAAACTCAATGTTCTGTGAGTCTGGTTGAAATGAAATACTTTACTTATAGACCTTATATTACTGATAATGTTATTATGTGACAACATGACTCCTTTAGGATTACCGGTTGTTCCCGAGGTATAAATCAGGGTTATCGTTTCATCAGGCTTAATATTTTCCCTTACTTTCTTCAGTTCATCAAAATATTTCTTACTGTTTTTCTTCCCCGCTTCCTTGATCTCAATCCAGTTCTTTACTCCTTCAATTTCATTGAAACTGTAAATATCTGTAATTGAAGGTATTGTAACAGCTATAGGTTTAATTCTTTCATATAATGAGTTATCTGAGACAATTATTAATTTCGGGCTGCAATGATTTATAATATAAGAATAGTCTTCATTGCTTATTGTCGGATAAATTGGTATGTGTATTAGTCCTGCCTGGGCAAGACCCATATCTACAAAGTTCCATTCGGGTCTGTTATTGGAGATAGTGGCAACTTTATCTCCTTTTTTAAGGCCAAGTGAAAGCAACCCATAGCTAATATTATCTACATTTTCAATATAATCGGCAGCTGAGTATTTCTTCCAGAAACCCTTCTCTTTTCCGACAAAAGCATCAATCTTATCAATATAAGTTGTTTTATAATTTTCGAGAATATCAAAGGTTCTGGTTATTTCCATTTAGATAAGAATTTACCTTATCAAATATAATAAATTTATACAATGAAACTATTTTTATAATTCCTTTAAAATATTTTGTAACTTTAATTTATTCTGAACAAAAAGGTGGTGGCAAGTCCAAAAACAAAAATATTAGTTGTAGATGATATAGAACGAAATCTTTTATATATTGAGGATATTCTTGAAGAATTAGATGTTGAAATTATTTCTGCAACTTCCGGATCTAAAGCAATACAAACAGTAAAGGACCACGAATTTGCCCTTGTAATACTTGACGTTCAAATGCCCGGAATGGATGGTTTTGCTACATTAAGCAGAATCCGAGAAACAAAGGGTAATGAAAATATACCTGTCATATTCGTATCTGGCATATACACTGATGATAATTACATGGTAAAGGGTCTTGAATCCGGTGCTGTCGATTTTATCACCAAGCCAGTAAATAAGGATATTTTCCAGGCGAAGGTTAAAATATTTGTGGAGCTCTACAGGCAAAGAAAAAACCTTTATGATCTTATCGAAAAATTAAAAAGTACTAACAAAAAGCTGGAGGAAAGTGAAAACAGGTTTAAGAAGATGTCAATGGTTGCAGTTGATGCAATTATCGCAATAAACAAAGAATGCAAAATAACATACTGGAACCCGTCAGCCGAAAAAATATTTGGATATTCAAGATTTGAAACAAAGTACTTAACATTCCATTCACTTTTTTCTTCAAAGAAATATAAGGACGGCTTGCCGGAAAACCTGCGAAAATTTATTGAATCTGACAGGATAAATGTGCTTGATAAAACAATTGAATTAACTGCTGTTAATAAGAACAATATTGAGTTTCCCATTGAACTTTCAATTTCATCATTCCATATCGATAACGACTGGCATGCAGTATGTATAATAAGAGACATAACAAGGAGGGTGAGAATAGAAAAAGAGTTACTCAAAGCTAAAGAAGCAAAGGAAGCTAATAAAGTGATGCGTGAATTTATTGATAATCTGAACCATGAATTACGCACTCCTTTAAATGCTATAATAGGTATTTCAAAAAGTATTATTAAATATGAAACTGATAATTTAAGTAAGCAGCAGATTGAAGCATTGCAACATATTCATACAAGCGGAGAGCGATTGCATAAACTAATTGAGCGTTTATTTGAATTCCGCAAAAAGCAGGAAGTAAATATAATAGAATTTTCCCTTGCTGATTTTATAAGCGACGTTGCAACTTATGTTAAAAACTCTCTTAATAATAAACCTGTAGAGATAAATATTGAAAGGGTTGAGCCTTTACCAGAGGTGATACATAATGACAGACATAAAATCTACCAGATACTTGTTAATATTATTGAAAATGCTCTAAAATTTACTGAAAAAGGGAGCATCAATATTAAGTTTTTTTCTCGGGATGATAGAATCTGCATTGAGAGAATAGATACAGGAATTGGTATTGAAGAAGAACAATTAAAAATAATCTTTAAAAAGTTTATTCAGGTTGATGGCACTTCTTCAAGAAAGTACGGAGGAGCGGGGTTAGGACTGGCACTGGCTGACAAATTAGTGAAACTGTTGAATGGAGAAATTGATGTAAAAAGCAAACCTAATAAAGGAACGATATTTACAGTAAAAATACATGTCAATTTATCGCACTTCTTATATGGAACGGAATAAATATCAAACACAACATATAAAATGACAGGTTTGTCAAATAATCATCAAAGTCAATCAATACCCAGAATATTAATAGCTGAAGATGAAAATATAGGTATTTACACTTTCGAAATAATGCTTAAAAACAAGTATAATTTAGTATTTGCCAGAAATGGCCGTGAGGCTATTGACAAATATTTTAAAGAGGATCCGGATATTGTGCTCATGGATATAATGATGCCGGAAGTAAATGGCTTTGAAGCATTGGATGAAATAAGCAGGAGAAGGACATCAAATGATGTTAAAATAATAGCTGTAACAGCCCGTGCCATGACAGAGGAGATAGAACATATCCTGGATTATGGATTTGATGACTATATTTCCAAGCCAATTGATGACGATGAACTAAATGAGAAAATCAAAAAATATATCAGAAAACAGGCACATGATTATTGAATGTGTTGATTATCTAAGGATTATAAAAATACAAATATGGAAAAATTCTTGAATTCCAGGATCCTGATTGTCGATGATGAACCGGCAAATGTTTTTTTTCTTAAGGGCATACTTATCGGTGAGGGTTATAAAGTTATAACTGCTACCGATGGTATGGAATGTCTTAATATTTTAATCAGTACTCATCCTGATGTAATCTTGCTGGATATTATGATGCCTGGCATTACAGGGATTGAAGTTCTGGAAAAAATAAATAGTAATGAGCTTACGGCAAATATACCGGTAATAATGGTAACCGCAAAAACTGAGTCAACAGATGTTGAAGAGGCACTTGACAAGGGTGCTGTAGAGTATATTAAGAAACCTATCGATGAAATAGAATTACTTGCGCGACTGAGAACAACTCTGAGAATAAAAAAACATGAGGATACACTGAGAGGTATGCTGCAGTCAAAGAAGGATTTTATTCAGATAATATCGCAGGATCTCAGAACACCTTTCACATCCATATCGGGTTTTGCTGAGATGTTATACCATGACAAGGAGCTGGTTAAAAACTTAAATTCATACCACAGAGACTTTCTGAAATATATTATCAATACTTCGCGTAATATAGTGGATTATTTTAATAAACTGTTAAACTGGACAAATCTCGAAGGTAAAGAGATAATACTGAGGCTGAGCGATGTTAACCTTTCAAAACTTATTAATACTTCAATAGTTGTTTACCAGACTATGATTAATGAGAAGAAAATAAGAATTGTCAATGAAGTTGATGAGGATGTGGTTGTAAAGGTTGATAAGACATATTTTGGCCAGGTTGTTAATAATCTGATAAGTAATGCAGTGAAATTTACACCTGAAAAGGGAGAGATAAAAATATCCTCTTCCCAGCGCAGGAATGTTACCACCCTGGTTATATCTGATACGGGATTGGGAATAATGGAAACAACACCGGAGGTAATGTTTAGCAGAGTAATAAACACTCCGGCAACGGGGACAAAAGGAGAAAAAGGAACAGGATTAGGATTGGGGATATGCAAAAAAATTCTGGATGCCCATGGATTTGAAATAACTTATTCAACTGAGCCCAGGGAGGGTACAAGTTTTATAATTTCTATATCCTGACAATCATTATTACAAGACCATCAGGATCAAAAAGAAGTGTTTGTGGGATCTGTGGGATTCGAACCCACGGCCTCTACCCTGTCAAGGTAGCGCTCTAAACCTGCTGAGCTAAGACCCCCTTTTAAGATTTTTAATACTGCAAATTTATAATTTATATCAATAGCTGACAACTCTTTTGTTTGTATGTTCTATATTTAGACATACTTTTATTTGAACATTTTAAAATTGTTTTTTATACTAACAGTTTAACTATCTTTGATAAATATTAGCATTAAATATTCAGGATTTTGTTTAACAGGAACAAAAAATCAACATTCCTTATTAGAAATCTGTTGAGAGGTCTTGTCTGGCTGGCTGTAATTATTGCAGCTTTTCTGTTTATTAAGAATAAAGTGGACATAAATTACCTGGCCTGGCTTAAACCAATATATGATAACACGGCTATAATATTTCTCGTTTATTTAACTTCTGAACTGATTATTGGCATTATCCCGCCCGAGGTATTTATGATATGGGCATTACGAAATGGTAGTATTCTTGAATATATGACGCTGATACTTTTACTGGCATTAATTTCTTATATAGCAGGATTGACAGGCTATTTCTTTGGCCGCTATTTAAATACGACTTTACTTTACAGGTTTATACGCAGGAAATTTTTAAGAAAGATGGAAGGGATGCTTAATATTTACGGACTTTATATAATAATTGTAGCTGCACTGACTCCTCTGCCCTTTTCCGGTGTCAGTATGCTGGTAGGCTCGGTAAAATATCCGCTCAGGAAATATATTCTTTATTCTTTATCGAGGTTTGCACGTTTTGCTGTTTATTCCTGGTTTATATGGGAGGCAAATGCCATCTGACAGTTACTGCTCTTTTGTATATGTTGCAGTAACGTTGTCGATTTCCCCGCTACCATCATCAATCCTGTAAGTTATGTTAAATATTTCTTTAAAATTCACTTTTTTTTTTAAAATACCTGTTAAATATTACCTATTTTTACACTTTTTGATTGGTAAATATTAATTAAATATCTAAAATCAGAAATCATGAAAAGGAAGACAAGAAATATAATTATTGTATTAGTAGCAGTTGCTGTTGTAATATTACTGATAGCGAGGTTTATTGTAAAGACGTACGACAGTGCGGTAGCTTATGATGAGCAGGTCAAAGCTGCGTGGGGCAATGTTGAATCTGCCTATCAGAGAAGGGCCGACCTTATACCGAGTCTTGTCAATACAGTAAAAGGAGTAAGGGACTATGAGAAGGAAACGCTGGTTCAGGTAATAGAAGCCAGGGCAAAAGCAACAAGCATAAATATTGATCCTTCGAAAATGAACGTGGAATCTTTGCAGGCTTTTCAACAGGCACAGGGTGCTCTCAGCTCAGCTCTGTCAAGACTAATGGTTGTTGTTGAAAGGTATCCTGAACTTAAGGCGAATCAGAATTTTCTTGAACTCCAGGCACAACTTGAAGGTACTGAGAACCGCATAAATGTTGCAAGAATTAATTATAACGAAAGTGTAAAAACATATAATTCGCATATAAGGGGACTGGTGAAAAGATGGGCACTGAATATTGCAGGGGGAGAATTTGAAATAAAAGGCTCGTTTACGGCAGAACAGGGTTCAGAAATTGCTCCAAAAGTGGAATTCTAATAAAAAATTAATATACAATGAGACCTGCAAAATTCTTTAGTGAGGCTGAAAAAAATTCAATTAAGAAGGCTATAGCTGAAGCCGAATTAAATACATCAGGAGAAATAAGGGTACATATTGAAGGTTATTGTGCGGACGATGTTCTTGACCGCGCAGCCTATGTTTTTAAAAAGCTTGGGATTTATAAAACAGAAAAGAGAAATGGTGTATTGTTTTACCTTGCAGTAGATGAAAGGAAATTTGCCATACTTGGAGATGCCGGAATAAATGAGGTAACATCGGATAATTTCTGGGATAATATTAAAGATGTGATGTTAAATTATTTTAAAGAGAATAAATTTACAGAGGGGCTCATTAAAGGAATTAAAATGGCAGGTGAACAATTGAAAACTCACTTCCCCTATGCAAAGGATGATGTTAATGAATTATCTGACGAAATTTCATTCGGATAAAAATAAAGAAATACTAACAGTCTGTTAATTAGATATATAATCATTGTTATGAAAAGAATCTTTTATTCAATAAACTTTTTACTGTTAATATCATTCTTAAGCTGTTACGCGGATGATATCCCGGATCGTCCCAGTCCTCCCAGATTAGTTAATGATTTTGCCAATTTATTAAGAAGCGAAGATGTTATAAACCTTGAGAAAAAATTACTTGATTTCAACGATCAGACTTCAACCCAGATAGCTGTTGTTATAGTAAATGATCTTCATGGATATGACCGGGCAGAATTTACATACAGGCTTGCAGAAAAGTGGGGGGTCGGACAAAAAGGTAAAAACAACGGGATAGTTGTGATGGTTAAGCCAAAAACTTCTTCGTCTCCCGGACAGGCATTTATTGCTACGGGCTACGGACTGGAAGCTGTTGTTCCTGATGCTCTTGCAAAAAGAATAATCGAGGTGGTGATGATTCCTGAATTTAAAGTAAATAATTATTATGCAGGTCTGGATTCTGCAACTAATGTATTGATGTCTCTCACAAAGGGAGAATTTACTGCTGAGGAATATAATCAAAAGACAAATGCAGAAAAAGGATCATCCATTGCAGTAGCTATTATATTTTTTGTTATATTCTTCTTTATATTTTTTATCAGAGGTCGCAAGGGAAGGCAGCACTCAATTGGCCGTGGTATTCCGTTCTGGATAGCATTGTCGATGCTTGGCTCTACACGACGCTCATCAGGTGGCAGTTTTGGCAACTTCACCTCCGGTGGAGGAGGCTTCGGGGGATTTGGCGGAGGCAGCTTTGGAGGAGGAGGAGCAGGCGGAAGCTGGTAATCTTTTTATCAATTAAAACATATCCTGTCTTGATTTTACGTTATCATTTTTCATTTTATAAGACGATAATCTGTTCTTTATCAGTATTATTTGTTTTATCGTTACGGGCATATCCGGGTGAAAACGATACTGACACCTCTTACCTGAAGATTATATTTGCCGGAGATATAATGGGTCATGATGCCCAGATACGGGGCGCTTATAATACGGAGTCAGGAAGTTACGATTATGAACCAACATTCCGGTATATAAAATCTTATATTAACAGTGCCGACATTGCCATAGTTAACCTGGAAGTTACGCTCGCAGGAGCTCCCTATAGCGGATATCCCCGGTTTTCGAGTCCGGATAACCTGGCTGTTGAAGCAAGAGAGGCAGGTTTTGATATATTTGTTAATTCTAATAATCATGCTCTCGACGGGGGCAAGAAGGGTTTTTGCAGAACACTGGACGTACTTGATTCACTTGACATCATTCATACAGGTACATTCAGGAACATGAAGGAAAAAGATTTATATTATCCGTTAATTATTGAAAAGAATAATATAAAAATTGCTTTGCTGAATTATACATATGGTACAAACAGCCTCAAAGAAGATACTCCATGTATTGTAAACAGAATTGATACCGCATTAATCAGGCAGGATCTATTAAAAGCCAGGTCGGCCTGCCCGGATTATATAATTGTCACTATGCATTGGGGCAATGAGTACGAAAGGTATGAAAATGAGATACAAACTAATCTGGCAGAGTATATACTTAGCAGCGGTGCCGATATCATAGTTGGCTCTCATCCTCATGTTGTTCAGCCGGTAAGAATCTATTACCCCCATAATTCTGATTCTTCAGATTTTCATATAGTTGTATATTCATTAGGCAATTTTGTTTCCAATCAAAGGGAGCAATACAGGGATGGGGGAATAATTTTTGAGCTGATATTAAAAAAAACCTTCAGGGGAGTAGAAGTATTTGATTATAGTTACCTGCCAGCCTGGGTATTCAGGGAAGATAAAAAGGACAGATCCTCTTTTTACATAATACCTGTGAAACTGTTCCTGGAGAATGAGAGCTTTTTTAATTTTTCAGATCACGACAGGTATAAAATTAACAGGTTTTATAATGATACTAAGGGATTATTGAAAAATATTTCAGAAAGTGATTATTATAACGATTTTAAAATTTGGCCGGCCGACTCTGACAGATAACTTTTTACCTGGTTATAGTTTTTTATTTCCCGTCATCTTCAGATGACATATCAATATCGACCAGTATTCTTCCGCAGTATTCACAAACGATAATTTTCTTTCTTGAACGTATATCAAGTTGTCTTTGAGGAGGTATTTTATTGAAGCATCCGCCACAGGCATCTCTTTCAACAGTAACCACAGCAAGTCCATTTCGTGCATTTTTTCTTATTTTTTTATATGCAGTCAGAAGCCGTTCTTCAATAATAGACTCGTAGTCCTTTCTTTTATTCACAAGCAGCTCTTCTTCTTTTTCTGTATCTTTAATAATTTCATCCAGTTCGGATTTTTTATCATTTAAGTCACTGGTTCTTTCTTCAAGTGTTTTTTTTGATTCTTCAATAATACTGTTTTTATCTTTTTCCTGGATAGAATATTCCTTTATTCTTTTTTCACATAACTCAATTTCCAGGGTTTGATATTCTATTTCTTTTGACAGTGACTCATATTCCCTGTTATTGCGGACATTATTTTGCTGCTCTTTATATTTGTCAATCAGTGACTGTGCTTCAACGATCTCATTTTTTTTGGCTGATACTGCCGATTCAAGGCTCTTTACTTCTTCCTGGTATTTATCTACGCGTGTTTGCAGTCCGGCGATTTCATCTTCCAGGTCCTGAACTTCCAGAGGCAGCTCACCCCTGAGTGTTCTTATCTTGTCGATTTCAGAATTAACTTTTTGAAGCCTGAACAATGCTCTTAGTTTTTCTTCAACAGGGAGCTCAGATTTTTCGGTGGTCTTGATTTTAACTTCGGTCATTTTCAAAAATAATTTATTGGATCCGGATTTAATTCAGATAAATGAAGCGCAAATTTAGGTAAATTTTTTTTAAGTAATTCATAAAAAATTTCTTTTGTAAATTGTTCACTTTCATAATGCCCGATGTCAGCAATTATAATTTTATCTGAAGCATCAAAGAATTGATGATACTTAACATCACCTGTAATAAAGATATCTGCACCTGCTTTTATGGCATCTTTAATAAGATGAGAGCCACTTCCTCCGCAAACGGCCACCTTCTTAATGTTTTTATTTCTTAAGCTGGTATGTCTTATAACTTTTGTATTAAATACTGATTTTATTTTTTTTAAAAAGCTCAATTCATCAATATCTTTTTCCAGTTCCCCTATCATACCCTGTCCGGCTTTATAATACTCATTTTCAAGAGGATAAATATCATAGGCGACCTCTTCATATGGATGGGCGGCAAGCAGTGCTGAAATAACCTTCGTCTGTATCGCTTTTGGAAAAATAGTCTCTAACCTGACCTCCTTTTCAAAGTGCAGTTTACCCTTCTCTCCGGCATAGGGATTTGTATTTTCAGATCCTTTGAATGTTCCTAATCCTTCGAGATTATAACTGCATTGTTCGTAATTGCCAATATGGCCGGCACCCGAATTAAACAGTGCTGTCCTCACATTATCAGCGTGGCTTAAAGGTACAAATGTTACTATTTTTCTTAGCTCGCCAGCAAGGGGACATAGAATAACCGGATTGGCAAGTCCGAGTTTCTGACATATTTTTAAATTGACACCTTCTTTAATATTATCAATATTTGTATGGGCGGAATAAATGGCCAGGTTATTTTTAATTGCTTTAATTATTAACCTTTCTGTATAGGAATTACCTGTAATTTTTTTTATTGCATTAAATATGAGGGGATGATGAGAAATAATAAGGTTCGCGCCTGTATCAACGGCTTCGTCAATAACTTCTTCAGTGACGTCAATTGTAATCAGTGCTTTATTAATTTTCATTAAAGAATCTCCCAAAATGAGTCCTGAATTATCATAGTTCTCCTGGTAGGCCAATGGGGCAAATGATTCAATTACAGAAATTATTTCAGATAACTTCATGTCTTATTATTGTTTAATAGCTTTTTGGTTACAAATTGTAAAGATATTCAAGTTTATTTTTCAGGAATAGCCCGAACTATAAAGCATCTTTAATTTCCAAAAGGAGATTTTTTATATCATTAAGAGACTTTACTATTTCAAAGTTATTGATCGTATCCTCTTTATTCTCTTTAAGCTTTTTCTTGGCACCCTGTAATGTCATACCCCTTTCTTTGACAAGATGGTAAATAAGGTGAAAATTATCAATATCCTGTTTCGTGAAGAACCTGTTTCCTTTTTTATTCTTTTTTGGTTTTATAACGTCAAACTCCTTTTCCCAGAACCTGATTAATGAAGTATTAACTCCGAATATCCTGGCAACTTCTCCTATCGAATAGTACAATTTTTCAACTTTCTTTTCTTTATAAGGCATACAGACGAAATTAGAAATTAATCAGAATCTAATTTAATAAATAAATCAAAATAAACCAATACTTTATCAATTATTACCTAAACAATAAAAGTAACCATTTTCTGATAAAAGACAGATTTTTTATTGGATATCAATTTTAAATATCATTATTGATTGTCCGCCTCCACAGGATACTTTGCCCTGGGAAGTCACAATAAGCCTGGAATTATCATTACCAATGTCCATTCCAACGGGAAAGGAATCAGCGTTAATTGCAGAAACAATACTCATATCACTGGTTCTTATAACTGATACTTTACTTTCATTATTTACTGCGGCAAAGATATACCTGCCGTCCGATGAAACGGCAATAGTCCTTACACCTTTGCCAACATACCTGCTTCTCCAGGAGCTATAATCCGATTTTGAGTTTAAAGCTGAATCAATTAAATCGTAAATATTTGTCATTTGCACATATCCCGTAATATTTGTACTGATATATAATTGATCACCAACCACAGCAAGGTGTCTTATATTTGTCTGCATGCCAAATACAGTTCTTATATACCGCATGTTTGTTATATCAAAGACTGCAATGCCGCCACCTCCCATTCTGGCTACAAGCAAATATTTGCTGTCGGGTGAAAATACAGTTCCCCTGAGGCAATATCCGCAATCTTTGTCCCTGTCTATTTTGGTTGTGGTATCAAAATCCAGGGCAGGACGTTTTCCTGCTTCAAATAGTTTGACATATTTGAAACTACTTACATCATTGCTGCTGATATCAATTATTCCGATTGTGTTATTTCCCCAGTGAGTTACGGCTATATATTTATTGTCCGGCGAACATGCAATCATCTTTGGGAGAGGGCCTGTTGGCATTACCCTTACTATTTCATCTTTATCGGTATCTATAATAGCCAGGGCTGAAGGGTCTACAGCATTCAAATCATATGTACGCCTGTAGTATGTCACCCACAAGTATCTGTTATTGTGAGACAGACATCCTTCCACAGGCTTGCCCTGAAAGATATTAAACTCACTTTTTCTTGTGTGAAATTCATTGTCAAACAGGGATGTATCCTTAAATAAATATGAATCTTCCGATGTGAATTTATGCCTGATAATTTTAATAAGGTTAAAATTTTTAAGATCATAGACAGAAGTCGCCCTGTTTTCAAGATTATTTATATAGAACTTATTTTTTTCTTCAAGGATTATTACGGATTTAGGAGAACCGACGCTCTTATCATAGATATCATTACTGTTCTCTGTATATGAATTATAGCCCTGTATTCTGGCTATAAGTGTTAATCTCACTTCCGCTGTATCAGGCACAGACCTGGTGCCTATCATAACATGTTCAACCTCCAAATCCTGTGCAATAGCCAAACAGCTTATAAGAATAATTTTTAATGTGAGGACCAGACATTTCATAATTCGTAAATTTAATAATAAAAAGGGGACAGCGCCCATATTTTTAAAAATATGGGCGCTGTCCCCAAATAAAAAAGACTGCCCTTATGAGACAGCCTTTTGTTGTTATAAGTAGTGGGGATTAGTATTTTTAATCAAATGATTTTCCAAATTTTGTAGTCAGTTCAATCATTTTATCATACTCATTAGCAGTAAGATCATTGAAATAATAATTAATAGGATTTACTTTATTATTATTTAAATGAACCTCATAATGAAGGTGTGGGGCTGTAGATAATCCGGTATTACCCACATAACCTATCACATCACCTCTTTTTACGCTTTGCCCGACTTTGATATTAAAACCGCTTAAATGTGCATATAATGTCTTATAACCAAATCCGTGATTTATAACTATTTTATTACCATACCCTCTTTTTGAGGATTCAACGATATCTATCGTTCCATCACCTGTTGCATATACTTCTGTGCCTGTGGGAGCCGTAAAATCCATACCATAATGAAACTTCCTGATTTTATAAATAGGATGAATTCTGTAACCCCAGCCAGATGCGGTACGCGTTAAATCTTTATTAGATATAGGCTGTATTGCCGGAACTGCAGCAACCATCTTTTCTTTGTTTGTTGCCAGGTCAATAAGTTCATCATAAGATACCGACTGAACATATATTTTTTTCCTGATTTTGTCCAGTCTTTTAGCAGTCTGCACTATAATTTCCTGATCTGTTAACTCGAGATTGCTGTATCTGTTACTTCCACCAAAACCTGCATCACGTATTGATTTATGAACAGGCTCAGCTTCAAAAATAGTCCTGTAGATATTATCATCACGTTCCTGCAAATATTCAAGCAGAGACTCAACGTTATTTAAATCTTTATTAAATGTTTCATAATTGGTTTGTAGCAAACTAATCTGTCTCTTAAGGCCCTTCACTTTTGGAGTATCATGGAATGAACTTATTATAACATACCCAATAGCTCCAATAAATATAAATACGAAGAAGTATCCCAGGGAGATTAGAATTTTCTGCTTTAATGATCTCTCGATCTTTAAATAGCTCAGCGATTCCGGATTAAACTTGTATTTACTCTTTGGCATAGTTAGCGATGTTTATTTAACTTAATCAATTATCGAAAAGTGCTATTATTTAACATTCTTTCGTACTCCTCGCTGGTAATATTATCCGAGAAGTAATACATGGGATCAATAGGTTCATTATTAAATCTTATTTCATAATGGAGATGGGGCCCAGTTGATCGTCCTGTATTTCCTAATAAACCTATTAATTGTCCTCTTTTCACTTTTTCACCTTCTTTAACATAAATATCATCCAAATGCGCATATCGTGAACTGTATCCGAAAGAATGATTAATAATAATCTCATTCCCATACCCTTTACGTGAAAATTTCGATAATGTTACAATTCCGTCACCTGTTGCATAAATTTTTGTTCCTTTTGGTGCGACAAAGTCTAATCCATAATGAGGTTTCTGATAATTAAAGAAAGGATCTATTCTGGTGCCAAAATATGAGCTGATAAAGGATAGATCTTTTATTGAAAGTGGTTGAATAGATGGTATACAAGATAATTTTTTTATTTTTTCATCTGCTTTGATTTGCAAATATTCATAAGATTCTTGCTGAATATTTATTTGCCTGTATAGTTTCTCTATCTTTTGTGAAGTAAGCAACACCAGCCCGGCCTTGTTTGAATTCGAGATTTTTTGTGACTCTTTTGAACCACCAACACCTGCATCCCTTATTGTTCGGGGTATTGTGTCTATCTCCAGGATTATTCTGTATAAATTATCATCTTTAAAATGGGTACTTTCCAGAATATGACTGATGCTGTCAAGCTGATAATTAAGGTTTTCAACCAGATTACTTAATTCCGCGCTTTTTTTCTCAAGCAACAGCTCTTCAGGAGAATAAACGGAGTTAATTAATATAAAGCCGGATATAGCAATAAAACAGGTAATAAATATAAAAACCAGGGATTTCAGTATCTTTTTCCCTGTCGTAATATTAACAATTTCAAATGTTAAGGTATTATAATTATATTTATATCTTTTTCTGTTTTTGCCCAAGTGTTGTCGATAGGTTGAGTAATTATTTTGTACTGGTACCAACAAATCTATAAGAAAAAATTTAAATTTACAAACCATTTCAGAGAAGATTGTTTATAACTGGTTAGTATTTTTTGTAAAAAAAATTTTTTATTTCGCATGAATTCATTAGAGATCCGCCAAAGATTTATAAATTTTTTCAGGCTTAAGGGGCACGTAGTCGTGCCCTCTGCGTCTATGGTAGTAAAAAATGATCCTACTTTAATGTTTACAAATGCAGGGATGAACCAGTTTAAAAATATTTTTCTTGGGAATTCACCGATTAATCATAAAAGAATAGTAAACACACAAAAATGTCTTCGTGTTTCAGGAAAACATAACGATCTTGAAGAAGTCGGACATGACACTTTTCACCATACGATGTTTGAGATGTTAGGTAACTGGTCTTTTGGAGATTATTTTAAGAAAGAAGCTATATCCTGGGCATGGGAATTTTTAACAGATGAATTGAATATCCCTGAGGACAGGTTATATGCAACAGTATTTGAGGGGAGCAAAGATGACAACATTGAGAGGGATGAGGAAACATTTAATTACTGGAGGGCATTTCTGGATGAAGGGAGGATACTTTTTGGTTCAAAAAAGGATAATTTCTGGGAAATGGGTGATGTAGGTCCCTGTGGCCCCTGTTCCGAAATTCATATTGATATGAGGTCAGATGAAGAAAGAAAGAACGAAGATGGGGCAAGCCTTATAAATAAAGATCATCCTAAGGTTATTGAGATATGGAACCTGGTATTTATCCAGTTTAACCGCAAAGCTGATGGAACATTGGTTGCACTGCCCAAAAAGCATGTTGACACGGGGATGGGTTTTGAAAGATTATGCATGGTTGTACAAAATAAAACCTCAAACTACGATACCGATATATTTAAGCCTGTTATTGAGGAAATTTCGGGATTGTGCAAAATAAAGTATGGTGATTCGGAGAAATCTGATATTGCCATGAGGGTCGTTGCTGATCACCTGAGGGCTATTTCATTTGCAATTGCGGATGGGCAGCTACCTTCTAATGCGAAGGCAGGTTATGTTGTAAGAAGAATTTTAAGAAGGGCAGTACGTTATTATTTTACTTTTCTTAACCAGGATGAGCCATTCCTATATAAGCTTGTTCCTGCACTTGTAAAGACGATGGGTGATACATTCGCTGAAATTAAGGTTCAGCATCAGCTCATTGAAAAAGTGATAAAAGAAGAGGAACAATCATTTCTGAGAACTCTTGAAACAGGGATCAGGCTGCTGGACCAGATAATTTCCAGGGCAAAATCAGAAAAAAACAGTGTCGTGACGGGTGAGGTTGCTTTTGAACTTTACGACACCTATGGATTTCCTTTAGATCTTACCGAATTAATTCTTAAAGAACATAATCTTGCTGTGAACAGAAAGGAATTTGAAAAAGAAATGGTGAAACAGAAAGAACGCTCTAAAAGTGCCGCCAACATTGATACTGAAGAGTGGAGCTACATTAATGACAAAAAAGGAGAACAGGAAGAATTTGTCGGTTACGATAATCTTGAAACCACAATAAAAATAAAAAGATACAGGAAAGTTAAAACCAGGGGTAAGGAATTGTACCATCTTGTATTTGATCGAACGCCATTCTATGCTGAAAGTGGAGGGCAGGTCGGTGATTCGGGATATATTGATAATAAAGAGGAAAAAATACAAATCCTGAATACAATAAAAGAAAATAACCTTATTATCCATATTGCTGAGAAATTACCTTTAAAACCTGATGCAACATTTAAGGCTGCTGTTAACATGCAAAAGAGGATTGACACTGCCAATAATCATACTGCGACACATCTGCTTCATTATGCTTTAAGGGAAGTCCTTGGTCCGCATATTGAACAAAAAGGCTCTCTTGTCTGTCCCGATTATCTGAGGTTTGACTTTTCTCATTACCAGAAGATATCTGATAAGGACCTTTTAAAAATAGAGTCTCTGGTAAATGCAAAAATCAGGCAGAATATACCGAGGGAAGAAAACAGGAAAATGCCTCTCAAAGAGGCTAAAAATGCCGGGGCAATAGCATTATTCGGAGAAAAATATGATGACATGGTCAGGGTAATAAGATTTGCTGATTCCATTGAATTATGTGGTGGCACGCATGTTGAATCAACCGGACAAATTGGGTTTTTTAAAATTGTTTCTGAAAGCGCAATAGCTGCAGGTATAAGAAGAATTGAAGCAATTTCGGGTTCAAAGGCCGAAGAATATATTAATAATCAGTCAAAAATTCTGCAAAAAATTAATGATCTTCTGAAGAGCCCTCAGGATTTGGGAAAATCGGTCAGGAACCTGATAGATGAGAATATAACTCTTCAAAAACAGGTCGATCAGTTCAGGAGATCAAAAATAAGAGATTTAAAATCTGAATTAATAGGCAGAATAAGGAAAGTTAATGACATAAATCTGATTGCAGAGAAAATAGACGTTGATTCTGCAAATGCTATACGCGATCTTGCATTTCAGATAAAAAAGAAGGTTGAGAATTTATTTATGGTTGTCGGGGCAAATCTGGATGGCAAGGCGAACCTAACTATTATGGTATCTGATAACCTGGTTAAGGAAAAGAATATTAATGCTTCACAAATAATAAGGGAGGCAGCGAAAGAAATTAACGGGGGAGGAGGTGGCCAGCCGTTTTTTGCTACAGCAGGAGGCAGTGAACCCGAAGGAATAGAAAGAGCAATTAAAAAAGCTGTTGATTTTATAACTTAACGGCATATATAATTTATATTTTATCAAATAAATATTATTTTTATCTTTTCATGTGTCCTGAAGCTGTAATTTAAAATAAACATGTATAAGATAATAACTTATATATTTTTATTCCTCCTGCATATTCCTTCCTTTACACAATCAATACAAAATGTGAGATTTGACCAGGCCGGTGAAAAGATAGTTATTTACTATGATCTTACAGATAAATCAGGAAGCAAAAATTTATTTACCGTATCAGTATATTACACATTGAACAATGGGATTATTTATATTCCGCTTGAGAGTGTTTTCGGTGATGTAGGCAAAAATGTAAGTCCGGGCAATGACAAAAAAATCATATGGAACGTGCTGAATGATGTTAATGAACTTTCGGGCGAGATTAAATTTAAAGTAGTTGCTGATCCTGAAAAGAGAGCTGCTACATTCGGGGATTTTGACTTGTTTGTAAGTGCAAGGACCCTGGGGCATTATTGGCCCTTTGGCGGGCGTTTAGGCTTTCTTGGTCCCCGCAAATCAGGTTTTTATACCAGCTTTCTCTACGGCATATATTATGTAACCTGGGAAGAAAAATATATAGGTTTAATGGGACCTATATTAAATGTTGTAAATAAAGAGAAGTTCAGGTTATCAGGATTCACAGGATTTGGTATTTACTATTATGATGAATATAATGAATATTATGGCAGTTCTTCTATTTATTATGATGACTCATGGATAGAACATGACGGATATTATTATGAAGCAGGTTTTATTTTTACTTTTAAACATATAAATTTTACTATAGGAATAGAATCAACAGACTTAGTCTCGTTTTTCGCAGGTATTGGTCTTACTATTTAGAGTGTTGATTATTAATAAAAAACTGTTAATTTTACATATAGTTATAGTTAAAACATATAGTCTGATTATGTTCAAAGTAATAACTATTATTGTTTTTTCCTTTCTTATAAATTTTACAATCAACGCACAAATAAGTAGTGAAAGTAAACCGGGATATATAAATATCTCTAAAAACAAAATTGTTGAAAAATCCGCTACCGGGGGTCCTGTTATTAATATTATCTCACCATCATTAACTAAAGGAGTAAAGAACCAGGTTAATACCAAGCAAATAGATATAATAGGAAATGTCGAAACCAATAAAGGGGTTTTTGAGGTTCTGGTTAACGGAACAGAAGCCTTGCTTTCAAAGGATGGGAGTTTTCAGACAACAGTATTATTAGTAGTAGGAGATAATAACATAACAATAGAAGCTACGGATGGCAAGCAGAACAGGTCCGTAGTAAACTATAATATTGAACGCATTTCAGGCAGTCCTGTAATAAAGGAACCTGTCACTGCATTTACACCGGAATCCCTTAATATCGTGGGGAAATACTATGCCCTGATTATTGGAATAAATGAATATGATGATTATTTGGTGAATGATCTGGACCAGCCCCTGATCGATGCACAGAAGTTATATAATACGCTTGTTGCACAGTATACCTTTGACCCGCGGAATGTTAAGTTCCTTAAAAATGTTAAAAGAAATGAAATAATTATTGCTTTGGATGAACTAAACCAGGTTATTACACCTAATGATAACCTGTTAATATTCTATGCCGGTCATGGATACTGGGACAAGCAGAAGGAAACAGGCTACTGGCTGCCGGCCGATGCGCATCAATCGAATACAGCAAACTGGCTGAGAAATACTACCATGCAGGGATATATTGATGATATTAATTCCAAGCATACGCTGCTTATTACTGATGCGTGTTTTGGAGGTTCTATTTTCAAAACAAGAAAAGCATTTAGTGATGCACCTATAGGTATCAACAAATTATATGAACTGCCCAGCCGGAAGGCAATGACAAGTGGTACCCTTGAAGAGGTACCTGACAAGAGTGTTTTTCTTGAGTTTCTGATAAAGAGGCTCCAGCAGAATGAACAAAAATATTTATCAACCGAAGAGCTGTTTACAAGTTTCAGAACAGCAGTATTAAATAACAGTCCGAATGTGCCCCAATACGGTACAATTCAGAATGCAGGCGATGAAGGGGGAGATTTTATATTCATAAAAAGATAAGGTGCAGGAAGGCATATATTAATTTCCCAGGGCGAAATTCACCGCAGCCTGCGCATGTATAAGCAAAGTATTAAATAGTGGTATTTCAGAATCTTCCTGGCTTATGAGCAAAGGAATTTCCGTACATCCCATGACAATGCCTTCTGCTCCGAATCTCTCCAGTCTTTTGATTATATCAACAAATCCTTCTTTGGACTTATTTCTGAACTTCCCTGCCAGAAGTTCATTTATTATTGTATTATGAATGAATTCTCTGGCGGCAGTGTCAGGAACAAGAACCTCAATACCTTTCGCATTCAGCTTTGATTTGTAAAAATCCTGTTCCATTGTTTGTCTGGTGCCCAGCAATCCAACTGTCGATAGTTGTTTCTTTTTAACATGTGCTGCTGCTTCTGCGGCAATATTTATTAGTGGTACCGCTATGTTTTTTTGCAGCTTATCAGCAAAATAGTGCAGTGCATTTGCACATAATAAAATACACTCTGCTCCGCTGCCAACAACTTTATTGGAAGCATCCAGCAAAAGATCATAAAGTCCTGCCATATCATCCTTATTATTAAGTACGTCAATATCTCCATAATTGAAAGAATATAAAATACACCTGGCAAAGTTGAGGGCTCCCAGTTTTTTATTCACTGTCTCGTTAATGATTTTATAATACTCAATTGTGGACAGATATCCCGTACCGCCTATCAACCCAATGGTTTTCATATAACTTTATATTTAGATTTAAGTTATTGGTATAATTGTAAACCGGACTTAAAGATTAATTTTTATTGCCGTGATAAATATACAAAAAGGATTTGATGTGATCTTATATTCTGAAAAATTTGAGTTATTTAATAATACTGCCGTTTAATTTTTATGTAAACTGTAATCTTAAAGCTTATTAGGAATAATATTTATTTTACACATTTTTAATATTCCTGATATTTTTGATGATATATGTTTCAATTCTGCTACCAACATTCCTTATTTTTCGAAGCTCATTTCTGGCTGAAATATCGGCGAGAGACTCATTCCGGCAACATTATTATTGTCTTATGATAAGTCCGTCCTAATCCAGAAATTACAAAACATTTTGTACTATTCATATGCCTTCCAATAACTTGATATTAGATAATATTAATTTTACTTATGTTGTTTTCTTTTATTTGAAAAAGAAATAAATTATGAATCACAAGTTTAAACCGGAAAGTTTAATGATGGCTTACGGCTACAAGCCTGAGTTATCAGAGGGTGCGATAAAATGCCCGATTTTTCAGACTTCAACTTTTGTTTTTAAAACTGCAGAAGAGGGAAAAGCCTTTTTTGAACTGGCCTATGGAAAAAGAGAGAAATTGGCCAATGAGCAGTTAGGATTGATATACAGCCGTATAAACAATCCTGATTTGGAGATTTTGGAAAACCGGCTTTGCCTCTGGGATAACGCAGAGGATTGTGCTGTATTTGAAAGCGGGATGTCAGCAATTACAACTGTGCTCCTGGAATTTTTAGAGCCCGGTGATTTACTTCTGTACAGCAGGCCGCTTTACGGTGGTACAGACCACTTTATTAATCATTTTTTACCGAAAATTGGGATTACGACACTCGGTTTCAAGCCAGGACAAGAGCGGATTGAGATAATTAAATTATTGAAAGATTCGGGAAAACCAGATAAATTAAAGCTCATATACATGGAAACACATGCCAATCCGACAAATGAATTGATTGACATCGGATGTTGTAAGAGTATTGCAAAGCAATCAGCCAAACTGGTAATGAGGCTTTGGTGGCAGTAGATAATACATATATGGGGCCATTATGGCAGCACCCGCTAAAACACGGTGCCGATCTGGTTATATACTCTGCGACTAAGTATATTGGCGGGCATAGTGATATAATTGCAGGTGCGGTTTTAGGAAAAAGGGAATTGATGAAAAAGATTTGCAGGAAATGGGAATAACAGATTCACTCGTACGATTATCAATAGGAGTGGAAAATTATAAAGACATAATCCGGGACATTGAACAGGCATTAAATGAAGTATAGAATTCAATTGAAAAGATGGTTATTATTATTGTTTAAACGGAGTATCTTCAAGGCAGGATTGGGGGGAGTGGTTAAAATATATGCTAAAAACTGTAAAGGAAACCGCAGACTATACTATATTTAAGATAGAGGAGATAATGCAGCAGTTTAATGATACTAGAAGACATATCGAAAAGCATTTACCAAAATTTAATTTTTCTGTAATTGAAGCTATTTTCACCCAGCCTTATATAAAAGCCATTCATATAGTGAGTGATAAAATTAAAAGCCGCAACACAGCCAAAAAATATCTTGAGCAATTATGTCAACTTAAGATACTTGAGCTAAAACATATCGGTAATGAAAATGTTTATATTAACACGGACCTGGTTAGAATTCTTGGAAGTAATTGAATTCTTACCTAATAACTACCTTTCCAAAATAAACTCTGTCTGCCAGCCTGACCTTTACCAGGTATATTCCCTTTGTATAGCCTGATAAATCAATCTGTTCTACAAAATGGGCGTTATAATCACAGACTATTATATCTATTAAGTTTTATTTATTCCAGACATACTTTCCCGTAATAAATTGTCTCATCAGTAATAACGTTATAAAATATGATGCTCCCCTTATTGACGGGACGTTGTAATTATATAAACGGGTAAAAAATACTTCTATATTTTGAACGAAGGTAAAATTTTGCCATTTTTACCCTTGTTTAATTATCAAGGGTGATATTTACCCTTGCTATGAGCTAAATAAAATATTAATAAAATCAATACGCAATGAAGAACAAAGAAAAGAACCTGGTAAAGTTATTTTCAGGTATTAAGGAATATTATTCACCTAAAGTTATTGGTGAAGTCAACGATGTATACGTTAAGATTACCAAGGTCAAGGGCCAAGATGTGCCCTGGCATACCCATGATAATGAGGATGAGATGTTTTATATGGTCAGGGGATCACTTACTATGGAAATCAAGAATGAGGGAAGTTTTGATCTTAATGAGGGCGAACACTTTATTGTTAAAAAGGGTACAGAACACCGGGTATATTCGGAAGAGGAATGCTGGATCATGCTAATTGAGGCAAAAGCCACCCTACATACAGGAAGCGTTCAGTCAGATATAACAAGGTCAATCGACGAACAGTTAAAGAATTAATAGTAAAGATTGAGATTACAAAATAAAATATTTTGAAAACTACACTTAAATAATAATGGATATGAAACAACAATATGGTATTTTATTGATTTTGAATATTTTATTGTTATTTTTAATTACAGGTTGTAAAATGAATACTTCGCAGCATATTGAAGATGGCTATGCCGATGTCAATGGTATAAACCTTTATTATAAAATTATTGGCAAGGGTGATCCTGTTGTTATTCTTCACGGGGGACCGGGATTTGACCATAATAGTATTATCCAGTTTAAGGAGCTGGCAGATGACTACCGGGTAATATTCTATGATCAGAGGGCTTCAGGTAATTCTTCGGGAGCGGCCGATTCTGCCTCTATAACGGTTAATAATTTCGTGGAGGATCTTGAAGGATTACGCAGGCACCTTAAACTGGGGAAAATCAATGTTATCGGTTTTTCATGGGGCGCTACCCTGGCCATGTGTTATGCCATAAAATATCATGATAATATAAAATCACTGGTAATAGTCAGTACAGGAGGCGGAAGTAAAGACTATTTCAATGAATACTTTAATACTCTTAAGGAAAGGACATTAGAGGAAGACAGAAAAATTATGGGAGAGATAGAACAATCGGAATCCTTTAAAAATCAGGAAACTAAAATAGTACAGGAATACTGGCGGCTGATCATGAAACCTTTTTTTAAGGACAAATCCCTGGTGAACCAGGTTGACATGACCTTTGGAAAGAATACAACAAAAAATCAGGCTGCCATCGGCAAATTTTTAATGGATGATCTCGGGGACTATGATATTCATAATGAACTGGAGGTTATTGATTGTCCAACCTTGATAGTATATGGGACATACGATGCCTTTCCATGTGAGGGAGCCTATAAGGTATATAAACATATACCTTCATCAAAGCTGGTAATTTTTGAAGATGCAGGGCATTTTATGTATATTGACGCGCATGACCGGTTTTTCCCTCTTATAAGACGATTTCTAAAGGGTGACACAAGTGTTGAAACATCAATCCCTGATTCTCTGAAGGGTAAATTAGATCTTGTTGATCTTAATTAATAAACACCAAATAAAATGAAACGCAAGGATTTTTTTAAGGATATCTGTAAATACGGACTTTGTTCCTGTGCAGCTTTTTCATTTCTTAGCAATGAAAAAACTTATGCTTCTTCAGATGACCCGGATCAGGAGGTTAAAAATTTAACATGGAAACTGGAGTTTATTAACAAACGGTTTGCCAGGTTGCTGGATATTATGGATTCTTCTCTTGAAGATGGCAAAAAAAGGGAAATACTGGAAAAACTGGGCCGTGAATGTGCAAAGGATTTTAGTGACGATGCCATGAAATTTAAGGGTGATATCCAGGGATTCCTGGACGATATCGGGAAGAAATGGGTGGAAAAGGCAGAATATGATAAGGACAAAGGTATAATACGGATTTTTGACAGGAAAAGAGAAGCATGTTTTTGTCCGTTTATAAACAGTTCCCTTGTAAGTTCAGATACAATGTGTTATTGCTCAATAGGATGGCAAAAGGAAATATATGAGACTCTGACAGGAAAACCGGTTGAAGTGGAAATAACCGATTCAATTTTAAAAGGCGGTGAACGATGCAGTTTTAATATTTTCCTGGCTTAGCACTTGGAAGGCATCAGGTTATGGTGATATTGAGCTTGCAGTTAAAGCTGTAAAGGAGGGGGCAACTGATTTTATTACAAAGCCATGGGACAATCTGAGGCTGTTGGCTACTCTTCAGGCAGCACTGAAACTGAGGTTATCCAATAAGGAATTTAGAAAACTGAGATTAAAACAAAAGCAGATAAGTGAAGATATTAACAGGAATTATGGTCAGATTATCGGTGAATCAACGGTAATGAAAGATTTGTATAAAACTATCAATAAGGTAGCTTCAACTGAAGCAAATATATTGTTAATGGGAGAAAACGGGACAGGCAAGGAACTTATTGCACATGAGATACACCGGCAGTCAGGTAGAAGCCGGAAAGACTTTATAAGTGTGGATTTAGGAGCTTTAAGTGAAACGCTTTTTGAGAGTGAACTTTTCGGGCATGAAAAAGGTGCATTTACCGATGCAAAGGATGACCGTATAGGCAGATTTGAAGCAGCCTCCGAGGGTGCACTTTTTCTTGATGAGATTGGAAATCTCAACTTTTCCCTGCAGGCAAAACTCCTTTCAGCAATAGAAAATAAGAAGATAACTCCCCTGGGTTCAAATAGGGAAATACAGGTAGATATATGGATAATTAGTGCTACCAATAAGGATCTACCGGCAATGGTTAAAGAAAGTCTCTTCAGGGAAGATTTGTTTTACAGGCTAAATACAGTGCAGATAAATGTCCCTCCTTTAAGAGACCGTGAGAATGATTTAGTGCTGATATCAGAGTTTTACCTCAGCCAGTTTGCAGGTAAATATGACCGGTCACCTCTTAAATTTACATCAGGGGCACTGGATAAGTTGAAAAACCATTCATGGCCCGGTAATATCAGGGAGTTAAGACATACCATCGAAAAAGCCGTCATATTATGTGATCGTGACGTTCTTACTCCTGAAGATTTTTCATTTGGCACGGAAAGTAATTTACAAACAGATATAAATAAGCGGTTAAGCCTTGAAGAAGGTGAAAAATTAGTTATTAATAATGCCCTGACAAAAAATAACCGGAATATTAGTGAAGCAGCTAAAGAGCTGGAGTCATGGCAGAAACTGATAAGAATACTCACACATGAGATTATGAACTCCATAAGTCCGATTTCATCGACAATAAAAACAATTAAGGAATTCCTGAGCACCAATAGCAAGAAAGCTAAATCAATAAATGATATTGAACAGGAAATTATTGATGATTCGGTCAATGGGCTGAATATTATTGAAGAGAGAAGCGACGGACTTGTGGATTTTGTTGAGAAGTTCCGCAGTCTCACTCTCCAGCCAAAGCCAATTTTCAGGCAATTTTCAATAAAAGAATTATTTGAAAATATTAAACTATTAATGACAAAGGAACTTAATGAGAACAATATATTACTTGAAATAGAAGTAATACCCGAATCATTGGCACTTACTGCAGATAAAAAACTGGTTGAACAAATACTGATTAATCTTGTTAATAATTCAATTCAGGCATTTGATAATACTAAAGACAGGAGAATCACACTTCGGGCTTTATATATCGCAAATAAGAATGTTGTTATCCAGGTGATAGACAACGGAACAGGGATAAGTGACGAAAACATGGAAAGGATATTTGTTCCCTTTTTTGCTACTAAATATAAAGGTTCAGGTATAGGCCTCAGTTTGTCAAGAGAAATTATGAGGTTACATAATGGTAAAATAAGGGTAAGGTCAGTACCGGAGAAAGAAACTGTTTTCACCCTGGAATTTTAAGAACAGGCATTACTTGCTGTTGAGTCACTTTGTTAAAATTTATGATAATATGAACTGTCATTTATACGGGAAATTGATATATAATAAATTAATTGGAACAGCTTTATTAATTGTCTTATTGCTATTGAATATGAAACATGCCAAAACAAATATTTTTGAAGAACTTCCGGATTCACTCAATGGATGGACCTCTGAAAATGTAATATTGCTGAATGACAAAGTAAGCTTATATGATTATATTGACGGAGGAGCTGAATTATATATTTCTTACGGGTTTAAAAAGGCTGTTAGCAGGAAGTACATAAAACAGGGACAACCTGAAGTTATCGTGGAAATTTTCGATATGAATACATCAGAAAATGCCTTTGGAGTATTTTCCAATACAAGATATGAAGAAGACTCTTCATTCGGACAGGGTTCTCAATATGTTGAAGGAGCCTTGTTATTCTGGAAAGGGAAATACTATATATCTGTTATGACAACTGAAGAGACAGATGAATCAAAAGGACTTATTTATAAGCTGGGCAGGATAATTTCTGAAAGAATCACGGAGACGGGCAACAGGCCCGGTATTATTGACTTATTGCCCTCAGAAGGATTGGATAAATCAAGTATTTTATATTTTTATCATTACATTTGGGTAAATTCATTTTATTTTATTGCTGACGAAGATTTTCTTCTTATAGGCGACAAAACAGACGCAGTACTTGCAAAGTACGGCTCACAGGGAAACAGGAGTTACGTTCTGATAATTCAATATGATGATAATGAAACCGCCGGTAAGGCATATAACAACTTTATAAATGAATATTTTCCTGAGGGAGAATTCAGGGCAATATCGCAGCTTGAAGATAACAAATGGATGTCAGTTAAATTAATAGACAATACTTTTTATGGTGTTTTCAATGGGATAACTGAAGAATATGTTTCCGCTCTTCTTTCAGATATTGAGTTAACCTATAAGAAAATTAATATTGATTATAAATAATAATTAAAATCCAGATTTATGACAAAAAGAATATTAACACGCAGGCAAATTATTAAAGATGCTACGAAAGCGGGCATAGGAAGTGCATTGTTACTGAATCCCGGAATAAATTTATTCGGCAGCGATGTAACAAAAACCAGGGTCATATTAATAAGGGATGAAAAAGCTGTGGATACCGATGGCAATCCGGACCCACAAACTATACAAAAGATGCTGGATAATGCGGTACAGAAATTAACAGGGGGAGCCGACATTAAAGAATCATGGAAAAAGATAATAAGACGTGAAGATATAGTGGGCATCAAATCAAACGAATGGGGATACCTGCCTACTCCCTCTGCACTGGAGAACTGGATAAAGAAAAGGGTCATTGAAGCAGGTGTTGATGCGAATAATATTAGTATAAATGATCGTGGGGTACTGAGTGATCCTGTTTTCCAGAAGTCAACGGCTCTTATTAATATAAGGCCTATGAGAACACACGCCTGGTCAGGTGTAGGCAGTCTGCTGAAAAACTATATAATGTTTACTGACAGTCCTTCTTCCTGGCACCCCGATTCGTGTGCTGACCTCGCAAAATTATTTGAGTTGCCGATGGTGAAAGGAAAGACAAGATTAAACATTCTTGTTATGCTTACCCCTCTTTTTCATGGAGTGGGTCCCCATCATTTCAACAAAAAATATGTGTGGCCCTACATGGGGCTGATTGTAAGTCTGGATCCGGTAGCTGCCGATTCAGTGGGACTTCAAATTATTCAGGCAAAACGGAAAGAGTTTTTTGGAGAGGATAAGCCCCTTAACCCTCCCGCAAAGCATATATATCTCGCTGATACCAGGCATCACCTGGGTACAGCTGACCTGAAAAAAATAGACCTTATAAGAATAGGGTATAAAGAGGGTATATTAATTTAGTGGATTCCAAATAACTGATAATTACCTGAAAAACTTAACTGGAAAAAGAAATAATAGAATAACAAAATTACGATAACAAGCAGTGTAAATCCTATCAGCGGCTGCTTGCTGTTCTTTTCTTTTTCTTCCATGCAAACCTGTCTCCAGTAGCTTGGCTTATTATCATTCCTGAACAGGTATATTTCATAGAAAGCATTGCCCAGATAAGCAAAGATAAATGCAAGTACCATTCCTCCGAATATTGATAACCAGACACCTGTAAAGAAAAAAGCAATGAACAGTTGCAGCTTATAGTTCTCAAGATTACTTATGTCAATAACCAGCTTATTAATTGCCGATCCTTTTTCTGATTTTATTTCTGCTAGATTTTTCTCCAGTATCAGTTTCTGATTTCTGAGATCCGCGACCTGGGAGCTGTTTGCATCCCTTAGCAGTTCATTATTTATCTGCTCCTCTATCTGCTCAATTTCTACTGTTGTTTCATTATCAATTAAATTCAGTTCAGCTTCTTCATCACTTAGTTCCTCTTTTTTGTCCCTTATCTCGTAATCAATGTTGCTCCTGTTATTTATTTCTTTATAGATGTTCCAGGGGTAGCCCTTGTAAAATTTTAAATTATTTATCCTTGTCTGAATTATATAATCTTCAATTTCATTTTTAGCTTCGATTTTTGCATTTTTTAAAGCCCCTATTTTAGCGTCGATAACACTATCTTTTACATAAAGGCCAAACCATAAAGCAACTGTCAGAATAATGGCAGGAATGATTAGCAGCAATGCACCGAATAAGGAAGAAGGAACCAACAGGAGAACATACTGCAATCCTTTTCTGAAAATTATACCCAGGAGTGAGACGGAATCCTTTATTGATACTTCTCTGAAAATATTGAACAGCCTGTGAGTCGGGATAATTAATACTCCAAAGACCGTAATAACGGTTAGAAAAATAATAATAAGTGTAATAAAGGTATTGATATTAAGAACCACGCCCAGGAGGCTTAATCCCGCTTCGGGTATCCATCCCAGCAAGTTTAACAGTATCTGGATAATAAATAATAAAATTATCATTGTAATATAAAACAGTATACTGCGGACCGATTCAAGTCCATTGTTATAGCTGTTTAGTGCAGGTATTTCACTTTTGTCCTGGTGGGTTTTGCTTATTGCCAGTGATATTTCACCGAACACCCACGTTATAGGTAATAAAGCGAGTACGACACCTATGAAAATAAGTCCGTTTACTTCAACCAGTATACCTATAAAATAGAAAACAAAAACGGTGAATATTGATAATATTATACCTTTTGCGGCAGTAAAATAATGATCTCTCTTAAGGCTGGCGGTTATATTTTTAAATGAAATCTGATAAATCCACCAAATCCATCTGATAAGATAATGAACTATGAGCTTAAAGAGAATAACTACTGGAGGAACAAACAATTTTAAGAACCATAATATGCCATATATAATCCAGAAGAAAATATTTCTCAGTAAAAATAAAAACTCTGTTAACAGCTCAAAAATTAGATATATACCCCAGATAATCCATACAACCGTGTCATAAACAAAGGCCAGCAAGCTTACAATTATCCTTATCAAGTCCCTGAGACCTCCCTTTTTGAAATATTCTTCCGTTCTCCTGAAGTTAAATAAATATTCTGGTTTCCTGCCGGTTATTTTAAAGTCTGCCAGGGAAAAAGCCAGCAGCAAACCGGGGACAACATAATATAAGGCAAAGTAATTGCTCAGAAAATATCCTGCAATAATACATATTCCGAGAAACAGTATTTTCTTTATATAAATATGTGCCCTTTCCATATCACATTATTTTCTAACTCGTTCACAATATTAATAAAATATTTATGGATTTCCTAAAATATGCCATGGCGGGGCAATCAGCTATATTTCATGCCGGTAAGGTAATTCTTGATATAATCCTTAATACCTGATTCAATGTCTGTAAATTCTTTTGAATAACCTGTTAATTTAAGTTTGCCCATCTCGGCCTGGGTAAAATACTGGTATTTGTCTCTTATATCTTCAGGAGTATCGATAAATTCTATATTTTTCTCTCTGCCCGTTGCTTTAAAAATATTCCCGGCAAGATCCAGAAATGTCCGTGCTTTGCCTGTTCCCAGATTGTAAATACCGGGATATTTCCTTAGGTTCATCAGGAAATATAAAACATCCAGTACATCTTTGACATAAATAAAGTCTCTTTTCTGCTCACCGTCTCTATAATCAATATTATGTGAGCGGAATAGTTTTATTTTTCCTGTCTTAATTGCCTGGCACCAGGCATGATAAATTACTGAGGCCATTCTGCCTTTGTGATATTCATTGGGCCCGTAAACATTAAAGAATTTTAAGCCGGCCCAGTAGGGGGGAGATACTTTTTGTTTTAATACCCATTTATCAAATTCGTTCTTGGATTCGCCATATAGATTCAGAGGTTTTAACTTTTCTATTATTTCATGGTCATCACTGAAACCATATTCCCCTAATCCATATGTTGCGGCTGATGAAGCATAAATAAGCGGCACCTTATATTTTACACAGTAGTTCCATACAAGCTTTGAATATCCGAGATTAAGCCTGTCGAATACATTCTTATCAGATTCCGCTGTATCAGTCCGTGCGCCAATATGGGTAATAAACTCCACCTTCAGGTGGTTTTTATCAAACCATTTAAAAAATATATTCCTGTCTATTTTTTCGCTGAAGGATTTATGTGCAATATTCCTGTTTTTTATTTCATTTGCAAAATCATCAACAATAGCAATATCAGTTATTCCCTCGCTATTCAGCTTGCTGATGAAATTACTGCAAATGAATCCTGCTGCTCCGGTTACAATTATCATGATATTAAGTTAATTTTATGAACATAATATCAATCAAGTTTCAGCTCATTAAAAATTTCAACTATTGAATCGTTCAGATTCTTTATTGCAAGCGGTATATTCCAGTTTTCAATTTTACGTATCTCGACAAAGTTGGATATTGCCCTTATCTGGAGAAAGGGCATATTTTCCAGCAGGCATACATAAAAAAAAGCTGCTCCCTCAGTTGTTATAATTTCGGGGTTAAATTTAATCTTTAGCTTTTCAATAGCTTCCTGGTTGCCAGTTAATGTGTTAACAGTAATAGCTTTTACCGGTATTAAAGAATCAACCTCATCGATATCAAAACTCCCCTTATTTTTTAGAATCTCCCTACTAAACGGATAAATATTCTCATTCATTAATTCCTTCTCGCTGAGAGTGTAAAAATTATTATCTTCCTCCACACCTAGGTCTGCAAACTGATCCTGGATGACATTGACAACAAACCCCTGTTCAAGAAAGTAGTCAAAACTCCCTGCTATGCCTACATTTATAGCAAGATCATAATCAGTCGCATTTAACGCCTTTGTTAAATTATAGGTAGTAAAGATGTTTCCCACGCCGGTTATTAATATGTCAACGAGCAAGGTGCCGTACTTGTGGCAAGTGTAATTGGCATTAATACTTTGAATAAACTCAAGTTTATCACTTAACTGTTTAACTTCCCTGCTTGCTGCCGCGACAATTAGTATTTTCAAAACAGATAAAAATTATTAAAGGTTTTATAAATTAAAAAGTTGTTAACTTTAGACTTTTATGTTCAACATATAAAATTATATAAATATATATTTTTCCGGTTTATTATGAACTAACAAATAAAGAAAAATAAATTTTTGAAATGAATGAAAATAATAAAAATATCGGGGGAATATCTGAAAACGGATATGAAAGAATAGACAAGTTTGACGGGAAAAAGACAGAAGAGTTAGTAAGATTATATAAGGGCATTTTGAAAAATATTGAGGCAGATCCGAACCGTGAGGGACTAAAAGATACACCTTTGAGAGTTGCCAAGTCGATCCAGTTCCTTACTCACGGTTATAATATTGATCCTCACGAACTGATTCTTTCGTCAATGTTTGAGGAAGATTACAGGCAGATGGTCCTGGTTAAGGATATTGAGATCTATTCCTTATGCGAGCATCATATGATCCCTTTTTTTGGTAAGGCTCATGTAGCATATATTCCCAACGGGTATATAACCGGACTGTCAAAGATAGCGAGGGTTGTTGATGCATTCTCCAGGAGGTTGCAGGTTCAGGAAAGGCTTACTGTGCAGATAAGGGATTGCCTCCATAGTACCCTTAAACCCATGGGGGTAGCTGTGGTAATTGAAGCAATGCATCTGTGCATAGCTATGAGGGGCGTTCAGAAACAAAATTCGGTAGCTACGACATCGGCGTTTACAGGTTGCTTTTTAAAAGAACAGAGAACAAGGGAAGAGTTTATACATCTGATAGGAGTGAAGCTGCATTGACTCCTGCCTCTAATTTTTTACCTTTACCCGTAATTTTAAGTTCAACAATATGAGAGCATATATTTTCCCCGGACAGGGAGCACAGTTTGTCGGAATGGGCAAAGACATGTATGATAAATCCGCACTTGCCAGGGAGCTGTTTGAAAAGGCCAATGATATACTTGGTTTCAGAATCACGGATATGATGTTTACAGGTACGGATGAAGATTTGATGCAGACCAGGGTTACACAGCCGGCCATTTTCCTTCATTCGGTGATTCTGGCCAGGACTATTGGCGGCAAATTTGAGCCTGATATGGTAGCAGGTCACTCACTGGGCGAGTTTTCCGCAATAGTTGCGGCAGGGGGACTGTCATTTGAGGACGGACTTAGTCTCGTTTCAAAACGTGCACAGGCAATGCAGAAAGCATGTGAAATAAATCCGTCAACAATGGCTGCTATATTGGGACTTGATGATAAGATTATTGAAAAGGTCTGTAATGAGATTGATGAGGTTGTCGTCCCTGCAAACTATAACAGTCCGGGACAGGTGGTCATTTCCGGCTCAATGAAAGGTATTGACATGGCAATAGAAAAGCTCACACAGGCAGGGGCAAAAAGGGCATTAAAGCTGAAGGTCGGCGGTGCTTTTCATTCACCCCTGATGGAGCCTGCCAGGGTTGAACTTGAACAGGCAATAGATGATACAACATTTAACAGACCTGCTTGTCCGGTTTACCAGAATGTAACCGCATCACCCGTAACAGACCCCGGCGAATTAAAAATAAACCTCAAGTTGCAGCTGACCTCACCGGTTAGATGGACACAGTCTGTTAAAAATATGATTGCCGGCGGGGCTGACTCATTTACCGAGGTCGGACCGGGAAATGTGCTGCAGGGACTTGTAAAGAAAGTGAATAGCGAAGTGATTACGGCAAGTGCCGGAGTGGATTAGAGTTTGCTGATATAAGAAACTATCTGATGCAAGTTGAAAACAATAACAATTAAAATCTAGTCTATCAACATTTAATCAGCCATGTTATTTTTCAACAATGGGGGAAATTAACCTGATTACTCGCCCGGAATATATTTATATTTGATAGAGAAATTTGTCCTGAATGCTAAAGAGATTTTATTATGGATTTAAAATTTAAGGAATTGTTCCTGCTTCGATGGAAAAAATATTTTTCCAAGGCAGAGTTGCCAATTACGTATTTTTATACTGATGAGGTTTCCGGGGAAGAGATCGGGGAATCGAAGGATGAACACCGGTGCTTAATCTGCAATTTAAACCGTGTTAGGGAGGGACATACTTTTGTATACAGTGCGGACAGTAACGGATGCATGGGCGGCAAGCGTTATTCCGGTTTTTCGCAAGGCCTGCGGCCCGATTTTGAATATTTCCTGTCTTGTGGTATACCCGGTAAAGTAGAAGGTGAGCGATATAAAAAATCACCGGACCTGGTAAAAGAATTTTTAAGAAAAAATCCTCCTTTTAAATCACCCGCCAGGTATTTGGTATTCAAACGATGGGATAGATTATCGGAAAGAGACAAGCCCCTGGCTGTTATATTTTTCGCCGGCCCGGATGTCTTATCAGGTCTTTTTACATTGGCAAATTTTGATATGGCTAATCAGCATGGGGTTATTACACCTATGGGATCAGGATGCTCATCCATAATCAGTAATACGCTTAATGAGTCCGATTCGAAAAATCCAAGATGTATTTTAGGGATGTTCGATGTTTCTGCCCGGCCCTGTGTTCCGGAAAGTACTTTGACTTTTTCTGTCCCGATAACACGGTTTGAGGAAATGGTGAATAATATGGATGAAAGCTTTCTGATAACACAATCATGGGACCTTGTGAAAAAGAGAATTACCAGCAGTAACCACTGAATGTTAACCAAATTAAAATATAATGATACCATGATTAAAAAAATTGTTACCTTACTTAGCTTCATATTCATCCTTATAGTTATGCTTTCATGCGGCAGAAGAACAAAGGAAGGAAATACTGCAACAAAAAATAGTAATAAACCTGATACTACCGGCTATATTGCAAATCCGTCGGGATTTGTAATCCGTAAAGGAGTGAACCTCAGCCACTGGATGTCTCAGACACGCGACTGGGCGCCTAAGGATAAATTCATTACACGTGATGATATAAAACTTATACACAGCTTTGGATTCGATCATGTTAGAATCCCTGTGGATGAGGAAGAGCTATGGGATGAAAACGGCAATGTCATTGAACCGTCGCTCCGGCATGTTAAAAATTGCCTTAACTGGTGTGCAGAGTGCGGACTCAGGGCTGTTATTGACCTGCACATCCTGAGGTCCCATCATTTTAATGCCAGGAACAATGAAGGGCAGATGACCTTGTGGACTGATACCGTTGCACAGAATAACCTTATGAAACTCTGGGAAAACCTGTCCGCATACCTGCATGAATACCCGAATGACATGGTAGCTTACGAGATAATGAACGAGCCTGTGGCACCTGACCATGAACAGTGGAACAAGCTTATTGCCAGGGCAGTAAAGATAATAAGAAAGAGAGAACCCGGGAGGGTTATAATAATAGGTTCCAACATGTGGCAACAGCCATATACCTTCCCTTACCTGAAAGTGCCTGAAGGCGATAAGAATATTATCCTGAGCGTTCATACTTACCATCCCTATTTTGTAACACATTACAAGGCATACTGGTCCCCTGCAAAATATTATGACGGTCCGGTCCACTACCCCGGACAGTGCATAACCGATGCGGATTTTGATAAGTATGTGGATAAAAAAAATGAAGCCCTTATGTTAAGACTGGAGGAAGAAAATGCCAGGGACGTTTATAACAAGGAAAAACTCCAGTCTATTATCCGGGAGGCCATAGATAAAGCAAAAGAACTGGGACTCCAGCTTTACTGCAATGAGTTTGGCTGCCTTCCATCTGTGCCTGAAGAAATGCGACTGAAATATTATCGGGATATTACAGACATTTTCAGGGAAAACAGCATAGCTTATGCCAACTGGGATTACAAGGGTGATTTCTGCATCGTGAAATGGGACAGGAAGAACCTCAAAAACCTGGAGCCGAATATTGAACTGATAAAGATTTTAACCAGGTAGTATGTTAGCCTGCAACATGGTGATTAACATGCATGGTTTTCAGTAATAAATGTGTTATTAATTAAAGGGGTATAATAAATAATGGCTGTTCAAAATAAATAAAGGAGAATAACATAATGAAACCAAGAGGACTATTAATGATCGAGCATCGTTTAATTGAGAAAATGATAGAGATAATAAAGAAAGAAATACTGAAAATTAAGGAGACAAGGAAGGCCGATATTATTTTCATAGATACAGCCGTAGATTTTATAAGGATTTATGCGGATAAAACTCATCATGGAAAAGAAGAGGATATATTGTTTCGTGATTGTGTAAAAAAAAATATGTCTGAAAAGGAAATAAAGACTATGAATGAGCTTATTGAAGAACATAGATACGGCAGAAGGTTAGTCGCTGAACTGGTGGAAGCAAGAGACAAATATATCAGGGGGGAAAATACAATAAACATAATTTTAGAAAAGCTTGGTAAGCTGGTTGAATTTTATCCGGAGCATATAAAAAAGGAGGATAAAATATTTTTCCCTGATTCTGAAAAATACTTTTCCGGGGATGAGCTTGAAACACTTCTCAGGGAGTTCAGGGAATTTGATCAGGCAATGATACATGAAAAATACAAGCTGGTTGTTGAGCAGTTAAAAAACAGAAATTCATGAATGCGCAGGTTAAGGTATTTTTTCCTTATAAGATTATAATATGAAGGCTATGCCGACCATCTTTCCACATTGAAGAATGTAGGTTTTTATAATATTGGAAGAAATATTAATTTTGGGGTAAAATTTAATCTTGACTACAAACTAAAATAATGCCGAATCGCAGAAGATATAGAAGAATTGCAATGCCCCCGCCAATGG
>CAYWUI010000031.1:0-39641 GCA_964461435.1 uncultured Bacteroidales bacterium | reverse complement strand
TGGTCTTTTTGAGGGCAAAGGGAAAATGACTTATAGTAATACTGAAAAGGAAATTATGGAAGGATACTGGATCGCTGGTAAATATTCCGGAATAACAAAAGATGGTTATGAAGTCCTGGAAAAACAAAACATTGTTAGGGTAGTATGCCAGAATAATGGCAGCTCTCAGAATAATATCACTATTTCAGGATTGGAAGATATCGTGGAAGTTGATGATGTAAATATTGAATTTGATGGCAGATCTAAATACATTAACCTCCCATCATCAAAATTCCCATTTATCTTAAATATTAAAGGTACCGTACCCTCAACAGGAGCCAGGGCCAGATTAAAAATCTTTATTGAAAGGCCCGGAATCTGGTCGATTGATGTTGAAACCTACTAGTCTCTGGTCATATAGTCATTCCTTTTTTCTGATTCTACTGGGGAGAAAATATTAGGGCTCCTGTGTAATCCGGGAATAATTATGCGAACATATAATTTATAGGGATTTATTGCTTTATTTGTACCCGGAGCGGATCGATTTACTCCCTCTGACTGGTATGATATATTCTTAGCCAACTTGAGATCGCTCAACCTGGGTTATTTAATGAGGTCATTTTTTACAGCTCCCGCTAAGGCCTCGGTTTTTTTGTTACGGGACAAAAAAATTGTAATTTTCATACTGTTTAAAAACAATTCAAATCATTTGCTAATTTCTGTGGGAAAGTGTAACCTTATGTAAGGTTTTATCATTAAAAGGAAATAACCAAATATATACAATTTGTATATATCTTAGTTAGGGCAATCAATTGCAAGTGAAAAACAAGTACATTATAAATAGTGATATATACAATTGGTTATATATACTTGTTTGGCAACAATTTTAAAGAAACCATGGGAACCATGACAAAATTGACAATAAAATATATCAAATTATTATTAATCATTTAAAAGCTTATAAGATGAAAAAATTCAATTTACTAATTTCGGCCCTTGCTCAAATTTCCCTGTTCACAGTTAACGGATAAATTCAACAAGATTGTAATAACTAACCTGAAAAGGTTAAGCCTAGCCTTAAAAAAGATAACAATGGGAATATAAGTATTATTGAACCTTAAATAGGTTAAAATGCAAATCTATTTTTTACTAATTGATATTTTTTGTATAACAATAAACGGAAATAAAATGAAAACAATTATTAGTTCAGTGTTTTACTTGGTATGTACTATTCTTTTATTCACAGAATGTGAAAATAATGAGCCGTCTAGTAATGTGGCTGACAATACGACTAATAAAGCTGTAGGTACATATACTGCCGAAAATGTTGATAAAGCAAAATGGGGTGATTTTGAATTGGTGCTCGAAATGAAAAAATCAAGTTATAAAATGAATGATGTAATTGATTTTGAATTGTATTTTTCAAATATCGGGGATAAAATAATTACGCTTCCGGGTATACTCCCGGTTCGCCAAATAGAAAGTCCTCCAAAAATAAATGTTTGGTCTGCAGAGCAAAAATTTGCTATTGATAAACTTGAAGAAGAATTGGAAAACGAAGAAGAGATTGTAATTGAGGTCAAAAGCAAAGTTACTTTGATAAAAATTGATTTAAAAAATGTTGAAGGGATAATTTGGCAAAAACAAAACAATTGGGTGCAAGAATCAGATATTATTGGTAAAGTACTAGCTAAAGGCACTTATTTTGCATCGGCAAGTTTTATTCCTGCTGCTCAACTATATGGTAGTTTTACTGATACGTTAACATTTACAATTGAATAGTGGCATTAGAAATATTTAAATTAAAGATAAATCGGATTAATCAAAACTGTTGCCAACATTCAAATATAAAAAATTACAGCATAGGTGGTTATATAAACATTTCGTTCACCATTTGGCTTTCATCTCGTTGGACAAAAACGCGCTCCGAAAGCTGCAACTTTTCATATTTGCGTACCGTTTTGGACATAATGCAATTTTCATATAAGTTCAATTAAATATTTATTGCAGGTTAATTGAACTATGAAAAAGTGTAAAAGTTTAATGAACGACTTATTAAGAAAAATTACACAACATCATTATTTTTTAAAAAGTACAATTAAATGAACTTTTTGAAAAACTTAAAATCCTCAGTGATAAAATTATAAAACAAAAAGATAAAATAAAAACTGAGGAAGCTACCAAAACAGCTTTTGTACTTCCATTCATAAGTATTTTAGGTTATGATTATGATATTTTTAATCCTGTTGAGGTTGTTCCTGAATATATTGCTGATATTGGCATTAAAAAGGGAGAAAAAGTAGATTATGCTATTTTAAAAGATAATGAACCTATTATACTAATTGAATGTAAACACTGGTCTGACAAACTTGATTTACATAGGACACAATTAGAAAGGTATTTTATATCAACAGACGCCAAGTTTGCAATTCTTACCAATGGAATTTTTTATCAATTTTACAGCGATCATAAAGAACAGAACAAATTGGATAAGAAACCGTTTTTTGAAATTGAGAAAGAAATAATATCTATTAGAATTATTAAAATTGACTAATTTACAAGATTAGAATGATTCTAAATATCTGTTATACAGTATAAAACAATTGCAATTACATAAAAATTGTCTATCTTTGTATTGAGGCTTTGCCTCATACCCCCTCATGGTGAGAAATCCATGAGTTAAACCCTCAATTGCAGAGGGTTTTTTATTTTAAGGCGATGACTAAACAAAGAGTTATTTTTTACATTGACGGCTTCAATTTTTACTTTGGTCTTAAGGAAAAAAAATGGAAACAATTTTATTGGATTGACTTTGTAAAGTTATGTGATCTATTTACAAGACCTCATCAGGAACTAATTGAAGTTAATTATTTTACAGCTATACCAAAAGAAAAAGGTAAAAAATACCGCTTAGACCTTTTATTAACAGCAAATAAACAAAATCCCTTATTAAATATATATTTTGGAAAATACTTAGATAAATCTAAAATTTGTTATAACTGTCAAAGGATATTAAAAGATTATGAAGAAAAGCAAACTGATGTTAATATAGCTGTTAAAATGATAAGAAATGTTGTTTTAGAAAGAAACGATATTTCTGTTCTGGTTTCTGCTGATAGTGACTTAATACCATCAATTGATTTTATTAGAGAATATGATCCAAATCATAAAATATTTGTGTATTTCCCACCAAATCGTTATTCATTTGATCTTAAAAATAGAGCAAATAATACAATAAAGTTAGAATATCATCAACAAAGATTACAGAATTCCGTTTTACCTGATGAAATCATTTTACAAAATGGATATGTTGTAAAAAGACCTGATAAGTGGAGATAGTTTTAATATTTGTTACTATTTTGTTACCCATAAAAAAATAAAGCCCTCTAAGACAATTACTTAAAGGGCTTTTCTTGTACCCGGAGCGGGACTTGAACCCGCACAGCCATTAATAGGCCACTGGATTTTAAGTCCAGCGCGTCTACCAATTCCGCCACCCGGGCCAATATAATCTAATGATTTTGTGATTTGATGAATTATTAATTTGAATGTTTATTATAGTTTAATTTTGTTTTTACGGTTTTTCGTGATGAGGAGAAGATATACAATAGTTCATTTGCTTCTTTTAATATTTCCTTATGATCTTCACTACCAATAATTCTTGTATCTCCTAATAGTTCAAGCCAGAATATTGATTCGTCACATTCCTCTACTACAATGCACAACTTTGCATAAAATTCAGCTTTCGATCTGGATCTGCATGCTGCCCTGTAATTAGCGCCAACTGATGTAGCACATCTCAGTAATTGTTTACCAATTATCCTCGCTTCATCATTCTTTGGTAATATTTTAAAGAACCTTACAATATTAATTGCAAATGTTTTCGTTCTCTGTTTGAGTTCCTCAGATTCCATCCAGAATTGAAATCATACATCATTAATATTGCTAAAATAAAAAAAATCAGAAAATCAATAAATCATTAGATCAATAAATAAATATGAGCGGAAAACGGGACTCGGACCCGCGACCCCGACCTTGGCAAGGTCGTGCTCTACCAACTGAGCTATTTCCGCATTCTAAAGCAGGTGCAAATTTATCATATTTTTTTCCTATCTACAAAAATAAATAGGACTTAATTAATGGTATGAAATGTCAGTCAATATTAGCTCTGAGATAAAAGGATTCATGCATATTAAAATAAATAATGTGCTGAATTCCTGAAAAATAAACTTTTATTTAATAATTTAGTTTTTTATAACATATTCATTTATTAATGAGTTAATATGAAACGAACATGAATTTTTTTTATCATAAATTCTCAAAAAAGCATGATTAAAATAAATTCATGTGAGAACGAATTTGTTTTTAAATAATTATAAAATTTAAAACGAATGAAAAAAGTACTATTAGTAATAATTGTGATAGCCCTTACCGGTGCTACAGGTAGTTTTATTACCGGAAATTACCGGAATGAGCAGTACAAAATAGTAAAACTTAAAGGGTGTAATGCGTATACAAATTTTCCAAGGTCCGAGTTTTCCTGGATCACCGGTCCGGGTGCGGACAGCATTTCCGCGCTGCCGCTATATGATAGTGATTTGCTGTACCTGTTTACAGAAAACAGTAATTTGCCTTTTTACAGGTATAAAAAGACCGATGGCAGCTTCCTGGAATTTTATACAGGGGATTTTCTGCTTTATCTGAATGGCAAAATCATAGCTATAGAAATAACGGATGATAAAATGGTCATGGACTGGCTCGAAGGTATTGACTCAAGAGATATTAGCGATCTGCGCTATCTTTCGTTTACATCTGACTATTCACAAGCCCATCTGCCATATTTAAAAAAGATTGCCGCTATTAAACCCGATATAGGCCTGTTTATTAATGAAGATATAAGTGACTTCACCGATGTTCTGAAACTTTTTAATCCGACATGGATCGTTGCACCCGGATCCGCATTAGATGACAAAACACAAAAAGCTATTGGCAGTAAAAAAAACCTTGAATTACTGTATATTAGTGCAGACACCTGGGACATGGAGGTTTTATCAAAGCTTCCCGGATTGAAAAACCTTATACTGCTGAATTTGTATCAGCCTGAAAATAACGAAGTCCTTATAAATAATTCAGAATTGGAGTCACTTACAATAATTAAATCAGAGATAAGGGATATATCTTTTTTAGGCAACCTGAACAATCTCACTCAGCTAAGCCTTCTGGAATGTGACTCGCTGACCGATATAAGCGTCTTAAAAAATATGAGCAACATGGAACGGTTAGGTTTAATAAATTGCAGTAGCATTACAGATATAGATGTCCTTGACAACCTGACTTCACTTGGCTGGATATCTTTTAATCCGCAGGTTACAACCGGTGAACTGGAATCATTTACAGAAAAACATAGTGATATAGAGGCAATAGAATTAATAGGATGTATGCATATTAAGGATATAAGTTCCTTTAAGAGACTCAAAAAGCTGTCATGTCTTACTTACTTTGACACGGAAATAGACCTTAGTTCAGTTTATGATTTAAAAAGGCTGAAGTATCTTTCATTGCCTGACAGTATTTATAATGAGCCTTCACTTGCAGCGGAGCTTCAGGAAAAACTGCCCAATTGCGTCATTGTTCCTGCCGCGGCACTGTGCCTGGGCTCAGGATGGCTGCTGTTAATAATTCCTGTAATTATTCTAACCGGACTAATATTAATGTTGTACAGACGTCAAAAAGCTAAAGTCAGCTAGATATAATAATTAAATACCGGTTTATATTAATATGGTATCCGCGGTAAAGTCGAAGCTCGTAGTACTGATTGAATCATTGGTTTGTGTTATCGCGATAATATTTTTTGCCGTGTTTTCGCACGGGAAGTTAATTCCTTTTCTAATATCTATTGCGGGCTTAATTATTGCAGGTATCATAATAAATATAAATGCACGCACTCTTAAGGATCTGCGCTTGTTATTCGGGTTTAATAAAATGTCGCGTACAACGGTGATATATATTATTGTTGCAATTATTTTCGGAATATTAATAGGGGCAGTATACAGAAGGTATCAGCATGATTTTATTCTGCCTGGCAGGCTGACATATTTTGCTGTACCTGCAATACTTATAGGGGCCACCGAGGAGCTTGTTTTCCGCGGGTTCATCCAGGGCCACACCCGCAGGATTGGTGCAGTGGTCTCAATTATATTTGCGACCCTTGCACATACAGCTTATAAATGCTCATTTTTTCTTGCACACCAGTCCGGTTACGAAACAGATATACTGTTCCTGATGAAATGGACAATTTTCGGAGGATTTGTTTTCAGTGTTATCAAGGAATATTCAAACAACATCTGGGCGCCCCTTGCGGGGCATGCGGTTTTTGATTTGCTTGTTTACGGGGACTTTGCCAATGCCCCCTGGTGGGTATGGGTATAAAAAAAATCCCGGCTCTGTGCCGGGATTGCAGTTATGTTCCTTATATTCCTTCGGCCACCATATCGCCTACCTGGCTTGTTGAATATCCCATTTTGCCGGCGCCCATATCTTTAAGCTTATTTGCGGTAACGTTCATCACCGACTTTTCAATGGCCTGGGCCGCTTCATTCTCATCAAGGTGCTCAAGCATCATAATGCCGCAGCATATTGATGCGAGGGGATTAATTATATTCTTACCTGTATATTTTGGAGCTGAGCCTCCTATTGGTTCAAACATACTCACTCCGTTGGGATTTATGTTACCGCCGGCAGCAATGCCCATTCCTCCCTGTGTTATTGCGCCGAGGTCAGTGATAATATCTCCGAACATATTTCCCGTGACAATGACATCAAACCATTCGGGGTTTTTTATCATCCACATGCAGGTAGCATCCACATGGTAATATTCACGCCTGATATCAGGATAGTCCTTTTCGCCAATTTCGTGGAATGCCCTTTCCCACAGGTCATAGACATAGGTTAACACATTTGTTTTTCCGCAAAGAGCCAGGGTATTTCTTCTGGCTCTTTTCCTGGTATACTCAAAAGCATAGCGCAGGCACCGTTCAACCTGCATCCTGTTATATACCATGCTCTGGACAGCCACTTCATCTTTGGTACCCTTCATAGTAAATCCGCCTATGCCCGTATACAGGCCGCCGACGTTTTCGCGTACCACTACATAATCAATATGCTCTGGCCCTTTATCTTTAAGAGGTGTTGGTACGCCGGGATAAAGTTTTACAGGCCTGAGATTGATATACTGGTCGAGGTCGAAGCGCAGTTTAAGCAGAATTCCCTTTTCAAGTATCCCTGGTTTTACTTCAGGATGACCTATGGCCCCGAGAAATATGGCATCAAATTTTCTTAATTCTTCGACGGCAGAATCAGGAAGTACCTCACCAGTTCTCAGGTAACGGTCACCCCCGAAATCAAACCACTCGAAGTTAAATTTTATTCCAAACTTATTTGAAGTTGCTTTCAGCACCTTAACGCCTTCATTAACAACTTCGGGCCCGGTTCCATCCCCGGGCAGCACGGCTATATTATACATCTTTTTCGTCATTCTTTACCTTTTTATTCTGTTATTATTAATTATTACCCTGTCTAAAAGCCGACAAGTTTAAATATTTATTTTCAGTTTGCCAAAAAGATTTTTTATAATGACAAAGCTTCGGCGGATAAATCAAAGATTACTGTTTTCTATTATATTAAGCATTTTCAGTGTAGCCTTAATTGCTGCCACTGTCTGGTCGGAATCCAGTCCCCTTGTGCGGAATTCCTTTCCATTCTGCATATTCCATGTTATGACAGTCTCCACCAGTGCATCGGTTTTTCCTCCGGGAGGTATTGACACGGAATAGTCCATCAGCTTGGGAAACGTTTTATCAAGTTTTTTATAAACTTTCCTTAAAGCTTTTACAAAAGCATCATACTGACCGTCTCCGTTAGCAGTCTCTTCATATTCATTTTCGTGGACTTTTATCTTGAGTGTGGCTACGGGTTTCAGTCCGTTTGATGTGGAGAGTGAATAGTTCTTAATCTGGATTTTTTCATTTATATATTTGCTTTTAAGCACATCTGATATTATATAGGGAAGGTCTTCCTTTGTGACGGTTTCTTTTTTATCTCCAAGTTCAATTACCCTGTCCGTGATTTTCCTCATAGACTCATCATCGAGATCGATACCCAGTTCTTCCAGGTTTTGCTTAATATTTGCCTTTCCTGATGTTTTTCCCAGGGCATAGACCCTTTTTCTGCCAAACCTTTCTGGCAGCAGGTCATTGAAATAAAGCTGGCTTTTCTGGTCACCATCTGCATGTACGCCACATGTCTGGGTGAAAACAGACTCCCCGATTAAAGGTTTGTTCGGGGGAATTCTTATTCCCGAGAAAGATTCGACCATTTTACTTACAAGGCTTAGTTTTGATTCATTGATGTTCATCTTACATTTTAAGTGGTCTTTTACGACGCCGATAACACTTGATAAAGGCACATTTCCCGCCCTCTCCCCCAGTCCGTTTACCGTTGTATGTATTCCCGTGATACCGGCTTTAATAGCAGAATATACGTTGGCTGTACCCAGGTCATAGTCATTGTGCGCATGAAAGTCAAATTTAAGTTTAGGATATTTTTCCACTACCAGCTTGCAGTACTGGTATGTCTCATCGGGATTTAATATACCCAGTGTATCGGGCAGCATAAACCTGTCTATTTTTTCATTCTGCAGTGAATCCAGCATGAAAAACACATAATCCTTTGAATTGCGCATGCCATTAGACCAGTCTTCAAGATATATGTTCACCTTAAGGTCATTTTTCAAAGCATAGTTAATCGAATATTTTATATCTTTTAAATGTTCTTCGGGAGTCTTGTTAAGTTGTTCGGTAACGTGCCTGTATGAACCTTTTGTAAGAAGATTCATAACTTTTGCCCCTGCGTTTTTGATCCAGTCAATTGAAGTATTGCCATCAACAAATGCCAGTACTTCTATCCTATCAAGGAGGTCCTTGACGGTGGCCCATTTTATTATTTTCCTGACAGCTTCAAGCTCGCCTTCGGAAACCCTTGCCGAGGCTACTTCTATACGGTCAACCTTCAGCTCCTCCAGCAATAGCTTTGCTATACCCAGTTTTTCTTCATCCGTAAAGGATACGCCTGATGTCTGTTCCCCATCCCTCAGGGTAGTATCCATTATTAAGACTTTCATAGACTTATATATTTAAATTCAAAATTAGTTGATTATTGTTAATCTTAAAACATATATAATAACTATTAAGTATATGATGTTGTTCGGTTCTTCTCAAAGAATTCAATCCTGTTTTTAATGCTTAACAAATAATCTATATCATCGAAGCCGTTAATAAGGCATTTCTTTTTATAGGGATTAATTTCGAATTTTTCTGTTTCACCTGTTGACAGGATTTTTATTTCCTGTTTTTCAAGGTTGACCTCTACTTCTGCCTGCGGTTCAGCTTCGATAAGTTTAAAAAGTTTTTTAAGGTATGCATCGGAAACCTGCACGGGAAGCAATCCGTTATTCAGTGCATTGTTCGTAAAAATATCGGCAAAGAAGCTTGAGATAACAACTTTAAAACCATAATCGTGAATTGCCCAGGCGGCGTGCTCACGGCTTGACCCGCAGCCAAAATTCTTGCCTGCAACAAGTATTGCTCCCGGGTATGCGGGATTATTCAGTACAAAATCCCTTACAGGTTTGTTATCCCTGTCGTATCTCCAGTCTCTGAAAAGGTTATCTCCAAATCCTTCCCTTGTAATTGCTTTAAGGAATCTTGCAGGAATTATCTGATCGGTATCAACATTATCAACTTGAAGAGGAACACATGCAGATTTAAATGTTACAAATTTATCTATCGACATAATTTAATGATTTATGGTTTATTATTAATGATTTATGCCACCTGCGCTTCTGCCTGCGAAAAATCTTCGGCAGATGAGGAAGCTTCGGCGGGCATGGTTAATAGTTACAAAAATTCCCGGGGGTCTGTTATTTTCCCTGTTACTGCAGCTGCGGCGGCAGTAAGTGTACTTGCAAGTATTGTCCTTGCTCCTGGTCCCTGGCGGCCCTCAAAGTTTCTGTTAGATGTGGAGACCGCGTATTTACCTTCAGGCACTTTATCATCGTTCATGGCCAGGCACGCCGAACAACCGGGCTGTCTCAGCTCAAATCCAGCCTCGGCGAGGATTTTTACAATACCTTCCTCGAAGGCATTTTTCTCTACCTGTTTTGATCCGGGTACTATCCATGCTGTTATATCAGGGGCTTTCTTTTTGCCCTTCACAAAATCCGCAAAAGCCCTTAAATCTTCAATGCGTCCGTTTGTACAGCTGCCGACAAAAACATAATCTACCTGCTTGCCCAACAGGGATGATCCCGGCTTAAATCCCATATATTTTAATGCCTTATTAAACGAGGGCCTGTTATTTTCAGGTATGTCACCAACATACGGAAGGTTCTCCGTAATACCCATTCCCATACCCGGGTTTGTCCCGTAAGTGATCATCGGTTCAATGTCTGCTGCATCAAATCTGATTTCTTTATCAAACACGGCACCGGCATCGGAATAAAGGGTTTTCCAGTATTCCAGTTTTTTCTTCCATTCATCGCCCCTGGGTGCAAATTCTTTGTTCCTGACGTATTCAAAAGTAGTACTATCGGGAGCTATCAACCCGCCCCTGGCACCCATTTCAATGCTCATATTGCAAATTGTCATGCGCCCTTCCATGCTTAAGGCTTTTATTGCTGAGCCACTATACTCCACGAAGTATCCCGTAGCTCCGCCGGCCGATATTTTGGAAATTATATAAAGAATAATATCTTTTGCCGTTACTCCTTTGCCCGTATTGCCGTCTACCGTTATTTTCATTCTTTTTGGCCTGGGCTGGAGTACACATTGGGTGGCCAGTATCATTTCAACTTCGCTTGTACCTATGCCGAAAGCAACACTTCCAAAAGCACCGTGTGTTGCCGTATGGCTGTCTCCACAAACTATGGTCATGCCGGGCTGTGTTATGCCCAGTTCGGGGCCGACAACATGGACGATACCCTGGTAGGGGTGATTTAATTCGTAAAGCTGTATACCGTGCTTTTGGGTATTTTCTGTAAGTTTTTCAACCTGCGACCTTGACAGTTCATCTTTTATTGTAAGGTGCTGATTTACTGTGGGCACGTTGTGATCAGGAGTAGCAATGGTATTCTGCGGGCGGAATACTTTGATGCCTCTTGAATCTAATCCTGCAAATGCCTGGGGACTTGTAACTTCATGTATTAAATGCCTGTCAATATACAATACACTCGGTCCGCCTTCTATTTCACTGACAACGTGGGCATCCCATATTTTATCGAATAATGTTTTATTTTCCAATGTTTTAAAGTTTTAAAGATTAGACAATTTTATTTATCGCATCCAGCAGAGCCTCGACCGAAGCAGTAATAATATCGGTATTCCCTGAAAATCCGTAATAGTAATTTCCTTTACTCTCAATTTGTATATGTACCTTGCCGACGTCGTCACTACCCCTGGTGATGGCCTGAACAAGAAATTCTTCAAGTCGGAACCTCTGGTGTATCAGTTTCCGGACAGCATCAAATGCTGCATCCACGGGTCCGTTTCCCGAGGAAGTATCAGTGAACGATTCACCGTTAAAATTCAGTGTTACTGTAGCAGTAGGTATTGCTGTCTTGCCGCATAATACCTGCAATCTCTCAAGCTTTATACCATGGTCCTGTTTAGCTTCCGATTTTCCTGCCAGCACTTCAAGATCATCATCTTTAATATCTTTTTTCCTGTCCGCCAGTTCAAGGAATTTTACATATATCTTGTCGAGCTCAACTTTCTTAATATCATATCCCAGCTTTGCCAGGCGGTGCTTCAGTGCTGCGCGTCCACTTCTTGCGGTAAGGTTTATAGAAGATTCGTTTATTCCCACATCAATGGGATCAATAATTTCGTAATTTTCTCTTTTCTTTAATACCCCATCCTGGTGGATACCTGAGGAGTGGGCAAATGCATTTCTTCCGACTATTGCCTTGTTTGGCTGGACAGGCATACTCATGAGGCTTGATACAAGCCTGCTTGTCCGGTATATATTCCTGGATTCGACATTAGTTTCAATACCAAGATGTTTCCTGCTTCTAAGGATCATAACAACCTCTTCAAGGGAAGTATTTCCGGCGCGCTCTCCTATACCATTTACGGTAACCTCCACCTGGCGTGCACCATTTAATACTCCCGAGATTGTATTTGCTGTCGCCATGCCCAGGTCATTGTGGCAGTGAGTTGAAATTATTACCTTATCAATATTTTTAACATTTTCCTTAAGGAATTTAATTTTTTTGCCAAATTCTTCAGGCAGGCAATAACCTGTGGTATCGGGAATATTTACAACTGTAGCACCTGCTTTTATAACTGCCTCGATCACCCTGGCAAGGTATTCATCCTCGGTTCTTCCCGCATCTTCGGCATAAAACTCCACATCTTCAACGTATTTTTTTGCATATTTCACTGCTGCAACGGCTCTTTTAATTATTTCTTCTTCATTTGAGTTTAACTTATAATTAATATGGTAATAGGAAGTGCCTATTCCCGTATGAATTCTTTTTCTCCTTGCATATTTGAGCGAATCAGCGGCTACATCTATATCTTTTTCAACTGCCCTTGTTAGTGCACATATCACGGGATTGTTAACAGATTTGGATATCTCTTCAACTGACTTAAAGTCACCGGGGCTGGATATAGGAAAGCCTGCTTCGATAATGTCAACTCCCAGAGATTCAAGGGCCTTGGCTACTTCAATTTTTTCAACTGTGTTTAACTGGCAGCCGGGCACCTGTTCACCGTCCCTGAGTGTTGTGTCAAAAACGTACAATTTTTCGCTCATGATTTTAAAATTTAATATTAAACATTCCAAAAAGAAAGAGGCCATTCCCGTATGTGAGAATGGCCTCTTCTTATTTTATGATTATGCATACCATCCTCACGTTGGAATTCCAAGAATACCAAGTAATATAATAGTGAGTATGGTACTTGTTAATTTCATTTATCAGATTAATTGAGGCACAAATATACTTATAAAAATCATTTTTCAAAAAAAAATGAATCAAAATTGAAATTAATTATTCCTGCAATATCTCTGCAACTTCATCAGTAATTTCAAGATTATGATAAATATTCTGAACTTCGTCAAGATCTTCAAAGTCTTCTATTAGCTTTAAAACTCTCCTCGCAGCTTCGGCATCCAGCTTTTTGGTGTTATTAGGAATTCTTTGAAGCTGTGCATTTTCGACATGCATGCCCATTTCGTCAAGCTTCTTCTGAACGCTGCCGAAATCTTCGAGGGATGTTGTTATTATAAAAATGTCGTCCTCCAGTTCACAATCCTCTACCCCGGCATCAATAATTTCCAGTTGAAATTCTTCAGGGTCCCGGTTGCCTTTGTGTACAGTAAATACGCCTTTCCTTTCAAACAGGAAACTTAATGACCCATTTGTTCCGAGATTACCTCCTCTTTTATTAAATACTGCTCTAATGTTACTGACGGTTCTAAGATTATTGTCGGTAAGACATTCAATGAATACTGCAATGCCGGAGGGTCCGTAACCTTCAAAAGTAGCCTCCTGCAGAGAAGCACCTTCACTGCTCGCCTTTTTGATAGCCCTTTCAATATTTTCCTTTGGCATATTCACTCCCTTGGCATTCTGAATAGCCAGCCTCAACCTGGGATTACTTTCAGCGTCATTACCACCCTCCCTCACGGAGACCTGAATTTCTTTTACTATCTTGGAAAATATTTTTCCTTTTTTTGCATCCAGGGCTCCCTTTCTTCTTTTAATTGTTGACCATTTACTGTGTCCTGACATATTTTTAAGTATTAATGTTATGCGGCCATTTAAAATATAAATTTGCGCACTTTTTGGAAAATATACAAAATATAAGAATCCTTTGTTGAGCTGAAGGAATTAAAATTTAATACATGCTCTTTTATATATATTCCAAAATTCATTGACAATGTTATTATTATTTCCGAACTTGTTTAAAATAATAAATGTGTCATGTATTTAAGAAGATTTTATATTCTGGCATTGCTATTGCCGTCATACATATCACTTTCATTCCCGGGCACAGAAGATGAGGAGGACAACAAATACCTTGAAAATATAAGGTCTTCGCTGGAAAAATATTCTTCAGCAGTACATCAGCAGAAAGTCTATCTGCACCTGAACAATTCCAGTTATAAAGCAGGTGAGAGCATATGGTTCAAGGCATATGTGGTAGACGCGACAAATCATCTGCCGGATACGCTTAGTACTAATCTTTATGTAGAGTTAATAAATTCCAGGAAGATAATTGTTGATACAAGGAGGATAAAGCTTGTTAACGGATTTGGTTATGGTGATTTTATTTTAAGGGATACTGTATGTGAGGGATTATACCAGCTAAGATCATACACTAACTGGATGAGGAACTTTAGTTCCGATTTTTATTTTACCTGCAATTTCTCCGTAAGTAATCCCGGTTTCAGGAAATATATATCAAGAAAGGAAGCCAGCTTCAACAAGCAACTTATTAAAAAGAATATAAAGAAATCGAAATATTTCGATGTTCAGTTTTTCCCTGAAGGGGGCAGCCTGGTGAGTGGCATTGAAAGCGTGGTAGGCTTTAAAGCTATAAATTTGGCCGGCAGAAGTATAAACATCAGTGGAGAAGTGTATGATTCGGATAAGAACAAAATTGTATCATTCACCAGTATCCATGACGGGATGGGGACTTTTCGTATCAAGCCCGAACAGGATCGTAAATATTATGCCCTCGTACGTTCCGTCGGGGGTAAGGAGATAAAAATATTCTTGCCCGAACCCCTGGAAAGAGGTATTGTCATGGCAACAGACAATTCGAATGAAGATTACTTGCTTGTTGATGTGAATTCAAACAGGTTCAGGACGGATGACAGGACGGCCAATGAATTTTCTTTAATCGGACAGGTGAGGGGCAAGATATACTATTCATCATTAATAGACCTTGCAGGGGAACATGCAGAAGTCAGGGTAGATAAGAGCCTGTTTCCCACGGGTATTGTCCAGTTAACACTTTTCTCCTACAGGTATGAGCCTGTAGCAGAACGCCTGGTATTCGTCAATCACCATGATAATATGATTATAAATGCATATCCGGAATATACAAGTCCGGATGAAAATGATTCGATAAGGCTGCTGATTGATGTACATGATGCTGACGGTAATCCTTTACAGTCAAATATTTCGTTATCTGTGCTTGATGAAGAACAGGCCGGTACAGATTTATTGTCCGCTGATATTCTCAGCAGCCTTTTGCTGACGTCTGATCTTAAAGGGTATATTGAAAATCCGGGTTATTATTTCCGGAGCGGGTCCGCCGGTGAAAGGGAAGCACTTGATAACCTGATGTTAACACAGGGCTGGAGGAGATTTATATGGCAGGATGTAATAAATAATGAAATTCCTGAATTGGAACATCCCGTAGAGCACTTCATAACTATTGGCGGACAGATAACCGGTGATTTATTAAAATTCCCGGTAAGCGATTGTGACGTAAAACTTACAATTCTTGACCAGTATAATGATGAGTTCCTGCAAAAGACAAATAGCAAGGGCTATTTCCAGTTTGACAATATGGTTTACTACGATACGGTGAATGTCAGGATTGAAGCCCAGCGTCCAAGCAAAAGGAGGAACCTGCTAATAGTACTGCCCGAAGCTGAACCTGCTGACATTGATAAGTTCTATGGAGAGAACCGGATGACAACTGTCTCTGAAAGGGACAATAAAAGTTATAGAAGACAAAGGAATATTGAATTTAAAAAAGCTTTGCTGGAAAAAGAAAAGGAAGAATCCGAAAAAAACAGGCTGACAAGTATATATGGTGATCCTGATTATGTAATTAAGTCTGAAGATATACCCAGCGGTTACTCCGATGCTTTGCAGGTTATAAAGGGGAGGGTTCCCGGTGTAAATGTTATTGGCAACAATGTGATAATAAGAGGTGTCAGCACTATTTATGGAAGTACGGAGCCTCTTTATCTTATTGACGGTATGCCGGCAAATGATGTAGGTTCGGTACTGGCCATACCGGTTGAAGATATTGACCGGATTGAGATACTTAAGGGGCCCGGTACTGCTATTTTTGGAAACAGGGGATCAAATGGCGTAATTGCCGTATATACCAAGAGGGGCATGTTTATGAAAAGAGGGGTTATTGAATTTACAATGTTAGGGTATTATTCACCCAGGGAATTTTATCAGCCAAAGTATGAAGTTGCTGATGCCGGCAGTGAAGAAATATCAAAGTCTTCAGCAATATACTGGAAACAGTCAATTCAGACAGGTTCATCGGGTAAGGCCGAAGTATATTTTCGTGTTCCGGAAAGTATTTCAAAGTACAGAATTATTATTGAGGGCATATCTGATGATGGCCACCCGGGTAATGTTAACCTTTTGATAGACAACGGTCACTGGTAATCAGGAGGATTATGACACTACAACGCGTAAATTTTCAATTTCACTCCCAGGGCATATATTAAGATCATTATTCTCATCGCTGAGTCTGAACAATTCCGATAATTCCCTTGAGACATTTAAAAAGTACAGATCTATACTATTTTTCCTGGCAGTTTCACTGGCGTATCTCAAACCTGCAAATGAGTTACTGTCAATGAATTTTATCTCTTTCAGGTCAACATAAATATCAGTGGCAGCATTCTCTATAATCTGCAGGAGGTGGTTTTTCAACTTTTCAATTACCAGGAAGTCTATTCTTTTCAGATTTTTTATTGACATTATAGCATAGTCATTATAATATATAATGCTAATCATATTGAACAAGGCTTAAAATACAGGAGTCGAAAATACGACGTCGGGAAGGTTATTTTTATTAAATTATTTTGAACTTATTAACAATACTCCGTAATTTATTCACATGGGAATAGTGTGATTTTTTATACCTCGATCATTTTTTTGTAAGACTGTGCATCGAGCAAGCTATTCATCTCATTTTCATCATCTACCTTCACCTTAATCAGCCATCCGTCCCCATAGGGATCCTTATTCACCAGGTCAGGGTGGTCCTCCAGTTTATCATTTATTTCGATAACTTTTCCTGAAACGGGCATAAACAAGTCAGATACTGTTTTAACTGCTTCAATTGTACCGAACACTTCTTCTTTTCCAAGGTGTTCATCCAGGGTTTCTATTTCAATAAAAACAATATCGCCAAGTTCCCCTTGCGCATAATCGGTAATTCCAACAAAAGCTTCATTATTTTCAATGCGTATCCACTCGTGGTCTTTTGTGTACCTTAGATTGCCAGGTATATTCATAATTAACTATATTAATGATTAGTGAATTGACAAAATTTATACTTTTTTATGTTTTTCAAAAATATATATAACAATATTTGTTAATACTTATCAATATTTTTTCAATACATGTTAAAAGATATGATATTTGATGAAATGAGGCAGTATAAAAAGTTACTGTGCGAGGGTAAATCTTATACTGAAGCCTACATTTGTATCAGCTGTGAGAAATGAGCGGGATGTATACGGTTTATTAAGTGTCCTGTCGAAGAAAAACTGAATGTTAAATCTTGTGCTAAGTGCATAATCTGCCGTAGTACTTAGCTTTACCACTCTCTGGCCGGTAGTTATCTGGTCAACTTCATCTTCAGTCAGCAGTGCCAGATGCCTTATCAGTGTTTTGTTATCCCTTACTGACAGATCAAATCTTAGATTAAGGTCGCTCTCATATTTTCTGCCGCTGATTTCAAGTGGTACCTCCTTAAACCTGTATCCCGCGCCTATAACAAACTCCCCGTTTTTGCTTTCCGTAAGCTGGTTGTTTGACAGGCTCAGCGCCAGTGTTCTGGACTTTTTTATCTCAAAGCGGGTAATAAGACTGTTCTGCCATGTCATATCGAAGTTTATCAGCGGGCTGAAATCTTCCCTTATTGACACTGTATTAATTTGAAATTCAGGAATAAAGTTATTCTGAAAATCTTTTACAAACTCGAGTCCGCTATTTTCTTCGACATAGTTGAAGTTGGTAGTAAAATCGCCGACATTATATGTTGACCGGTAAGAATGACTGACGTCTATAGATTTGAAATACTTTTTTAAAAACTCAATTCTTGACAGTCCGTCAAAAGTAATCTTCCAGTTTGGCAGCATACTCAATAATCCGGGGAATGTTTCCAGTGTGACACGCCTCGGATTCTTATTACCATAAGCAGCCAGGAAGGCCGGAATAAGTACTTCCGAGGAAGTAGGGCCGTAGCCATAGGGATATTCATCTTCGCCGGCCTGTTGTATTGATGAATTAAATCCGATATTTGACTCCTCTATTCTTTGTTTGAATAGTCTGTAGGCAATAATTTTCCGGTATTCCTTAAATTTTTCAAAATAGTTGGAATAATAGTTATCATCGCTGCTTATTTTTTCAAAAGCAGAACCTAAGCTGATAAATGATATTGAAAAGTTGCCTGTCGTCATACGGTTATCGAATCTGAAGCTGTCTGCTTCATAAATAAAATATTCGGACATATTTTCAGAATAAGTACGTGTAGCGTTGAGATCTATCCTGAATCCCCTGAATGGTTCGAAAGTGCTTCGTACAGTATAATTTTCTGATTTGGTCATAGTGTAAGGATTACTAAATGCCGGATCTTTTGTTAGCCAGTCTTCGTTCATGTTACGGACAAAGTTCTCATCCTGGTATCCCAGGATAAAGGGAAACCCGGGAGCATTGGAGAAATTATCATTATCTTTCCCCGTGTTTAATCCAAAGTAGTTGGTCTGCGGCAGGTAGCCCATAAGATAGGTGCCTCCCGATTGTGAGTAAGCTATTGATATGTTTTTGATACCGGTAAGGAACCTCACGGAATTTTCAGCCATAAATATAAGCGGATTTTCTCCAACAGAGACTATGCCTTCTATATTTACCGTAACTCCTGTATAATCTGCTTTGGCAGTAATTAAAATTTTATTTTCACTTACAATTTCAACCCTGACATCCACTTTATTTCCTTCGGCATCCACTACATTTACTACTATATCATTAGTGCCAAGTTTGTGAACAATACTTTTCGGTGTATTGGCTTTCAGGTATGTTCTGCGTGAATAGGTAACTTTTTTGGTTCTTTTATTTGCGTCAGATTTCTGCGGGCTAGTGTATTTATTGTTTATCCGTTTAATAAAACCTACTTTGTTAAACAGTTTGTTCGTGCTATACTGGTTGTTGACCTGAATGGTGTTGGAGTTACTCAGGTTATGTCCCAAAGAATAGCCCCCCTCATAGAAAGGACCCCTGTCCCATCCCATTTTTCCGTTATAACGTATTGAGGCTGTCACCCAGTCTACAACGGGAATTTTGCCAAATGGTACCGAATAGGTTACATTAAAGCTGTGATCGTAATTTGTATTTGTGCCGCCATTCAGTATGTTGGTCCATATTGAATCGGCCCACTCCTGATTATCACCCGGCCTGAACCAGTCGTATGCCCCCGGCATCTCATCTATCCTGGCAACATTCGTGGCTGAAAAATCAAATTTTAATGACCTTGTGATATCCCACCTTACATCATAAAACCTGTTCCACAGGAAGTCTTTATTGACTGTAGAGTCAATTTTTATTTGAACATTCTCAAAAACATTCCTCATTTTCACCTCATTGTAGTTTCTGTCGAAATCTGTCCTGAAGGTAAAATTTGAAGGCATGGGATTAAAGTTAAAGTCTTTAATAATTTTCAGGTATGGGGATTTCATCTTTTTGGACTTTCTGAACGGCGTAATACTCAAAGGCCTGGCGCTATAAGTATAGTTAAGGGCAGCCCTGTACCTTATGGTGTTATCTTTTTCAATACTATAGCTGTGTGCCTGCTCTTCGCTGTAGGCGACACTAAGTGACAGGTTGGCAGGAGATATAACTTTAAATTTTTTCACTTCTTTATTTACCCTGACATTGGTAAAGTTTATGCTTTTCCTGTCCACCACATCCTGTGATATTTCTTTTATCTCTTTCTTTTCGGATTTTGACTCCGCTTCTTTCAGCACCTCTTTAAGCAGCCTGTCAGGTTCTTTCGGATAATACTCAGGATTGATTAGGGACTTTGAAACACCGACAAACATTGGTACCGACACATTTGATTTTTCAGGCAGCAGTTTGCCCAGTTCAATATTTGAAGATATATCGTACTGCAACACCTCTTCTTTCTTTCTTTCCTCGACCTTCTGTTCGATGCCTCCGAACCCCGGTTGTATGGTGCTTCCTGCCACTGACAGCGTTCCCAGGTCGGCCAGCTTGGTTTGCATCCTCGCATTTGCAGCCCAGCCGCCCTTATTATTAAAGTCGGTTAATCTCAATTCATTGAACCATATTTCTGCACCTTTCGGCAAGCCGTCATTACTATGCTGGTTGTCTGCGTCGCCCGGATTACGTACACCAATCATTATAGTTCTTATATTGCTGAGGTTCGGGGTGCCCCTGACCTTTATTTTATTTTTGCCGTCGAACTTGCTATATATGCGCATTTTACTGTACAGCATACTATTTTCTTCCATCGCCTGGTCCCTTTCTTTTTTAAGCTCCACAAGTTTTTCAAGGTCAATTTCAAAAACATTATCATCAGGCCATACCAGTCTTCTGTCGGCCTCGTCATCGTCATCATAGTTGTTCCTGTGCTGTGTGAGTACAAGGGGAACTTCATATTCATAGAAGTTATCTTTGTAGTCTGAGCCTATTCTGATGAAAGCAGACAGGTCATAATCATTCAGGTCTTCATTCATTAATGCCTCTGCATGGACAAACATTTTTAATTTTTTGTATTGTCTCAGATCAAGCTCTACATTTTTATATGCAACCCGAGCGTCGCCGTCCGGTAAATTGTTGACTTTAAATACTATAGATTGCTCGTTTAGCTGTGCAACCTGCGGCTGACTGGGGTCTATGACCCTTGTTATGCCGGGAGGCAGGACATAGTTAACAGGTACTTTTGCAGAATTTTCTTCAATATTAACTGCAGATATTTCAAAATCTCCAGGATCGACCTGCTGCGTTATTGATGCTCCCCCTTCGCTGATATTAAATTTATATTTCCTCCACTCGCTTCTTACAAGGTGCAGTTCGGCGAATCTCAGAATCACGGAATCATCGAAATTTGTCAGGAACATTCGCATGAAACGTATTGATTTAAAGTCTTCGATATTGCCTATTTTTCTTTCAAAGTCGTTGATAGGTATCCGGAACTGGTACCATTTTACATTCTTGGTATTGACAATATCTGTAATGTATTTATTGTTCGTATTAAGTTCATCAGGCCTCAGTTCAACCTTATACTGAAAATATGTTTCTGTTTCGTTCAATGTATTATCACTGTTTATATCTTCGTCACTAGGCAGTGTGCTTGCCGCTGCGAATTCACCTTGGGTAGGAGGGGAGTTCCCTTCCAGTCCGTTATAGTTCTTGTATCTGTTTATTACTCCCAGTTCCCTCTCATCATAATCGGTGCCGAGGTAATAATGGAAATTATCACTTGAAGGGTCTTCATATACATCCTGGTATGCTTCAGATTGCTCTCCGAAAATATTTCTAACCTGTTCAACATAGCTGCTGAAGTATGAACGTTCATCATCATCTCCCAAACCATCGAGACCGACATCCTGGTATTTTCTTGTGTCGGGGTCAGTGTTAAAAGCGTTAACTATGGACTGGGTGCGGGGTATCCTTCCCCATGAAGTATAATCAACCAGTGTTAAAGTATCGGTTGCAGATATGGGAAGTCCGTTTTCAAAGGTTTTTCTTGAATCCCTTAATATATCTTCAGATATTTCACCAAGGTTAAAGTACAGATCACCCCCTGTATGTGTTGAATCCAGCACAAAGGGATCCATAAGCCAGAATTCAATATATTCGACGTTTGAAGTTTCAAAGTCACTTGTCTGTATTTCCCTCATTATTCCACCCCATCTGTGCCTGGGATTATTCAGTTTCCCGTCACTGTTCAGGTCAGTATCATAATTGTACGGACCTTTCTCCTGCGGATAATAGGCGATATTAAAAATAGATATGGGGCTGTCGAAGCCTGTGCCACTTTCTTTTTTGGTATATATCTCTGTTTCTTTTACTTCCCTGACAAAGGGGCCCTCCACATCATCCTCGGAGAGGTGCTTTGGTGTTCTGCCTGTTTTCCTGGTAAACAGGGGGTCAATGACATACCAGGCAATTTTTGCGCGGTTATATCCGTAATGCAGGTCATTGTTAAGCTCAGCTTCGGGGAAGAGGCTCTGGCCCCTGGGTGTGCTTGACAGGACCCATGCGGCCAGGCTTTTCATTTCAATAGTAGTCTCGGTACCTTCGAAATCATCGATATATGCAACACCTCCTTTACCTATCGCACTTGCCTGTCCCGGAATGAGATGTGCAAATTCGGCATCAAGAACAATGTTGGAAACCTCCTTTGTCTCTATAAGCGGGAGTTTATCTATCAGGCTTGTTAAGAGGTGCGATTCGGTGCGGTAACTTGTGTTCAGTCCCCAGATTGTATTCGATATGGGTTCCTCGCCCATATTAACTTTCTGGGTGAGGGGGCGCTCGGTAAGGTTCAGGATAGTGCCCCCGATATTGAAATTGTCTGATATCTTATAATCGAGATGTGTGCCGGCAAGGGTTTTGGTCTGCAGGTTAAACAGGGCATTACTTTCCAGGGATACTCTAAGCGGTGTTCCCGATTCAAGATATCCCTGGTTTAATATTTTAACCCTCCCCAAAACATAATCCACGGTATAATCGACACCTTCCTGCAGCTGGATGCCTCCTGCTGTAACTTTCACCGAGCCCCGCGGGATGTTCATCGCATTTAACTGAATCTCGGAGCTTGATGACGACTGATATGTTCCTGCGAGGAAGAACTTGTTCTTTTCTGCAATTTGTTTTGCCTTGGTTTGTGTCGAATCATAGAGCTCTTCGAACGTATAATCATCGGCAACCTGGTTGTTATTTATTATTTTTCTTAAATCCGATCCGAAGGGCTCGAGGACAGGAAATGTCACCCTGCCGTTTGATGAATTTATTGTTACTCCTTCGATATAGTCAAAAAGTCCGTCAGGATTCGGTTCTTTTTTAGTGTCGAGGTTGTCAAGGTTCATTACCCTCAGCAGGATTTTATTATAAAAATCGTCATTGCCGCTTACCCTGCTGTCATTGATATAGTTTACAGGCACGCCGGTCTCATCGTTACGGTAAAGAATATCCAGCCTGAAATCCTGGCTGTTCACCTGGTATGCTCCTATGGCATATACGTTTTTCATCATCAGGTCCCATGTTCCCAGCTTGGGTGTAAGGCTTGTTCCTTTAATAAGTTTAACGATAAGTGTTTTTGGAGCGCTGATACCATCGGTTGATAATTCACCCACCCTGTATGTTTGCCCTTTATAGGTATAGACATAGGCAACAGCCAGAACCTCATCACTTCGCAGTGCGGAGTTTAGAGAGATATATCCCAGTTCCCTGTTCACTGTATACTCCCTTTCGGTAAGCTTTCTTGCATTTTCTATCTTTTCGTAGTCCTGCCCGCTAAGAAAGTCATAGCTGCCGATAAGAGGCTCCAGTATGCTTGTAATACTCCTTATATCTCTTATCCCGCTATAATTGTCAGTTATCGTAGAATAAAGCCTGTTTGCGTCATTTGAAACAGCCTGGTTAATAACGTTACCTGGAGAAATTAAGTCGGGGTCGCCAAAAAAGTTGGGTTCACGATCGGGGCCATAGCTTTCGCCAAGGTCCATTAAAGCAAGAATGTTCCTGTTATCCTTATCAAATTCGCTTGTCTTATTGGTGATCCAGACTTCAATCTGTTCAATGCGCACTCCGGATGTTATATAAGGAAGGGATTTCAGCCACGAGTTATAGTTATCGCGGAAGAAGTGCGAGAGGAAAAAATGCCTGTTTGCATCATATTCGTCAATATCTACCTCAAATTCACTAACCTGGGCACCACCCCTGACTTCTATTGATGATGATTCCCCTCTCTGATGGCTAAATACGTTTGTGACAGTAAGCTTGCCGAACTGAAGTTCGGTTTTTAATCCGAATAAGCTCTGGCTTCCGGAAATAAGGGATCCTGTTAGAGGGAAGGTTATGTTACCGGCTTCAATTTTCTTTATTATTTCATCTTCATGGCCGGCATACTCGAGTTTTGTTTTATTTTCGAAATCAAAAGTAGCTTCAGTATTATAATTTATCCCAAGTTCCATTTTATCACCGATGGAACCGGTGACGTTCATCTGGATTTTTTCTTTAAAAGTAAAGGAGCCATTCCTCCTGTTTCTCTCGGACAGGGCAGGATTATCAATTCTTGACCTGTTATAGCCGAAGATCAGCTCGGCAGAACCCTGGGGCACAATATTAATAGCATCTGTGCCGAATACCTTATCGAAGGTTTCTCCCATTCTTATCTTACCCATAAATGAAGGTGTTTCAGCAGCTGTTTCCTCGCGTGATTTTTTTCTCCAGTATTCCCTGACCGCTGAATGTGATTCGAATTCACGATACTCATCAAAAGTCATTGAACTCTGGGGACGTACATTAAACTTACCCACCTTCTCTGAAAAAATGTATTGATTTGTCCTGGGGTCATATATTATTGACTCGTCAATGTTTGAAGGATTTCCAAGAATAAGGGGAGAGTATGTTCCTGAGTTTGAAAAGGGGTAGCCAGGTTCTTTCTTAAAAGGATATCTCAGGCTGACGGTATCGTTTGATGATTGCCCCGGTGGCTCTGATGTTTTCTGGGAGTATGCACAGTATGCAAAAATGAATAATAAGATAAGATTCCATAATATAGAAATACCTGTTCTGTGTAAATATTTACCCCCTTTCAACAAATCTATGATCTTAAAGTTAGTTCTATAATCTTTTTAGTGCTTTTTTTATCAAATCCTCAACTTCCAGATTGTCTTCTTCAGAAAGTATATTTATTAATACTTTGTCAACGGCGGTTTTGTTAAAACCTAATACTACCAATGCAGATAACGCTTCTTCCTTTATTGTATTGTCTTTTATTTCAAATATTTCTGCTTCTTCTTTTCCAAATTTGTCTCTCAGATCAATGATAATACGCTGGGCTGATTTAGCGCCAATACCTTTGACACTTTTTAATGTGTCCACCTTGCCTGCGACGATAGCTCCCTCCACTTCGGCAGGGGAGAGTGATGACAGCATGACCCTCGCGGTATTTGCACCTATGCCTGAAACGGATATTAACATTCTGAAAATCTCCCTTTCATGTTTTGTATAAAATCCGTACAAAGCATGGGCGTCGTCACGAATGATCTGATGAATATATAATCTGCAGTTATTAAGGTTTTGAATTTGTCCGTATGTGGTTAGGGAAATGTTGACATAGTAGCAAACCCCTGATATAAGAACTGCAGCATATGCCGGATTTTTTTCAGCAATTTCTCCTTCTATAAATTCATACATAGTAAACAACTGTTAAAATTCATTGTAAATCTAAATTATTTGTCCGGATTAACAACTTGTCCCCGGAAGATTACGTTTCTGACAAATCATGCGATTTCAGGGGATTACTTGTCATTTCTTTATAAACCTGCCTGTTATGATATATGTCGCAAGCCAGGTATATAGCTTTCCTGAATGAATGCGGATGAGCTTCATCTTTACCTGCGAGTTCATATGCTGTCCCGTGTGCCGGTGATGTTCTGACTATGGGAAGTCCTGCTGTAAAATTCACTCCCCCTTCATACGTCATAGCTTTGAAAGGGATAAGACCCTGATCGTGGTACATCGCGATAACTGCATCGAATTTGCCAAATGTTTCCGAACCAAAGAAGCCATCTGCCGGAAACGGGCCAAATGCATTTATATCTTCATCACGGGCAGCTTTCAGGGCAGGTATTATCTCCCTTTTTTCTTCGTCGCCAATAATACCGTTGTCCCCTGCATGGGGATTAAGTCCCAAAACAGCTATGCGCGGTTTGCTTATCAGAAAATCGACAATTAAAGACTTATTCAGTATGCGTAACTTATTAAGTATATTATCTATGGTAACGTATTCAGCAACTTTCGCCAGCGGAATATGGCCTGTCACAACACCCACTTTAAAAAGTTCGTTTACCATTAGCATAAGAACCCCACCGGACTTGAAGCGTGATTCAAAAAATTCTGTATGACCGGCAAAATTGAATTTTTCAGATTGAATATTATACTTATTTATAGGTCCCGTTACTATAGCATCTATCTTATTGTTTTCCAGGTCCTTTGCAGCAGCATCCAAAGATTTGTAAGAAGCCTCACCTGCCATGAAGGTTGATTTTCCAAGCTCGACCCTTACGGAATCGCTAATACAGTTAATTAGATTGGCTCTTTTAGGATTTGCTTCTTCGGGGGATTTGATGGTGTTAAAACTGAAATTGTCAATGTTCAGCGCTTTACGGTGATAGGCAGCAACCTTCGGAGAACCGTATACTATTGGAATGCATATATCAAAAATCCTGTTATCGAGCAACGTTTTTATTATTACTTCATAGCTTATCCCGTTTATATCTCCCTGAGTTATGCCAACCCTGATCTTAGTATTTTTCATTTTTAAAGTTAATAAATTAAGTCGAATGAGTATATAATGGATTCAACCTGCCTCATATAATTTCTTTTATTGTGGCCTGCAGCAAATACCAGTCCTTCTATTGTAATGATCCTGTTCCTTTTTTCATCCAATGTTGTAATACTTACAAAGGGGCCTCCCATGGATATTCCATTTTCCATTTTCCACAACCCCCTTAATTCGGCAACATATCTTTGTCCTTTAAAGGAATACTCTGAGAACTCAGGTTTAAATTCTTTCTCTGTTGTTATGTAAGAGCCTTCTACTGTGCCCCTGACATATTTTTTCAGAAATTTATCCCGTTTTGAAATAAGGTAATCCTGGGTAAAAGTATTTGTATCCGTATAGTTATAATGATAAATGAGGATACCCTGTTCAATGTCACCTTCCTCGAAACTTAGCCATACAAAATCCGGTGAGTCAACTTCCAGTTTATAGCCATCCGGCACAATAAGTGACAGGTTATGGTCTTTCCTGATTTTTTGTACGACACTGTTATCCTGATTTTTTCTATAAACATCCGTCAGCCTTTTTATTTCCATTTCATTCAGCAAATCGATTATTTTATAATCATAATTAGTTAACAAAGAGACTATTGAGTCATCGTTAGCACCATAAAGAGTTATTACGATCTGTGGTTTTGCCCATATATCCTTCTGTGCCAGCAATCTGGATTTTTTATAGCTGGGAGAAATTTCAGTTATGACAATATTTCTCTGGGATTTGAAAACATTATCGAATCCTTTTTGTGTCAGATGAAGCACATCAAAAATGGGTTCGTACTGGGGAAGCACATCATAACTATGGCTGAATATTCTTTTAAATTCTTCACCGACTTCAGTATTCCATTCGGCATCATTCACAACCAGCGCAACCTGACCGGGGGTACCTGATACAATGGGCAACAAGGGATGCTTATCCCTGTTGCAGCCTGAAAGGCTGACAATAACAACAAAAATATATAAGAGCGAATTAGATTTATTCATCACTATTAGTTTTATGATTTATTTTCAATAAAATTATTAATGAAATATTAAATACAAAAATTTTAACAATCTTTATTTATTGGTACCTGATGACAGATGGGGGGGGTACCTGTTTCTGGAAAGTGGTCAGCGAAGCGGCCGGTTGTCTTTATCGGCAAAGTGGTCAGCGAAGCTGCTGGTTATCATTATCACTAAAGTCCGAGTCTATCCAGATTATCAGCTCCTGGCCCGGATACAGAAAATTATCTGTAATATTATTCCATGCCTTTATATTCTCGAGTGTACAATTATATTTCAGGGCAATTTTATGAAAAAACTCTCCCTTCCGGACGACATGGATAATTTTAATTTTATTTTCAGTAGAGCCGGCGTTGCTGACAAGGGAATTGTAATCATCAATATCATCCGCATCTCCCAAGATTCGTGATTCATTTTTAAGGTAAACATCAACTTTTTCTTTTGGCAATATTAATAAGGCCGGCTTATTAAGGTCAGGAATAAAGTCACGTCTGTAAACGGGATTAAGGAATCTTAATTCATCGGCAGTGACCCCTGTAATATCGCTGATCTGATTAAATGATACAGGATAGTTTATCCAGAGAGTATCTATATTATTAAAATTAAATTCAGAAACCACAGGTTCAATATTATGTTCTTTATAGTGATTCATCAGGTATAAAGAAGCAATAAAGGCAGGCACATAGTCTTGTGCCTGGCCGGAGAGATAGGGCCTTATTTCCCAGTAACCGGTTTTACCATTGCTTCGTTCAATAGCTTTCCTTATGTCGCCGGGGCCACTGTTATAGGATGAAAGCACCAGCTGCCAGTCATTATATGTATTGTATAAATATTTAAGATACCTGCAGGCGGCGTCTGTTGATTTGTAGGGATCTCTCCTCTCATCGATATAGGAGTTCACTTCCAGATCAAATAGTTTGCATGTATTTAATAAAAACTGCCATAGCCCTACTGCTCCTGATTTTGATTTTGCATTTATGTTAAGGCTGGATTCGACAATCGTGAGGTATTTCAATTCCAGCGGCAGGTCATATTTATCAAGCATATTATCAAATATCGGGAAATACAATTCTGCGAGGCCAATGATCCTGGCAAACTCATCTCTTCTGTTTACAGAATAATTTTCAATAAATTTTTTGACTGTCTCATTATAATCGAGTTCAATGGGAGTAAGTTTATTTAATTCGGCAATGCGGTATTCATAAAACATGTCGGGATACCGGGGAATGGAGTCATAATAATAATTTTCCGTAAAATCTTTTTTATCAGAGCTGCGACTTATATCGCTGGTATTAATACTGTTATCATAACCACTTATCATTGTTAAGGAGACAAGGATAATCCGGTGTATTAATATTTTGCTTTTCATTATAAGGATAAAAAAATACCTGTCAATTAATTTCAGACAATTAAAAGACAGGTTTAAAATATTTTAGGTTAACTTATTTGTTCTTTTCTTCAAGAGGTTCTTTTTCTTCCTTATCCGTTTCACCTTTAGCTGCCTTTTTAAATTCTCTCATCCCCTGGCCCAATCCTTTCATAAGCTCGGGAATTTTTCTTCCACCGAATAGTAAAAGTATAATCAGCACTATTACTATTATCTCAAACGGACCAGGCGTGCCAATTAATAATGTATTTAAGTTCATAGCCAGTTTATTTAATATTATTTAACTGCAAATTTATGAATATTTCGCAATATAAATTATATAAAACAATATTAATAGGCTGCTGTTTATTTTACTATTATTGCCGTTTATTTCCCCAGTAAATTATTAATTAGCCTGGCTATATCATTGCCATTTGCATATAATAAGAGCGACAGCAGTATTATCATGCCTACTATCTGGGCATATTCAAGGAACTTATCCCCGGGTTTGCGGCCAGTTATCATTTCATACAGCAAGAAGGCCACATGTCCGCCGTCGAGTGCCGGAATAGGAAGGATATTCATAAATGCAAGGATAAGTGAAAGAAAGGCCGTTATCTCCCAGAATGCCTGCCATTCCCATTTATGGGGGAACAGGCCCCCTATAGCACCGAAACCTCCCAGTCCCTTGTATGCACCTGTCTTAAAATTAAAGATCAGCTTAAACTGTTTTATATAGAAGCCAAGCCTGTCTTTAGCCCTAATCAGTCCTGCAGGGATAGCCCTGGCGAATGAGTATTTTTGAGTATTGAATTTATAGATATTCAGCATCTCCAGTTCCTTCATATCAAGAATGGCGGCAATTATTTCAAACTTCCCTTCATCGGACAGTTTTACATTAATTGATTTTTCCTGGCCGTCCCTCAGGACATCGATATTAATTTCTTTACCCTTCAGGGTGTCGGTAATGGAGCTGTATTCATCGTAGTATTTGATGGGGTGATGTTCTATGCCTACCACCCTGTCTTTGGGGCGCATTCCGGAATTAAAGTTTATTGAAGTATCGGGAATTTCAAGGACAATGAAGGGAATACGCGGGTATATCAATAATCCTTTTCTTTTTTCTATTATCTTACCCGCAAAATCCTCGGGGATGTCAATGTTAGTCTCCTTGTTATCCCTCATTACCTTAACATTGCCTCCAAAAATCAGTTCACCCAGTATATCACTGTATCTTTCAGGATAGTTGTCATTTATTGATATAATTTTATCGCCGTTTTTTAGTCCTATCTCAAGGGCAAGTGAGTCAGTGCACCATATGCCATCGGTAATATTTGCATTAGGCAGGTATTTCTCCCCCCACGTGAAAAGAACAAATGAATACAGGGCAATGCCGAGAATTAGATTGACAAATACTCCTCCAAGCATGATTATTAACCTTTGCCATGCCGGTTTTGATCTGAATTCATAAGGCTGGGGCGGCTTCTTGAGCTGTTCCTTATCCATTGATTCGTCAATCATGCCCGATATTTTTACGTATCCGCCCAGGGGCAGCCAGCCAATGCCATATTCAGTCTCACCTTTCTTAATTTTGAAAAGTGAAAACCAGGGATTAAAAAACAGGTAAAACTTTTCAACCCTTGTTTTAAAAAGTTTAGCAGTTATAAAATGTCCTAATTCATGCAGTATTACAAGAATCGACAGGCTAAGCAATAATTGGGATATTTGAATCAGTACTTTCATTAAATACCCGGTATTTTAAATTTATAAGAGTATGAGCAGGTGCAAAAATAACATCAATATTTAAAATCACACCATAAATATTTGAGAACTAAGAAATTTTTAACCATTAATAAGCTGCATGGCAATAATGCGGGCTTGTTTATCGGACCCGAAGTAGTCATCAATTGAGGGATGCGCGATATAGGTTGCTTTGTTCATTGTTTCTTCAATTATCCCCGGCATTTTTAAAAAAGCTATATTATCATTTAAAAAGGCCTCAACAACAGATTCATTGGCTGCATTTAAAATACAGGGCATGTTTCCTCCTTTTTGCAGCGCCTCATATGCCAGGGTGAGGCTGCGAAATATTTTAAGGTCAGGTTTTTCAAAGGTCAGCTCAGGGTAATCATAAAAATTAAATCGCCGGAAGTCCGATTTTAACCGTTCGGGATAACTTAAAGCATACTGGATAGGCAGGTGCATATCCGGCAGTCCCATCTGCGCCTTCATCGAACCGTCCTGAAACTGTACTATTGAGTGTATAACTGACTGGGGATGTACAATAACCTCTATTTTACCGGGGCCGATATTGAACAGCCACTTTGCCTCTATAACTTCAAGACCTTTGTTCATTAATGTTGCAGAGTCGATAGTAACTTTGTTGCCCATATTCCAGTTTGGATGCAACAACGCCTGTTCCTTACCGACTTTTTTAAGCCTTTCATAAGGCATTCCCCTGAAGGGCCCTCCTGAGGCCGTAAGATATATCTTTTCGATCGTATTTTTGTTTTCGCCTGCAAGACATTGAAATATGGCCGAGTGTTCTGAATCCACAGGATATATGTTAATGTTGTTCTCACGGGCGAGCCTGGTCACCAGTTCACCGGCGACGACCAGTGTTTCTTTATTTGCCAGTGCAATATTCTTGCCTGCCTTAATTGCGGCGATCGTGGGGAATAAGCCGGCGAAACCAACAATGGCTGTCAGGACAATGTCTACGGATTCCAGATTTACAACCTCCCGCAATGAATCTTCACCTGCATATATTTTAGCAGGCAAGGCTGATAATGCCTGTTTCACCTTGTTATACTGCTGTTTGTCGGCAATGACTATGTGACCCGGTTTAAACCTTAATGCCTGTTCAATTAATAAATCGGCATTTCTTCGGGCTGTCAGGACTTCTGCCTTAAAATTATCAGGATTATTGTTAACAACATTGAGGGCCTGGGTGCCAATTGAACCTGTAGATCCGAGAATTGCAATCCTTTTTTTCATCAATTTTAATTATCCAACAATATCAGAAAAAGATAAAGTCTTCGGGATTTAAAGGTGTTCCGTTATGCCACAACTCAAAATGCAGGTGGGGGCCTGTTGTAAGCTCTCCCGAGTTTCCGATAATTGCAATAGGTTCTCCGGCTTTTACATATTCACCTGATTTTTTTAATAATTCCGCGTTATGGGCATAAACCGAAAGCAGGTTGTTCTCATGCTGGATCTGTATTAGCCAGCCCAGGTCGAGCGTCCATGTAGCCATTGTTATAGTGCCATCAAGCACTGCCTTAACAACCTGGTTCGGAGCGGCAACTATATCGGTCCCGTAATGATTGTTACGGGGATTGTATGAGTTGGTAATTATTCCTTTTATAGGTGAGAAAAAATGTACTTTGGAAATAGAAGTAATTTGTTTTTTATCATCAATTATAGAAAGGCTGTATTGATCTTCCTGTTCAATCAGTGACCTCAACATCGAATCTTCGTCGGACTTTGAGAAGGAGATGCTGCCATAACTAATATTTGTATCGACAACATTATCACGATTATCAGGTTCCTTGCCTGAGATTATCTGGTTAAGATTTGCAAAATACCTGTCGCGCTTCTCAATTTCTTTTTCAAGGGAGTCAAGCAATATATAGTTCAGACGGATATCTCTTAAAGTTTTTTCATCGGGATAACCGGGGATAAGTTCCCTCACGGGTGTAAAAGCTATAATAAGCACTACTATGGCAAGAAAGATAAAAGTCACTCCGCTGATAATCATTATTACATCGAGCCTTGAAAGCTTCAGGTTAAGCACCTCCTGGTAGCTTTCACCCCTGAATATTGAAAGGCGGTACTTATTTCTGAATCTTTCTTTCAGCGTTCTTTTATCACCGTTCTTTGCCATTTTATTCTTTTTTGCTAAGCAAATATAGTAAAGATTTAAGCTAAGTTTATAATTAAACCGGTTTTTATGGGCATTATTAAATTGAAGTAATTATTTTGAGATTCGCGAAAGTTAATATAACTTAGTGGCTTCTTTTGAATAAAAACCCTAAGCATATATTGCGGGGTGGAGCAGTTGGTAGCTCGTTGGGCTCATAACCCAAAGGTCACAGGTTCAAGTCCTGTCCCCGCTACTAAGGAAAAAGCCTTATACGATAGTATAGGGCTTTTTCTATTGGGCCTTTTCAGGAATTAATTCAAAAATATTTCCTTTATTGTCAAAGCCATGGTTACGAGCTTAAAGAGTCCGGCCAAGCAAATCCAAACTTACCAATGTAGTACTTATAGTACAGATATTCTAAGTCAGACTCCCAATCTAAGATTGCTTGGGAATTGTCGGCATTTTTCCTGCGCTTTGCATTCCGAGTGAAAGCTGCAAGAGATTCAGCTATCTTTCGAAGTCTAGGAGAAGTTTTTGCAAAGCCCCACTCATCCATATATTCGAGTGAATGAACGTTTGGCAGCTGGTTGTGAAAGACACAGTCAAGAATCTGAAGCCGTATATGTTTTACAATGCCTTTTCGTCCCACCTTATAGCCAACATAACTCAGTAGGCCATCCTTGTAGAAAAACTTATCACCTGAAAAACCATGGATTGATGCCGGAGCATCCGTAGATGGCCATTCAAAGTACCCTGCCTGATTCAGTAGTTTTAAGCGTCGTCGTTCTATATGTCTTTGTTCATGATTCTGTTTGCGTTTCTCTTCTTGACGGCGTTCAATCAATTTGTCCACATATAGCATAATTCGAAATGCATAAGAATTTTTTCGTTCCTGGAGTATGGAGATAATATCCTCCAAGTCATTAAGAGAAGTAGACGGATCACAGGCGATCGCGAAGAGACGACTTGTTTTTATAGTTTGATCTAGTTGATACATGGCACTATCTCACTACTAAATAGATTTCAATATTATAGTCTATAACTTTAAAGACTTTGGCATAAATTGCTATAAAACAATTAATTATAAAGTTAATTTCATAAAAACCTAAAGTCAAGTAAAAACTCAAATTTCATTAAATAATATCTAAATTTGGTTTCTCAACTGGGCATAACCAACTGTATAATGCATAGGCTGTGTAGTGGAACAATGGATATGAATATAGGCTAGAGTTTTGTGTCTTGTTTATCAAAACTATGAGATACATTGATTACAACATCATACAGCAAGACATTATTAATTTTATTATCATTATCAATCCGCACTAATTTATCCACGAAGAGCAAATTTATTTTGTTATTGTGTGCTGGATAAAAAGCCCAGGGGGGTGTATTTATTAGCTTTGCAAGCTCTTTGACAAAACAGTGGTTGAAGTGCTGGCTTGTGGGGCTTTGATAATGTGCTTTCAAATAGGTCTGGTTTTAGAAAGTTTCACCAAGCTGTCTAAACATCTCCATAATATTTATATACTGAATATTTAGTGCTGTACAAGCATCAGGGATTTTTACTTTATTTTTTCTATATGGCTCACTAATTTCCTGTGTTACCACAATTTTATTATTAGAATCGGCAAGTGCATAAGCCACAACATATGCATCTGCTTCATCCACAGCTAAAAACTCATTAAGTGCATTAGGAAGATAATGACCACTCTTAGACACTGCCCATTCAGTAACATGTCTATATTCTCTTATTATAGGCCTGGAATCTTTGAAAAAATTATCTGGTAAGTTAGCTATACACCACCTTTTCAGTGCATCCTCATTTTGATATAATTCTTTCTTTACTTTATCAATACTTATAATTGTTCCTTTTTCTGCTAATTGTTTAACCTTATTCCAAAAGCTGGATGCAACATCTAAAGGATAACTTTTCCTGTGGGCATCAATAAAAAAATTGCTATCAATTACATAAACACTCATACCAGTTAAAAGTGTTCATTAAAAAACTTCTGAAAAGTGTCACCTTTTAAACTGGTAAGTTTATAAGCATCACGATATAAAAGTTTACCGGATTTTACGGCATTGTTGATATGAGATGCAAAGGTTATACTTAGTCTTTTCCTTGTTGTCGCATAAAAATCGCCACCAGGTCTTTGATTTTCCTTTTTTGCAAACTCCCTATTAGAATATTCTTCGTAAAACTCATAGAACTTATTTTTTGTAATCTTTCCGGTGTCTAATGCCCTCCTTGCAATTACAATTTCACTTACCTTAAAAAATCTGGAAGCATATTTGATAGTTGGATTTTTGCCCCAAATTATATTAAAAATATCTTCAGGGACTAAGAATTCAGCTGCTATTTTGTCGCAAAGAATTTCAACTGGTTCGTTGGCAGGCTGAAGTTTACGAAAATCAAAACCAGCGCTGTGTCCTGTCCAAATGTGTGCCAGTTCATGAACAATAGTAAACATTTGTGCAGATTTGCTATCAGCATTATTAATGAACATGAAAGGAGCCATTGAGTCTACTAGAACAAATCCCCTACATTCATCAACCGGAATTTTTCTGTGAGTATTATTTTCAACAATTCCATTAAATACTATGATTATCCCTTTATCTTCAATTTGCTGAGTAAGAAAATCAAGTGCATCCTGCCATGTTTTAGATTCACTTGCCCAGTTTTCTTGTAATCCTAATGTTTTTCTTATATCTGCAACAATTTCAGTGATGTAAGGCCTGTTTTTGTACTTACCAACAAAAGACAAAGTATCGAATTCGTTATCTTTAAGATAGTCTCTTAACCAATCTTGCCTTTGTTGCATAAGCAAAATGGTATCATAAATATTTAAACTGACTTTTGTAGGTTGAGTACTATTTGTCCTGAAAAAGGGAATAGGAAGTTTTTCTTTTGGTGGTTCAGATAAAAATAAGTAGCCAAATGGTAAATGCACTTTTTTAGAAAAATCTTCCAACTGTTTTACAGTAGGTTTCTTTTCTCCTTTAATCCATTTTTGTATATTGGGAACTTTAATAGTAAATTCATGCAATTCATAACCTGCCCGGGTAATAGCCCAAGTAAGCATGTTGGCATTTATATTTAATTCAGTTCTCATCTTACAAATGTAATAAATTTGCCCTTATTCACTCTTACTTTAGCTGCCGCTTATTAACAATGATAAATCAAAATTTAGGCGCTTAACCTTCTGTCCAATCTAAAGTAGCAATTTCAAACAGCAGATTCAACATGACAGAACTCATAATGGCAAATCCTTATAATAATTGGGCATTCAGCTTTGTTGGCAGTGTCAAGAAAGTATATAATGGTTTAAGCGATCCATGTTTTTTTGGAATGGTTGAAATTGATCAGGACAAAGTCTGTTAATTTAGCAAGGATAAAGACTATGTTGCCAAGAATCTAGAATTTATCTTTTCACTGAAATATCTTCATGCCAGATTCAGAAGGAGATTCCTAACCCACAAAACATCATTCGCTGAATTTATGATGAACTAATGTTAATCCAATACCCTATTTGCATTTTTCAAATTTCCGAAGCTGCTTCTGAAAGTCTCTCCAAACATCCTTGAACTCCCTAATATCTTTGATTTGATGGATGAGATTTATGGTCCATGCTTTCTCAAGTATATGCTGCTTTTCAGTCACCTTTTTGACAAACTCTTTCGGATTATAACCTTTATGTTCGGCTTTCCGTTGAAATTCACAAAATACATCTTGCAATTCAATCCCTTCCTGGTTTGTTAAATACTCAAAATCGTATAGATCCCTTGGAATGGTTCTACCCATCAAGGCAACCATCTTTTCTATCACTATTTCTTCCAGACCATAACATTGAATAGTGAATTCCTCTACTTCAGCAAGATCAGAGTATCGATTCAGCATTTTTATTTGTTCAAAATCAAATTCAAGCCTCTCCCCCCTGGAAATATCAGCTTTTACATGATCTCCTTTTCCTCCCAATGGACCAACAAATTTAATAAAGAATTTTATACCTCCAGATTCATGAACTTCTTTTGAATAGTCTGATATTGATAAATCAATATTTGCAGCCTCTTTTATCTCAGAAAAAATTTCATCAAATGCTTTATATATTTCAGCATCTGATATGTCCTGCTCCATATCCGGATTGAGTGTGAAATCCATATCTTCGGAATATCTATAATCTTCGATATGGACCTTTTTAATGCATGTACCACCCTTGAATATAAAAGCTTTTTTCAATAGATCATTGTTAAATATTCCCCATAGCACCCATGAAATGATATAATCCTTTTCAATTTGTTGTTGTCTTACTCCTTCGCTATTAGCTAATATGCTTATTTCTTTCGGTTTAATCATGTGAATATAGCATTCTTGATGGTTTCCATATCTATGTTAATTTTAAGGCCAAATCTTGAATTTTTTCGTCCCTGGTCCGGACCGGTAGTATCTAAAAGAGAGAAACTGGTCCCAATATTCTTTAGCAACCCTTCATGATGTGCGGTCCAGTGAACATCCACTAATTCACAAATAAATAAGTACCTTTTTAGTGCCACACGACTATCATTCTGAGTTAGATACGATATTAGTGTATCAAGATTGATCCTTTCCCTGGTTTCATATATGGCTTTCCCAACTTCAACCATACCTCCGCATAAATGTGGTTTTGTAACTGAATCAACTATGGTCTTTTCCAAGTCACTAACCATCACTTTTTCATGCTGATTGATCCAGGTATTCCTAAATCCAAAGAACCTTGATGCTTTATGTGTCACAAATTGGAATTCAACATCACTGATTTTTCGGGAAGAAGGAATGACCTGGTGATTGGTTACAACAATTTCTTTTAAACTTGGCTGAGTTATTAATCCATGTATCTGCATGGCTGAGTAATAGCCAACATAATACTCCCTTCCTTTCATTAAATACTTGGCAACCAGATGCCAATCGGGTATATATGTAATTGCATCTTCACTGGAAGGAACTATGTGATATATATTACGGCTCAGTTTAATTAGCATCCCCTTCTTCACCATTCCGGAAAGAACTTTCGACAGATATATCTTATCTGTATCGGGATATTCCGCCACCACATCATGAAAGGTAAAACAGTCCTGGTCATTACCAGAAAACTTCTTGATTATATCCCAGCTGTAATCAATTTTCATTTAATGGATATTTATTATTGGTTTATTGTAAATTATATATCAATACAAATATAATAAATATCTGTAAATGGATAACTAATATTGATTTATTATTGATATAAATACAATAACATATTAATAAATGTCTAAATTAAAGATGCCTTCATACTTACTAAATAAAAATGTATCAGGTATTATCTCAATAATTACAATTTAAAGGATCGAGATAGGTATTTTTGATTCAGACTATTTTACTCGCAGATCAATCTTATGCCTTCTCCCACTTAATTGAAATACAATTTCATCTTTGTTTATCAAATTAACATCAAGGTTCCTACCCGTTATATATGAATAAATATCCTTTAATTTCTCAAACTCTGCTTTTTGTGATCCACCTTTCCCCATTTCAAGCAATTCATCTTTAACAATCTTTTCTGCAAGAGAAAGAGGATAATAAGAATAACCCACCTGGCCGGTTAATCTTTTGGAGCTTGATTCTTTGTATATATCTGCATCCAATGGAATTGGGAAAAGTAATGAAAGGTTTTTATCAGCTTTAATATTTAGGTCAAGAATATTATTTTCAAATCCACTCCAATTAATCTTTTTCCTCTTGTCAAGTATTTTAACATCTTTTAAAATTTACCGGTTTATATTTCCATTGGACAAACCCATAAACTGCAGACCCGGTATCAATTCCGCTTTTATCAAATTTAAAATTTAGTGATTCATGGCCCGGATAAGTTCTGGCATAGCTGTGTCCTGCTTTTGGATTAATATATGTATTTCTCCAGCCTGTTGGATTCCATGAGATATTTGTCCCCGCTACTAATTTGATTTTCTATAAATTATAGTTCCTTCTATCGATTCCGATTTTTCATTTAACTGTTTCAATCACGTTCCAAAAAGAAATTCAAATAAGCTTTAGTATCTGGCAATATTGTCACTATGTGTGTTTTGCTTTTATAACCCTCACATTTGCCTGTAAAACAATATGTGCCACACTGGATATTAAAACCATATTGACCCCAGGCATCGGAAATACCAAGCAAATCATCTCCTAAATATACCTCTCTGTTGCCTACAGGATAGTTCAGCCATTTCATTTGAATAGTAGCTCCTGTGGCAGCATCAAAAATTTGTTTCCCGTCCCATTCTGCTAATCCAGGATTTGTTTCGAGAGAATCGTTAAAAATGAGCATATCTTGAAATTCTCCAACCAGTCTGCCAGTAATATTATCAGCCTGCAACGAAAAATTATGTGTGACTGTTCCACCTCCAACTACTTTGACTTGCTCAATTGTATCCCGAAAATTCAAGGCAGAACAAATAAGTGTATAAGTATCTTCCTCGAGAGAAGAAATTAAATACTCCCCTGATTCATTTGTTGTAGCTAACAATGTGTCTTCATAAATAATATAAGCCGGATAGATAACTGCTTCTGAATTTTGTTTTAACTCTTTGACAACACCTTTTATATCACCTTTTGTTTCGTTGGATTCTCTTGTGCAATTCAGCTGTGTAAAAATTGCAAATACAATTAATACGATTACTGCTTTGAAAATATTTAATTTACCCATGTTTACTTACCTATTTAAAATAAGTGTTCTGGATTGTTTAATCACCTGATTTTTATAAGTTGCTTCAAG
>CAYWUI010000030.1:0-39808 GCA_964461435.1 uncultured Bacteroidales bacterium | reverse complement strand
ATATTCCTGGAAGCAATAAAAAGCGGGTTGCATGTGGAATCAGTAGTATTTGAGAAGGGAACAAGCCTGGATATCGGTACTCCTGATGATCTGGAGAAAGTATATTAAAATAGGGACAGCGCCCATATTTTAAAAGCCAGCCCCGAATTTAGCCATTACAGGCTATTTTGAAATATGGGCGCTGTCCCTAATTATCAAGGCAACCGCAAAGACTGCAATACCTTCTCCCTTGCCTACAAATCCAAGTTTTTCAGATGTTGTGGCCTTAACGGACAGATCTTCCTTTTCTATTCCTATGATCTTTGTAAGTGTTTCCTGCATCTCAGGAATCAGGCTGCTGATTTTTGGCTTCTCCAGGCATATCGTCGTATCGATATTACCCACCGAATAACCATGCTTGTTTAAAAGGCCAATGGTTCTTTTTAAGATTATTTTACTGTCTATATCTTTAAATTCATCTGATGTATCGGGGAAGTGAAATCCAATATCCCGGAGATTTGCGGCACCTAAAAGGGCATCGCATACAGCATGAATCAGTGCATCACCGTCGGAATGGCCGACAGCACCGCGATCGGACTTAATAGTGATGCCTCCCAGAACAAATTTATACCCTGGTTTCAGTTGGTGAACATCGTAACCAAAACCTACCCGGATATTCATTTTATCTTAGATCTCTGAACTTGTCAAAAATAAACCCGAGGGTGAACCTCATGGTATTGGCCAGGGGATTATTTCTTCCTGAAGTTGGTATTAAATAGGAATAATCAATAAAGAATACATTTAATTTAAGACCGATACCAATAGTAAAATACTTCCTGTTTCCCTTAAATTCATTTTCATGAAAATAGCCTGCCCTTATGGCGAATTGTTCTCTATACCAGTACTCTGCGCCGATGGAATAAGTTATTTCATGCATTTCCTCTTTGAAGCCACCGGGGGCATCATAGAAAGACTCAATCCAGCTCAGTGGCAATGAAGATGCAGGTTCTCTTCCTTCATCAATAACTTTTTCATTATTGGCATCAGTGCTGTCAGGATAGTAGGTGGGGGGTGTCGGCACCAGCAGCTTATTAATATCAACAGTCACACTAATAGAATTATACTCATCAAGGTCTACTGACAATCTTGCACCCGCTCTCAGGTTTGCCGGTATAAAATATTTATCCGTCCCTTCGGTATATGATATTTTTGATCCCAGGTTTGAAATACTTACTCCCCAGGCAAATTCTCCTGATTTATCACTTAACTTGATATCTTTCTGGTAATAAGTTGAAAGATCCGCGCCGAAAGATATTCCCGGATTATATACTTCACCACCCTGGGCAACTCCTCCGGTAAGATCTGATCTTACAAAGCGGAGAGTCAATGCACCTGCAAATTTTTCAGAAAGAGTTCTTGAATATGCCAGGTCAAATGCTAACTCATTTGGGGTGAAGTGGCTATATTCCACGCCATACATATCTCTGAAAAGAATTTCACCTAATGAGAAATATAAAAGTGAACTGCTTACTACCTGCCTGTCATCGATCCTGAAGTAGCCTGATACATATCCAAGGTTAATGTCACTTACCAGGTTTCTTAGCCATGGTGTAAATGACATTGCGAATCCTGCTTCACCATCAATAAATGCATATCTTGAAGCGTTCCAGTGCTGGGCACTGGCATCCGGACTTGTAGCAGCGCCGATATCGCCCATGGCTCCTGCCCTGGAGTCAGGAGCTATAGTAAGAAATGGTACGGTTAAGCGTATCGGATTAAGTTCTTCATCCTGTGAAAAAATGCCCTGAAGAACAAATAATAAAGCGAATCCTGTAATTATAGCCTTTTTTATCATACTAAATCAATTTTTTATTGGTGGAGCAAATATAAAATAAATATTTATATATGAAACCCAGTGAGTTTATTAATTCATTATTATAAGTTTTTCAAATTTTTCAGTTACGTTACCGTCATCTGTTTCTACTCTGACCCTGAAGGGATAAATGCCCTTTGATAATTTATCACCGTTCATGTTTTTACCGTCCCAGTAAATTGACTCGGACCGGTAGCCGGTAGATTGCTCTTCATGATTAATTGTGACTATTAATCTTCCTGCGAGATCAAATATGTTTATGGTTACTTTTAAGTTTCTATCGGGTTTATTATGTTCAAATTGAAATACTGTATAATCTGTAACCGGATTAGGATAGTTATATACTTTCTCGAGAACAATATTATCTGACCCGTTTACAGTAAACTCGATTGTTTTTTCCGAGGAGTTATTAAAAATATCCCATACCTTGACCTTCAGAGAATGGCTGCCGGCAGTCAGGTTATTTAACTGATAGATAACAGTACCGCTGTTGTATTTGTTAACATCTGCATTATAGTAATCATTAAGGACTAACAGCTCACTACTGTTTTCATCAAGGATTCCTGTTATATCATGCCCTATTCCGTTTCCAACAGTATTTATTCCGTTTTCATCATTTATTACGGCATATATTACGGGATCTTTATCAGTGATGCCGCCTTTTTTGAACTTATCATCGTTAAGGTAAAGTTCAATATCAGGGCCCATATTATCATAAACAGTAACATCTGAGGTCCCTCCTATGTATATTTCATTAAAATATCCATTGGCATCTATTACTGAATCTTCGGCATAGTAACTTATTTTCCCTTTTCCAATATTGTAGGATATATCCTTTGGTACGATAAATGAAAAGTCGAATTTCCCGTTTGAGACCGTAGCTTTGCCTTTATAAATAATATTTTCCTGGACTTCAAACGTAAAAGTTGGTATACCATCGTTGCCCAGGGTTGTAATATTTTGAGGTTTGTCAAATACGGAGGGGAAGACAATGCCATTGAAGTTATCCATTAAACTACTGTCGCTGTATGATACATGTCCGGAAATCTTAATCCTGGAAAATGCCTTTAAAGTGTCCAGCTCTTCAGATACTGACAGGCTGTTTACAGAATCTGTTATTATTTTGTATTCGGGATATGCGAGCTCAAGTGCAGGGTCGCCAAGCAGGGCAAAGTTAAGCTTGTTATTGTCTATATTCTCATTCTTACTGTTTTTCACTATATCTCCCAGCCTGTATTTTTTACCATTCCGGTCCCTGTTAAAGGCAAAAGTGTAAAAGTCTCCGTTCAGTTCATAGTTTAAATCTGCATATACCAGCCTGGTTGTGGAAAACAAAGCTATGGCACCACCCTCGGGATTCAGCAATGCTTCTTCACCTGCAGATGTCCTTTCAGCAATAGTACCTTCATCATCACTCAGATCATCAAAGCGGCTGAACTCGCATGTAGCGGTAATGAGGAGGGGCAGTTTATTTTTGTTTTTCAGTTCCTTTATATCACTAACCGTCAGAACCTGTTCCTTAGTGATAGCATTCTCACCTCCATGTCCGCTATAATTAAATATCAGCATTCCGCTATTAAAGTTGTCAAGTATGGCCTTGTGAACATCCGGGTATCGCGGTCCGGTTGAAGTCGTAACCTGTTTATATGCGTCAAGCAGCAATTTTTTTACAGTGTATTCAGGATGATTGTTCCTGATATATTCAGCCAGGTTATTAGCCTGCTCCATATGTCTTGTCCCGTTATTATATTCGCCGTCATCACCTACAAAACACAAAACATTACGCCAGTCCGTCATATTCTCGCTTGTATCATAGGTTTTTATTTTATTTAAAACTCCCTGTGCCTCTTCCTGTGTTTTAACAGTCAGCCGGCCTATTCCAATATCCAAAGAATATTCCTTCATAGCTTCCGAGCCACCTTCATTATCATCAAGCAATCCGAAAAAATCATCTGTAAGGTATGAACCGTTAAAACTTAATGAATTCACTGACTGATATGTAAGAATAAAATTCGGGTTACCGGGATTAGTCGAAAAATTATTATAAGAGCCGTCACCAAAAAGCAACAGATATTTAAGAGAGTCTTTATCACTACCTGACCTGTCATATATCATTTTAACAAAATTGCGGATAGCACTGACATCCGGTTTGCCTGATGAGAATTCATTATATATCCTGTCAGGGGTTGTTACGAATACGCTCAGATTATCCCTGGTCCGGTGAAATTCAGCCAGTTCCTCTGCTTCAGCAAGAAAGTCGGGATGGGTGACAATAATCATATTATGCGGGGCCACAGCATGGAGATTCTGATTTTCGACATCCAGGATCTGATTATCAATGACAGGTGAGAGAAAGTTATCTGTTTTGTTGAAAGCCACAAATTCCCGTAAAGTATCTGTCTTACTTTTAAAACTTAATGTTGTCCCATTCAGGCTGGCAGGTACCTGGTTAATATTATAAATATCAGTAATATCCCATACCAGGGTGTTGCCGGTGGCATTACTTATATTGAACTGCGCAATATTTCCCTGTCCGGTTGATTCAATATCCCTGAAAAACAGCGGATCTTCATGAAGTTTAATCATTCTCCTGGCATTAAGGATAATATAATCGAGCCAGCTTTCATCGGATTCGGCTTTTTTTTCATAGGATATATTTATATCAACAGATTCATCTTCCGCAGTAAATGAGCTAATATATGACTTCTGGTTTGCAAAGATACCTGTAAAAGTGCTCATGCTTGATATACCATCAATAGCAATCTGGTCAATTACGTTATTATTACTTTTAATGGTAATTTTCCTGCTGTGTTCTGCGCGGCTTGCCACATTTATCTGTATAAAAACAGGAGCGGTAATGTCAATGTCCGGGAATTCAAATATCGTATCAAAATCGGCATTTTCAAGTTTCCCTCCAAACCACTGCCTGCCTGAACCAACAAGGTTAAAAATATTTCTTTCGTAATAATTATAATCATTAAATGTTGTAACGTTATGAGTAACGGGTTCAGTTAACTGTGAAATTGTTTCTATTTTCTTGCCGGGGCCCAGGCTTGTTGTCAGGTAATAATATGATGTATGTGCGTATGCATGGATAGAGTGACGAAATAAGCCGTCTTCCTGATCATATTCCCATGTTACCGGACCTTCACCGTAGAAGAGTATATAATCCCCGCTATTAAAAATGCCGTCACTGCCCTTTTCCATATAAATTGCATTTTCGATAATGTCATCAGGTCGTGATTCGGAATTCATGAAGGGTAACTGCTTACCGCCATTTCCATACACTCTTAAGTCTGCAGGGTTTGATAATCCCATGCCTGTCAATTCATTATATGTGAGTTTATATATGCCGCTTTCAGGGATTTTAACCTTATACCACTCTCCTGTTGCAAGGACAGAGTTTTCACTGTAGCTTTTAGCCGATTTTAGAATCCCGCTGTATTCCGTACCATATTCTTTACCGGCCGGTTTTATAACAAAGCTTTCAAGGCGTTCTATTTTATTGGTGATCGGATTCTTCCTCAGGGGAATAAAGGTTAATTGAATGAAAGGCCTTTTGTTAAAATACCTTATTGAAGTTTTCCATGTTAGCTCATCGGAAATATTTTTAAGAAATCTAATATTTTGAATTTCAGCATCTTCAAATGGTTTATAAACGGGGTCAGTAATAATAATATTTTCGTTTGTATAATAATTATCTATTTTTATAAGTTCGTAATAATATGGAAATAATGTTGTATAATCAGCATAGGTTGCATCCTCGAAGAATAAAAATTCTGTATATGAAGTGTTTTCCGCTGATTCATCAATACTATCAGCTATTGTTTTATTTGCACGCCACAGAATGGTTCTTTTAAGTCCGGTTTCCTGGGCTTTTACATTTATTGCAAGTACTAAAAATATTAATATAAAAAGTCTCATAGCTGATTTTTGCCCCCGGGTGCTAAAATATAAAAAAATAGTATTTTAAATAATTATTATGAATTTTAAACGCTGGCGTTGATTATTTATTGTAAAATGTGATATTTTAACAAAAATTTAAGCTTAAGGTTCATTAATGAATTTCAGAATATATATAATAACTTTTATGCTGGCATTAATAAGTTACCTGTGCCATACACAGGACCCCTGTTTTTCCAATTTTGCATCCGGTATGATATATGTAAATCCCGCATATGCCAGCTCAGTTACAAATCCTGAACTATCTTTAACCTACCGGAACCAGTGGCCGGGTTTATCGGATGCCTTTGTAAATTACGGGGCAGCAGCTTCTATACCTTTAAAGAAATTTAAGAGCGGTATCGGATTTTTTTTCCTGAATGATATTCAGGGGGGTGGGATCGTTACAATTACATCTGTAAATTCAATTTATGCCTATAAAATAAAAATTAACAGCGATATTTATTTAAATGCAGGATTGCAGGCCTCATATATTTTTGAAGATCTGAATGCCGGAAGTCTTGTTTTTGAATCGGATATAAAAAATGAACCGGGCACAAGTTATGGAGCGGGGATATTTGAAGCTGAAAGGAATAATTTTTGGGATTTCTCCCTGGGTTTTTTAACTGAAGTAAAGAAACTTATCAACATAGGATTTTCAGTAGGGCACCTCACACAACCTTACTGGTATTTTAGCTCATCCGACGATAGCAGACTGCCCTGGAAGTACTCATTTCACGCTTCCTGCGAAGTGCCCTTGTCAGGGGGATATGGAAGGAGCATCCCAATAATTATGCCTTCATTAATGTTTCAAAAATACAGGCAGCATAACAAGATTGACTTTGGGGCAGGATTTTTAATGAAACCTTTATTTGCAGGTATGTGGGCAAGGAACGATTTGAAATTTAATTTCAGCGCCCTGACTGTTGCAGCAGGATATGTAAGCACAAATTACGGATTCATATATAATTATGATATTAATCTGACAGGGACAAACTTACTGGATTTGGATATGGGGGCACATGAAGTAATATTTTTATTAAAATTGCGATATAAAGAAAAAAGAAGAAATAGTAAGGCAATAAAATCCTCTAAGTTGTAGTTATTTTAATAACAATTTTTGTAAATTAAGTATAAATTTAACTATATTTGAAAATAAAAACCTTAAAACCATGAATATGAAGTTATCAGCTGTCATAAAAGTTGTTATACTATTATTTGTATTGTCGGCTTGTAGAGGTGGTAAAACGAGAAAAGCTTCCACCACAACAAATTGGAAATATAATGATCCTGATATGGGAGGTTTTGAAGTGAAATTTGGCTATGACCAGGCAAAGGGTCCGGGATTACTGTTTATAGAGGGGGGAACATTCACTATGGGCAGAGTTGAGCAGGATTTGCTGTATGACTGGAATAATGTTCCGAGAAGAGTTACTGTTAGTTCATTCTATATGGATCAAACAGAAATAAGGAATGTTGATTACAGGGAATATCTGTACTGGATAAGCAGGGTGTTTGTTGAATATCCCGAGGTATACAGAAAAGCTTTGCCGGATACACTGGTCTGGAGGCGCCCGATGGCATATAACGAACCCTATGTTCAGTACTATTTCAGGCATCCGGCATATAATGATTATCCTGTAGTAGGGATCAACTGGCTTCAGGCCAATGATTATTGTGCATGGAGAACTGACAGGGTAAATGAAATGATTTTAATTGAAGAAGGCATTTTAAATCCTGATCCCAACCAGCTGGGAGAGGAAAACTTTAATACGGAAGCATACCTGGCAGGCCAGTATGAGGGACTGGTGAATAAGAATTTACCAAGCCTCGACCCCAACAAGGAGTTTAGAAGGGTACAGATGGAAGATGGAATATTATTGCCAAGATACCGCCTGCCGACCGAAGCAGAATGGGAATATGCTGCACTTGCTTTGATTGGCAACTCTTTTGAAGAGAGGATTTATGAACGCAGAATTTATCCCTGGGACGGACATAATGTGAGAAATGATGTCAAGAAATACAGGGGCATGATGAGGGCCAATTTTGTCAGGGGCAGAGGTGATATGATGGGTGTTGCAGGTGATTTAAATGATAATGCTTCCATACCTGCACCTGTTGAATCTTTCTGGCCCAATGATTACGGATTATACTGCATGGCAGGAAATGTTAGTGAATGGGTGGAAGATGTTTACAGACCTCTGTCGCTCAATGATTTTAATGAATTCAATCCGTTCAGGGGCAACGTATTTCAGACTCTTGTCAGGGATGAAGAAGGAAACGTTGCAGAAAAAGACAGCCTTGGAAGATTAAGATACAGACCTGTTACAGAAGCAGAATCAATAAACAGGTGGAATTACAAGAAAGCTTATTATAAGAACTATATGGATGGAGATTATGAATCGAGTGTTATTGATGGCGACGACTGGACTATAGATGCTGAGGGCCAGAGCCTGACTTCGGATAGGATGTATTCACAGAAGGCAGGATATGAAACATCACTTGTAAATGACCAGTCAAGGGTATACAAGGGCGGATCATGGAGAGACAGGGCATACTGGTTAACTCCGGGTGCAAGAAGATTCCTGGATGAAAATTCATCTAGGGATGATTTGGGATTCAGATGCGCCATGACACGCGTTGGAAGTCCGGCAGGTTTTTAGAGAATATTTAAAATTTACAGCATAAATAAAACCTCATTATTATTAATGAGGTTTTTTAATTTTATACCCTGAAAACATTGTGAAAACCGTTGATATATATGAGCTTTTTTTGCGTCATCCATACATATCTACTGACTCCAGATCTGTAAAGAAAGATTCGATATTCTTTGCTTTAAGGGGTAAAAATTTTGATGGGAACAGGTTTGCCATGAAGGCCCTGGCAGACGGTGCTGCTTATGCCATTACCGATAAATCATACTTTAAACCTGATAAAAGGCTTATCAGGGTAGAAGATAGCCTGGGCGCCCTTCAAAGCCTGGCAAATCATCACAGGAAAAAATGCAGCACAAAAATTTTGGCTATCACGGGTTCTAACGGAAAAACCACGACAAAGGAATTAATAAAAAGAATATTAAGTGAAAAGTATAAAGTATATGCTACGGCGGGTAACCTGAATAACCATATTGGTGTTCCCTTAACGTTGCTGTCAATGCCCTCTGATTCGCAAATAGGGATTATTGAAATGGGAGCGAACCATCATGGAGAAATACAAGAGCTATGCAATATTGCTGAGCCCGATTTCGGACTTATAACAAATATAGGGAAAGCCCATATGGAAGGATTTGGAAATTTGGAAGATATAGCTAAAGCAAAAGCAGAACTTTTTGAATATTTGAAAAGCAGGAAAGGGAAAATATATGGAAACATTAATAATTCATATATAAACGCCATAATTCCTGAAAAATATAGTGATACTGTATTATATGGCGTTAAAAACAGTGCATGCTGGGGACAATATATATCATCCGGCCCTTTTCTTAAAATGCTGCTATTTATGCCTGGCGATTCCAGTGGATTACAAGTTAATACTAACCTTATCGGCAGGTATAATATGGAAAATGTTGTGGCTGCTGCAGCATTTGCCCATTCTTTTAATTTAACAAAAGACTCCATTAAAACAGCTATTGAGGATTATGTCCCTGAAGACAACCGCTCACAGCTAGTAAAAACAAAAGATAATATAATTTACCTGGATGCCTATAATGCCAATCCGACAAGTATGAGAGCTGCGTTAGATAGTTTTATTGACTTAAAAGTACAAAACAAATGTTTCATTCTGGGTGAAATGCTTGAGATTGGAGATGCATCTGACAGGGAGCATCAGATTTTACTGACATATCTTAAAGAGAATAATATAACCAACGTATTGTGTGTAGGAAAGGCCTTTTATAAAAATGCGAAAAAATTCGGATTTAAATACTTTAATGATGCTAATGAACTTGCTGGAATGCTTAAATCCGGCAAGATTAAGAATGCCAATATTTTTTTGAAAGGTTCCCGCGCAAACCAGCTCGAAAAACTGGTTAAATTTCTTTAGGTTAACGAATGATATTGTTAAGACTTATCCCTGGACAAAAGGGAGCTGATAATCATACTCTTATCCAATAGCTCATCTATTGAGAGCAGTAACTGGGAACTGTCGATATTGCTGTAAATATATGTATCACAACCTGATTCAATACATTCGGTTTGAGTATCCATCGAATATTGATTCGTAATTGCTATTATTGGAATTAGCTGGTTAAAACTTTTTATCTCAAGTATGCTCTTATAAATATTTTTTCCCAGAATATTGACATTGACAATTATTAAATCAATCTTATTTTTTGATGCCAGCAAAGTCTGGGCTTGTTTTACAGAGACAGCCCTTTTTATCTTTATTCTTGTATCCGACAGTACATCTTTTAGGTATAAATAGCTAACATAGTCATCTTCTATGATTAGTAATGTTTTATTGTGCCAGTTAAATTTCATAAAAACACAAGGTATTAGTTTCAGATTTCGTTCAATATAATATGCAGGGCCGGTAGTCATAAAAAGTAAAGTTACCTTCGACCGGTATTAATTCCTGATTTATATAAAAAGTAACCCTCGTAACAGAATATTTTTTATACTTTATTATGAAAACAGCAAGGTTTTATAAGTGCATTACTCCGATACTTTAATTATAACGGGGTCGGAATTGTGGGCAGGTTTCAGTATTCCGGTAACTATGGAAATATAAACAGCATATCGGCCCGGCTTTTTGGGTGCAGGTATTATAATCTTTTGGTGGTAGCTGCTATGGGGATTCATACATTTCAATGTAACGTTATGAATTTTTTTCGGGAGGGACACGTATTTGCCCCTGCGTTCATATGTATAGCACAGATAGGATTCATTGTTATTGCTGTCTTTAAAATCAATTATCTTATCTGATTTATTATAAATAAGTAATTCAATATTGACATATTCCCCCATACTTAATACCTTTTTATCAACTTTAGCATTTATTTTCACTCCATAATAAGATCTGAAATTGTTAATAAACTGGTAATCGTAAATTAATCCGTTACTTGTTATTAAAGTATCCGTAGGAGTTTTGCTATGCATAATCATGACGGATTTACCCTGAATAGAATCTTCAAAATTCCACAGATCATACTGATTTTTTCTGTAATAAATATTATTCAGTGTATGTGAAAATTCTCCGCTATAAAAAGTATATTTGGAAGGATACTGGTATTTATTGGTGAAAACTACTATTCTGCCGTCAGCAGTTTCTTTTATTTCGTTTGCCCATTTGTCCCAGCCGTGAAATTCAGTCAGTATGTTCCATGATCTTGGTAAGAATTCGTGGATTAAAAGCACCCTCACAACCAGGAACATGGCAATTGAAGGCCAAAACAACCGCTGAATCCATATTTTGGCTTTTTTAGTATCAATAATACTCTTATATGATAATATAATCAGGGGTATATAAGCAATGGCAGTCCAGTGAGGTTCAACATGCCCCCTGAAGCTGGACAAAAAGAAAAATATCAATGTCCCTATAAGGTTAAACTTTAATGCTTTCTCAAAGTGATTTTTATTTTTGAACCTGAAAGCATGATATAAAATTATTATACCGCTCAACGGACCGGCTATTAATAATTGACTGTAAAGATAGTTTATTGTAAAAGCTGGTTTATAAGATGAAGATCTTCCTATGAGATGATATTCAAGAGTCGGGAAATCATTATTTATTTGCCATAAAAGATGCGGGATCATCAGGAACGCACTTAATAGTATAATTATCCAGAAGCTCTTTCTCCTGACCAGATTTAAGTTGGAAATAAAGGTGAAGAAGAGGACTAATACTCCATGGTATTTTGAGTAAAGCATTGATGCAATAACAACAGATATTAATACAGCAGTTCTTATATTATCATTTTCCAGATATTTTTTATACAGATAAAAGAACAGGGCTGTGAAGAATATCAGTGGCGTGTCGGGAATAGCAATAAAACCACCAACATGAGTTGAAACAAGACCTATTGACATGGTGAGCATAATAAAAAAAGAGAGGTCCCTGTTACGCTGGTTTATAAGCTTAAAAAGGACAAAAAGGGTGCCGGCGCCTAAAATACAGGGAATAAGCCTTACTCCCAGCTCATTGTGAAAAATTGAGTACCCTGCTCTAATTATCAGGGCAATTAGAGGGGGATGATCAAAATAACCAAGGGCAGGATACTTCGAAAACATCCAGTAGTATGCTTCATCATGGGCAAGCTCAGTAAAATAAGCCTGTATAATATTAACAGTCAGCCACACTGTTAAAAACCAGAAAAGCGGATCAATTATTCTTCTGGTATTCAATATTGTATTTTTATTAATTTAATAGTTTTGCAAACGATAAAAAATATTGATTTAAAAGTACTACTTTTAAAAGATTTACCAAATATAAAACTTTTAACACTGGCTTATCGGGCTTCATATATAAAGAGGATTATAGCGATAACGGCCGCAATTAAATTATGTTTATTGGCAGGTGGGCAGGACTTTGAGTGGACCACGGGGTTTGACGGATTTTTCGATAACAGGGAATATTTTAATGAATTCACCCAGCCGCAAACAATGTTTGGTTCACGGCTGTGTGCTGAAATCGGATTTGCATTGAACAGCCATCACAGGTTCAGAGGGGGAGCAAATTATTTGTATGAATTTGGCAGTAAGGGTAACCTTATTGCTCCGGATATTACAATGTATTATCACGGAGGATCGAAACATGTCAATTTCTTTATCGGGGCCTTTCCGCGCCGCAGGATAATAAATCATCCGCGAATACTGCTGGAAGATACACTTATATATTATCGTCCTAATGTTGAAGGTATGTTTCTGGAGTTTAAAGCTCGCCGGGGATATCAAAATATATGGGTTGACTGGACCAGCAGGCAGACAGATACCAGGAGGGAGACATTTCTTATAGGAGGGGAAGGGATGATTAAAAAGGGCATTTTCTTTTATAAACACGATTTCATTATGTATCATTATGCTGGTCCGGCCATTCCAATACCTGGTGATCACATAAGAGACAATGGAGGATTAACTGTAAATGCAGGAGTAGATCTATCCTCGAAATTAAATCTCGATAGCCTCATATTTATATCGGGAGTGGCAGTTTCATATGACAGGATTAGGAATTTATATGATTTCAATTTTCCCGCAGGCTGGCTGAACAGGCTTCAAATAATGCATAAGGGATTCGGCTTTAATGGATTATATTATTTTGGTAACAGTCAGATCCTGCTTTACGGAGATGGTTTTTATAAATCAGGAAACTATGGCAGGATAGATTTATTTTATGAAAGTAATAACCGGGGACGGATAAACGGCAAACTTCAGTTCTCATTTCATTTTGTACCAGGTGAAATAAATAGCTCCCAGTCTTTTACTGTTTTTATAACCCTTGAAGGAAGAAGGAATATTATCAAAAATCAAGCTGGCTAAAGAGTCTTTTTTTCCTTGCAAAGAAGTCAAACAGGATACTTCCCCGATATATCTGGCCCGGGATTTTTACTTCGCGTTTTTTATTTATTTCTTTCCTTTTTCTGTTCAGTGTCTTTATGGATTTATAAAATGAAAAATGGGCTTTAATGACAGTGAGGGAGAAGCGAAAAGAAAATCTGAACAAATAAATAAATGCAGATAGCATATCCAGCAGTAGCCTTATGATTATTGTTTTGCAGAGAACCTTGCCCGGCAGGTTTTTATATAACAGAAACAGATTATTCCTGTAATTGAGATATAATTTTCTGGGTGTATTATTTGGCAGTGTTCCTCCGCCAACATGGTAAATTATTACTTCCGGGACGCAGATGATTTTATAGTTGAGTTTTTTCAGGCGCCAGCAAAGATCAATTTCTTCCATATGTGCAAAAAAGTCCTTATCCAGTCCGCCTGCCTCGAAGTATGCTTTTGCCCTTATGAACATGCATGCGCCCGAGGCCCAGAATATTTCCAAAGTATTGTCGTACTGCCCGTTATCCTTTTCAATTCTGTTTAAAATGCGTCCCCTGCAGAAGGGGTATCCGTATTTATCAATAAAACCACCTGCCGCTCCGGCATACTCAAAATACTCTTTATTATCAAATGATCTTATCTTGGGCATGCAGGCAGCTATTGACTTATCATTATCCATTATATCGATTATGGATAACCACAGGCTTGTAACCATTACATCTGAGTTTAACAGCACAAAGTATTCAGATTTTATCTGGTTCAGCGCTTTGATATAACCCTGTGCGAAACCGTAATTTTTGTCAAAAAGAATAAGCTCAACAACGGGGAATTTATTTTTTATCATACTGACTGAATCATCAGTTGAGTTATTATCAGCAATATAAATCTGAGTATAGGAATTGGATGAATATTTTATAACCGAAGGCAAGAAATTTTCAAGATACTCCCTGCCGTTCCAGTTTAGTATTACTATTGCCACTTTACTCATATTCATTTCTTTAAGGGCTGTCCGGGATAATCCTTTTTATGTTTCCACCGTTTATGGGACCATAACCAGTATTCAGGCTTGCTGACAATTGAATCTTCCAGTATTTTTATTATCTTTTCAGTAATTATATAGTCAGGTAGGTCCGACGTATCTTCAAAAAGTTTTTCAAACTTAACATTATAGTACCCTCGTTTTACTTTTTTGACAATCATAAAAACCACGGCCATATTTAATTTTATTGCTATTTTTTCAAAACCTGTATAGAATGGGGTATCCTGGTTCATAAATTTTGTCCAGTATTTGTTTCTCAGGGGAGGTCTCTGGTCTACCAGCGACCAGATTATTATTTGTTCATTTTTCTGCTTATATTTTAATATTTCCTTATAGGTGTCTTTTACAGGTATCATTATGACACCAAATTTGCCTCTTATGTTATATATCATTTTATCAACTGACTTAACCCTCAGGGGTCTGTATGTTGCCAGGAACCTGTATGATATTTTTTCCGGGAAATTTACCATCCACTCCCAGTTACCGTAATGTCCTGATATAATGGTCACATCTTTATTTTTATGATACAGTTCCTCAAGTATTTCAATATTCTCATATTTAAGCCTTTTATCGACTTGTTTTTGTGAAAGATGAATAGTCTTAAGAGATTCGATGGCAAAATCACAAATATGCCTGTAGAACTTTCTTGCTATTTTTTTAATTTCTTTTTCTGACCTGCCAGGTAAAGAGCGTGAAAGGTTTTCATAAACAACTTGTTTCCTATATCTTATTACATATTGCAGCAGTACAGAAAAAATGTCGGATATAAAATAAAGAATATTTAGAGGGATTAGTGTAAATAACCAGATTGATGCGTAAAAGATACCGTAAAAAATTTTTGACATTAATTCTGCTAATAGTATTATTTATAATCCAAATATTTTACTTATTCATAAAATTACCAACTATTCGAAGAAATTCTTTAAAGATATTATAATTGGTAGCTATTATTTCTTCGCCAAACAGGTAGTTGTTGCCACCTTTAAAATCGGCTATTTTGCCCCCGGCCTGCTGAATAATATAGGCTCCTGCTCCCACATCCCATGGATTAAGGTTATATTCATAGAAAGCATCATATCTTCCGGCTGCTACATATGCCAGATCAGTGGCAGCCGAACCCATACGCCGGACGCCATGGGAATTATTAAAAAAGTAGCTGAGTGTTTCCATAAAAGGCTGAAGCCGCGAAAAATTTTGATAAGGGAATCCTGTAGCAATTAGCGCGTTTTTTACTTTATTCACTGATGATACTCTTATTTCCTTTCCGTTAAGAAATGAAGGACTATCTTTAAAGGCATAAAAGCATTCATTAAGAGTAAGCTCAAGTATTACACCCGTTATCAGCTGTCCGTTTTCTGTCAAAGCTATGCTTATTGCTACAGGGGGTGCATTATGTATATAATTTGTTGTACCGTCAAGGGGATCAATTATCCAGTTAAATTTCTTCCCCTTTTTAACTGTTGTGCCTTCTTCGGCAATAAATCCGGATTCGGGGATTATCTTACCCAGGCCCTTAATAAGCTTTTCTTCAGCTCCCTTGTCAACCTCTGTAACAAAATTGTGTTTTCCTTTTGTTTCTATATTATCATATGAGAAGTTGCCCCATTTACTAATAATATACTTGCCTGCTTCCATGGCAACTTCTATTGTATGTTCGCATACCTTTCTATAGTCCATGTCATGAATATTTCAGAAGATGAGGCAAAAATATAACAATAGAATTTATTCTTCCAATTCGTTCCGGTAATATTTGTATAACTCGACCTGGGACCGGAGTTTCTCTTCGGAATCGGACATAAGGTAAGGATTATCCTGCTCTTCATTTATTATCCTTGCCTTTACATTATCTTTAAGCTGAATATTGATGAGGTCTTTCAGTTCCCTTTGAATATCCTTATCGTATATAGGGCAGGTTATTTCTATTCTTCTGTCCAGGTTCCTGGTCATCCAGTCGGCAGAAGAAATATAATATAATTCATTGCCACCATTACAGAAGATAATTATCCTTGAATGTTCAAGATATTTATCAACTATGCTAAATGCTTTAATATTTTCACTCATTCCTTCAATGCCGGGGATAAGTGAACAAATACCTCTTATTATTAATGTTATTTTAACTCCTGCATTATTTGCCTGGTAAAGCTTATTAATTATTTCTTTATCAACGAGGCTGTTTAATTTTAGTATAATGCAGGCATCCTTACCTGCTTTGGCATTTTTTATTTCATTATCGATTAAAGCATACATCTTCTTCCGCATATAAAGGGGGGAGGCAATTAGATGTCTGTATGTATAGTTTTTGTATGTATTTGCAAAAAAGTCAAAGACTTTTTTCACTTCACCAGTTATTCGGCGGTCAGTAGTAAACAGTATTAAATCGGAATATACTTCTGCCGTTCCTTCGTGAAAATTACCTGTGCTGACACAGGAATAAGCCATAGTTTTTTTGTCTTCTTTCCTTGAGATGTAAACCAGTTTGGAATGTACTTTAAGGCCGGGGATTCCGAAATAAACATTGGCTCCGGATTCTTCAAGTCTTCTTGACCAGTATATGTTTGCTTCTTCATCAAATCTTGCCTGCAATTCAATAACCACATTAACTGTTTTTCTGTTCCTTGCTGCTGTCATCAAAGCATTGATAACCTTGGAGTTGCGGGCTACGCGATAGACTGTCACTGATATTTCCTTAACTCTGGGATCAATTGATGCCTTCTGAAGCATGCTGATAAAAATGTTAAAATCCTGGTATGGGAAATGAAGCATAAAATCTCTTTTTGCCATAGCTTCAAAAATGCTTATCTGACTCCCAACTAACTTGTGTCCAATGGGAATATCTTTTTTGTATAGCAGGTTATCTCCCTCCATTCTCGGAAAATTCATAAAATCCTTGAAGTTATGATATCGCCCTCCGGGGATAAGGTTATTATCTTCATCAAGGTCAAGTTTATTAATTATAACTTCCATGAGATCCCTGGCAATACAATTATCGAAAACAAATCTTACAGGCTGACCCGTTTTTCTGCCGCTGACTCCTTTTGAGATGCGTTCCAGGAAGCTTTTTGACACGTCATTATCCATATCAAGTTCTGCATCCCTTGTTAATTTTATTATCCATGCATTAACGGTATCATAGTGCAAAAAAGAGAAAAGGTCCCTGAGAGAATACCTGATAATATCCTCAAGTAACATAATAAATCTTCTGTGATTATCTGAAGGGAGTGAGATAAATCGGGGAAGGACGTCGGTAGGCACCTCAATTATTGCATATTCAGTTTCGGAGGCAGGGTCACTTCTTGTAAGCTTTGTTGCCAGGTAAATAGATTTGTCCCTCAGATCGGGGAATTTGTCGACATTTTGCAGCATAATGGGGGAGAGATAAGTCATGACGTTATCTTTGAAATATTTTTTCACAAATATTTCCTGCTTTGGATTAAGTTCCTTTTCATTTATTATAAAAATGTCATGATGCTCAAGCTCACCGAGGATATGATGGTATGTATACTCAAATTTATGTTGCAGCCGAATAACCTTATTCTGGATTTTATTCATCAATATTTTAGGCTTCTCACCTTCAACGGTCTTGGACCCTACCTGGATGTCAATCATTCGCTTAATAGTAGCGACCCTCACTTTAAAAAATTCGTCCATATTATTCGAGAAAATGCCCAGAAACCTTATCCGTTCTATTAAAGGCACACTCTTATCCTGCGCTTCCTGTAATACCCTTTCATTAAAAGATAACCAGCTTAATTCCCTGTTTATAATTTTGTTTTGTCGCTGCATTAATTTACCATTAATCCGGTAACGGATTATAAGCACTAAATAATTTAATTTAAAAGATTACAATGATTCTACCTGTAAATTTTTTTTGGGGTAATCAAAATGCTCTGAGATAAGCTTATTCTGATTAACTTCCTTCCAGTCATCTGCATCAAAGACAATTGAAACAATACCTGTTGTACCTATATTTTCTATTGTATCTTTTACAAATATGTTAGCAAAATCAGTGAGTTCAGGATTATGGCCGATAATCATCAGCGATGAAATTGAATTATCTGTGTTTCTGACCATATCCATAATAAAATCCTCTTCTGCTCCATACAGTTTTTCTTCAATAATAATTTTGTTAAGCGGAAATTCAAACACACGGGCAAAAATTATGGCAGTATGAATGGCCCTGTTTGCAGGACTTGTGATAATTAAGTCAGGCAAGGTATTCCTAATTTTAATTCTTCTTGCCATCTCGTATGAATTTTGTATCCCTTTAAGTTTCAGGGGCCTGTCAATATCTGAAATATCAATATAATCCCAACTTGATTTTGCATGTCTGACTATGTGCAAAGTTTTTCTTTTCTTCATAGTTTTTAGATACCGGGTTAAACTTTTTACAAATTAAAGAAATTTATAGTAGATTACTAGCAAGATCGGCCAAATAACTTCTTTCACCCTTTATAAGGTGCACGTGTGCAAAGACGTTCTGCCCTTTCATTTTATCGGTAAGATAACTTAATCCGTTTGATTTGTCATCCAGGTAAGGAGAGTCAATCTGCTCTATGTCGCCGGTAAAGATCATTTTTGTCCCTTCACCGGCCCTGGTAATAATTGTTTTAATCTCGTGAGGGGTAAGGTTCTGGGCCTCATCCACAATAAAATATATTCGTGAAAGACTGCGGCCCCTGATGTAAGCCAGGGGAGTAATTATGAGTTTTTCATCTTTCTGCATCTCTTCGATTTTTTGATACTCTTTGCTTGTCTGGGTAAATTTGTTTTTAATAACTGCAAGATTATCAAAAAGGGGCTGCATGTAGGGGCCTATTTTTTCATTAATATTTCCCGGAAGGTAGCCGATATCCCTGTTTGCCAAAGGAATAATGGGCCTTGCCAGGAATATCTGTGTGAATTTCTGCCGCTGATGTATAGCTGCTGCGAGGGCCAGAAGGGTTTTTCCCGTGCCCGCCTTGCCGGTCAGAGAAACCAGTAGCACGTCGTCACGTAAAAGAGCATCAAGAGCAAAGGTCTGCTCGGCATTTCTGGGGTCAATACCATAAGTTTTCTGTTTCAATACCCTGCTTAATGTACCTGTATTGGGGTCAAAATGGACTAATGCACTCGAGGAATTGCTTTTCAGGATAAAGTACTGGTTAGGTATCGGGACAAGATCTATTTTGAAATTTTCAAACGGTATGCCCTCAGAAGTATCATAAAGCTCTGAGACTATTTTAGAGTCCATATTTTCTATTACACTGACATTCTTATATATATCAGCTATGCTGCTGATTTTATCACTTTCATAATCCTGTGAAAGGATACCAATCGATTTGGCTTTCATTCTCAGATTTATATCCTTGGTTATCAGGATAACCGATCTGTTACTGTTATTTTTCTGTACATGTTCGGCAATAGCAAGTATGCGGTGATCCGGAGATGTTTCGGGAAATGATTCCTGCATGACGCGGGAAAAAGGCTTGCCTGTCTCGATTGTCAGCCGCCCCAGGTTTTTACCAAGTGCAACTCCTTCATCGAATAATCCGTCACCTGAGAGCCTATCAAGCTCGCGTGTAAATTCCCTGGCATGGAAGTTCAATATATCGTTACCTCTTTTAAACCTGTCAAGTTCCTCGAGAACGGTTATTGGTATTACTACGTCATTATCCTGGAAAGTATATATACTCTTATAATCATGGAGTAAAACATTAGTATCCAAAACAAATATCTTCTTGTTGCTCATTTCAATTAATTTAGTGTTGCTTTAAAATTAATAATTTTTATTATTATATATTTGAAATTATAAAACTCTTACAAATGGATGTAATTGAAGCTATAATAAGCAGAAGAAGTATAAGAAAATATACAGGTGAAAGTGTAACGGACAAGCAGGTGGAAACTCTTCTTAAGGCAGGAATGTATGCTCCCTCTGCAGTTAATAAGCAACCCTGGCATTTCATTGTATTCAGGGACAGGAAAGTTATTGAAGAAATTATTAAGATACATCCTAACGGGCGGATGCTTGAAAATTCAGATGTTGCAATACTGGTATGCTGGGATGAGAATCTTCAGCATGATGCGGGCTATGGCCCTGTGGATTGCTCCGCCGCAACCCAGAATATACTTCTGGCAGCACATGGAACCGGACTGGGAGCAGTGTGGGTTGGCATATATCCCAGGGAAAACAGGATCAAAGGTATTCATAAGCTTTTTAAGCTCCCTGAACATATTAAGCCCTTTTCAATAATTTCAGTAGGACACCCTGCAGAAAAGAAGGAACTTCCTGACAGGTTTAAGAAAGAAAGAATACATTACGAAAAGTGGTAGGTATGGATTACCAGGAATCCGTTGACTATTTATACAGCCAGTTGCCCATGTATCAGAGGATCGGGAAGGCCGCCTACAAGGGCAGCCTTGAAAATACCATTAAGCTTGATAACTATTTTAAAAGTCCTCATAACAAATATAAAACAATTCATGTTGGGGGGACCAACGGCAAAGGATCGGTATGTCATATGCTTGCATCTGTACTCAGCAGTGCCGGATATAATACAGGATTACATACATCACCCCATTTAATTGATTTCCGGGAAAGAATAAAAATAAATGGTGAGTTAATACCCCGGGCATATGTTGCAAAATTTGTGGAAAAGCATATGTCATTTTTCAGGGATATCGAGCCTTCTTTTTTTGAAATCTCTGTTTTCCTGGCTCTTGATTATTTTGCAGCCAGCAAGGTTGATGTGGCTGTAATTGAAGTCGGACTGGGAGGAAGGCTTGACTCCACCAATATCATTAATCCTGTATTGTCTGTCATAACAAATATAGGGCATGATCATATGGAATTCCTGGGTGACACCCTTGATAAGATAGCATACGAGAAGGCAGGGATAATAAAACAATCGGTGCCCGTCATTATTGGTGAATCTGACGACCGGACAGACGATGTATTTATAAAAGCCGCCCGAAGAAAATCATCGGCCCTGTATTTTGCCGATAAAATATATTCTGCAGGTTATGGGTTATATACGGCCGGTGATATGCAGGTGTTTAATGTTGCAAAAGAAGGGCATATCCATTATCCTGACCTGGAGATTGACCTTTTGGGAGCTTACCAGAATAAGAATTTGATGACAGTCCTGGCCGCTATAGATCTGCTAAAGGAAAAAGGATTTGAGATAGCAGGTACTGATATTTATAACGGACTGAGAAAAGTGGTTGCAAATACAGGTCTTTATGGAAGGTGGCAGGTAGTGGGTCATAATCCGCGTATAATATGTGATACCGCTCATAATTATGAAGGACTGAAGCCTGTAATTTTGCAGATTGGGAACACGCCTTGCAGGAATTTGCATATGATAATAGGTTTTGTTAAAGAAAAGAATATAGACGATTTTCTTGATATTTTTCCCCGGGATGCAGTCTACTATTTTACCAGGCCCGGTATTCCAAGAGGCCTTGATGAGAATATAGTCAGGGATAAAGCAGGCACGTATAATTTAAAAGGAGAGACATACAAATCTGTAGGGGAAGCTTTCCATGCAGCACGATCATCGGCAGGCAGCGAAGACATGATTTTTATAGGGGGAAGCACATATGTTGTAGCTGACTTTTTAAGATTAGAAAAAGGCTGGTAAGTGTTTCTCTTTAAAAAAAATCCTTTATATTTGCATCGCCTTTTAAGGGGCGTTTATTCAGGGGCGTTTAGCTCAGCTGGTTCAGAGCACCTGCCTTACAAGCAGGGGGTCGCTAGTTCGAATCTAGCAACGCCCACCAATAAAAACACGGCTTTCAGGATTCTTGCACCGGAAGCCGTTTTTATTTTGCACACAATTTGCATACAGCTTCAAAGACTATTTCTTTGATATACTACTATTAAGATTTTGTTTAAATAAATAATTCCAGAAAATTTGCAAATCAGAGTGAGATTATAGGATTGAACAGTAATTATTTATATCTTTGGAATAGAATAGAATTATCTATTTAATGTAGTTAGCAGCAATATGACAGAAACTGAAATAATTGAATTAGTAAGCGATATTTTAAAAGCATTTTGGAAAAAATTTGATTTTTGGATTTTTTTAGTATTGACGATAGGTAGCCTATATTTTGCAATAAGAGCCTTCTTTGAAGCAAGGAAAGCAAAAGACGCTGCTCATGAAGCTGGAAAAACGGTGAAAATTCAAACTATAACAATTGAATTATCTGAAGTCATTAACCGCTTAGAAAGACTTGATACTGAAATAGATTTTTATACTGCTAGAGAATTATTTAGTGAAACTAATCGTCGTGTTAGAAGACTTATTGCTCCATTTAGAGAGGAAGCAATTTATGAAAACCTTATTAATTTAATTATGAATATCTTGTCAAGCATAAAAGCTAATTTAAAACAAGTTAAACCAATTGATCCGGAACAGGTTATCGTGGACAATGCTGTATACAATGCAGTTGAAAGTGATTTCTCTGATTTATCTGGGCAATTAGCTGAACTTATGGGCAAATTTGAAGAAAGAACAATTGATTATAAATAATATGGAAGCATCAAAAGAATATATAAGCATAATTAATGGACTTATCAAAGCAACAAACGAGGGGAAATTAACCTGGAAAAGAGAGAATCCTTCAACTTTTTTTTGTCAGAAAAAAACTTCTAGGGGTGAAACAGCAATAATATCTATTCAGTATATTGGCCCATCTATGAGAAACTACTTTATTTTTAATGTAAAAAATGCTTCTATAAATGAGATTGTACTCAATATTGATACAATGCTGAACAGGGAATTTGTTGAAATATTACAGAAACTTTATAGAATTGTTGAGTCTAGTGTTGATAAGAGAGCTATTGACTTTTTACAAGACTTATTTCAGAAATAAGCTAAAAATATACTTCCACCAAAAGGCACATTTGTGCTTGAAAAATTAAAATCAAAAACACCAAGAACACCAAAAGGTGATTATAAATATAGGCTACACCAGTCATTAACAAAAGATAAAGGAAGAGAAGCCCTTAAAAAAGTATTGTATTCAGTTGAGGCATTAGCGTCAATTTCAAAGAATAAAAGGGAGTTTGATAGATTAATAAACGAAAAATACGGACAAAAACAAATTCCGTTTATCGATTTAGAAGAATTGGATAAACCACAAATAAAATTATCTGATTTTAATAAGAAACTTAAAAAAGCAACAGAGTATAATCCTAAAGAAAAGTAAAATAGGTCTAATGCAAGACGAAAAATCGGGCCAAAGAGTTTTAAATATTGAAAAAAATGTATCTTGCATATTATAAAATCAATAAATTTGACTTATTTTAAACAAAACTGTGATTTGGAACGTTTAATGTATCATACTCAAGAAAAGAGGAAAATAAGACTTACAAAACCAATTCTGGCTAAAAGAAAAAATGCTTGGCTGGGTATCGCATATTATTTTTGGGAAAATGAAATGGATGCTATTCGTTGGGGGAATGAAAGTAAAAGGAGTACAGGATATTATGAAGTTTATACAGGTCTAATTGATTGTGAGAATGTTTTGGATACTGTTTTTAATGAAGGACATTATATTTTTTGGGTTGAACAAATTGAAAAAGCAGCAAAAAAGATTATTAAAATTACAGGAAGAAAAGCTACAATTAGAGAAATTAATTCTTATTTTACGGAAAATGCTAAATGGTCAGAAATTACATCTGGGATTATGTTTCAGGACTTACCTTTTAGTAATGATTTATTAATTGAGGGTTTTAATTATAGAAAGCGAATACAATTGGCTGTTTTTAATATTGGAATAATTCTTACCTTTGCGTTCTATTTTGAACAAAAATGTTAATAATAAAAGAAAATGATTGATTTAAAAGAACTTGAAAGAAGACTTGATAAAGCGTTAGCCAAAGAAACTAAAGAGAGTTTAAATAGTTGGTTGGATAGTCAGCGTATTGATGAACTTGAAGAGGTAGATTTTTATTCTTGTTCAGAAGAGGCTGTGATAATTTGCAATTTTGATATTGGGGTGAACATTGTAGGGGACTATACAAATTATTATTCACCTCCTCTACCAAAACAAAAAAATAAAATGACTAAAAAAGACTCTGTAATCATAACAGAGTCTTTTTTTTTAGTATAATTGCATTATGGTAGAAGCAAAAAATGCCGCTTTTAAATTTAAAAGGTTCAAAATCCCTAATTTTTCTTATACTGAACCGGAGAAAGCAGAATGCACAATTAAATTGGATTTTGTGCCAAGTGGTAAATATTTGCAAAAAGAGAGAACTTTTGAACTTAAGTTGGAACTATCGGGGTGGGATGATGATGGTAAGGGAAAGAAAATCATTTATGTGCAATGTTATGCTTATTTTGAATTTGAAAAAGATTTACCGCTCACTGATATTCCAAGTTATTTTTATAAAAACGCAATAGCAATAGTCTTCCCATATATTAGATCATTTATTAGTACATTAACTTTACAGGCTAACTCTGGCCTGATATTACTTGGATTAATGAATCTTTGTAATTTGGAAGCACCACTTATTAAAAATACTATATCAGAATAGAACATTATTCGGGTATACCTTATAAAAACTCCGGTTTATTAGTGTAAACTTATATATAGACACCTAATATTATAATATTAAGGTTCCAGCCTGTCATTGGAACTAAAAAATAATGTCCGAAATTATTGATTAAAAAGCTTCATAAATAATTTAAGAAAATGCTTCGTCACGTAAGTCATGCCTAAAGGTAAGTAATTGTTTAACTACGTGTAAAAATAGAACAATAATTCAAATTCGCAAAATTAATCAATCAGACCTTTCTTCATTGCATATTTAACCAGACCGGCAGTGTTTTTCACCCCGAGTTTCTCAATAAGATTGCGGCGGTGGGTATCGACTGTTCTTATACTAATAAACAACTTATCTGCTATTTCTGCATTTGAATATTCCTGTGCAATCAGTTTCAGTATTTCTATTTCTCTGTTTGTAAGGGGAATCTCAGATTTATTAGCAGTAGATTTCTGCAGTTTATTAATGTTTTCAAATAATCTCATAGAAACTTCCCTGCTGAAATAACTGCCTCCTGCTGCCACACTATTAATGGCTGTCAACATTTCCTCTTTACCTGCGTTTTTAAGAATGTAACCATTGGCCCCTGCTTCAATCATTTTTAATATATAGTTATATTCTCCATACATTGAAAGAGCAAGAACATTCACTTCAGGATATTTTTTCTTCAGGTTAAAAGTGGCATCAATACCGTTAATTTTGCCCATATCAATATCCATAAGAATTACGTCCACCTTGTTATTTTCGAGAAAATCAATAACTTCACTTCCATTTGCAGCATCACCTATAACTTCAATATTTTTTTCCTTCTCAAGCAATGCCCTTATTCCGTCGCGGAAAATCTCATGATCATCGGCTATAAGTATTCTTATTTTATTCATTAATTTCAGTTCTTATTATATTCTTGCTGACAAAGTATTTGCTACCTGTTTAAAATCTGGGAGCTCATTGTTTTGACAATTTCTGCATTCAGTTCATTTTCAAGAGGTATTTCTATTGTTGCTGTAACACCTTTCCCTTCAACAGAATCAATAAAGAAATCACCTCCCAGTGCTTTTGCTCTTGATTCGATATTTATTAATCCTAATCCCCGGTTTTTAGGGTTTTTGGCCTGTTCATCAAAGCCTTTTCCATTATCTTCTACCATTAATATTATACTTTCAGGATGCTCAATTAATTGCACATTCAGCACGGATGCATTGGCGTGTTTAATAGCATTATGAATCAGTTCCTGTCCGATTCTGAACAGTCCCAGTTCAATCAAATCGTCAAATCTCTTTGTAAACCCCGATTTATAAAAATTCACTTTTAATTTACTGGATTCAACCACGTGCTGGCACAGGTTTTCCAGGGCTGCTGAAAGTCCGAAATCAACAAGCACCTTTGGCATGAGCCGTCTTGATATATTTCTCATGTCTGTTGCCACTCCGTCAATAAGTGAAGATGTGGTTTTTATTTTTTTCAAGATGGTATTTTGCCCTATGCTTTGGATATCAGTACGTATGGACTCAAGATTCAGCTTTATTGCTGAAAGCATGGGTCCCAGTCCGTCATGTATTTCTTTGGCTATTCTTTTACGTTCCTGTTCCTGCCCTTCAAGCATTGAGTTTAGTGCTACAGCCTCCATTTCTTTCATCCTGGTAACATTCTCTATTGTAATTATATATCCCTCATGAATAGGTCTTCCTCTTATATTCAGGAACTTATTACCGTACTGGAATGCGTCAATATTAATTTGTCTTTTGCTGCTCTTCAGGTTTTTGATTAATATATTTTTTAATTTAGGTATATGCCTGATACAAACCTGAATATTTTTCCCGGGTAATTCTTTGACATTATAAGGCAAATCAAGATATTCCTTTGCAAGGTAATTAGCAATTGTTATTTCCCCTTCTTTATTAACTGCCAGGATGCCGTATGGAGCGCTGCTTATAACAGAAGCTAAAAATTCACTTGTTTCGGTCAGGCCATATTTACCATGTTTCATTAAGTACTCTTTTGTAATCGAAGTTATATAAAAAATAATAAAAAGTGTATAATTGAGTTTTAAATGATGTAAACATTTATTTAAAGAATATTAACCAACAGGAAGAAAATAGTAATCGATGAAATCAGTGAATTTGAGAATAATGATGATGTGGTGGATCTTTAACAGGATGAGGTATGCTGTTTTATTTTAATAATCCTGACTTAACAACGAACAGCGACTCTTTCTTTAAAACTTTCCCTTTGTGGTCAAATAACATAAGATAGCGGGTCTTATCCTTTGCATCAAAAATAACTTCATAAAAGGCCTGTTTCGGATTTTCCACTTTTATGCAACTTATTATGTAAGTTCTGTGATATTTATTATCTATGGTGTGGATAATATTTTTTGGCAGATCCTCTTCTTCCAGTAATGTTTTTACTTCTTTAAGTTCGCCGCTGGTTGAAATGTCCGCATTTTTATAATATCCCTGGTGACTGAAAACGGCTTCATAAATATTATTTGATTTATAAGTCCATTCTATATCTTTTGCTTTGGGAAAGTAATTCCTGAAGGCATTTTTAACCTTTTCATCAGGAACAAGCTTATTATAGATAAATGCTTCCAGATTTTTATTTTTATTTTTCGAAATTCCCTTTGGCATATTGAGATTTGCTAAATATCGGAATTTAGACGTAAAAAGTGATTTATGGTCACATTTATAGGTCCTGAAAAGAACATATTTAACTCCTTCATTCATGTCGGATTTTAATTGGCTGTTCTGATTTTTAACACTTTTTTCTTTCAGGCATAAAATATTTTGTGACAATTTTATTTTTCCCCGTCTAAACATTAAAAATTAATATCCCTAAAAAATGAGAAATATAGATATTCAATCTGCAAAAAAAAGAAAGAATGGTAATAATACCAATAAAACGTTAGGACCGGTAAATAATCTTGAGGATCACCTTCAACCGGACTGGTGGAGGAGGATTTTCAATTCCATGTACCTGAAGACTGATGCTGATGTAGTGGATGATACTGAGATAACAAGCAAGGAAGTTGATCTGTTTTCGGATATTCTCAATCTTAGCAGTGATCATATAATTCTGGATTTAGCCTGCGGCCAGGGAAGACATGCAATAGAGCTGGCAAAGAGAGGATTTAAGAATGTAAATGGGCTGGACCGGTCTCATTATCTTATTCGTAAGGCCAAACAAAATAATAGCATTTCGGGCCAGTCGGTTAACTTTAAAGAAGGAGATGCACGAAAACTTCCTTATCTTACCGATACTTTTGATGTTGTTATGATACTGGGTAACAGCTTTGGATATTTTGAGAGTGTCGAAGATGATATAAAGATACTGAATGAAGTATTCAGGGTGCTGAAGCCTATGGGGAAGTTTTTAATAGATGTCGCCGATGGTGATTATCTGAAAAGTAATTTTAATCCGAGAAGCTGGGAATGGATAGACAGGAATCATTTTGTCTGCAGGGAAAGGTCCCTCGCCAGCGACAACGAACGCCTTATATCAAGGGAAGTTATTACCAATATACAGAAAGGCGTTCTGGTTGACCAGTTTTATGCAGAAAGGCTGTATACGGAAGAAAGCCTTGTAAAGATACTGGAGAAGACCAGGTTCAGGAACATTGTTTTCCATAACAGGATATCGCCTGAATCAAAACGCAACCAGGATCTGGGGATGATGGAACAGCGAATAATAACCACGGCTGATGTTATCAAGGAGTGGACTCCGGTTAAATCGAGGCAGAAGAAACGCAAGAACGTGGTGGTACTGATGGGTGATCCCAATAAGCCTGATATGGTCAAGCCTTTATCAGTATTTGATGATGATGATTTTAATACTATAACACAGCTTAAAATTGCCTTGAGTAAGCTCGAGGATTATAATTTCATTTATCTTGACAATCACAATTTGCTGATTAACTCGCTCACCAGGTTAAAGTCAAATCTCGATATTGTTCTTAATCTTTGTGATGAGGGATTTTCAAATGATCCTAAAAAAGAGCTTCATATTCCCGCATTGCTCGAAGCTATGGATATTCCCTATACAGGATCCAATCCCCAGTGCCTGGCATATTGCTATGATAAATCACTAATAAGGGGAATTGCCAAAGAGATGGGGATTCCTGTTGCCGATGCTTTTTATATTAAGCCTGAGGACAATGTATTTGAGCTTAACATTGATTTCCCGGTAATTGCGAAACCAAATTTTGGAGATTCTAGTTTTGGCATAACACAAAAAAGTGTCGCCAATGATATAGAAGGATTAAATGATGCAATAATAAAGATCAGGGAGCAATTCGGCTATGACAAACCTATCTTAATTGAAGAATTTCTTCAGGGTAAAGAATTAACGGTCGGCATCATAGGTAATCCGCCTGAGTCATACACAGTACTGCATATTATTGAAGAGGATTATTCATTTTTACCCCCGGATCTTCCCAAGATCTGCGGATATGAAGCTAAATGGCTTGAGGATTCTCCGTATTATAATTTACTAAGGTCTATTCCGGCAGATTTACCTCTTCAGACTGAAAAAAATATTATAGAATTTTGCATGAAATTATCTGAGAGGCTTGAATGCAGGGATTATTGCCGTTTTGACTGGAGGCTGGACAGCACCGGGAAGCCAAGGCTTCTTGAGGTCAATCCGAATCCGGGTTGGTGCTGGGATGGGCACTTGGCTAAGATGGCTAACATCCAGGGGATGGACTATTCGCAATTGCTGGAATCCATACTGAAATCTGCTGAACAGCGGATAGGCAGTTTTGGCAATGGTGTTGATAATAATAATAAGGCTGTTGAAAGCAGCGTTATGAGTTCATGTGACACCGATAACGGAAAAGGAGTGGCATTTATTAAAGCATAAGGGTAAAGGTACTTTTTAAAACAGTGCTGCTAAATCAATTTTGGTGTGGGTTGCACATATATGCTGCCGAACAGCTTTGACCATTCTTTTTTTGCCCTTTTCTCCCATGCTTTACTGTGATAGGCATAACTTGCTATAAGGGGCAATACGCTTGTAGCCTCTGCGTAAACCATTTGCTCATGCTGGATATCGACTTTTCCCCAGGAACAGGCTTCCTGCAAAGTTGATGATGAACATGCACCATCCCTGACATCGGCCACAGTAACCTGGACAGCGTATTTGTGCATGGGAGCCGGATGGCCCAAAATTTCCGCACATATAACAGAATCCTGGGCAAAATTCTTGGGCACGCCACCGCCAATGATGAAGAGTCCCGTTACAGGGGCTTCGATTTTTATTTTTGTCAGTTCAAGAAAATCCCTGACGGAATCAATGGTCAAGTGCTTTTCAGGGCGTAACCACTGATGTTTTACCAGGCCAAAGCCGGCACTGCTATCGGAGAAAGCCGGACAAAAAATAGGGACATTATTTTCAAAAGCAGTTTGTACCAGTGAATTTTCCTTTCCGGAGAAGACAGATAAAAACTTTCCCATTTCCCAGATAAATTCCCGTGACGAATAAGGCCTTGGCTCCAGCTCGTCAGCGATTTCCTTTATTGTGCGGTCACACTCCTGCAGATCATCCTCATCTATAAATGTATCATATATTCTGTCAATATAGAATTCTCTTAACCTCCTGTCAGAAATATCATTACGCCCTTTGTAGTGGCTGAAGCCCAGTGCTTCGAAAAAATCCATGTCCACAATTGAGGCACCTGTAGCGACAATTGCATCAACCATATTGTATCTTACCAAATCGGAGTAAATATGCATACAGCCTGCAGCACTTGTGCTTCCTGCCAAAGTAAGAATAATTGTACATTTGGGATCTCTTAACATCTTCATGTAAATATCTGCCGCATTTGCAGTCTCCCGTGCTGAGAAAGACATTTTTCCCATCGCCTCGATAACAGATGTCGAATCAAAGGATTTTATATCAATATGCTCAATAGGTTCCTTCAATAAATCTCTCTTATTCATACCAGAAAATTTTAAATCATTTTAAAAATTTATTAAAATGCATTATCCTTTTTCGTGCTTTGAGAATCTGCAGCTTAATATTTGATAAATAAGTTTGGCTGCCAAAAAATCAGGAGCCTTGTTATTGTCAATAGGGCATAACTCCACAACGTCAAATCCTGCAAGGTTGTAATTTGAAATTACTTTTTTCAGAAAATGCAGAACCTGGTAATATTGCATTCCACCGGGCTCAGGTGTTCCCGTAGAGGGTAACAGGGAAGTATCAAAAACATCCAAATCCAGTGTCAGATATACATTCTTTGTAAGATGTTTTAATGCTCTTTTTTCCCAGTTTTCTTTATAGAGTGTTTCATGCGCAAAGATTACCCTTTCTTCATCCATATAATACTTTTCTTCAGCACTCATGCTCCGGATTCCGACCTGTACAACGGGACAAAGTTCCCTGGCCCTTGCCATAACACAGGCGTGATTATATTTTGAATTCTTATAATCCTGACGCAGATCTGCATGTGCATCCAGTTGTAATATAGTCAGTTCCTCAAATTCTTCGGTAAAAGCTTTCATGGCACCTATGCTTACCGTATGATTACCACCGATAGTTACTACATACTTCTTTTTTGACAGAAATGATTTTACATCTTCATAGACCTCTTTCACAAGTTTTTCAGGTGATAAAAGCTCCTTTGTCGGGGCAGCAGTATGAATTCCTTTCTTATAAACCTGGCTGTCTGTTTCAATATCATATAATTCAAGATTTTGTGAAGCTTCAATTATAGCTTTTGGTCCTTTATCGGAGCCCTTAATCCAGTCACTTGTCGCGTCATAAGGTACAGGGAGAATGACAATTCCCGCTTTATTCAAGCTTGTCAGTTCATTTGGAATTCCCCCGAAGTTCATATTGTCTGATAGATTATACTATAAGAACATTAAAAGAAAAACATATTACAGGATGATTTATAATCACCAGTTGCAGAGACAGCAATACCTTTGACTATACCTTAAATTGCCGGTTCAGTTTAGTTTTGGTACAATATAATTCGTAAAACACAAAGCAACCAATGCTGTGCCATATTCTTTTTCAGGAACAAAACTCTTTGTAACTATTTCAATATCTTTTAAAGAATATTTGTCTTCGTAGCCGTCGTAATAAAGCTCGTTTATGCTTGCTTCGAGCTTATTATTTAATTCTTCCTCTGAAAAATTGCCACTATGCTCACAAACCAATCCGCCATATTTATTTCCTGATTCACGGTCATATAACCATCCATAAATTATGCCGGCACTAAGCCTTTCTCCTTTATTCCCATTTGAAACGGCCATAATGGTTTCCATTACGGCGCCGTGCTCTATATTATCAGGTTTGTTTATTTTATTAGCTACCTTTGGCAATATTGATGAATATGTCATTATATTGACCATTTCTATACCTGCTTCCCTAAGCGCCAAATGGTAGGAACCGGCGTGAATAGTAATATTACTCTCACCAGCTCCTTTAGTAATAAAATAATCTTTTGGAATTCTATTTCCTATTAAAATACCTTCAGGTTCTTTATTGACTGATTTTTTTTGAAGTAAATTGCTCAGCGTCAATTTTTTCATTTCTAATATGATTTCATAAGTTATTATTAATATTATTATATATATATAAATAAATACTTTTTTTAGACGTAATTTTTTCCAAAAGTCACATAAATATTTAAACAGAGACCATAGCTGCACATGTCTCTTGGCCTGTCTTTCATATAAATTTATATTGTTGAAAAATAACCGTCGAAATATAAATAATAATTTCTAATTGCAAACAATTGTATAAAATAAAATTGACATTTATGCAAATGTTTTTCAAAAAATTGTTTGAACAAAGTCCGGAAAGCTTTCAGAATACTGGTTGTACGCGGTTTTAAATCACTCCGACCTCATATGCATGTTCCTGTAAAACCAGACACCAATAAGGAAGTAAACAGTGCTTAATAATACCAGCATGATAATTACAGGCATAACTTCAGCTAATCCCTGCTGTATAATTAAAATTTTTTATTCTTTATTTATTTTACCATTTTTGTTTTGATAACATGATGCTTGTCAGGATAATTTATGCTAAATTCCAGGGCATTCCTGCAGGTGAGATTTATCATTAACATTTTTAGTGCATGCTATTATGAGGAGTCATAGAGTATTATTGATAATGAAATTGCTGGTTCTTATTGTTCCGGTGCTGATTATCCCCGGTAATTCCTTTTCACAGATATACCAGTACAGGTTTTTAGATAACGACCTGTCGCAGTACCAGGGGAAAAAGGCCTGTTATTCCCGGTCAATGTACAACAGCCTTATGGAGAACTATGATGTTACATTCTATAAGATTGACCTGTCAGCAGGAAATTCCTCGGCATATATCGAAGGCAGTGCAACCGTCCGTGCAAAAGTGCTGAATGCCGGTCTTGATACTTTTGTTATCGAGTTATATAATGATTATACAGTTGATTCGGTGCTGGTCAATGATATAAAACATTACTTTATAAGGACAGCAGACAATATTATTGTGCCACTAAGTCCGGTATTAAGCAACGGATCGGCATTTGCCGCACAAATATTTTATCATGGCGAATTATCCCAGGATATTCAGGACTACCGCATTGGCATCGTTAATAACCCTGTGAGGCAGGTGACTTATACCCTTTCGGAACCTTTTTTCAGTAAATTCTGGTTCCCCTGCAAGCAGGTTCTTGGGGATAAAGCGGATTCCGTATATGTTTTTGTCACTGTCGATTCGACATTGAAAGCCGGCTCGAACGGACTGCTGACTGCCATCATACCTGTCGGTGATGGGAGGGTGAGGTATGAGTGGAAATCAAAATATCCTATAGCCTATTATCTTATTTCCTTAAGCGTTGCCGGTTATGTAGAGTATAATATCTGGGCCAGGCCTGAAGGAATCGTGGATTCCATCTTAATTCAGAACTATGTCTATGACTCCGCTTACCTTGAAGACTACAAACATGAAATTGATGCTACCAGGGATATGGTTGAGGTCTATTCGACCCTGTTCGGCATTTACCCTTTTAAAGATGAAAAATACGGACATTGCCTGGCTCCTATAGGGGGAGGCATGGAACACCAGACAATGACAACACTGTCGGAACTGGATTTCGACCTTGTCTCACATGAACTGGCGCATCAATGGTTCGGTGATTACGTGACCTGCGGTACGTGGCAGGATATATGGATCAATGAAGGATTTGCAAGTTATTGTGAAGTCCTGGCCAGGGAGTTTGTCCTGGAAGAATCCCCGTATGACCGGTTGAAATCCTTTCATGATTACCTGCTTTATCATGCCCGGGAGGGAAATGTGTTTGTCCCCGGCGGGGATTTTGACATTGATTACGGCGTCAGCTACCAGGTAATAAATCTTGTAGACAGGATATTCGACATGGCTTTGTCCTACATTAAAGGAGCATACCTGTTACACATGATACGTTTTGAACTGCAGGATGATAATTTGTTTTTCCTGGCTCTGAAAAATTACCTCAGCCAGTATAGGGACAGTGTGGCTACCGGACTGGATTTTAAAATTGTTCTTGAAAGCACGTCGGGCAAGGATTTTACTGATTTTTTTGACCAGTGGTATTTTGGTGAAGGATACCCGGTTTATGATGTAAGGTGGGACCAGGAGGATGACACGGTGTTTCTGGATGCAGTGCAGACTGTCACAGCATCATCCACACCCTTTTTTAAAATGCCGCTGGAATATAAACTGTTTTATAACGGCGGGGATACAACACTAATATTATTTCAGCAGCAGAACATTCAATCGTTCAGGATTCATGTAACCGGACAGGTTGACAGCATAGAGGTCGATCCCGATGTCAATGTGCTGGCTAAAATAGAAAGCGTTCAGAAGGGACTGGAAACAGGCAGTGATTATAAGCGTCACGATTTAAAGTTACTGACCTCGATAACCAATCCGTTTAATGACTATATCAGGCTGGAATTTGCAGAATCAGGGGATAGGAAGTACGTCGCCCTGTATGATATTTCAGGCAGGGTAATCCTGAAACAGACTACCCGTGACAATTCACTGGTAATAAATACGGGCAGATTAAAGAAGGGCATATATATAATCGATATAAATTCGCCCGAATCAACTCTAACCGAAAAGCTTGTCAAGGAATAGTAATTTTCGGGCACGGTTTAAAAGCACGTTTGATTATTTGGAAATGGGGAAAAACTAATTTAAATTTGATTTAGGATAATCGTTATAACAAGATAACCAAATATATATTTTGTATATATCTCAGCCTGCCTGCTGGAGCTTCATATTAGGCACAAGCGGATGAGAGAACGTGCAACTAAAAAACATAACCGATAAAATGTTAAAAATACAAAGATTGTCAGCGCACAAAGCAAGAGTGTTCCAGCCCGTCCCACAACAATCCTTTCGCTTTCACACACTTGCTTTCTTTGCCTACGCACCCATGAAAACAATTATTTACAAAATGATTATATTGTGATTTTAAAATAAAATAACCATGAGAATAACTAACCTAACCTTACTACTGCTGTTTACTATAAATTTATGTTTTGGACAGAGTATTAAACCGCCCGTAAATAAGCTAACTCAGTCAGAAATTGAGAATAAATCTATCAGTGAATTGTGGTTACTTAGAAATTCAATATTTGCAAAACATGGCAGGACTTTTAAAACTTATGAATTACATGCTTTTTTTATGAAGCAGCCATGGTATAAACCAAGTGAGGATTTCAAGCAATCAGATTTGTCTGAAACTGATTTATACAATATTGATTTATTAGCAGCTCAGGAAAACAAACTTCGAGAAAATGATTTCTCAAAAGTTGGAGAAACAAAGACTATTAAATTCAATAATGTTTATAACAGTTTTCAATATCCCGATTTCAACGATTTCGAGAAAGAAAAACTGGGTAAAAATGGTTTTATTGTAGTTCCGACAAATCGAGACCAGCTTTTTCATATTTATGAGAATAATGATTATTTAGGAGTACCAAGTTTTATCACGGTTGATGCAGTTCTCCAGTTGTATCATTTATATTTTGATATGACACTTAGAAATATTGAGACGAATTATTTATCAACAAAACTTGAAATATTGCTGGACCAATTAATAAATGAATTGCTAATCATTCAGAGCAAAACGATAAATCAAAAAATTAAAGATGCAATTGATTTTAACCTTGCATACCTGGGCATAAGCCAATATTTTATTAAAGGAGGAGAAGTAGAAATAAAAGGAAATTTAAAAGATATAGCTCTGCAAGAAATTGAAAACTGCAAAAATCATGTTGGTTGGCAGTATTCTGAATTATTTGACAGAAAGTTTGATTATAGTCAATATGTTCCGAGAGGGCATTACACAAGAAGTGAGGAATTGAAACGGTATTTTCTGTCAATGATGTGGTTGGGAAATGCTGGTATTGAAGTCGGTAATGACAAAAACATTTTAAGCAGCATTTTAATTACTAATATCCTTTACAACAAAACTTACCAAAACCAGCCTTTGATTAAACTTTGGGAAGATATTTACGAGCCAACTGTATTTTATGTCGGTTTATCTGACGATACTGGCCCTGTAGAAATTAAACAAGCAATGGATAAAGTTTTCCCTGCAGTCAAAATCATAGAACAATATGATAATCCGGAAAAGCTCTCATTTTTAGCACAAAGTCTACCATCTGAGAAAATTTCCGGACATGGTTCATGGGGTGCTCAAAATAAGCAATTCAGATTGATGGGACAAAGATTTATTCCTGATTCTTACATTTTTCATCGATTAACAAACACAGAAAGAAAAATGCCAAATAGCCTGGATATTATGGCGGGTTTTGGGAATGAAAAAGCTTACCAATTAATGATGAATGATTATAAAGCATCATGGGAAAAGTTTCCTTCTTATCCTGATACACTAAAGAATATTATTGAGGATAATAATAAAAAAACCGAAAAAGACTGGACACAAAATCTTTATTATCATTGGTTATATAACCTAAAGGCTCTCTATGAGATTAAAAGTACGAATGATTTGCAGTTTTTTATGACTACCGATGGTTGGGATGTTAAAACATTAAATACAGCTTTAGCAAGTTGGGCTGAATTACGTCATAATACAATATTATATGCAAAGCAAAGTGTAGCAGCCGAATGCGGAGGTGAGGGAGACGAAATAAAAGTATGGATACCGGAACCCCCAAAAGGTTATGTAGAGCCGAATACTGAATTTTATGATAGGATGTTATCATTAATGAATTTTACAACAAACGGTTTGACATCCAGAAAAATGTTAGATAACAGAGTAAAATACATCAGCAATGAATTTATTGATTTACTGACATTTCTGAAATCGGTTTCTGAAAAAGAAAATGGCAGGGAAAATCTCAGCCTTGAAGAATATAGCCAAATACAAAAAATAGGTTCATTATTAGATAATCTGACACTACGTGTTTTATCTGAAGATGCTTATGATTGGTGGCAAGTAGAGGGACCTGATAAAAATATGCCTGTTATAGCTGATGTTCATACAGCGGATTTCTATGCATTAGAGGTAGGGGTTGGTAAAGCACATGAAATATATGTCATTGTTGAAATTGAAGGAAAATTGAAACTAACCAGGGGTGCAATATTCTCATTTTATGAATTCCCGTGGCCAAGCTCAGATAGACTGACTGATGAAAAGTGGCAGGAGATGCTAATAAATGGCAGTGCCCCGGAACAACCCTCATGGATTAATTATAAATCAAATCAGAAACAAGAAAAACGACTTACACCTTTATATAAACCCGACATACCAGATATTCCAGATTCTTCAACAGAGCCTGGTTGGAAGATTATTTATTATGACACAGGTTGCTAAATACATTTCTGCAATATTTTTATTGTTTGCTTCTTGTTTGAATTCATTTTCACAAGTAAGTTTTTGTGCCGTCGGTGATATTTTGTTAGACCGCGATGTTAGAACAATGATTGAAAAAAATGGGATCAATTATCCATTTGAGTCAATAAGGGGAATAGTTTCCAATCAGGATTTGGCTTTTTTTAATATGGAATGCCCGGTTGTTGATAGTTTGGATGGTTTTCCAATAAATAAAAGATATTCGTTCAGGGCTGAACCTGAATATATAAAGGGACTAAAATATGCAGGTTTTAATATTGCCTCTGTTGCAAACAACCATACCATTGATTATGGAAAATCGGGCTTTTTAAAAACAATTGAACTTTTAAATCAGGATTCGATTTTCACTCTTGGTGGAGGCATTAATCAAAATGAAGCCTTCAAACCATTACTCATAGAAAAAAATGGTGAGACATTTGCTTTTTTTGGAATGCTTGAGTTTTTGCTTGAAGGAATAACTTTTAATGAAAATAAACCATATCCAGCATATGGTCAGATTGACAGATTATGCGAATCAATTAAAAACCTCAATTCTGATATCGATAATATTATTGTTTCTTTTCATTGGGGAAAAGAGAGTAGTTTAATTCCCACATCAAGACAAGTTGAATATGCCCATATGGTGATAGATGCAGGTGCCGATTTGGTTTTGGGTCATCATCCCCACGTCTTGCAAAGTATTGAAACCTATCATGATAAATTGATTTTATATAGTTTAGGTAACTTTGTATTTGATAATACCGAAAAACTTCAAAAGCAGAGCGTAATTTTTCAATGTAAATTCATGAATGGCCAAATATTTGAACCCGAATTAATACCAGTTTACATCAATGATTGCAAACCTGAACTAGCATCGACAGATAGTAAAAAGGAAATTTTTGAGCATTTGAGAAGAGTTTCAAGTCCATTCAATACGAGTTTTTCCTTTGACGACTACTCAATAAAAATTCAATACGATATAGAAAAACCTCTAAAAGAGTTGAAATCAAAAGGTTTAAGTTTTTATATCTATAAGAATAAAATAGTAGCCTTTGATCAAAATAATGCAAAAATTAAATATAATATACCTGATACAAATTATTTCTATAAAGATGCTGATATATTTTTTCAGGATAATGTTGTCTATATCTATTCGATAATTTCAAATAAAACAAGTAATAAATCAAGGATTGCTATTTTTCCATTTTCGATTGAAAAGAAAGAGTTTATGCAACCATCTCTTGATAGTCATGAAGATTACAATCCATGGAAAATTGAGGTTTTCGATGTTGATAATGACAATAATCCTGAGCTTATTTTAGGAGTTAATAAATCGACAAAGTATTATGAAAAAAAGGAAAACAGGATTTTTGTCTTCAACAGGGATAAAGACTATATTTTTCCGAAATGGCTAGGTTCAAAAGTTGGCAATCCCATTATTGACTTTAAGTTTGATGACACTTCAAGCAATTTAGTGATACTGGAAGAATCAAAAGAAACATCAAAAAAAATGGTTGTCTCATACAAATGGAATGGATTTGGATTTGATAATGAGCAGATTTTGTTTGAAATCGAAGACTTAAAAAATCCAAAAATACAGTTTAAATTATCGGACTATAATTTTAATACAACATTATGATATCAACCCGCAACGTCCCAACTCCTGACTGAGAGTTTGCACAAACATGATATATAAATTGATTGAGGATAAAAACCGCCAGTGCCTAACAAATGTAGCTGTTGCACGACTACCTTAAGAGAATAGGTTTAATTAAGTAATTCGGGTTTACTTCCGGAAATAGTTGATAAAAATTTATATCCCGGAGTGGCTCAAATTAAATATTCATTTTCAATTAATGTGATTTTAGAACTAAATAAGCTTTTTAAAGGAAAAGAAGGATAATTAATTTACCAAGTGTTAGGTTTACTGATTTTTATGCCGTCTTTTAATATATAAGGATCATTAAATTGTGTATTGACCCCCAATAAATTGGACAATTATTTAATTTCAGTTTAGTAGATTTTTCTGATTTCCCGATGGCACGAATTTAGCATTGACGTCCTTAACTTTGTCAAGAGCAAGACAAGTAGCCTCACTGTCCTGCTCTGCATC
>CAYWUI010000029.1:0-40673 GCA_964461435.1 uncultured Bacteroidales bacterium | reverse complement strand
TGTCAACCGATATTTCTTTTGCTCTCGAATACATTCAGAAAGAATCCGAGCGCAAGCTGATGGAGGAGGAAGTACGTAAATTAAACGAAGAACTGGAAGAGCGTGTACGTGACCGCACCGCCCGGCTGGAAGCCGCCAACAGGGAACTGGAAGCCTTCTCTTACTCAGTTTCACACGACCTGCGTGCACCGCTAAGAGCTGTTGACGGATTTTCACGGATTCTTCTCGAAAACCACTCCGGGAAACTCAGCAATGAAGGGAAAAGGGTTTGTAAAGTTATTTGCGATAATGCCAGGCATATGGGACAGCTCATTGATGATCTGCTGGCATTCTCCCGCCTTAGCCGTGCCGGATTGCAGATTTCCCGGATAGATATGAAAACAATGGCAAAATCAGTTTTCTTTGAGCTGACAACACCGGGAATGCGCAGGCGAATAGATTTCAAGCTTGGAGATCTGGCTCCTGCAGACGGTGACCCGTCCATGATGCGTCAGGTGTGGATGAACCTTATTTCAAATGCAATAAAGTTTTCCTCAAAACGCGAATCCGCAGTTATTTCAATAAAACAAAACAGCGAGGAAAATAAAATTATTTATTGCATCACCGACAATGGCGCCGGTTTTGATGCAAAATATGCAGATAAGCTCTTTGGCGTTTTCCAGCGGCTCCACAGCTCAAACGATTTTGAAGGAACAGGGGTAGGACTGGCAATTGTGCAGCGCATAATACACAGGCATGGCGGAAAGGTATGGGCTGAGAGTGTTGTGGATAAAGGGGCCTCTTTTTATTTTTCGGTACCGGATAGTGAGAAAATGAAAGAATAAAAGAGTATATTTCAAGAATATAATTCAGCCCTATTAAACAGATAAATTCAAAATATTACAACCTAATATAGGAGAAATCACTATGATAAATTTTAAACCGGTTGACATTCTAATAGTGGAAGATAATCCCAATGATGCGGAATTAGTAATCAGGGCACTAAAAAAACAGAACCTGGGAAATAAACTTTTTGTTGCCAAAGACGGCGAAGAGGCCCTCGACTTTATTTTTTGCCGGGGAAAATTTTCAGGACGGGATCAAAATACACCACTCAAAGTAATTTTCCTTGATCTTAAACTGCCGAAAGTTAACGGATTAGAAGTGTTGAGAGAAATAAAATCCGATAAGAAAACCAGAATGCTGCCGGTAGTGGTTGTTACTTCTTCAAAAGAAGACCCGGATATTAAGGCAGCATATGAACTGGGTGCCAACAGTTATATCGTAAAACCTGTGGATTTTGACGCTTTTTTCCAGGCAATGAGTAATACAGGGTTATATTGGCTACTGGTTAATGAAGCGCCAAAATAGGTATAGTAGGGAAAAAAAGTTATCAATCACAGCGATGCAAATTAATTTTTTTTTTTATGATTAAAAAGGAGGTCACCAATGCATACAGCTTATCGTGTACTGCTTGTCGAGGATTTACCCTCTGATGCTGTACTGGCCGAAAGAGAAATAAAAAAGACACTTAAAAAATGTATCTTTAAAAGAGTTGAAACGAAAGAGGAATTTTTGAAATCTCTTGATGAATTCAAACCTGACATCATTATTTCAGATTATAGCATGCCGTACTTTGACGGGCTCACGGCTTTAAAACTGACTTTAGGAAAATACCCCTTTACTCCTTTTATCGTTCTTACCGGCTCCATGAACGAAGATACGGCTGTTGAGTGTATGAAGGCTGGTGCCAGCGATTATGTCATTAAAGAACATATTATAAGATTAGGCACTGCTGTTACAATTGCCCTGGAAAAAAAGAAGAATCGGATAGAAAAATTAAAAATCCAGGAGGCTTTAAAGGCAAGCGAAGAGAAGTATAAAACACTGTTCACTAACGCACGTGAGCCTATTTTCATAGCTGAGGCTGAAAGCGGCATTCTCCTCGACTGTAATGAAGCTGCCTGTGCACTTGTCGAAAGAACAAGGGAAGAGCTGGTTGGCAAAAAACAAAGTATTTTACATCCGCCTGATGAACTGGCCGGTGAGTTTACTGAATCGTTCCGAAGACATATTACAAGCGAGCAGGGACGTACATTAAATGCTCGTGTAATAACAAAATCCGGAATAATAAAGGATGTAGAGATCAGGGCAAATTTCCTTGATGTCAGGAGCAAAAAGGTTTTACAGGGTTTTTTCAATGATGTCACCGAGCGTAAGCGGGCAGAAGAGGCACTGAGGGAGAGTGAGAAAAGACTGAAGGATGCGCAGGTACTGGGCCGGATTGGGAACTGGGAATTCGATATTGAAAGCAAGAAAATAACATGGTCCGACCAGGCATATAAGTTATATGAGCGCGATCCGGCACTGGGGCATCCCAATGTTGAGGAAGAGGCAGCTTACTACTCTGCTGAACAGGTACAAATATTACACGAATATGCACGGCGCGCAGTCGAGGAGAAAAAGGACTTCGAATATGATTTCAAGGCAAAACTGCCGAGCGGAAAGGAGGTTTATTTCACAGCCAGAATGCAGCCAAAATTGAATGAGCAGGGGCAGGTTATTAAATTATTCGGTACAGTCCAGGATATCACAGAACGTATTTTAAGTTCCAATCGTCAAATACTGCTGACTTCAATCCTTTCTATTTTAAACAGGTACAACGAATGGCCCCAGCTGATAAAGGATATATTGTCGGAGATTAAGAAGTACACGGGGATAGATGGGATAGGGATCAGGATTAAAGAGGGTATGGATTATCCGTATATTGAAGCCAACGGGTTTACAGAAGATTTTTTAAAATCGGAAAAATACCTTTGTGCAAGAAATAATAAAGGAGAGATTATTTTCGGTCCCGATGGCAAATCCCGACTCGAATGTATATGCGGAAATGTTATTTCAGGGAGCAGGGATACTCTGCTTTCATTTTTCACAGAGGGCGGAAGTTTTTATACTAACAGCACCACGAAATTGCTTGCCGCAACTGCGGGTAAAAAAAGTTTATCCGGAATACGTGAATGTTTTAATGCCAGCGGGTATGAATCGGTTGCTTTAATACCTCTTCACATTGGAGATGAAATTATTGGCTTGCTTCAAATGAATGATAAGCGGCCGGATTTGTTTAATCCCGACAGAATCAGGTTTTTCGAGGAAATAGGCAGCTCAATAAGTATTGCCTATAAAAGAATCGAAGCCGAAAAGAAAATTAAAAAGAGTGAAGAAAGGTTCCGCTCGATAATGGAAAACTCGGCCGATGCACTTTTTATTACCGACCGGAAGGGTAACTATCAGTATGTAAATATGACTGTAGCAGCCTTACTGGGTTATTCACATGAAGAGATGAAAACTAAAAATATTAGCGATTTTTTCCCTGAAGATAAGCGTGATGCTTACATGAAGCTTTTCATGAATTTGATAAATGAAGGTAAAATTTTTTCTGAAATAGAACTTCTAAAAAAGGACGGTAGCTTTGTCTCAACAGATTTTAATGCCGTTATTTTACCGGATGGCCTTGTATATGCAAGCTGCAGGGATATAGCCGGGAGAAAAGCAACAGAGGAAAAATTAGCACAGGAACGTATTTTATTGCGTACACTCATTGAAAATCTTCCCGATAACATTTATATGAAAGATAAGGCAATGCGCAAGATGCTGGTTAATAAGGCCGATTTGGCCATAATTGGCAAGCCTGAATCTGAAGTTCTTGGTAAGGATGACTCCGAATTGTTTACGGCAGAGGAAGCCGCACATTTTATGGCTGACGACCGGACAGTTATTGAAAAAGGGCAATCCATTATAAATCGTGAAGAAAAGTATGTGGATACCCAGGGTCAACTACGCTGGTTGCTGACTTCCAAACTCCCTCTGCGCGACCAGAAAGGGCAAATTATCGGACTGATAGGAATAGGTCATGACATAACAGAACGTAAGAAGGCTGAGAAAATATTAAAAGAAAGAGAGCTTAAACTTAAAGAGCAAAATGAAGAATATCAAAGGCTTAACAAGAAGTATTTAATAGTTAACGAAGAATTAACCGAAAGCATTGACCGCATACAAAAAATAAACAGAGACCTGAAAATTGCGAAAGAAAAAGCTGAAGAGTCCGATAAACTGAAATCCGCTTTCCTGGCCAATATGAGTCATGAAATAAGGACGCCTATGAATGCAATAATAGGATTTTCGGGATTACTTACCGACCGGTCAATTTCCGGGAAAAAGACTGCTGAGTATGTCAGGCTGATAAAATCCGGTTGCCAGCAACTTCTATGCATAATTAATGATATTGTTGACATATCGAAAATTGAAGCTGATCAGGTTTCTTTGTATTTAGAAACCGTTAACCTTAATTATATGCTGAATGAATTGCATTCAATATATAAATTACAGGCTGATGATAAAAGTTTGAGTTTAGTGTATATGAGGGATCAGGCAAATGATAATATTCAGATTAAAACGGATAAAAACAGGATTACGCAGGTGCTTGGTAATTTGCTGAGTAATGCTATAAAATTCACCCAAAAGGGGAAAGTTGAATATGGATATTCTGTTATTGGAAATATTATTGAATTTTATGTTAAGGATACGGGCATTGGCATTGCCCAAGAAAACCATTCCCTTATTTTTGAGCGTTTCAGACAGGTAGACTCAACAAATACACGCAATTATGGAGGTAACGGACTCGGATTATCAATAGCTAAAGCACTGGTAGAAAAACTGGGGGGTACTATCACAGTAAAATCTGAACAGGGAAAAGGTTCGACTTTCTTTGTTTCCATTCCCTTTGATAGCATCAAAATGGCAGGCAGTACGGCAGTAAATCATGAAAATGTTGCTGTTCCGGACTGGAATAAAAAGACTATTCTGATAGTTGAAAATGAATTGAACAATTATTACTATGTTATGGAAATACTGTCCGATACATCTGTTAAGATTATTCATGCCTGGAATGGAGAAGAAGCTGTTAATCTTGTCAAAGAAAATCCGGCGATTGACCTGGTTTTAATGGATATTAAAATGCCGGTTATGGATGGCAATGATGCCATGAAACTTATAAAACTGCACAACCCTGATATTCCTGTCATCGCTATCACTGCTTATGCCATGAGTGATGACAGGGAAAAGACCCTTAAGGAAGGTTTTGATGATTATATTTCAAAACCTATTCGTATTAACACCTTCATGGAAAAAATAGCAAACTGTCTTTCAGGAAAAAAACACGGTAATAAAAGGGCCGCGAAATAAAAGGGGCATGAAACAGGTTGGCGGTCAATATACTTAAAACGTTGATGCCTAAATAAGGTTCATGGCTTATACAGACTATTTATTTCCACTCAATGATTTCCAGGCCTTCTTTATTTTTCATTTTATCAGGGACAATATTTAAAATTTCTTCTTTTAACAGGTTGACAAGGTTTTCCTTTACAAAACTTTTATGTGCAACAATACTTATTTCTCTCGCTGGCACAGGCTCAATAATTTCTTTTACCATGAGTTTTTTGTTTTCAGCTATACTATTCATCAATAATTCAGGTATCAAAGTCAGCCGATGGGTTATTTCGGAGAATCTTATAAGGTTTTCAAATGAACCGCTGTGATACTGAAAATTTGACTTTTTTGTACGTGTTTTATTTTTAATACATAAATTAACAACCTGTGAGCTAAAACAGTGCTTACTGCTTAAAGTCCATAAATCGTTTACAGGTATATCATTTACTTTAATATTTATTTCTTTGCCCAGGTAATGTTGATTATCAATAAATATAAGTATCTTTTCATAAAACAGGGGTATTTCCCTTAAATCATTATCATTTAACGGGGTGGATATAATTCCTGTATCCAGCAGGTCAATTTTGAGAAGCCTCGTAATTTCATCTGTAATAAACTCATCTACAATAAGTTCAATTTCAGGATATTTTGCTGTAAATTTTTCGACAAACAAAGGCAGTAAGTAGGGTGCAAGAGTAGGGATAATTCCTAATCTCAATTGTCCCTTTACCTTTTTTTTCAATGCTTTAACCGTTTCATTAATCTTTTTAAACTCCCTTATGGCAGTTCTTGCCAGCCTGATTATCTCGGTTCCGGCAATAGTAGGGATTACAGGTTGTATCCTCCTGTTAAAAATTGTTATTCTAAGCTCTTCTTCCAGCTTTTGAATCTGCATGCTCAAAGTAGGTTGTGTTACAAAACATTTTTCAGCTGCGGTTGCAAAATGACGATAACTATCGACTGCAACCACATATTCTAATTGATTAATAGTCATATTAATAGTTTTAATATATAGATAACATCTATAATTATATAAAATAAATCGATTTGATTTATACAAATATATTAAATAATTTTATATAAAATAATTAGTATTAATTTAAAAATGAAAATATGGCAAAAGTTGCTAGACAAATTGTTGAAAAATCGGGTGTCGATTTGGACAAACTGATAAAGTTACTGGTTAGGAATGCTGCTGCAGAATTGACCACTTACTATTATTATACTATACTTAGGATTAATCTGATAGGTCTCGAGGGAGAAGGTCTCAAGGCAATTACTGAAGATGCAAGAATTGAGGACCGCAATCACTTTGAAGCCCTGGTTCCCCGCATATATGAGCTGGGGGGTGAATTACCCGGAAGCATGAGTGAATTTCATGATATTTCTGCATGTCCGCCTGCTCATCTGCCGCATGATCCTTCTAATGTTCAGGAAATATTGAAAGTGCTGGTGGAAGCTGAGCGTTGTGCTGTAAGGGGATACAACGAAATATGTAACATGACTTATGGAAAGGACCACAGAACTTATGAACTGGCCCTGGCAATTCTTAATGAAGAAATACAGCATGAGGCATGGTTCTCGGAGTTTCTCGGTGAAGGCCCTTCGGGACATATGCAGAGACCTGCTGATGTCAAATCCCCTTATACGGGAAAATATTTGAAATTTTGAATTATTTGATAAAACCGGTCATTTTTGGCCGGTTTTTTTTTGACCGGGTACCGCCAGTCCTTCAGACGGTTGATAACCTCTATGCATATTCTTGTATTATGGTAGGGGCATTTCCAGAAGCCTGCTTTTTCATCTTCCCTGCATCTGAATCCTTTACTGTTCACTTTCCAGTACCACTATCCTTAAAGATTTTTAAGAGGTCTCTTTTTAATTCTTCTTTACCCTGGCCTGATGACATTAATTGATTTATTCATAAAAATTATATTTCTTTTTACCTCTTTGCAATAGCTTAAGATTCCTGTCTATCAGCTTATTGATATTTTCAACGGATTTACCTGTCATTAATCCGTCAGGAGGGGTATTTATGACATAATCCGTGAGCCTTTCGATACTTGAAACGGCAACATGCATCCTTGTATCTGAAGATGCATAATAGATATATACTGTACCGTCGTCATCCATGATCCAGCCGTTTGAAAATAAAACGTTTGATACATCGCCGACACGTTCCTCATTCATTGGTGCCATAAAATATCCGGCAGGGAAATATATTATTTTTGAGATATCATTAAGGTTTGTCATAAACATATACAATACGTACCTGAGTCCCGCTGTAGTATTTCTCACTCCGTGTGCCAGGTGAAGCCAGCCCTCCTTTGTTTTAAGAGGGGCCGGACCCTGCCCGTTTTTTAGTTCGTATATGGTGTGGTAAGCTTTCCCGCTAATGATTACTTCATTTTCAACAACGGGATTTTCCATATCTTCTGTATATCCGAGTCCGATGCCTCCTCCTGTTCCTGCATCAATAAATCCTTCCTGCGGCCTTGTATAAAATGCATATTTTTCATTGACAAATTCGGGATGAAGTACAACATTCCTCTGTTGTCCTGTTTTGGAAACAAGATCGGGCAGCCTTTCCCATTTCATCAAATCCCGTGTCCTTGCTATTCCGGCTTTTACCACCGCCGAGCTTGTATCTCCCCCGGGGGCATCAGGGTCCTTCCTTTCAGTGCAGAATATTCCATATATCCATCCGTCCTCATGCAATGTCAATCTCATATCATATACGTTAATATCAGGATCTTCGGTTTCAGGCATTGTCACCGGCCGTTCCCAAAACCTGAAATTGTCAACGCCATTCGGACTTTCTGCTATGGCAAAAAAAGATTTTCTGTCCCACCCTTCGACCCTTGCTACTAATATGTACTTATTTTCTAGCTTTATTGCCCCTGCATTAAACACCGAATTAATGACTATCCGTTGTATGCAGTGCGGATTGGTACCGGTATCCATGTCATACTTCCAGTATACCGGAACATGCGCAGCGGTGAGGACAGGATATCCGTATCTTTCATAAATGCCTTCGGTATCTGCCAGTTAAAAGATCAAGTCTCTGTTTTGTCATAGTACTTATTTTTATTTCCCGTCTATTTATTCCTGTTTGTGTTTTGAATCCGGCATGTCGTTTGTGTAATTTATAATAATATCCTCGGGATAGTTATTCTTCATAAAGCGGAGAGCCGGAGCTGCATCTGCAAGACTTCCATGGCCGTCGTGACCCTGCCATGACCATGCTATACCTCCGGCATAGCCGTTTTTATATAGATAATCATATGCTGTTTTTATATCAATTCCTTCATACGGACCTTTAGTCGAGAATTAACCCACTACGATTGGTTTATCCAGCAGCCATTGCTCACAAGTGCATTCGGATCGGCACGGTGAATAGCCCCCTGCCACCATATTTCAGTATTTTTATTCTATTCATCGTATAACGCTGCTCAAGATATTTATTCAACCGGTTTATATTCTGTCCAAATTAATTGCAATTATAGCACATTCATAAAATTAAAAAAAGAACCCTGGCAACAAATTATTTCCGTCATTAATGTATGCGTTCGATTTTGTAACTTGCCTTTGCTTTTTTATAATATTCAAAAAAATACAGGCCTTAAAGCCTTCACAGCTCAATAAATGAGAAATATAAATTTTCACAAATGAAAAATTTAAATTTTCCTTGGTAAATATTTCATAAAAAAGATTATATTTAATTTAATATACCAAGCAAATTTCCGTATACTTTATAATTAAATTTCTGACCTTATATATCATTAAAGTAAGCCTTCACTTATTTTCTGAATAATGACAAAAGTCAGGCCCACATACGAAGAATTGGAGCGTAGGATCAAAGAACTTAATGAGGAGCTAAAGGAATTAAGGAGCACTTATAATAAAGATTTCTCATACTATTTTACAGGAAAAAAGGAGCATGTAAAAAATGATAAGGATTTTATATTCATTATTAAGGAGCTCTTTGGAACTATGCCCCAGGGAGTTGTATTCCAGGATGATAAAGGCAAAATAATACTGGCAAATCCCGCCGCAGAAAAAATACTGGGATTGGCCTTAAATCAAATGCTGGGCAGAACATCGGTTGATAAACGCTGGCATGCAATTCATGAGGACGGCTCACCTTTTCCCGGAGATACACATCCCTCGATGATAGCATTAAGAACAGGCAATACTGTTTATAATACTGTTATGGGCGTTTTTCATACGCAGACAAACAAATACAAATGGCTAAACATAAATGCATATCCTTTATTTAAACGTGAAGAACAAAAACCGTTTATGGCATATACTGTTTTTGAAGATATAACCGAACGTAAGAAAGCAGAAGATTCACTTGTTGAAAGCGAGGAACGCTATCGCGATTATATTGAGTCATCACCACTGGGGATATTAATCCACAACAAAGAGGGCGAGATCCTGGTATTTAATAATGAGCTCGAGAATATCACTGCTTATTCAAAGGAAGATTTCCCAGACATGGATACATGGATTAGGAAAATTTATCCTGAGGAAAAATACCGGAGCGCTGTTACAAGGGAAAGAGCAAAAATTAGTAGTGATGAGAAGCCCAGGATTAAAGAGGCAGTTATAACACGCAAGGACGGTAAAAAGAGAATCTGCCAGTTTGTTTCCAGGATTTCCGGTACCGGCATCCGGACTGTCTTTGTTAGCGATATCACTGAAAGCAAGTTTATGGAAGATGCCCTGCGGGAAAGTGAAGAAAGATTCAGGGCCTTTATAGAAGAAGCACCCATGGGGATTGTTGTGCATGATATGAAGGGACACATTCTAATTGCCAACAGCCTGATGTATAAATATACCGGTTATTCTGCCGATGAGATCCTTACAAAAAACGTTGCCGATATTGATCATGAAATCATTCCCAAGGAGCACAGAAGAATATACTGGCAGAGCATGAAAGTTGGCGAGCATGTTGTACTTAATGCTGTTCATGAAAGGAAAGATAAAACAACCTATCCTGCAGAAGTGCGCCTTGTAAAAATTGTAATAAGGCTAAAACCGCTTATTCTGACGTTTACGCGCGATGTTACTCAGCAGAAGGAATATGAGATAGAACTTAAGGAGGCCAAGGAAAAAGCTGAAGAAAGTGGCCGGCTTAAATCAGCCTTCCTTGCAAACATGTCCCATGAGATACGCACTCCTTTAAACGGTATCCTGGGATTCGCCGACATGTTAAATAATCCTGAACTGACTGACACCAAGCGCGAACACTTCATTGAAATTATCCAGGAAGGCGGACAGAGACTGCTACAGATAGTAAACGATATTATTGATATCTCCAAAATTGAAGCCAAACAAATAAAAATTACCGAATCAGAAACATGCCTCAATGAAATTCTTAACGAACTGTTTACATTTTATAATCCCATAGCGAAGAAAAACTCGATTAACCTGTTTCTTAAAAAAGCTCTTATTGATAATCAGTCTAATATTTTAATTGATCAGACCAAGCTGAAACAGATTTTGCAAAACCTGCTGAGTAACGCTATAAAATTTACTGCAAGCGGGATTATAAAATTCGGGTACAAATTAAAGAATGATTTCCTGGAGTTTTATGTTGAGGATACAGGCATTGGCATAGATCCTGAATTACACGACAGGATTTTTGAACGTTTCAGGCAGGTCGAAACGGGACTGGGAAAAAACTACGGGGGCACCGGACTTGGATTATCAATAGCAAAAGCATATGTAGAAGAGATGAAGGGAAAGATATGGCTTTCATCAAAGCCAGGTAAGGGTTCCAGGTTCTACTTTACAATGCCTTATAAACATATCGATAAAAAAGAAAAGAAACCTTCAAAAAATAAAAATGACAATTTCATCAAAGGGCTAAAGGTGCTTATTGTTGAGGACAATGATGTTAATTATGTTTATCTTAAGGAAATAATAAAAAGTATAAAGGCAAAGGTGTTACATGCCAGGAATGGTTCCGAAACAATTAAGTTATTTAATAAACATCCTGAAATTGACATCGTTCTAATGGATATTAAATTACCGGATATGTCAGGATACGAGGTAACAAGGGAGCTGAAAAAAATAAATCCCGATATACCTGTTATAGCGCAAACTGCTTATGCCATGGCCGGTGACAGGGAAAAATCCCTGGAAAGCGGCTGTGATGAATATATTGCCAAACCAATAAAACAGGAGGAACTGATTAACTTAATAATGAAATACAGAAAAGCACCCGGTTAACCTCTTCCTTTTTTGTAGCTGCGAACTTCATTTTTTTCAATCCAAAAGTAATTTTTTTATTATATTGGCACTTCATTTTTAATAAATAATAAGAAATGCTATTATGAAATCTTTAAATATCGCCATACTGGGATGTGGAAATGTTGGGGGAGGAGTGGCCCTGATTTTAAGGGAGCTGAAAGAGGAATTATCATTAAAGGCATCATGTAACCTGGAATTAAAAAAGATTGTTGAGCTCTCCCCTGAAAACAGCCTTAAGAAATTTAATTTGCCGAAAAATTTATTTTGTGGCGGGGGAAAGGAATTAACCAGGGAAGAAGCAGGCAAATATATTCATGAAGTGATACATTCGGATGATATTGATTTAGTTGTCGAAACTATTGGCGGCAGTGACGATTTTGTTTATAATACTGCAATTGATATATGTAAATCCAAAAAGCATCTTGTTACAGCTAACAAGGCATTACTGGCAGAAAGAGGCAAAGGAATATTCAAGGCTGCCAATGAAAATAATGTTATTATAGGCTATGAGGCTTCCGTATGCGGTGCTATACCCATTGTCAAAACATTAAAGGAATGCTTTACCGGTGATAGTATTGTTTCTATATCAGGTATTATGAACGGTACAAGTAATTATATCCTTTCTATGATGCAGAACGAAAATCTTGAATTTAAGGATGCATTAAAGCTGGCAAGGAAAGAAGGCTATGCCGAAGCTGATCCTACACTTGATATCAACGGATATGATGCCGGACATAAACTTATTATTTTAATAAAACTGGCCTTTGGTATTAATATTACGATCAACGAATTATCGGTTAAGGGAATTGAAGATATAAATAAAGTAGATCTTGGTTTTGCTGCTGAAATTGACAGTAAAATAAAATTAATATGCTATGCTAAAAGGATTGACGGTAAAATATATGCAACTGTTGGTCCTATGATGGTTAAAAACAGCAATTTCCTATCCGAAGTAAACGGACCGACAAATGCCGTAAGGGTTATTAATAAGTATTCAGGAAGACATATTCTTATAGGAAGTGGCGCAGGTTCACTGGAAACAGCGAGTTCAATAGTGGCCGATATTGTATTTATAGCCAGGTATTCTCATAATATGTTAAATGATTTTATAAAATCAAATTTTAGTTTTATAAATTCCAAACATTTTGTTTTTCCGTACATGATTATATTTAATACTATTGATATTCCGGGTATTACGGGATTGGTGACAACTTCCATAGGACATCAGGATATTAATATAGATACTGTTGGACATAACAGGCATATTAAGGACAGGGCTGTGTTTTCGGTTGCCACTACACCCTGCACACTTGAACAGGTAGAGAATGCCATAGAAGAAATTGTCAGCAGCAAACCCAAAGTGCTCTTGAAGGAACCGAAGATCATGCCAATACTATACTGAAACAATCCTGTGATTACTAACTATGCAAAGGCAAAAAATGAACTTCGCGTTAATTATTATAATATCTTTATAAAAATTATTAACCGGATATAAATGACTAAAATTATGAAGAGAGTGATTATTATAATTTTATCCTGCTTGCTTTTTAGCGGGGTTATTTTAGCTCAGACCAAAAAAGATGATATTAATGAACTATTTGAGCTAATGAATCCAGGACAGATGATTGATAAGATTTTTGAAAACATGATAGACGTGTTTAAACATCATGGTAATACGCAAATTAGCCCTGAAGACCAGGACGAGTTCATTTCATATTTAAATGAAGAAGTTAAAATAATGATTGACGACCTTATAAATGTACATATGGTTAATATATATGATAAATATTTTTCACGGGAAGAAATAAAGGAGTTGATCAGATTTTACAAATCTCCGGCCGGCCAAAAGATGATTAACACTATGCCTGATATCCAGAAAGATATAATGACAATAATGATGAACAAGCATATTCCTGAATTCCAGGAAAAAATTCAGAAGAAAATGGAGGAACTTAATGCCCGGGAGGAATAAACCGGAGCTTATGGTATGGTAAAAATCTGATTATTAGAATATTTTATTCCTTGTATTTTATTATTCTTAAATGAACTTTTTTATAAATGATTTGTTAAACTGTAGAAATGACAGATTTTTTGTAAAGGGCTCATTGATAATTTACGTTATAATAAGTAATTATCCGAACCTACCGGTTAAAAAATAATATTAAGTTGTATTATTAGTAATCTGCAGGAGTTATTAAATATTTACTAAATTTGTACCTGCATTATATTTATATTTAGATATGAAACATGCATTATTTGTTATTTCATTACTGCTGTATTCTGTTAGTCTGTTTACGCAACAGGCGTCCAATGACGGGACTAGTTCGGATTCTGCGGTAGCATACAAGTTTTGTTACAGGTATTGTGTTGATGAACAATCTCTTTTTTCAATAAAGGAGGATGAGTTGATCAGCCATCCGTTAGGAGATAATATAGCAAGGAAGTTACTTGTACTCAAGGAAACTTATACGCATATCGAGAAGCCGACACCAACGTCACCGGGGGAGAAGACGATAATATTCAAACCGAGTATTTATAACTCGTTGCAGAAACTTAACAGATATTATAAAAAACAGGTTAAAGATGAATTAATATCAGAAGAGGAAGCAAGAATAAAATTAAATTCGTATCTCGATATAGCTTTGTCCGTTTTTGTTGAGAATACAGAATCATTTGAAGATGAATTAAGGAAAGCAAAGAGTCCGGATGAAATTTCAAAAGTGTTCTCGATGGTTGAGCTTAAGTAACTTATTTGTGGCGGGATCCCTGCGCCCGATTTTTTTCTATTGCCCTGATGTAATAAGCTTTGTATTTAATATAATGAGTTCCTTTTTCGAACTCCCATAATACATTTCCTGCCTTATATATTTTTCCGACACATGCTTCGAATATCAAAGTATAGTTAACTCCTGTGAATCTTTCTGCTTCAATTATGGAATTAAACCTCACACTTTTGTTGGCAAAATGGCCAATGACAGGAAGATTGTATTTTTTTTGCAACCTTTTTCTGACAGTACGTAAATTCATCATATGTCTTAAAACGTAAGCAGGGACAAATTTTATATTTAAACAGGTAAAAAAATTAACTTGTTAAAGATAAAAATTTTTTAATATTATTCAAAAGGGTTTATTAACATCGGGCATTAATTAACCTGTGTTCAGTATTTATCAATCCATTATTGTTTTTTTTATTAATTAAAAAAACGTTGATTTTCCATAAATTTTGATAATATTGCAGCTCATGGTTTTTGCAGTATGTTCAAATAATATATATCTGTATGCGGAATAAAAAGACTATTGTTTTATGGCTTGCCCAGATAAGGGCCAATTTTTTGTTGCTTGCAGCGCTGCTTGTCGCAATAGGTTTGGCTGTTTCATATAAGTATCAGTCACATGAAGTAAATTTTAACTGGCTTCATGCCATAATGATATTGGCAGGAGTAGTGTCTGCTCATATTTCCGTTAATTTATTCAATGAATATTCTGATTTTAATACGAAAATAGACTTTGGCACAAAAAGAACCCCTTTCAGCGGGGGAAGCGGGATTCTTACGGAGGGTCTTATAGCGCCCAAAAAGGTGCTGCGGGTTGCCATTGCAACACTCGGTTTATCCCTGGCAACAGGAATTTATTTTGCCATTACTTCACACTGGTCAATTCTGGTAATTTCTCTTTTAGGAGCATTCACAATAATATACTATACAAAATTTTTAACCCGCTTTCTGCTGGGTGAGCTTTTTGCAGGACTAACCCTGGGGTCACTGGTTGTCATAGGCACATATCTGGCTATGAATGCATCACCGGCAGCCGGTCTAAACGGACTGCTGCCAAAAGGGGTAATATTAATATCCATTCCTCCGGGTATATTAACATCATTATTATTATTATTAAATGAATTTCCGGATGCTGAAGCCGATAAAAAGGGAGGAAGGAAACATATAGTTATAAAATTCGGATATAAAGCTTCAGCATATATTTATACGGCAGGACTAATAATAACTTTTGGAACTATCGTCCTGTTGCCGGTACTCGGATATGCTTCATGGTGGTTATATATTGCATTATTGCCGCTGCCCCTGGCTTTAAAAGCCAGCATCAGTGCATTTAAATTCAATGGTGACCTGAACAGGCTTATCCCGGCGCTTATGAGTAATGTTATTACTGTTTTGACAACAGATTTATTAATTGCCGTAGGAATATTACTTGATATTTCAAAAATAGGGACAGCGCCCCTATTTTGAATGAGTAACGGCACCTAATTAAAGATGAATAAGTTATTACCCATTATTAAAAAATAGGGGCGCTGTCCCTATTTTTAGTTTGAATTCACCAGTCTTCCCAGTCCCGTTATATGTGATACTATTTCAGGATATCCACTGTAGTAAACAGATCCGGTGCCCGTAATTACGACATCCAGCAGTTCATTTACATTTACTTTACAGTCACCTGTGCCGGTGAGGTTGACATAACAGGTGTCAACTTCAAAGTTAAATGCATTTATGCTGCCTGTTCCTGTATTATCTATATAAATCTTACTTTGTCCGTTACCATTAAGCTTCATATATGATGTGCCCAGGGAAGAAACTTTTCTGATTTCCGGGGCGGTTATATCAATTGATATACCTTTTGAACTTTCTATTGTCACGTTTTTTTCAATGCTGATGACAAGCTCTCCGTCAAGTACCTCAAATGTTATTATGTCAATGATGTTCGGCTGTGCATATACAGTAATTTTCTGGACATCACCCCTGGTTATGTAAATATCAGCAATGCCTATATTCTTGATACTATGGAAAGGAGAAACTGTGACGTTTTCAGATACGATATCGCCACGGCCGGCAATTCTTCTGTTATCGCAATCCCTGCAAGGCCTGTCCGGACAGTCACCATCGGGACAATCATCACGAAAAGGTCCATCACAGGAGAAGCATAAAATAACAAGTAGTCCGGTTATAATATTTAGTACTGACGGTTTCATAAATTTATTATTTAAGTGTTAATATAACTAAGGACAGCAAAAATAGTTAAAGGTTGCTTTTTTACAGATTAAAAAATGATTTTTATATTGTTGCCCGGCCGAAAAGCTAACCGGTGATTAATAGGTATACCTGGCAGTCAACGATAATTCTCTTCCTCTGGTTGTATAGCCAAGAATTTCAGAATACGAAGTGTTGAAAATATTTTCAGCATTCATAAAAAGCCTGAAGTTTTCAGTTACCTGTATGCGGGCGCTTAAATCAAGCAGGGTATAGTCATCAACATTTAAAATACCCTGGGCGCCCCATGGCCCCAGGTCGGAGTCATAGAACAAATCAGTTCTGGGACCGACATATCTTAACAGGGCGGTTAATGTAACAGCCTTGGCAGGCTGATAACTTAATGTTATATTGGCAGTATTTGATCTTCTCACCAGTCCCGATTTCCGGACTTTGCCTGTAATGAATTCGCCGCTGGTGAATAATTGAACGTGATTGCCCGACGTATGAACCGTATCAATTTGTGAAGGTTCATATTTAAGAACACCGCTGAGAATTGTAAAATTAGCCGATACTGAAAATTTATTGCTTATTCTTGCTCTGTAACTCAGCTCTAAGCCCCTGATATTTTGGGTACCCAGATTAAGATAAGTATCACCCCTGTGATCATCCCTCATGAAATCGGTGCCGAGTGAATCAATAGGAATGCTGCCATCCCACAGATAAACATACTCAATAGAATTTTCAATCCTCGTATCAAAATATGAAATACAAAGAATCGTATTATTGTTAATAACCTGCTTTAATCCGAATTCCCATGATTGTGATGTCTCAGGTTTAAGATACGGATTTCCCCTGGAGATGCCTGAGGCGTAATACTCGTTGGGATAATACAACCTGTAGAGCGAAGGTGAATTAAATCCTGTAGCATAGGAAAAGTAAAAGACCGAGTTACCGGTTATCTTAACTGAAGGATTTACCTCGTAACAGAAATTGTTACCATACGCACTGTGATTATTTAGCCTGCTGCCCAGGTCAAGGTTGAAATTCTTGAGTTTTTTACTGAAAACGCGGCCATTAAAGTCAATATGTGCAAATATGCTCTTATTAACATAACTTAAGTCCAGTGAATCCAGATTCTCTTTCGATTCATATATTCCCCATAGAGAATTTGAATAAAGGTAAAAGCTGTCGGTCATCGTTTCCCTGTAAATATTCCCGCCAATAAAGGCATTTATGAACTTACCCTTATAATTCAGCTGTACTTCATTATTATTAACTGTTCCCCTGTAGTTATTCCTGATATAGGTCTGATCATAAATATCGACAGGTGTCCCGCCGGCAATTTCGATACGGCCTATTATTGAGGAATCATCTTTTGCGATTCTTGTTATATCATTATAACCTCCATAAAAATTAACATTTATATTATCATTTATGTTGTAAACAAGTCCATAACTGATCATATTCCTGGCTAATTTCTGTGTATAGTTGTTATCATTCCTGAATGCCCCGTCGTCAAGATCTGTTAACTGGCTAATATTTTTATAAGATAAATACGCATCACACCGTGAGTTCTTAAAACCGATTTTGCCTGTTATGTCTGTCTTTTGAAAATCATCCCGGTCCGTATTAAACCGGGGATTATTATTTGATGTATCAACAACGGCATCAAGTCCGTTTATAGTGGAGTTGAATAATTCGGTGTTAATATAAAAGCCGCTGTTAAATGTGTAGTTTATGAATATATCCTGGTTGAACTCTGATGTCTCTTTTCCAAAATAGCCTGTTTTTAACCCGGCATCAACATTAAATCCGGGGTTGACCTTTGTCCTTGTGTAAACATTTATAACACCGCCTATGGCCGAACTTCCATAATAAGTGCTGTGCGATCCCCTTACTATTTCAATGCGTTTAATGTTGGAGAGTGACAGCTCAGATAAATCCAGTGCATTTTCAACTGATGCGGGATCAGTAATCCTTATCCCGTCAACCATAACAAGTGTTTGGTTTGCGCTTGTACCTCTCATATAGATCCTTTGTAATGCGCCCGGATTTTGAAAACCGCCAATAACGTTTATTCCTTCCTGGAGGGACAACAGCTCACCTATATTATTAAACGGGCAGTTATTTATTTCCTCTTCATTATAAATACTAACGCTTCTTCCAACATCCAGAGGATTCATCTCAATCCTCTTTCCTGAGATAATGACCTCATCTATAGGATATGTCCTTACTGAATCCTCGTCCTGTGACGATACATTCATGTTTACAGACAAAAAGGTTATTAAAGAATAAATTAGTGCAGTAGTTCTTTTCATGATTAAATAATTTTAGTTGTTAAACATTAATAAATAACTGATTAACAACCATTATTCAGAAGCTCACCAGGAGTTAAGAAGGAATGCTCTTTTATAAGTCCCAGCCTTTATCCCGAAAGCCCAGAAAATGGTGTTGTTATGGCAGGTCTTCTGACTTACTCCCTTTTTGAGTGCCTTCCCATCCATTATTTTGCGAACAGTGGCCGAGGATACTCAAAAAGCAACCGGAGATCACAGCAGCGGGTACTGTCCAGGATTTCCCGCCCTCAGCAGGCAGGTCACCTGATTCCCTATTATTCTGCACTTTTGATATAAAGAACAGAAACCATAATCTGTGCAAATATAAATAATAATATTAGTGATTAACAAGTAATATATAATGATATTTTTAACAAGTTTTGAGCAAGAGCCTGTATATCTTACCAGGCATAATAATTATTTTGTTTTATATTTGTGATTCTTTTAACTGGTAAGTACTGTTTTAATTCATTGTACCATTGAAGACTCTTATTTTTACAATAATATGCTCTGCATTGATTGAAGGAACAGTCCTGGCAAAGAGGAATTTCTTTAACGGCAATTTGATCGATACAACGAGGCAGCTCAAAAGAAATATAATTACTATTGAAGATAATGACCAGGATTTATCATTATTACTTCTGTCATTCGATTATTCGAGTAATACAAGTACTTTTGGGACTTTCAGCCAGTTTGTAAGGCAGCCGTCATATTCCCCTTCAATGACATTTATTTCAAAATACGGTTTTGATATATCGTTAAGCGGGTACTGGATAGAAAACTCAGATGATTCCCTTACAGGTACTACTTCGGAATATGACTTTACTGCGGGGTATAGTATTCAGATTAAGAAAAAATTAATTATTTATCCGAGCTATTCTCACTATTTCCATAGCAAAGAATCCAACACCCTGAAATCTGCATTTAATGATAATTTTAACCTTGGTATTTATTACCAGTCCGGACGATTTTTAAGCGGACTCTCGGCAAATTACCTACTGGGTACGGATAATACTTTCTATTTATCGGTTCAAAATTCAATCATTCTCTCAAAAGAGAACTTTATATTCAGAAACAGCATTATAGATCTTCAGCCAACTGTTGATATAAACTTCATTACCCGGTCGTATTATGAAACGTACTTCTGGGAAAGCCTCAGCGCCAGCTCCAGCCTCAGGGATTTTTTTAACGATTATCCTGATATTAGAAGGAGATTTGTTATTCTGAAGAATAATAATCCTGACCTCACTAATATGGAGATACTGGATATTATCAGCACAGATTATACCGAAGAGAAAGAAAAATTTGCTCTTGGCAACATTGGTGTATATTTCCCGGTGAGTTACATGATAGGCAATTTTATCATTGATCTTAATGTCCTGGCATATATTCCTGTTAATCAGCCCGATTATTTTGATGGTAAGGTCCAGGTATTTTTTGATCTGGGAATTTCTTATATTATTGGTTTTAAGTAGTAGCTACTCGCATAACTCCCGGTAAAAGGCATCAGCCTGGTAATCACCTAAACCGGAAGCTTTCTTTAAGTCACTGCAGGCCTCTTCATCCATGCCAAGGTAAAACTCAGCCAGGGCCCTGTTATAATAATAATCAAATACTTTGTTCTCTATTTTAATTGCCCTTGTATAATCAGCAATAGCAGATTCATAGTCAGCCATATAAAAATATGTGTTTCCTCTGTCGTAGTAACCGTCAGCATAATCAGGCTGCAATTCGATGCCTTTATTAAAGTCCTCTAACGCCTTGTCATAATTCTCGAGTTTAAAGTATGCATTTGCCCTGTTGAAATAGACATCATAATTATCGGGTTTGAGTTCCATGACCCTTGTAAAATCTTTTATTGCTTCCCGGAAATTTTTTGTTTCATAGTATGCATTGCCACGGTTATAAAAGGCATATGAATGGCTGCTGTTAATAAGTATAAGTTCAGAATAATCTTTGATAGCCCCGGAAAAATCACCTATATCAAACCTGGCATTACCCTTATAAAAGTACGCTTCCTCGCGCTGCGGATTCATTTCTATAGCCTTTTCATATTCTGCAATGGCATCTTTATAGCTGCCTTTTTCTTGTTTGCTCATGCCTTTTTTCAAATAATCATCATATGATTGCTGGGCATGAATATTATTGAGGGCAAAAATTAGTAATACCAAATATATTTTAATTCTCATGGTCGAAAGTTATTTCAGGAATTCATATAAAATACTTTGTTGTATAAATTTATTGGTTGCGCATACGCCTGCGCTGTTGAATAATATTTTTATTCTGGCGAATCATATGTTGCTGCAGTCTTCTTTGCCTGTTCATTTTTATATTCATTATATTTCTCCTTCGCTGGATAGCTGTTTTTCTGTTCATCATTGCTTTCTTATACCTGGTCATTGCCTGTGATCTTATCTGGATAATTCTCTGATAGTTGTTACCTATCCTTGTAATAGCATAATCCCTGCTATTTGGCCTTAATGTAATTTCTGCGTTATTCATTTTGCTTATAGCTGCAACTGAAGGTTCCTGTGAGAAAAGTATCGAAAAGCCTGTTAAACCTGCGCATATTAATATTAACCTCTTCATAATATTATTATTTTTAATAGTTAGACATTTCAGATTAAAGAGGGTTTAATTTGTGATGATAAATTTTAGATAAAAATATGCAAAAAATAAGAACATAAAGTTTTTATATTTATAATTTCCCTAACTTCAAAAGATTAAAAATTAAATTTATATATCTGATTATTCTTATGGCTCTCTTTAGTGATATTGAAGACAGGATAAAAAAATTAAGGGAAGTATTAAATGAGCATAATTATAAATATTATGTACTGAACCAGCCGGCAATAAGTGATTTCGAGTATGATAAGCTTATGAGGGAGCTGGTTGATCTGGAATCAGCTCATCCCGAATATTACGATCCTAACTCACCATCACAGCGTATCGGTGATGACCGGAGCCAGGAATTTGAACAGGTGGCACATAAATATCCGGTACTTTCATTAGGTAATACTTATTCAAGAGAAGAGATCACAGAATTTGATAATCGTATAAAGAAGGTTATTACCGGCAATATTGAGTATGTATGTGAACTTAAATATGATGGTGCCTCAATAAGCCTTACCTATGAGAACGGCAGGCTAATGCAGGCTGTTACAAGGGGAGATGGTATTACAGGTGATAATGTTATAGCAAATGTGAAGACTATCAAAAGTATCCCGCTGGTGCTGGCAGGCAATGATTATCCTTCACTTTTTGAGATAAGAGGGGAAATATTTTTGCCTCATGCCGGATTTGAAAAGATGAACAGGGAAAGAGAGGAAATAGGGGAGGCGCTGTTTGCTAATCCGCGAAACGCAGCTTCGGGAACACTCAAAATCCAGAATTCATCTGTTGTGGCAAAGCGTCCCCTTGACTGTGTATTGTATTACCTCATGGGCGATAACCTGCCCTTCGGCACTCATTTCGAAAACTTGTGCAAAGCTAAAGAATGGGGATTTAAAATATCGGAACATATTAGTAAGTGTTTGACGCTTGAAGAGGTATTCAGGTTCATAGATTATTGGGAAACCGGTCGCAGGGATTTACCATACGATATCGACGGTATTGTAATAAAAGTAAATTCCTATAGGCAGCAGAGCAGCCTCGGTTTTACGGCAAAGTCCCCCCGCTGGGCAATAGCATATAAATATAAGGCCGAGCAGGCGGCAACACGACTTCTGTCAATTGATTACCAGGTGGGAAGAACCGGAGCCATAACTCCTGTGGCTAATCTGGAACCTGTGATGCTGGCGGGGACAAAAGTCAGGCGCGCTTCATTGCATAATGCAGACCAGATAGCCCTGCTTGATATAAGGATTAACGATATTGTATATATTGAGAAGGGTGGGGAGATTATTCCAAAAGTTGTGGGGGTGGAAAAAAGCATCAGGGATGCAAATTCAAAGCCTGTGGAATATATAAAGCACTGCCCTCAATGCGGAACGGAGCTGGTACGTGAAGAAGGTGAAGCAAAGCATTATTGTCCGAATGAAGACGGCTGTCCTCCCCAGATAAAAGGTAAAATTGAACATTTTGTAAGCCGAAAGGCTATGGATATCGGACTGGCTGAAGCGACCGTAGATCAATTGTACAGGAGCGGACTGGTAAATAATATAGCAGACCTGTACTCGTTGACAAAAGACCAGCTGTTAGACCTTGAACGCTTCGCTGACAAGTCGGCTGATAATCTTATCAAAAGTATTGACAATTCAAAGAAAGTACCTTTTGACAGGGTTCTTTTTGCTTTGGGTATCAGGTACGTTGGCGAAACCGTGGCCAGGAAACTGGCAAATCACTTAAAGTCGCTTGATAACCTCGCAAAAGCCCGGTTTGAAGATCTTACAGGTGTGGAAGAAATAGGTGATAAGATAGCTGAAAGTATTACATCTTATTTTAATAATAAAAAAACAGCGAAGCTCCATGAAAGGCTGAAAAATGCCGGGTTGCAGCTTTGTATAAGCAAGGAGACCGTTAAAATGGCATCGAACATCCTGGAAGGTAAATCAATAATAATATCCGGAGTTTTTGAAAAATATTCCAGGGAAGAGTTGAAAGAGCTCATCGAAAAAAACGGGGGCCGCAATGTAAGTTCCATTTCCGGCAAAACTGATTACCTGCTGGCAGGAGATAAAATCGGGCCATCAAAACTTGAGAAAGCAAATAAGCTGAAAATTAAAATTATTTCTGAAGATGAATTTCTTAAGATTATAAATGTGTGAATTGGATGAAATTTTATAAAATTGCAGATTAAAATAAAATATTTTCAGGTATATAAAAATGTTGAATAATACAAAAGCATATATAGGGAAAAAGGTTTTGGAAAGAAAACTCAGGAACAGGGAGAGAACATTAAAGGTCTGCAATATTAACGAAGCGAAAAATGTAGGTATTGTTTTCAACGCTACCCAGCTTGTTAGCTTTGAAATAATCAGAAACTTTACAAAGGAACTTTCTGAAAAAAAGATCAAGGTATCTGTGCTTGGCTATGTACATAGTAAGAAACTTATTGACCATTACCTGTATAGAAAAGGATTTAATTTCTTTACCAAAAACAATTTGAACTGGTTTAACAAACCTGTGGCAGATACCGTTGAAGAGTTCATCAACATGCCATTTGACATACTCATTAACTTATATCTTGAAGAATATTATCCTATTCAATATATTGTGGCACTGTCCGCTTCCGGATTTAAGGCAGGAAAGTACTTTGAAGAACCTAATTACCTTGATTTTATGATCGATATTGAAAAGGAAAAGAAAGAAATGAGGGACTTACAGAAACAAATAAGCGAAGATAAAAAACATGTTTCTTCCAATCAGGAAATAGAAAAAGAAATTGAAAAAAAAATAGATATTGATTTTCAGCTTAACTTTCTAATAAATCAATTGATGTACTATCTTTCAATAATAAAAGGTAATTAAGTTATGACTCAAAAAAAATTTTCCGGAACGGGCGTTGCAATAGTAACTCCATTCAGAAAAGACAGAAGTATTGATTTCAAATCCCTCGAAAAGCTTCTTGAGCATATAATAAAAAATGGGGTTGACTATATTGTTGCGCTGGGCTCGACAGGTGAATCCGCCACTATATCAAAAGATGAAAAACAGGCGGTGATAAATTATGTAATTGAGGTTGTTGACGGCAGGGTACCCATAGTAGCAGGAATGGGGGGCAATAATACCCAGGAATTGATTAATTGTATAAACGACACTGATTTTAAAAATATAGATGCTATCCTGTCAGTGGCACCCTATTATAACAAACCCTCACAACTAGGAATATATGAGCACTTCAAGGCAATTGCTTCCGCCTGTCCGGTTCCTGTAATAATTTACAACGTGCCGGGCAGAACAAGTTCGAACATTTCTGCAGAGACAGCAGTGCGGCTTGCCAGAGAAGTAAAAGGAGTCATTGCTGTAAAAGAAGCTTCGGGAAATTTAGCCCAGATAATGAACATAATAAAGAATAAACCCAGGAGCTTCCAGGTTATTTCCGGCGATGATGCCCTGACCCTGCCTATAATTGCCGTAGGTGGAGCAGGTGTCATTTCGGTAGCTGCCAATGCTTATCCCAGGGAAGTGTCAGATATGGTTAACCATGCATTAAAGGGTGATATGGCAAAAGCAGGAGAGATACATTACAGGTTAATGGAATTGGTTGATACACTTTTTGAAGAGGGTAATCCGTCAGGTATAAAGGCGGCACTTGAAATACTTAAAATCTGCCCCGGCAATGTGAGGCTGCCGCTTCTGCAGGTAAGCGATGCACACTACCGCAAAATATCGGACATTATTAAGAAGTTAAAATAAAAATCGGTGCTATTGTCAGGCCTGGGCTCCCATGCCTGCTCTTCCATGGCAGTGCTTGTATTTTTTGCCGCTGCCGCAGGGGCATAATTCATTCCTCCCTATTTTTTTCTCAACCCTCACGGGCTGGACTCTCTGCTGCCTTTCCTCCTGCGACTGGCCATCACCGTATGAAGGCTGGTATTCCCTCTTGCTGGTCTCAAGCTCACTTAAGTCAAGTTTCTTCGGACCCGGGGCATTTCTAACTTCACTTGAGTCACGGATAGGTATATGGCCCCTCATTAATATGCCGACAACATCTTTGTTGATTTTATCGATCATTACCCTGAACAGCTCGTATGACTCAAATTTGTATATTAATAAAGGATCTTTTTGCTCATAAGTGGCATTCTGTACCGATTGCTTAAGGTCGTCCAGCTCACGCAGGTTTTCCTTCCATGATTCGTCAATTATTGCAAGGACGATTGATTTTTCATAAGACCTCACCAGCTCCTCACCCTTTGTATTGTATGCTTTTTCAAGGTTTGTTAATATATGGTAAGTCCGCGTTCCATCTGTTATAGGGACGACAATATTTTCATATATTTTCGACTGCTTTTCATATACATCTTTTATTACAGGATATGCCTGTTTTGCAATTACCTCTTTTTTCCTCTGATATGAATCTATTAGTGCAGCATATAACCTTTCAATAATTTCTTCGGCATTTAATTTAAGATAATCAGATTCATTAACCGGTGAATCAACAGACAAAATTCGCAGTACTTCAAATTTAAACTCTTCAAAATCGGTATTCCCATGATATTCATTAACAACACTTTCACTAACATCAAACATCATGTTTGCCACGTCAACCTGTATCCTGTCCCCGAACAGGGCATGTTTTCTTTTAGTATAAATGACTTCACGCTGTGAATTCATCACATCATCATATTCAAGCAGTCTTTTCCTTATGCCGAAGTTATTTTCTTCGACTTTTTTCTGCGCTCTTTCAATGGAACGTGTAATCATGTGGTGCTGAATAACTTCTCCTTCTTTCAATCCCATTCTGTCCATTAATCCGGCTATTCTGTCGGAACCGAACAGGCGCATAAGGTCATCTTCAAGTGACACATAGAACTGTGATGATCCGGGGTCTCCCTGGCGACCGGAGCGGCCTCTGAGCTGCCTGTCAACTCTTCTAGATTCATGTCTCTCTGTGCCAATGATTGCTAATCCGCCTGCTTTTCTCACTTCTTCGGTAAGCTTAATATCGGTACCTCTGCCGGCCATATTTGTAGCAATGGTGACCGTGCCTCTCTTACCTGCGTCAGCAACGATCTCCGCCTCCCGCTGATGAAGCTTTGCATTTAATACATTATGCTTTATACCTTTCATTTTAAGCATGCGGCTCAGCAGCTCTGAAATTTCCACGGATGTTGTACCGACAAGGACAGGCCTCCCATTGTTAATAAGATCGACTATTTCGTCAATTGTGGCGTTGTATTTTTCACGTTTTGTTTTATAAACAAGGTCTTCATAATCTGTTCTTATAACAGGTTCATTAGTCGGAATAACAACGACATCTAGTTTGTATATATCCCAGAGTTCACCTGCTTCAGTTTCAGCGGTGCCTGTCATACCTGCAAGCTTGTCATACATCCTGAAATAGTTCTGGAGTGTTATTGTTGCAAAGGTTTGTGTTGCAGCTTCAACCTGCACTCTCTCCTTTGCTTCTATGGCCTGGTGCAGCCCGTCGGAATAACGCCTTCCCTCCATTATTCGTCCTGTCTGCTCATCGACAATCTTAACTTTATTGTCAATAACCACATATTCAACATCCTTCTCAAAAAGTGCGTATGCCTTAAGCAACTGGTTCACCGTATGCACTCTCTCCGATTTGATGGCATAGTCCTGGAGCAACTTGTCTTTCTTCTGTAATATTTCTGTTGTGCCAAGATCAGACTTTTCAAGATCTGCAACTTCCGAACCTATGTCAGGAAGAATGAAGAAATCTGTTTCTTCAGCAGAGGTAGTTACTAAATCAATACCCTTATCAGTAAGCTCCACTGAATTAAGTTTTTCATCAATAATAAAATAGAGATCATCCGTTACTTTATGCATATTCTTATTGTTCTCCTGCATATAGAAGTTCTCTGTTTTAAGCAAAAGGGTTTTATTGCCCTGCTCACTCAGGAATTTTATCAGTGCTTTGTTCTTTGGCAAGCCCTTAAATGCCTGAAGAAGCTTGAAGCCCCCGGTATCGTTGTTGCCATCGTTGATTTGCCTTTTTGCGTCGGCAAGGACTTCATTAACAAGTTTTCGCTGGGCATTAACAAGCTTTTCAACTTTGGGTTTCAGTTCATCGAACTCCTGGTTATCTCCACGGGGTACCGGTCCTGAAATAATTAACGGTGTCCTTGCATCGTCAATAAGTACTGAGTCTACCTCATCAACAATTGCATAATTGTGCTTTCTCTGTACCAGATCATTCGGACTAATAGCCATATTATCCCTGAGGTAATCAAAGCCGAACTCATTGTTTGTGCCGTATGTTATATCTGCTGCGTATGCTTTGCGCCTTCCATCGGAATTAGGCTGGTGTTTGTCAATACAGTCAACCGACAGGCCGTGAAATTCATAAATGGGACCCATCCATTCGGCATCTCGTTTTGCCAGGTAATCGTTTACCGTTACTACATGAACGCCGCGACCGGTAAGGGCATTTAAAAACACAGGCAGTGTAGCTGCCAGTGTTTTACCTTCACCTGTGGCCATCTCGGCAATCTTACCCTGGTGAAGAACTACACCCCCTATTAACTGGACATCATAATGAACCATGTCCCATGTGATCTCATTACCTCCCGCTATCCATTTGTTATAATATCTTACCTTGTTGCCGTTTATCTGTATATGAGGTTTTGAGGCGGCAAGATCCCTGTCAAATTCTGTTGCCGTGGCTTCGAGGTATTCATTATCATTAAATCTTTTTGCTGTTTCCTTTACTACTGAAAATGTTACAGGCAGAACCACGTCAAGAATATCTTTTATCTTCCTGTCAATATCTTTTTCGATGCTATCTATCTGATTATATATTCTTTCAATTTCATCTACCGGAGGCTTATCGTTTTCAATTTTTTCCCTCAGCTCCTTTATCTTTTCCTCATCAGCTTTTATATAATCCTTTATTGTTTTTTTTATCTCAATCGTTTTTGCTCTCAGATCATCATTAGATAAGGGTTGAATTTTAGAATATTCTTCTTGAATTTTTTCGACAAATGGTGCAATTTCCTGCAGGTCTCTCTCATATTTGTTGCCAAATATCTTGCTTAATATGCTTGTTAAAACACCCATGATATATAAGACTTATAATATAGAAAAAGTAAATGGCAAAGATAATGATATTTGGTGAATTTTGGGCCAACACTAATTAACATGAACTTCTTTTTTTGTGAATAAAAACAATTGTAAAACAACTTTTAGCTATCTTTAAGGTTTTGCAATGACCTTGATATTGAAGCATAGTAACATAGACTGAAATTGAATGAAAAAGTTGTTATTACCGGTCATAATACTGTTTTTATTTTGTGGCGGATATATATACGGACAGCCCTGGATGAAAGCTTCCAGGCTCAAGTCAGCAAAAGAGTTTAATTTTTATGATATTCAGAATTCTTTTAATGATTATTGGAAAGATAAGCCTATAGAAAGAAGTAAGGGTTATAATCCCTATAAGAGGTGGGAATACTTCATGGAGCCCCGTGTTTACCCGTCAGGAGTATTTCCCAATACAATAATATGGGATGAAATTCAGAAAAAGGGATCAGCAGAAAAAGCTGATATGGCTGCTTCAGCAAGCTGGGCCCTTCTGGGTCCGGATGATACACCGCGCTATTTCACCAATAATAGCCTGATAGGTGGCTCAGGACGAATAAATTGTATAGCATTCCATCCTTTTGATTCGAGCATAATTTACGTTGGTGCACCTTCCGGCGGATTCTGGAAGACAACAGACGGGGGCCAGACATGGTCAACTTCTACTGATCAGCTCGCTGCGATAGGAATATCAGATATAGTAGTCCTACCCCAGAATCCGAATATAATATATCTGGCTACAGGTGATGGTGACGGATTGGATACGTACAGCATAGGAATCCTGAAATCTACGAACGGTGGTATTTCATGGGTACCTACAATTATTTCCGAAGATGTTACAGGCAATAATCATTTCAGAAGGATAATAGCACACCCTGTTAATCCTAAAATAATGATTGCCGCCTCGGCAAAGGGTATCTATAAAACCACGGACGCATGGGTTACATATAGTCTTGTAAAAGCGGGGCATTTCAAGGATCTGGAGTTTAATCCTTCCGACCCGGGTATAATATATGCAGCATCATATGACTATAATGGAGATGCAAGGATATATAAATCCACGGATACCGGTAGTTCCTTCAGCGAGGCTATGACCGGCATTAATTTAAACGGAAATGTTGACAGGATAGAACTTGCTGTAACAAAAGCAAATTCTGAGTATGTTTATGCTCTTTGCAGTAATGCTAATGACGGTGGTTTCTACGGTCTGTACAGATCAGCGAACGGTGCTTCAACATGGACTATGATATACTCGGGGACATACCTGAATTTACTGGGATGGGAAGCTGACGGGCAGGACCAGGGCGGCCAGGGATGGTATGATCTTACACTGGCAGTGTCACCGGATAAAGCCACGGAGGTATTTGTCGGGGGTGTTAATATATGGTGGTCTTTGAGCGGGGGAGGAGCATGGAGGCCTATTAGCATGTGGTACCACGGTCATGATGCCGAATATGTGCACGCCGATCATCATATGCTGGTTTTTAACCCTTATACCGGTGTGCTATTTTCAGGTAATGACGGGGGAATTTATAAAAGTCATGATAAAGGTACAACATGGACTGACATAAGCGATGGATTGCAGATCCTTCAGATATACAGGATCACTAACTCCGTGAATAATCCTGAAATGAATATAACAGGCAACCAGGATAACGGCACTATATTAAGAAGCTCTTCAGACTGGTACGAGGTCTATGGAGGCGACGGCATGGAATGTTTTATTGACTATAATAATGATGATATTATTTATGCATCCATGCAGCGAGGCAGCTTGTTAAAATCAACAAACGGCGGATCAAGCTTTACAAGTATTAAACCTGATGTTGATGATGACGGTGCATGGATCACACCGTTTATTATGCATCCTGTTATTCCGGATATCATATACTCAGGTTATAAGGATGTGTATAAAAGTATTAACGGCGGCAGCTCATGGACGAAAATTTCCGATAGTTTAACAGGGGGAGTTAACCTGAATGCCTTAGCCGTGGCGAGTAGTAATGATAATTATATCTATGCCTCGGCCCGGAATAAAATATGGAAAACCAATGATGGCGGGGAGACATGGACTGACATTTCTGACGGTATTCCTTCGCTTTATATTACTTATATTGCCGTATCGGAGAGCGATCCTAATAAAGTGTGGGTCACCCTCTCGGGCTATTCAGATGGAAATAAAGTATACTATTCTCCCAACGGAGGCCAGTCATGGTTAAATTATTCGGAGGGATTGCCAAATGCGCCTGCCAATTGCATTATATATGAGAAAAGTTCTAATAACGCTTTGTATGCGGGTACGGACATTGGAGTATATTACCGCGACAGGTCAATGTCTCAATGGGTAGATTACTCCGACAACCTGCCTAACGTTATTGTTAATGATCTGGCAATACATTACGGGGCAGGGAAGCTTCGTGCGGGAACATACGGCAGGGGTTTATGGGAAACGGATTTATACCCCCAGACTTCTGCAACCTATGCCGACTATCTCGTTGAAAACACGGATATATGTATAAACGCATCAACAAAGTTTACTTATTATGGATCACCGGGTATTGACAGTATAAGCTGGAGCTTCGGCAGCGGCGCTTCTCCTGCCTCGGCAAAAACAACAGGTCCCCACAATGTAAGTTACAGTTCTGCCGGAAGGAAGACTGTAACATTGAAAGTATATAAAAGTGGTGTTGAGTACAGCGAGGTGAAGACTGACATAATAAATGTAGTCAGTGAAATAGACTTTAATGCTTATCCGGCAGTTACAGCCCTCTGTTCGGGTGGGCAGGTTCACCTTTATGCGGCAGGTAAACATAATTATACATGGGCACCGGCAACCGGACTTAGCACAACAACGGGCGACCATGTGATAGCCAGTCCCTCCCGGAATACAACTTATGTTGTGACGGCAACCAGCGGTTCATGTACAGCCGAGCAATCTGTAAATGTCCTGCTGGCTGCAAATGATAATATTTGTGATGCCATAACGCTAAATGAAGGGGCAAACGGTTATTTCACAAACAAATGTGCTACGGCGGAAGACAATGAACCTGTGCCTCCCCTGGGTTCAACCGGACTGTATGGTTGTGAGTCGCAGGATGGGTGGTGTGAAGGGGAAATAGATATTGATAACAGTATATGGTTTAAATTTGTCGCACCGGACTATGATGTTGTGTCAATAGCAACAAGTGGATTTGATAACCAGATAGCAGTATATAAAGCTGAAACGTGCAATGACTTGCTGGCAGGCAACTATGAACTTATTGCTGCCAATGACGATTTCCCCGGGAAATCTGATTATTCGGCAAGTATACAGGAGATGACAGACCTTGTGCATGGCGACACCTACTGGCTGCAGGTTGACGGCTCTTACGGAGGTATGGAAGGAATATGTTCCATAAGTATTAATGATTACAGGCTGAGTGCCACTGACAAAGATTTATATGGATACGGGAATTCTAATGTTGATATTTATCCTAATCCTAATGACGGTATATTTACAGTTAGTTTTACTTTGCAGGACCTGTCAGACGTGATAATAAAAATATACAGTGTGCAGGGGAACAAGGTGTTCGAGAAAAAGATAAAGCCATCCCGGCTGGAATCTGAAACTGTCATCAAGTCGAATAATCTTCCGCAAGGAATCTATATATTACAGTTCATAAACAAAGACAGGTATCTGTACAGGAAGTTCATTATTAATTAATAATTCAGAGATTGTGTATTAATAATTTGCAAATAGTAAGCTTCGGAAGAGTGCTAATTGCCGAGAACGGAAAAAAATACCGGCGGCTGAAGGTCAGGGACCTTACCAATAATAAGGTTGTTGATCATGTCATATTTGAGAAGACTAATCCTTCCCTCTGGAGGGATTTTCTGAAATATGAAAAGACCAGCAAGCTGGAATCAGTATATAACGGCAAAATAGTTACTCATGAAGGCCTTGACGTTCTTATTCTTGCTTCTGAATCTGCCGAGTACTCAACTGACACAGACGACTAAACATATCTATCCTGTTAATCTGCCTCCACCAGTTCCTCTGCATCTATCTTCACTTGTTCTCCTGCTTCCGTCTCATTCTCCGGTCCGGATTTAACATCACCCTGTTCCGCTGAATCAACATCAGGCATCAGCACCACCCTGATATATTCATCAATATTGATGTAATTGCCTGCAACTCTCTTAAGTTCGTCTGAAGTAATGTCCTCAATTAATTTGTTGTAATCGGTAAATACCAGAAATGAAGTCCCGTCCTGGTAATGGCTTTGCAGGTTACTTATCCAGAAGCTATTGGTTTTCAGATCCTTTTCAATTTCACGCCTTTGTATTTCCCTGGCTTTTTTAATATCCTGATCAGACACTCCCTGCTCCCTTATTTTTTTGATTTCTGCCAGTGCCGCATTTGTCAGGCTGTCCACGTTCGATGGTGAGCAGGGGAAAATTATCTGCAGATAGGCATGCTCATAAGGGACTTTCCTTATTCCTGCACTTGTCCGTATGCCATAAACCCCGCTCATCTCCTCGCGCAGTATTTCAATATATTTTCTGTTTAATATTTGGGCTATATTTGACAGCAGGTATTCATCCTTTTCATTCCATTTAGCTTCCTTATCAAAATAAATGGCGACATAACTTTTAGGATCCATGCCTTTTTTTACTATTTCTTCCACCTTGCCTTCCGGGGGCCTTATGTTAAGGTCTTTCCAGTTTTCTTTTCTTTCAATGTCCGGCAAACCTCCCAGGTAAGTTTCAATTAAGGGTATAATAGTATCAACATTAAAAGCGCCAACAAACAGAAATGTGAAATCACTGGCGTCGGCAAACCTGTTTTTATATATTCCCAAAGCCTTACTGAAGTCAATGTTGTATATGTCTTCTTCGGAGGGCAGCCTGGGTGCCCTGGGGTGGTTGTTTGTTTTTATCTTTCTGTATTGATCATAATAATACTGTACAGGGTCTGACAGGAGGTTTTTATAAAGTCCCTTCTGTTTATTGATGAATGACCGGAAGGAAGCAGTATCTTCACGCGGATCAGTGAAATAAAGGTATGTAAGCTGAAACAACGAGCTAAGGTCTTTAGGTGAACTGTTTCCGCTGAAACCTTCAAAGTAGTAATCAATGTATGGTGTGACGCTCACTGTTTTACCGGAGAGTATCTTGGTCATATCGGAAGCGGAAAAATCATCGACCCCGCTTTCTTCAACGATGTTTACAGCATTTATGGCAGACTGGTGGTCTTCATCACTGTATAAAGAGTGGCCGCCGGCACTGAAAGCCGACATTAATATCTCATCGTTTTTAAAGTCGGTAGGTTTAAGTACTACCTTTATTCCGTTTGAAAGTGTAAGCTCAGTAACACCTATTTCTTCAATTTTCTTCTTTTCAATTATGCTTCCTTTCACCGGAGGAGATTCCATCAGTTTTGCTGTCAGCTGCTTGTCTTCATAAGCACTTATGGCGGATTCCTCAACTGTGGCAGCGAGTGCGAGCAGCTCATTTTCGGAAGGGATGACAACATTTTCCTTTTCCGGTGCATTTATAACTATCACCCTGTTATTGCCGGTAATGAGTTTTTCTGCTACAGCGTTGACCTCTTCAAGGGTGATTCCCGGGAGTGTTCTTAGTGCAAATTCGTATTCAAACTCTATACCGGGAACAGGTTCATCTTCGAGAAAATTTCTCATATACTCCGATGCATAAGATTCGGATTCCGTTTTATCCCTTTCGCGATAGGCCTGCTCGTAAAATCTCACCATATTCATCTTGTATCTAGTGAGCTCACCCTCGGTAAATCCGTATTTCTTGACACGCAGGTTCTCTTCCAGCAGTGACTGCAACCCTTTATTTATACCATTTTCGGCTACTACAGCAAACGCCTGGTATCCATTCTTTGTACGTGCCCATAAGCCTCCGTAATATACCTGTGCATTTATAAATGGAGGTTCAGGTTTTTCCATGAGTTCACTAAGCCGCTGGTTAATCATACCTGTGAACAGATTATAAATGAGCATCTTTCTGTAGTCACCATATGTTTCAAACCTGTCAACATCAGAGAGGTTAATGATCGTCACAGCTGTGATAGGTGCCTCCTTATCAGTAGTAACAGAGACGAGGGTCTCCTTATGATCGGGTACTTCGTATAAAATTCTTTGCCTGGGATTAACCGGATTTTCGAGATTACCGAAATGCTCTTTTATCATTTGCTCCGTATTATCGACATCAATGTCTCCAACGACAATAAAGGCCATCAGGTCAGGCCTGTACCAGTCATAATAGAACTTTTTAAGTGTTTCATAGTCTGCATTCTCAACTATTTCTTTCTTGCCTATTGGCAGCCTTTCGGCATACCTTGAGTTTTGGAAAAGGACGGGCAGGTACTTATCCAGCATTCTCTGCCAGGGTCCCCTGCCTATCCGCCATTCTTCAATTATTACGCCCCGTTCCTTATCTATTTCGCTGCTGTCGAATGTAACATTATGAGCCCAGTCTTCCATGACCAGGTATGCCTTATTCAGAATGTCAGCCGAATCTGTCGGTACGGTAAGCATATATACCGTTTCATCAAATGATGTAAATGCATTAATCTCAGGCCCGAATTGTATACCTACCGATTCAAGGTAGCTGACAAGCTCATTTTTCTCAAAATGCTTTGTGCCGTTAAAGCACATATGTTCTGCAAAATGTGCAAGCCCCTGTTGATCATCATCTTCAAGGATGGAGCCGGCATTCACAACCAGCCTCATTTCGGCCCTGTTTTCAGGTTTTTTATTATACCTTATATAATATGTCAACCCGTTATCAAGTTTCCCTATCCTGATTTTTTCATCTACAGGAAGCTTCTTGTCAAAATCACCTGTCTGTGAATATGAAAGAAGGGGGAGTAGAAAACCAAGATAAACAAATGTTAGTGTAATGATAAAATACTTTTTCATTTTTATATTAATTATAGAATTCATTATTTACTTGAGCCCTTAAAAATAATACTTTTATTTATTTAATGACAATATTAAAAGATTTAACGGCTGGATTAATAGTTAATTTTTTTATATCTTGGGTCATTTTTAAGTAATAATTAAAACATAAACTATGAAGAAAAGTTTACTGCTGGTATTAATCTGCACGTTAATTGAACTAACTAATGTTACAGCACAGGATATTACCGAACATAAGAATGTCGTAAACCTGGGACTGGGAGGACTTGCCCTTGGCAATGTTTCACTGAACTACGAAAGGACTTTCAGTGACAGCCGCGCAGCTTCACTGACTGCAGGATTCCTGGTACCGAGGAACCTTCCGTCATTTATATATGATAATCTCTCTGATGAGGACAACTGGGATGCCGACAATAAGCTTTCGGGATTCTTCATAATGCCTGAGTACAGGTTTTATCCCAGTTATAAAATTGCACCCGAAGGTTTTTATATAGCCCCCTTCTTGCGGCTTAACCATTACACCCTTGATATCGGAGGTGATTTTAATGATATTACTGCTGATATTAAAGGTAAGATAAGTGGCATAGGCGGTGGAGTGCAATTCGGCATGCACTGGGTTATAAAGGAAAGGATTTCTATTGATTTCTATCTTGCCGGACCGGGATTCTTTTACAACAGTATTTCTTTAAGGTTTGAATCGGACGATCCCGATGTTGACTATGATGAACTGCGTGGTAATGTTGAGGTTGACATAACCGGCATACCAATTATCGGCGAAAGAACAGAAATTGAGGTTGGCGATGATTATGTTGACGCTAAATCTTCTTTCATGTTTCCGGGATTCAGGTCCGGTTTATCCATAGGCATTGTGTTTTAAGGTTAAACACTGCTCTATTGACTTATTGTTATATTGCAGAATTGTTGTATCACCAATCAACAGGTCATAGGTTAATCATCAGTTTAAAATCTAATATCCGATGACATTTTTGCTTATATTTGCAGTTACTTTTTGGACCCGCAGTCTGCTTACAATTATGCCTGCTGAAAATCTTTGGCATATAAAAAAGACTGGCAGGAATGTTAATTTTTTAAAAAAACACTCTGGCAGGTAATTATTAACAAATTAACTGTTATTAAATATATTAATATTAGGTTTAACTCACTAAATAGGAATTTGCTAAGAATTTTTATAAGAAGAATATATATATTTGCTTTATTATTCTTGATCGTAATAGTAAATAATGTTAATTCACAGGTTCAATTTCCCTTTAATTCAGTATTCAAATATCTAAAAGGCAGTGATGCTGCTTCATTGCCGGGAGACTGGTACTTTCCGGATTATGATGACTCAGCCTGGGCTGAAGGAGACGCACCTTTTCGTTATGGTGACGGATCAGGCGGTACTGTATTAAGCGATATGCAGAATAATTATTCTACTGTTTATCTGCGTTCAACATTTGAAGTATCAAATATCAGTAATATAAAAGATATTTCCTTAATTATTAACTGGGACGACGGTTTTGTTATTTGGATCAACGGAGAAGAAGCATTAAGACAAAATGCACCGTCGGTTCTTACCTATGATGCATTTGCAATCCAGTTGCACGAATCAGGAACACCTTTATACTTTACACTGGATTCAAGTGAAGTTAATCTGCTTGAAGGAGAGAATTCACTTGCTGTTATGGGATTTAATTATAATCTTTCAAGTTCGGACTTTTATTTTGACATTAACATTGATGCACAGCTAAACCTGCCGGAATATACTGATACTATAGGAATCTCATATGATTATACATCGGGCTTTTACGATAATCCTTTTGACCTGACACTCACTTCACTCGATCCGGAAGCAAGTATAATATATACTCTTGACGGCAGCAATCCCCAGAATTCTGTTACAGGATTTACAGGTGATTCGATAGTTACTATAAATATTGATCCTGCAAGTACAACAGGACGCGGTACTACACCGGGAGTTGTTGTAAGAGCTTCTATAACCAAAGACGGATATAAACCTTCAAAACCTTCAGGAAGAACATTTATTTTCCTTGATAATGTAAGAACACAAACATATCCCGGTGGAAATTGGCCATCTACCAATATTAACGGACAGGCCATTGAATACGATATGGCTTCCGATGTGGTAAATGATAGCAGATATACTGATTTAATAGATGATGCATTACTTGAAATACCTACGATATCAATATTAACTGATTTAAAAAATCTCTTTGATCCCGCAACAGGGATTTATGTAAATGCTGAAGAGCGGGGTATTGCCTGGGAAAGGGAATGTTTTGCAGAATTAATAAATCCCGATGGTGCCGAAGGATTTCAAATAAATGCCGGTTTACGGTTAAGAGGAGGAGCCAGCAGAAATCCGTCAAATCCAAAGCACGCATTCAGACTATTTTTTAGGGGTATATATGGTGAGCCGCAACTGTTATATCCTCTGTTTGGTGATGAGGGTGTTGAAGAATTCGATAAAATTGATCTGAGGACTGCCCAGAATTATGCATGGAGTAACGATGTATCGGAAAATGAACATAATACGTTCGTAAGGGATATTTTTTCACGTGATGCTCAAAGAGAAATGGGACAACCTTATGCCAGGGGAAGATATTATCATTTGTACCTTAATGGTTTGTATTTTGGCCTTTTTCAAACCCAGGAAAGAACTGAAGCGCGTTATGCAGAATCGTATTTTGGGGATGATAAAGAAGATTATGATGTTATTAAGGTTTCACCTACAGGCTGGCCATATAAAATAGAAGTAACAGACGGGAATGATGATGCCTGGTTGGAAATATATAATATGTGTTTGTCTGGATTTGATTCAAATGCAGATTATTTTAAACTTGAAGGGAAAGATTATAATGGAAATCCGGTTAAGAATTCAAAAGTCCTTGTTGACATTGATAATCTGATAGATTACATGGTTATGATTTTTTATACAGGAAATTACGATGCTCCGGTATCTACCTTTGGAGGTAATGATATGCCTAATAATTTCTATGCCATATACAACAGAAAAGACAAGGGTAAAGGATTCGTTTTTTGTGCCCATGACTCGGAACATAGCCTCATGATTGATCCGATTTATGTAGGTGAAGGTCTATATGAAAATCGTGTTAATCTTGCCGACAGAAAAGACTTGAATAAAATGGAAGTCAATTCTTTTTTGGATTTTCATCCGCAGTGGTTACACTATAAATTAAGTAATGTTAAAGAATACAGAGTACGTTTTGCAGATAGAGCCGCCCGTCTATTTGATGAAGGCGGAGTATTATCACCTGCTGTCGCTGCAGAATTATTTATTAAAAGGGCCAGGGAAATAGATACGGCCATCATTGCGGAATCAGCAAGGTGGGGAGATGCAAAAACCAGTCCTTCCCGTAATAAGGACGATCATTGGCTGCCTGAGATTAATAGTGTGATGAATGATTATTTCCCATACAGGACTAACATTGTAAAACAACAGCTTGAGCAGAAAGATTTATATTCTAATTTGTCCCGTCCCAGGATAGTAAAATCAGACTCAGCCATTACAGATAGGGATTACTGTTTTTCCGATAATTTTGAAATAACTGTAGAAAACCATAATTCATCAGGCGATATTTATTATACTCTTGATGGTACCGATCCAAGAAAAATCGGGGGGTCAGTTTCTAAAAACGCCCTGTCAAGTGCAGACGATTTTAATATTAATGTTGCATCTTCAATGATTCTCAAGGCACGTATTAAAATAGACGATGTCTGGAGTGCACTTCGTCATGTTAATTTTTATTCTTTAAATGAAGACTACACAAATTTAAAAGTCACAGAGCTTCATTACCATCCACCTGATAAAATTGAGGGTAGTGACACGATTAGTGGACAAGACTTTGAATTTATAGAATTTAAAAATACCGGCACTGAAGCTATTAATATTTCCGGTCTGAAATTGGATTCAGCAGTCAGATTTATTGTACCTGAAAATACAATTATTGCACCCGGTGGCTTTTATGTAGTTGCTTCAAAGCCTGAAGAATTTTATAATATTTACGGACAGGTGCCAAGTGGAAATTACAGCGGGCATTTTTCAAATTCATCAGAGTTTGTTTTACTTACTGACTTAGAAGACAATGAAATATTATCTTTTACATATATTGACGAATATCCATGGCCGCTTTATGCTGATGGTGAAGGACATTCAATTGTTTCTGTGCATATTGATCCGGATACAGACCCAAATGCACCTGAATATTGGCGTACATCACTGTTTATAGGCGGATCCCCATTTGCAGATGATACAATAATTATATCAGATGTTGAGGATGATGTGATTTTCACGAATAATGAAACTAACAATGACTATTTCATATATCCTAATCCAACTAGCAGTTATCTTAATATAAGATTTTATGATTTAATTAATATAAACGATGGATGCCTGCAATTATTTAGCAATGACGGAAGGATTGTATATAACAGCTCAAGTATCAATGGTTTTATGACAATAGATCTTGATGGCTTGAATATCTCTAGTGGCGTGTACTTTTTAAGAATTGTAACAGATAACATATCACAAATTGAAAGAGTGATATATTTGGATAAATAAGGTACATTAGCCTGATTATATTAACTTCTATAATAAATTATCCTACTTATTCAACTGAACTAAATTCTAAACCCTATTTTTCCCTATATTTGTAATAATTATTTGGACCCGTAGCTTAATTGGATAGAGCACCTGACTACGGATCAGGAGGTTGAGAGTTCGAGTCTCTCCGGGTTCACTAAAATGAAAAAAGGCTCCCTTGTGGAGCCTTTTTTAATTTTTATGTCGATGAGGCTGAGACCAACACCTGGGGTTCGAACTTAATTACGCCTTTGGCAGGGTGCATTAATGATCAGGAACCCCGAAGGCATACGTGAGCAAGTAACTTAATGAGCCAGGTTGGGGTAAACGATCTTGTATGTCTGTAATTAAAATGGCCTGGGTTTTATTATGTTATTTACTTTGATAATCTTTATAATATTTCTTAATTTCTGCTATTAAAGTTTTTTCTATATCTTCCTGTTTTCCACACTTTTTTTATAGGACTGTAAATATTCAGCATAATTTGGACTTTTTAGGTTAAAAGTTAAGGTATGATTTTGTAGATTTATTAACCTGAAAAAACAAATTATATGGAAGAGAAAAAACAAACAACTACGGAGAAGAAAGTCCG
>CAYWUI010000028.1:0-41098 GCA_964461435.1 uncultured Bacteroidales bacterium | reverse complement strand
TCATCGGGTGTTGCATAGGTGTTATTATAGGCTGCATCTGCAGAACACCATGTTGTCAGGTCGGTAAGTTCAACTGCTCCCGATTTAAAATCAAAGTCTGCAGCATCGTCAATGCATAAGGTAAATGTGCCGTGTGTCCTTCTGTCATCAACAGATATCCAGTAATAATGTCCTGCCGTAAGAGTATCCGTGCTAAGCGATAGCGTCCCTGCATACCAGTCGGCACTATTATTACATGCCACCTCCACATTGGCGGCATTCCATATTGCTACTTGCTGGCCCCTCATTGTACCATAGGATCCGCCGGTAAGAACATCAACTTTTACTGCATCTGTAGTGGCAATAAACCTGAACCATACATTATTGCCAGTACCACCTGTCCAGCAGGAACCGGCAGCCATGTCAGCAGTCGCCGAACTGTTTGAATATGCCGCATCGGATGAACACCAGTTGTCAATATCCGTTATCAGGTGGGCACCGTCATGATCATCATAATCACGGACACTGGTATAATTGGTATCTGTGTTTGTACATCCGTTACCATCAGTGTAAGAATATACTATTTCGTGGATTCCAAGGCCGGCGGCAGCAGGATCGAACAAATCACCCGTGATACCATTACCTGAGAAAGTGCCGCCTGGCGGTATGCCTGTCAGTGTAACCGGACCGTCAAGATTAATATCATATACGGAATCAAGGCCGGTAAAGCTCACTGCAGGAAGTGACCAGAGAGTGACATCCAGGGAAACAGTGTCTCCCAGAGTACATCCGTTATCTTCTACAACCTGCACCCTTGCTGAACCCGGTATTGTCCCCCAGTCAACCGTAATGCTGTATGTATTTCCACCACCTGTCTGTGTGCCACCGGTTATTATCCAGTCATAAGTTGATCCGGGCGTATTAATAACGGAATATCCTGCTCCTGCAGAACCGACACATTCCGAACCTGAGCCTGTTATTGATGATGTCGAAGGTACCGGACAGCAACTTATCGTAGCTTCCCAGCCCGAATTGGTCAATGAGCCGTCTGAAGAGAATTCAAAAGTCAGGCAGGTGTCAGTGGACTGAACCAAAAAAGTAAATCCTTCACCGGTATAGGTTCCCAGCAATGGTGCTGAACTGTCAAGTCCGTCATAGACCTTTAATGTATCACCTCCTTCGTTCCGCAAAGCAAATGATGCAAAGTCAAAAGTTATTCTTTCCTTTCCCGTGGAATAAAATGTTACAATATAGGTTTCATTGTCAGAATAGTTACCGGCACCGGCGCCGCTATCATAAAATGTTCCCGAACATGTCGGAACAGCCTGTCCGTCAAGGGTGTCAATGCGATAAGTCTGACTATAAGTGTGTGACGTTATAAGTGTTCCCAGAAGTAGTGTAAGTATAAATTCAGATTTATACTTCGAGCTATTTATAAAGCTGTTTGTCAAGCTGCGATTATTATGAAAGAAATACTATATTATTAATGTTAGTGCTACTTTTCAAATAAAGTTTTTAACAATCATTTTTATAATATATATAAGTTAATAAAAAATTCTCTTATTAGAAAATTATGCAACAAAATAAAACAGCATAAAAGCAGTAAATGTTCTCATCTTTAAACGTTACAAATCATCACCCAGTTGTATGAATATCCGATTTTGAAATGTATATTTTTTCTATTTTGGTGAATTAAATCAAAATGTTGATAAATCTTTGTATTTATTAGATAAAAATCTGAATTCAATTAAATATTTGTAATAAAGTAAATTAGCGTCTGCCAGGGTACGGGAAGGATTAATTTATTCATAAAAATTGGTATTACAGTTATGACAATGTTCCAAAAGACTTATTTTTGTCTTTTTTATTTAAAAGTCAGCAGCAAATATTTTACGTATGTATAAGATAGTCAATAAGGAGAGTTTTTCAGAGAACGTGGTCAAACTGGATATCGAAGCGCCAAGGATAGCAAGGAAAAGAAAAGCCGGGCATTTTGTTATTGTTAAAACAGGGGAAAGGGGTGAAAGGATACCTCTTACAATAGCCCAGGCAGACACTGAAAAGGGAACTATTTCGCTGGTTATTCAAAAGGTGGGTGTCACCTCCCATAAGGTTGCCGGTCTCGGTACAGGGGATTCTTTAACTGATGTGGTCGGGCCCCTGGGGCAGGCAACACATATTGAAAAGGTAGGAACGGTATTGTGTGCCGGCGGAGGTGTTGGTATTGCCCCTTTGCTGCCGATAGTCGAAGCCATGAAAAAGGCGGGAAATAAAGTAATAACCGTGCTTGCCGCCCGCACAAGAGAGCTTCTCATCCTTGAAGACCAGATGAAAGAATATTCTGATGAGATGATAATAATGACAGATGACGGTTCGTACGGGAAAAAGGGACTTGTCACCCAGGGAATGGAAGAGGCAATTAAAAGAATAAAAATTGATCAGGCCATCACTATCGGACCTGCAATAATGATGAAATATGCCTCATTGCTGACAAAAAAATATAATATACCGACCATGGCCAGCCTGAATTCAATTATGGTTGACGGGACAGGTATGTGTGGTGCATGCCGTGTATCGGTCGGGGGCAGGACAAGATTTGTATGCGTAGACGGACCGGAGTTTAATGCCCATGATGTGAATTTTGATGAGCTTATTTCAAGACTGGGAGCATATAAAGAAGAAGAAGCTGCTGCATTTCAAAAATATCTTAAAGCTCTGCATTAACCGGTTATTAATATTGAACGTCATTGTATAAGCAAAGTGGCATTTGAAAATATAAATTATAGTAACCCGGCAAATAGTGATTCAGTAAGATTCATGAATTAAAAAATTGTGTTAGATATGGCAATTGACGCGGAATACTTAAAAGAGGAGAGAAACAGCGACTGGCGCGTGAAACTCAGGCAGGAAATGAAAAATAAGGAAAGGGTAGCCCGTGAAAGGATTAAAATGCCGGAACAGGATCCTGATACCAGGAATAAGAACAGTACTGAGGTTAACCTGGGATTGTCTCCTGAGCAAGCGGTATCGGAGGCCCAACGGTGCATCGACTGTCCCGATCCAACATGTATTTACGGCTGTCCGGTTGAAATCAACATCCCGAAGTTCATAAAATATATAGAGGCAGGTGATTTCAGGAGTTCAGCAAGAGTATTAAAAGATACCAATACCCTGCCCGCGGTTTGCGGAAGGGTATGCCCGCAGGAGGTACAATGTGAAGCCCAGTGCTTTTATGCGCTTAAAATGAATAAGCCTCCTGTTGCTATAGGACACCTGGAGAGGTTTGCAGCCGATTATGAAATGGAGAGCGGTAAAATGTTCGTGCCGGCAACAGCAGCCGGTAACAATATCAAGGTTGGTATAATAGGGGCAGGACCGGGAGGATTGACGGCGGCGGGAGAACTGGCAAAATACGGATATGATGTTACGGTGTTTGAAGCATTGCACGATATAGGAGGCGTACTGAAATATGGCATACCGGAATTCAGGCTTCCTAATAAAGTAGTGGATGTGGAAATTGACAACCTGCGCAAAATGGGAGTAAAGTTCATCACCAACTTCGTCGTAGGGGTTACCGCGTCGATAGATGATCTCAAGAAAGAAGGATTCGTTGCTTTCTTTGTTGGCAGTGGTGCCGGACTGCCACGTTTTATGAATATTCCCGGCGAAAATTATGTTGGCATATTTTCCGCAAATGAGTATCTCACAAGGGTAAATTTAATGAATGCTGCGAATCCTGATTTTGATACTCCTGTACTGTACGGGAAAAATGTAGCTGTTATCGGCGGTGGCAATACAGCCATGGATTCAGTGAGAACAGCCAGGCGGCTGGGTGCTGAGCGTGCGTTGATAATTTATCGCAGGACATTTGATGAGATGCCGGCCCGGATCGAAGAGAGAATACATGCACAGGAAGAAGGTATAGAATTCCTGAATCTTAACAGTCCTGTTGAATATTATGCCGACGGAAACGGAAGGGTAAACAGGATGAGGGTGCAGAAGATGGAGCTGGGCGAACCTGACAGCTCAGGAAGGAGAAGGCCGGTGCCGGTTGAGGGATCAGAATACTATATAGACGTCGACCTGGTGATAGTTAGTGTGGGTGTTTCTCCTAATCCCTTGATACCTAAAAGTATGCCGGAGCTGAAGATCACAAAATGGGGTACTATTGAAGTGAATCCCGAAAATATGCAGTCGTCCATACCTGAGATTTTTGCGGGAGGCGACATAGTCAGGGGAGGAGCTACGGTAATTCTTGCAATGGGCGACGGGCGCAAAGCTGCCGCCGGAATGCATGAGTATATTCAGAAGACTTTTTGAATAGTCATTCTACATAATATATGTGTTTTATTATTAAATCTTTGGAAAATGGTTGACTTATCTGTAAAATACCTTGGATTGACCATAAAAAATCCGGTAATAGCTGGCAGTTCAGAGCTGACAAACTCTGTTGAAGAGATCAAAAAGCTCGAATCGAACGGGGCTGCTGCGATCGTTTTAAAATCAATATTTGAGGAGGAAATTCTTCTTGAAGCAAAAATGAAGTCCGAGGAGGCAAGGAAGAACCTTATGATATATACCGACTTATCAGAAACACTTGATTATGTTGATCTGCATATCAAGGAAGATAAACTTGGCAGTTACCTTAAGCTTATAAGTGACACAAAAAAGGAGGTACTGATACCCGTTATAGCCAGCATAAACTGCATTACACCCTATGAGTGGACCGATTTCACTGCCAAAATTCAGGATGCCGGAGCCGACGCCCTGGAATTGAACATATTCCTTAATCCTACAGATATGTCCGATAAGAATTTTGAACAGACTTATTTCGACATAATAACAAAAGTACAGGGCATAGTGACCATACCTGTGTCTGCCAAGATAAGCCCATATTTTCTGAAGCCCGGACTGATGATAAAGAAGCTCTCTGAAACGGGATTATCCGGACTAGTACTGTTTAACCGTTTTTTTACACCTGATATTGATACCGACAGTTTTGAGATAAAACCTGCCAATAAATTCAGCACGGAACATGATTATTGCAATGTTTTAAGGTGGGTTGCCCTGATGTCAGGAAAGGTGAAATGCGGACTTATAGCCAGTACAGGGATTCATTCGGGCGAATCAGTTATAAAACAGATACTGGCAGGGGCAGATGCTGTGCAAATAGTATCGGTATTGTACAGGAAAGGATATGAATATATTAATGTTATATTAAATGATATCGAGGAGTGGATGGTCAGGAAGGGATATAACTATATAAGTCAGTTTAAAGGAAAGGTCAGCCAGGAATCAGTGAAGGATGCCGCAGCATTTGAAAGAATGCAGTTTATGAAATATTTCAGCGGAATCGGGTAGACTGGTAATTTAAAAAATTAAATATCTGGCATACTGCAACACCAGCCGTCTCTGTCCTCAACCTGTTATTTCCAAGTGAGGCAGATTGAAAATTATTCTTTTCAGCAACTTCTATTTCATCAGGTGTAAAATCACCCTCAGGTCCGATCAATCCAATAACACCGGACCCCGGCACATATGTGTCCCTTATCCTTTGACGGTTATTTTCTGCACAATGAAAGATGTATTTATTACAACCATTTATATTTGAGCCGGTTACAAATTCCGGAAAGTTTTGAAGCTCGTTTAATTTTGGCATTGTAGTTATAAGAGCCTGTTTCATTGATGAAACAATAATTTTCCAAAGTCTTTCCATTTTGATTGTTTTTCTTTCCGACCGTGAGCATATCACCGGAGTAATTTCATCAATACCTGTTTCTGTTGCTTTTTCAATAAACCATTCAAAACGATCAGCACTCTTTGTAGGGGCAATAGCAACATGCAAATAAAAATTTCTTTTATTAAAATCCTTAACCTGCTTTATTACCTGCACTTCACATTTGCTGCTATTTTCCGATATAATCCTGGCTTCATAAATACTCCCTTTTCCGTCAATCAAACTGATCATGTCATTTTTCCTAAGTCTCAGCACCCTTATACAATGCTGCGATTCTGACCTGTCAAGAGTTGCTTTTTCGTCAATTATTTCTCTGCAATAAAATACATTCATTTTTATATTTTTAAGATATTAACCAAATTTACAAAATAAAATATCCTGCTTTAAAGCTTGCTATATTAAAGTAAGCTTAAGTGAGCAAAAAATTACGTATTTAGCGATATAAATGATAAAAATAGGATTACTATCTGATACTCACGGGAACTTGGATTACCGCCTGTTCGAATATTTTAAAGACTGCGATGAGATTTGGCATGCCGGGGATATAGGGGATTTGAAGGTTTCGGAAGAGCTCTCGCAATTTAAACCTTTTAAGGCTGTTTACGGCAATATTGACGGTCCTGCTATTCGGCAAATTTACCCTGAGAACCTGAGGTTTATATCTGAAGAGATGGAAATATGGATAAAACATATCGGCGGTTATCCCGGTAAATACGATTCCTCAATAAGGAAAGAGATTATGGCTGATCCTCCCGGATTGTTTATATCGGGACATTCACATATACTTAAAGTGATGTTTGATAAAAAGCTTAATCTCTTGCATATTAATCCTGGTGCCGCGGGGAAAACAGGATTGCATAAGATAAGAACTGCAGTGAGATTTACTATTGATAAAAGGAAGATTAAAGATTTGGAAATCATTGAACTGGACAGGCGCAAGTGAGTTAGGGCAAATAAAAAATCACAGTTAATAGGGTTACTTTTTATCATATAGAGTAATTAATAATGCGAAAGTATCATACATTAAATAATTATAAAATTTTAAACGAATGAAAATAAATAAAAAATTAGGATGGTTAAAAGATTATGCCGATATAAGAGATTTTTCTCCCGGGCATAATATTGTTAAGCCAATGTTATCAGGCATTAAGAAGACTCCTTTAAACTTCACATCTGACGTGCCCGAAAAAGTTGATTTACGGAGTTTATGTTCGCCAGTGGAAGACCAGGAGAATATTGGTTCATGCACGGCAAATGCAGGGGTTGGCTTAATTGAATACTTTGAGAATAAGGCTTATAACAAGTTTCTTGATGCATCGCGGTTGTTCCTGTATAAGGTGACAAGGAACTATTTACAGATGCAGGGAGATACCGGGGCATACCTCAGATCAACAATGGCTGCCATGGCCCTTTTTGGGGCGCCGCCCGAAAAATACTGGCCCTATGATACGGCACGATTTGATGAAGAGCCGCCGGGCTTTTGTTATTCCTTCGCGCAGAGATTTAAATCGATAAAGTACTTCAGGCTGGATTCCCGCGGTCTCTCTCCGGAAATCGTGCTGGACCAGATAAGAAATTTCCTGTATAAAGGATTTCCGGCTATGTTCGGATTTACGGTATTTGATTCAATAGACCAGTCTGATGATGACGGGAAGATCCCTTTTCCCAATCCCGAAACTGACAGTGTGGTTGGAGGTCATGCAGTTGTTGCTGTAGGTTACGACAACAAGAAAGTAATAAAGAACGAAAGGCAGGGGAAGCCCGAATCCACGGGTGCATTTTTAATCAGGAACTCATGGGGAAAAGATTGGGGCGAAAACGGGTATGGGTGGTTACCATATGATTATGTGCTTAAATGGGATCTTGCATCTGACTGGTGGACAATTATAAAGCAGGAATATATTGATCTGCATATATTTGATTAAGAACCGGTTCCCGGGTTCAGCTCGTTAAGCAAACTATCCCAGGTGATGTATGACCAGTCCGCTTCTGAGCTTGGGCTCAAACCATGTCGATTTTGGAGGCATTATATTACCTGTATCGGCTATATTTATTAGCTGCTGCATAGTAACCGGGTAAAGTGCAAAGGCAACTTTCATTTCTCCGCTGTCAACCCTTTTTTTTAGTTCTCCCTTTCCGCGCACACCGCCCACAAAATCAATTCTCTTTGAATTTCTCAGATCTGTAATATTCAGAAGCGGAGCAAGTACCTGTGCGGATAAAATTGTAACATCCAGGCAGCCTATAGGATCATTATCATCATATGTCCCTTCTTTGCTGGTCAGGGCATACCACTTTCCATCAATATACATCGAAAACTCATGCAGATGCAAAGGACTGTATTCATTCTTGCCTTTTTCAACAATATGGAAGCTTTCTTTTAACTTATCTATAAAGCCGGACGCAGTGCACCCGTTCAGGTCTTTTACAACACGGTTATAGTCAATTATCTTGAGCTGGCTGGCTGGAAAATGAACTGCCATAAAATAGTTATATTCTTCTTTTCCTGTGTGATCCGGATTTTTTTGTCTGCGCTCCAGTGCTGTTTTTGTTGCAGCAGCTGTACGATGGTGGCCGTCAGCCACATATGTGCAGGGTACTTCATCTCTGAAAATCCCTTCTATGCGTCCAATGATTTTTCTGTCACTGACAACCCAGAAGAAATGTTCTATACCGTCATCAGCAATAAAGTTATACTCCGGTTTATCCTTAGTCAAACCAGCGACAATGCTGTTAATCTCTTCATTATCACTATAGGCAAAAAATACGGGTTCTGCATGAAAATTATGATGTTTTATAATGTTTATCCTGTCAAGCTCTTTATCAGGTCTTGTCAGTTCATGCTTTTTTATTTTGTTGTTAATATAATCATCAATATGAGCACAGCCTAAAATACCATACTGGATCCTGTTTTGAAATTTCTGGGCATAAATATAAAAGCAGGGTGAGGGATCCTGTACCAATATTCCATTCTCAATCAGTTTTTCAAGATTTTCTCTTCCTTTCTCATATACTTCATTTGAGTGCACATCTGTTTCAGGAGGCAGATCTATTTCAGGCTTAATAACATGCAAAAAAGAGTATGGATTATCTTTGGACTCTTCCCTGGCTTCTTCCGAAGTTATAACATCATATGGCCTGGACGCCACCTGTTTTGCAAATTCCTTCTTAACCCTGTAGCCTTTGAATGGAGCAATTAATGCCATTACTTATTCAGTTAACCTGGAATGTTTTATCCCCTTTTTTAATAAAACTCACAATTTGCCTTGCAGCAGCCAGTCCGGCATTTATATTGGCCTCAGAGGTCTGGGCTCCCATCTTCTTGGGAGTAGAAAAGTACCTGTCCCCGTAATTGCTGCCGATTTCATCTTTGCAGTCAGGGGCAACATCAGTAATATACCTGAAGTCATCCCTTTCCTTAAACATTTTCAGCAAGGAATCTTCACAGATAATTTCCTTCCTTGCAGGATTAACAAGGGTCGCTCCCTTAGGCATCAGGGACATCAGATCAAAGTCAATGGATTCTTTAGTCTCGCTATTTGCAGGGAGGGTAACCACAATATACTGGCATTTTTTATAAAGTTCCCTGGCATCTTTTTCACAGGCAATTCCGTCTTTTTCGATAATTGACTTTTCAATATAGGGATCAGTAGCATGAACTTTCATTCCTATTCCTTTTGCTATGGCTGCTACCAGTTTCGCTACATTACCATAGGCATGAAGACCCAGTGTCTTTTCTCTCAGTTCTTTTCCTGATGTGCCGTTAAATCCGTTCCTGTTCAGATAAATCATCATGCCTATTGTCAGCTCGGCAACGGCATTTGCATTCTGTCCCGGGGTGTTCATAACAACAATATTCTTTGCCGAAGCAGCATTAAGGTCAACATTATCATAGCCGGCACCTGCCCTGACGACAATTTTTAAATTTTTGGCCGAATCAATTACCATCTTATCAATAATATCACTTCTTATGATTACTGCATCTGCATTTTCAACTGCTTTGATAAGCTGACTTTTATCACTGTATTTTTCCAGCAATTGCATTTCAAAACCTGCTTCATTCAATATGTCATTTATACCTTTTATTGCCACCGGTGCAAAAGGTTTTTCTGTGGCTATCAATACTTTGGTCATGGTTAAAATTTTATTAGTTATATAATTATTTTTTTGCCTCAAATTGCTTCATTACATTTATTAATGCCACAACACTTTCTTTAGGTAAAGCATTGTATAATGAAGCCCTGAATCCACCAACAGATCTGTGTCCTTTGATACCTATCATTCCCTGTGACTTGGCAAATTCAAGAAATTCTCCTTCCAGCTCTTTATATTCCTCATTCATAACAAATGTGACATTCATTATAGAACGATCTTCCTTTTTTGTCACCGTTGATACAAATAGTTTGTTCCTGTCTATTTCGTCATATAACATGCCGGCCTTTTCCTTGTTCATTTTATGTATCACTTCCACACCGCCCAGGTTTTTAATCCATTTTAATGTCTGAAGGCATGTATAGACAGCGAGGCATGGAGGAGTGTTATATAACGAGCCATGCTCTATATGGGTATGGTAATTAAGCATAGTCGGAATTAAGCGGTCAACCTTGCCCAGTACTTCTTCTTTAATTATTGTAAAGGCAACACCTGCGGGCCCCAGGTTTTTCTGAGCACCGCCATAAATAATGGCGTATTTGGATATGTCCACAGGTCTGCTTAAAATATCTGATGATGCATCTGCAACCAGAGGAACAGGAATATCGAGATCCTCTTTAATTTCAGTTCCGTAAATAGTATTGTTGGTTGTAATATGAAAATAGTCAGCATCTTCAGGAACTTTATAGTTTCTTGGTATATAGTTATAATTTGAATCTTTAGAAGATGCAACAGTATCTACCTCTCCGAAGAATTTAGCTTCTTTGATAGCCTTTGAAGACCACGACCCGGTATCAAGATATGCCGCTTTCTTTTTAAGTAAATTATAGGGTACCATGCAGAATTGAAGACTTGCACCACCATGAAGAAACAGGACTGAATAACCAACAGGAATATTCAATAATTCTTTAAACAATGATTGTGCAGATTCAATTATTTCCAGAAATTCTTTGCTTCTGTGTGATATCTCCATTACCGACAATCCCGATCCATCTAGGTTTAATATACTATTGGCAGTGTTCTTAACTGTGTATTCCGGTAATATAGCCGGTCCGGGGTTAAAATTATGTTTCTTCATTTAAATAAATTTTTATTTGTTAAACAATTAACAACTCAAGAAGAGGCGTAAATTTAATAAAATAAATACAGTATAGTTAAATATTGGAAAAAATATAATTTACATTTTTTCAACAAAAGGTCATATGTATAAAAATATTATTGCTAAATCTTTGAATTACTTTCAAGTTCAGTGAGTTTAACAAGATAATTATCTTTTAGAGCCGGGATAATATTTGTTTGATCCAGAGTATGGCAATATTCTATAACATCGTCAAGTTTATTTTTTTTCAGTCTGTGTCTTTGGGCAACTTTGTTAATATAGGACATCAGATCTTTTCTGGCAATGTTCCATAAATCAATTGAAGCCAGGGTAGAATCACATATTGTAAAAAAGTTGTTGCTCATTATAACTATTTCAGCCAGGGCTCCGGCGAACAATGTATCTTCAAGGTTAAACTTTGTTTTCCATCCGGCACATAGAATCAGCAAATCATGATTTTTATTGATAATATATTGTGCCAGGGAATTCAGGTTGAGATATGCTCCTATAATTACCCTGAAGCTATTGCTCGCCATCATTATCGAATTAGTTCCGTTTGTGGTGCTGTAAACAATTTCTTTTCCCCTGACCCTGTCAGTAGTGAAATTAAAAGGCGAGTTGCCAAAATCGGCAAAATCCCTGACAATACCATCCCGTTCAGCGGCAACCATATATCCTATTTCTTTATATGCCCTGGCCTCTTCAAGTGTTGCTACGGGTATTATTTTTTCCGCACCGTTCATGAATGCGGTGATAATTGCCGATGTAGCCCTTAATATATCAACAATAACAACTATGGCATCATTGTTATGAAATGCAGAATAAATGGCCGGTGAAAAGCATACTTCAACTTTTTTCCTTTTTTCCATGAACTGATTGCTAATTCGTACAATTATTATCTATATCCTGTCTATGTTAAAGTTGTATAATAAATATTTAACAGCATTGACCAGGTTAAAATTATATTATTCTTTTCTGAATTAATATGTTAATTAGTAATAATATTATTCAACTTTTATAAAAGGCATGGTTACTATTTTAGCTTTCAGGGATTTGTTACGAACAGTAATATATATATCTCCTTCAGGTTTTGAGTATCCGGTTTTCACATAGCCCATGCCAATGCCTTTTTTCAGAGATGGTGACATTGTTCCTGATGTCACATTGCCTATTTTGTTTCCGTTACTGTCGGTTATTTCATAATCATGTCGCGGGATACCCTTATCTATCATTTCAAAGGCAACTAATTTTCTTTTTACACCTTTAACTTTTTGTTCAAGCAATCTCTCTTTATCAATAAAGCTTTTATAATCTGTAAATTTGGTGATCCATCCAAGTCCGGCTTCAATAGGAGAAGTAGTATCATCAATATCATTTCCGTAAAGGCAGTAGCACATTTCCAGTCTGAGCGTATCTCTTGCTGCCAGTCCCACCGGCTTTATACCGTATTCTTTCCCCGCATCAAAAATAGCATTCCAGAGTGGCATTCCATCATCGTTATGAAAATACAATTCAAAACCTCCGGCACCCGTATAACCTGTCGCAGAAATAATGACATTATCCATACCTGCAATTTCACCGGTGATAAATGAAAAACTCCTGATTTCCGACAGATTTATCCCGGTTAATTTTTGCAGAACCTGTGCTGCCTTTGGCCCCTGGACTGCCAATTGTGAAATGCTGTCTGAAGAGTTTACAAGTTTTGCATTACAATAATTATTCTTATTTATCCATTGCCAGTCTTTTAAAATATTTGCAGCATTTACAACCAGTAAAAAATCGTCTTCCTGAAATTTATATACTATTAAATCATCGACGATCCCTCCGTTACCGTTCGGGAAACACGAATACTGCGCCTTGCCGGATTTGAGCACTGCAATATCGTTAGATGTTATTTTCTGAAGCAAATTCTCAGCTTCAGTTCCTTTTACATTGATTTCACCCATATGCGACACATCAAATACTCCGACGGAGTTTCTTACCGCAAGATGCTCGTTTACAATACCCGAATACTCTACAGGCATTTCATAACCGGCGAACTCAACCATCCGTGCACCTGATTCTTTATGAATTTTATTAAAAACCGTAGCTTTCATGAATTATTTACAGTAATATAATTAATATATATAGTTTTTAAACTTAATCTAAAAAACAGATTATGTAATAATTAAGTTTGCTAATTAATATCTTCCTGAATGATATTTTAGCCTGCTTTACTATTTACTAAGTACTTTAAACTCGACTCTTCTGTTTTGTGCCCTTCCTTCTTCTGTAGTATTGGGAGCAACAGGCTGGTCGTAAGCATATCCTTTATATTCCAGTCTGTTTTGCGTTATGCCTTTTTTAATAAGGTAGTCCACAACTGCTTTTGCCCTGTCTTCGGAAAGCTTTTTATTATATTTGTAAGTGCCTATGTTGTCTGTATGACCGGATATTTCAATTCGAAGCGTTTCATTGTTCTGTAAGAGCTTGATAACATTATTCAGTTCAGTAAAAGATTCTGATTTAAGAGTAGATTTACCAAATTCAAAGAAAATGTTCTTCAGTATAACTTTAGCCCCGACTTCCACTCTTTCGAGCATAAAATTTCTTATTATAATTTCATCTGATGATTCTTTTGATAAATCTATTGCATCCAGGTAGAGCAGATAATTCTTGGCGATAATTTCCACACCATATGTTTTCGGAGCCGGAATATTTAATTTATAGTTACCTGAGGCATCAGATATCGCGGTTGCAATAACTCTGCTGACATCAACATCAATTACTTCCAGTTTAGCGATTACAGGTTGCTGGTCTTCGGAATCAGTTATCATTCCTTTCATTATTAATGAAGTATCGACAGCAAGTTTTTCCGGTTCCTTAAAAAATATATTATCAGGTGGTTTCTGCAAACCTGCAATCAATTCACCTTCGTCACTCAGAATCATTTCCTTCTCGGCACCCAGGTAGATAACTTTATAAATGTCTTTTCCTCCAACCCCGTTTTCACGAATTGTTGAATAATATGCTGTTTTTCCATCAGGAGCCAGAACAAAGAATACATCGTCATCAGGAGTATTTATAGGGTAGCCGATATTTTCAGGTTTCGACCATAGTCCGGTTTCACTTTTTTTGGTACTGAAAATATCGTAACCTCCCATGGTATTATGTCCGTCTGAACTAAAAAAAAGTATGCTGTCATTGGCAGACAGACTGACAGCCACCTCGTCAAAGGCTGTATTGATCATTGATCCCATATTCTCAGGGTTCCCCCATTTACCATTATAGTCTTTCTTACAAACATATATATCCAGTCCGCCAAGGGATGTTTTTTTATTTGAGGATACAAAATACATCGTCTTTTCATCAGATGAAAAGCATAGTGATGTTTCACGGTATTTGGAATTTATTTTACCCGGGAGGGGATGTGGTTTGGTCCATTTTCCGTTTTTAAAAACACTTTTAAATAAATCTCCGGAGTTCGATTTACCTTTATACGAATACAATTCTTTATTATCTGCAGATAATCCAACAGCCGCATTATTTTCCTTGTTTTTATTTTTATTGATTTTTTTATCAAAGCGCTTTGCCGTTCCCCATTCATTAATTTTTTTTTGAGAAACGTAGATATCTTCATAGAATTTATTATCCACGGGATTTCTACTGCTTTTTTCAGCTGCCATTCTGCGTGATGTAAAAAACATTACCGACTCGTCTCTCGAAATTACCGGATTATAATCATCATATTCTGAATTGATATTTTTGCCGGGATTGCTTATGACAACTCTTACGGGATCACTTACAAGGTCTATCCCGTTTCTGCATTGTGTAATTAATTGATTAATCAGTCCGCTCTTCAAAACCAGGATCTTGGGAGGAAGATTGTTCCTGTATTCCGTATATTCCAGTATTGCATTATCAAAATCAAGTACCAGATGATATGCTCTTCCCAGCATGAATCTGATATCGGGGGTGACATTGGGTTTAATCTTATATGATTTTTTAAGATATTTAATTGATTCAAACTTGTCATCAGAATATATGAAGCATACACCGATCATATAATTTAATTCAGCATTATTTGGATTGTACCTGTAAGCTTTTAAATATTCCTTTCTTGCATCCCGGTAAGTACCCGGACCTTCATCAAAGTATTTATTTCCCTGCCTGACAGCTTTCCAGGCATCTTTAAATCCGGTATTAATTATTTTAAATTCACTCTTTTTAATTCTTACTCTTTGTTGTGCAAATATTGAGACACTACTTAACAGAAAAATTGCTAAAAACAGAAATCTGGCTTTTACTTTCATGTGATAAAGTATTTGTTAAGTTATTGACATTTAAATAGTAGTTTTATTATACTATTACTCACACTCTTTCAGATAGTTAATTGCATCCTCAATACCAAGTTCACTGGCTGTTTTCCAGTCATTGCAAGCACCTTCCAAAGCACCCAGCAGTTCCCTGGCAAGTCCCCTGTTCATATATCCAATACCATCTTTGGAATTTAACTCAATTACTTTATTATAGTATTCCACGGCTTTTTCATAATCACCCATTTTTGCAGCAACGTTGCCAAGGTTACATATTGCAGGATAGTAATCTTCCTTTAATGAAAGAGCGGTTTCAAAATCACTAATTGCTCCCTGTGTGTCACCTAATATTAGTTTTGCTCCTCCGCGGTTATTATATGAAATATAAAATGTTGAGTCAAGCTTAATGGCTGCTGTGTAGTCATTTATTGATCCCTGGAAATCCCCGACCTTCTTCTTTGCACTTCCCATGTTATTATAGGCTAAAACTAAATTCGGATTATAGTTTACGGCCAGCCTGAAATCATATATGGCACCCTGGTAATCATTAATCATTACTTTGGTAGTGCCCCTGTCGTGATATGCCTTTGCATAGTTGGGTTTTTTTTCAATAGCAAGTGAAAAATCAAATATTGCTCCGTCAAAATCTTTCTTTAAAAGTTTGACCAATCCTCTGTAATAATATACTTCTGCTTCCTGGTACCCATATTGTATTGCTTTGTCAAAATCAGAAATATCTATATTGGCACTATCAAATATGAACATTACATATCCCCTGTTAAAATATGCCTCACTATAACCAGGATTGGTTTCAATAATTTTATTAAAATCTGTCAGTGCACCATACTCATCATTAAGTTCGAATTTTGCCTTTCCCCTTTGCAAGTATGCTTCAATAAATTTTGGATTCAATTGCAGGGCTTTATCAAAATCAGATACAGCAGCATAGTAGTCCTTATTTATAATTTTAGATATACCCTCATTATATGCTTTTTCCGAATCCTTCCTTTTTTTGAAATTAATTAATCCGTCATCAATTTGTTGTGAAAATGAAATACTGTAAAATGCAATTAAACAGAAGGATAAAATGACCGCATTTTTCATTTGTTTAGATTATGGTTAGTATACATAAGTAATATTTTTATTAAAAATAAAAAAATTAATTTATATTTATTGAGAATTTAATAAATTGAATGTATTATTTTTGTTAGCCAGGAGTATAATCAGCTATGAAAGTGAACTTATCTTATCTCAGGGAGTGGTCAGGAGGGGACAAGGTTAAGATTCAGGAAATGATAGACATTTTCAGGAATCAGGTTGAAGAATTCGCACGGGATATGGATGAATATTTAAATAAAAAAGACTACCTGGCATTAGGCAAGCTGGCCCATAAAGCTAAATCATCAATTTCAATTATGGGACTGGATGATTTATCAAAGGATATGAAAGTACTTGAAAATCTGGCTAAATCAGGAGAAGAAGCAGAGAAGTACCCTGTGCTGGTAGACAGATTTAAGAAAGAAACAAAGAAAGCTGTTGAAGAGCTGGATGAGGCTATACAAAATTTGGAATCATTTCTATAAATTGATAAGTTATGTTAAGAACTGAAAAAATTAATAATATAATAGTCGTAAAGTTTAACAAGATAGACAGATTTAATGCATTAATAAGTGAACCGGTGAAGGAAGATCTAAAGAGTTTTTTTAATAAGCCCGATACCAGGCTCATTCTTAATCTTGAAGACATTCAATTTATCGACAGCTCAGGCTTTGGTGTATTCCTGTCAGTATTAAAAACTGCAAATAATAATCACGGGCAGTTTAAAATTTGTAATATTTCTGAAGAGGTAATGGAACTTTTCAGACTCCTTCAATTGCATAATGTGTTTGAATTATATAATAATCTTGAAGACTGCCTGAAGAGTTTTTCGTAGGCAACTCTCCATAAAATAATATCCATATTTACTTCACTTCTGTTTCTTCGTTTTTAAATATCAAATTGCTATCATTTTCATCTATTCTGATTTTTTTTCCTTTATCGAGATGTCCTTCCAGAATTTGCTTTGACAGTTCATTCAGTATTGTACGCTGAATAGTTCTTTTTATTGGTCTTGCTCCGTACTGCGGGTCATAACCTTGCTTTGATATAAGTTCGACAGCTCTTTTGGATATTGTTATATTAATATTCTTTTGGGCCATAGTTCTGGCAATATTGTCAAAGTTAAGTTCAACAATCTTTCTTATTTCATCTTTTGTCAGGGGCTTGAACATAACGACCTCGTCAATTCTGTTGAGGAACTCGGGGCGAATGGATTTTTTAAGTAATTCAAATACCTGGCTTTTTGTTTGTTCAAAAACTGCATCCCTGTTTTTATCATTCATATTTTGTATATTATCCTGAATGATATGGGAACCTATGTTTGAAGTCATGATAATTACGGTATTTTTAAAATTGACAATTCTCCCTTTATTGTCTGTAAGTCTGCCTTCATCGAGAACCTGCAGTAAAATATTAAATACATCAGGATGGGCCTTGTCTATTTCATCAAGCAGCACTACAGAGTATGGCTTTCTTCTTACTGCTTCTGTTAACTGGCCTCCCTCATCATAACCTATGTATCCGGGAGGAGCTCCAATCAGCCGGGAAACCGAATGTCTTTCCTGGTATTCTGACATATCGATCCTTATTATCAGATTTTCATCATTAAATAATAATTCTGCCAGGGCCTTTGCCAGTTCAGTTTTGCCAACACCTGTAGTTCCGAGGAATAAAAAAGTGCCTGTCGGTCTTTTTGTATCCTGTAGTCCTGCCCTGCTTCTTCTTATAGCATCTGAAACGACAATTATCGCTTCATCCTGACCAATAATCCTTTTATGAAGCTCCTTCTCAAGATTTAATAACTTATCTTTTTCTTTTTGCAGCATTTTATACACAGGTATGCCTGTCCATTTTGACACTATTTCTGCTATATCTTCTGTTGTAACTTCTTCTTTAATCAGAATGGTCTCTGCCTGCATTTCCTTTAACCTGTTTTTTAATTTTTCTATATTATTCTCTGCTTCTTTTATTTTACCATATCTTATTTCTGCTACCTTACCATAATTACCCTGTCTTTCTGCTTGTTCGGCTTCAAATTTAAGGTTTTCAATATTCGATTTATTCTGCTGAATATTGTCTATTATTGATTTTTCAGACTGCCATTTAGCTCTTAACCTGTTGCGTTCATCGTTCAGGTTGGCAATTTCTTTGCCAAGCTTCTGGGAATTAGTATTGTCGCCTTCCCTTTTTATTGCCTCTCTTTCAATTTCCAGTTGTTTTATTCTACGTTCTATTTCATCTATTTCCTGGGGTAATGAGTTCATTTCCAGCCTGAGTTTTGAAGCGGCTTCATCAATAAGATCAATAGCTTTGTCAGGCAGAAACCTGTCCGTAATATATCTGTGAGATAACTCGACAGCTGATATTATTGCTTCATCCTTAATCCTCACTTTATGATATGTTTCATATCTTTCTTTCAGTCCTCTTAATATTGATATTGCACTTAACACATCCGGTTCGTCGACCATCACAATCTGAAATCTTCTTTCAAGAGCCTTATCTTTTTCAAAGTATTTCTGGTACTCATTAAGGGTTGTTGCGCCTATTGCCCTGAGCTCACCCCTGGCAAGAGCCGGTTTTAAAATATTTGCTGCATCCATAGCTCCCTCAGATTTACCTGCGCCGACAAGAGTGTGAATCTCGTCAATAAATAAAACTACTTCGCCATTTGAGGCAATCACTTCCTTAACAACTGCCTTTAATCTCTCTTCAAACTCGCCCTTATATTTTGCCCCTGCTATTAATGCACCCATATCCAGTGAATAAATTTGCTTGCTTTTAAGATTCTCAGGCACATCGCCCGATATAATCCGATAGGCTAAGCCTTCTGCTATGGCAGTTTTACCTACTCCTGGTTCACCAATTAGTACCGGATTATTTTTTGTCCTCCTTGATAGAATCTGCAGTATTCTTCTTATTTCATCATCCCTGCCAATTACCGGATCAAGTTTGCCATTTCTGGCCATCTCATTTAGGTTTATTGCAAACCTGTTTAATGAATTAAAAGTGTCTTCTGCAGTCTGACTGTCAACTTTGCTTCCCTTTCTTAATTCTTTGATCGCCAGTTTAAGTTCTTTTTCAGTTATTTCATGATCTTTCATCAATTGAGAAATATCGTCACCGGAAGCTAAAATACCCAAAAGAATATGTTCCACGGAAATAAACTGATCTCCGAATTCTTTGGCATAATTCATGGCTCTTTGAAATGATTTGTTTGCAGAAGCTGAAAAGTATTGTTCACCGCCCGATACTTTAGGATAAGATTCAATAATTTTATTTAATACTTGCTCAAAACTGCGAAGGTTTACTCCCAGTTTATTCAGCAGGAATGATGTAATATTCTCACTTTGACTTATTATGCCTTTTAAAATATGGCCGTTTTCAACTGCCTGGTTATTATATCCCTGGGCAATTGCAAATGCCTGTTGTAAGGCTTCCTGCGATTTTATAGTAAAATTGTTAAAGTTCATTTTCTAATTCTCCCTGGTTAAACAAAAAGTAATATTTCCAATAAAGACGCAGTGAGATACAATCAAATTTATATCCAAAAAAATTAAAACATAGTTTTATGCCAATATGTCCTGATAACATATGTAACAAGACAAAATGACATTTTTTCCGTTGCAGGGAGATTCAGAATTTATCCATTAGGGATATATAAATTTTATTAAGGTGATAACTAATTATTTGATAAATTAATATTAAATTGAAGTTTAAATGAATGCTTTTTTTAAAATTAATGATTTACCGTAACCTAAACCGGTGATTTACGTAATAAATTGAAGTCTGTAGGACTTATGGAACTTTCAAACGGAAGCTTTATAATTTAAACAGAACTAAAATTAATTAAAACCTCTAACTCATAAGTAATGAGTGAACAGATACTTAAGGCTTTAATGGAATTATTTGCAATAATTGCAAGGCCTGAAAGTTATGCGAGCGATAGAAGAACTGTGGTAAGTTCATTCCTGAAAAGACAGCTAAACCAGGAACTTGTTAAGGATTACCTTGAGGTATTTGACGAATACTATTCAAAACACCAGACACTGCATATAGAAAGAGGAGCCAAGCGTATTGGCCCTGATTCTGTTAAAATCCTGAGGATCTGTGATCAAATAAACAAGGAATTAGCACAGAAACAAAAAATAATTGTGCTGGTCAGGCTGTTTGAATTTGTCAACTCCGACAATGATGAAATTACTAATCAGGAGTTTGAATTTATTAAGGCAGTAGCAGAGAGTTTTTATATACAGGATACAGAATATAGCAGAATTAAGGAGTTCACGATTTATCCTTTTGAAACAATACCCAATAGCAGTAAGATCTTAATTATTGATAATTATCTTAAGTACGCCGGCCAGAAGAATAAACACATTTACTCCGAATTTCTTGAGGGCCAGCTTAGGATTCTGCATGTGGACACTGCAAACATGTACCTGATGAGATATATTGGTGAGAATGAAATGTATCTTAATGGCCAGTTATTGCAGGAAGATAAGGTCCATGTTTTATATACCGGCTCCTCAATAAGGAATCATCATATAAAACCCATTTATTTCAGTGATATTGTAAGTGCATTTGATGATGAAAGACGGAAATCCAAAATAGTATTTGAAATTAAAAATATAAGTTATCAGTTTAGAAATGGCAAATACGGGTTGCATGAACTCAGCTTCACGGAGGAATCGGGAAAACTTGTGGGTATAATGGGAGCAAGCGGGGCCGGCAAATCAACACTTCTTAATGTTTTAAATGGTTCGGCCCAACCAACAACCGGTAAAATACTTATAAACGGTAAGAATATTCATAATGAAAAAGATAAAGTCGAAGGGCTGATCGGACATGTTTCGCAGGATGATTTGCTGATAGAGGAATTGACTGTCTACCAGAACTTATACTACAACGCAAAATTATGTTTTGACAACTATACCGAGAAAGAAATTCGAAATGCAGTCAATAAAGTATTGCAAAATCTGGGATTGTATGAAATAAAAGATTTTCAGGTCGGAACGCCTCTGAATAAAAAGATAAGCGGGGGGCAGAGGAAACGTTTAAATATTGCTCTTGAGCTAATTCGTGAACCTGCAGTACTTTTTCTTGATGAACCTACTTCGGGTCTGTCATCCAGGGATTCGGAAAACATAATGGACTTATTGAAGGATCTGACTTTAAAAGGCAAGCTTGTTTTTGTCGTTATTCATCAGCCCTCCTCGGATATATTCAAAATGCTTGATCAACTGCTCATACTTGACACAGGCGGATACCTTATTTATAACGGCGATCCCATAGATTCAATAATATATTTTAAGTCGCGTGTGCATCATGCAAACTGGTCTGAAAGTGAATGTCATGAATGTGGTAATGTTAATCCCGAGCAGGTTTTTAATATCGTTGAGTCTCTGGTAATAGATGAATATGGTAAACAAACCGAGACAAGGAAGATATCGCCCAGAGAATGGAATAAGTATTATATGGATTATTTTCAGGATAAGGACCGTGAAATATCTGTGCCCAAAGAATTACCGTCAATCTCTTTTAAGATTCCCAATAAGTTAAAGCAATGCTTTGTTTTTGCTATCCGTGATATACTTTCAAAACTGGCAAATACCCAATACCTGATTATCACTTTCCTTGAGGCTCCATTGCTGGCATTCCTTCTTTCATTTATTATAAAATACCGGGATGTAAGCGAAACCAACGAACTGGGATACACTTTTATAGGAAACAGTAATTTGCCGGTTTATATATTCATGTCTGTCATAGTTGCAATTTTTATGGGTTTGACCCTGTCTGCCGAGGAGATTATTAAAGACAGAAAAATATTAAAAAGAGAAGCATTTCTTAATCTGAGCTGGTCGAGTTACCTGTTTTCCAAAGCATCCGTAATGTTCATAATCTCAGCAATACAGGCAATGACTTTTGTAATAATAGGTAACGGTATAATGGAAATAAAAGGCATGTATTTTCAGTACTGGCTGGTTTTATTCAGTGCCTGGGCATCTTCAAATATTATGGGTTTGTTGATATCTGACAGTTTTAAAACTGTTGTTACTATATATATTCTTATTCCATTTCTGGTAATACCTCAGATTATTTTAAGTGGTGTAATGGTTAAATATGAAAAACTGAATCCTTCAATTTCATCCCCGGGCAGAATACCGGTTTATGGTGAAATGATGACAGCACGGTGGGGCTTTGAAGCTTTGTCCGTATACCAGTTTATGGAAAATGATTATGACAGGCAGTTCTACGATTTTAATAAGATCATGAGCATAGCCGAATTTAAGAAAAACTACTGGGTGCAAAATTTGTTGCGCAAAGTCGATTATCTTGAGAAACATTATGATGATCCGGCAAATTATGAGAAGATACAAAGCCATCTTCTTTTATTAAGGAATGAAATAAATAAGGAAATGGAGAAAAATAAGGTGGTAAAGTTTGCTGCCAAAGATAGCCTGTATTATGATAAATTGTCAATTTCGATATTAAATCAGACAAGGGAATATCTGAAAGATATAAACAGACTTTATATAAGGGTATATAACAAATGGGATAAAATAAGCAACGATGTAAAGCGTGATTTAGAGAAAACTCCTGAAATGAAACGAAAATTTATCCAGCTTAAAAGGGACTACCATAATGACAGGCTTACTGAATTTGTTGAAAACAGCAATGAAGTTGTAAGAATAATAGAATACAAAGGACATCTATATCAAAAAATAGATCCGATATATCTGGATCCTGAAAACAAATTTGTGAAAGCTCATTTTTATTCTCCCAGGAAAAAAGCATTTGGCAAGTATTATAGTACATTTTGGATTAATATCATTGTAATCTGGACAATGACTTTTATTTTATTTTTAATACTATATTTCAGGGGACTGAAGAGATTCCTGGATTTCATGGAACATTTAAGCAGCACATGGAAAAGGAACTAATCGACAATTTCAATCATTTTAAAAGGAACCCTGATAATCGATTCATAATCTTCCCCTGCCTCAAGCATGTCTTCATCATCTTCTTCATAGTACCAGTTTATTACTACATCATGTTTCGACTTATGTATAGCCTCGAGTTTCTTAAATACGTCCAGTATACACTTGGATGAACTGGTATTAAAATACTCCAGCTGGACATTTACCTGTGTTTTTTCAAGAGGCTTTTTGGCATATTCTTCCAACCAGTCTACCAGCGGTTTGTAAAATTCTATCGAGTTCTCAGGAATAGATCTGCCTTTGATTTCAACAACTCCTGTCTTGCCATCGAATTTTACTGTAGGTGTTTTCAGTGTTCCTTCTATAAAAATTGATTCCATATCTAGTAATTTACATCTTCTCTTGGGTTATACTTTAATTATTAAATTAAAGAAATAGTAATTATTATCATAATTATGAAATATATATTCCAGCTTGCTCCCCGTCTTTCTTGCTATATCAACCAGTCCTAATCCTCCCCCTCCCTTTGCAGATAACTTCTGATGATTTAAAATAAACTTGTACATATCTTTTAATTCATCTTTTGAAAGCGAATTAATCTTATCAATTTTTTCCTTAAGAAATTTTATTTTGGTGGAATTAATAAAATTACCCGTGGTAACTTTGTACATCCCGTCCTCTCTTTCAATTACCACAAGCCCGAATTTCGGATCAAGCTCCTCAGTTATCCCTTCATGGGTTTCTTCAATATGATGATAGAGGTTTTGCATGCTTTCTACCAGAACGTTATAGAGTTTTTTTCTGGTTTTGCTCAATTCATTGGCTTCCTCGAGCTTCTTTTCAACCGCTTCGAGAACATCATTAATGAGTTCAGAGGTTATACTACCTTTATAGGCAAGAAGTATATCACCTTTGCTTATATTGTTATAATAGTCTTTTATATTAAAGCCCATAAAAGCCTTCTATATTAGCAAATCGTTCGATTTAATGTATAAAATCAATTAAAGTTCAACAAATATATAAAAAATATTGTCTTTTAAAAATTTGCCAAATCAATATAATACAAATAAAGAATAAGATTCAGGCTCAATTCTAGTTTTAAATATAACCAAATTTCAGTAAATATAAATAAGTTCACCGGAATTTTTAAAAGCTCTTATTAACATGCAAAATAAGATTATGAAATTCAATGATTTAAATTTAACAAACCGGTACTGCTAAATTTAAGCCTGTATTCATTATAGCGTATTTGCAAATCAGATTTTTTTCATCAGCAAGGTCGCATAGTATTCCCAGTTCTCCATTATATCAATTGCTTTCAGGTACTTTAAATCCTTTTCATTTACTATTTCATAAAACTCACCGGTTCCCCACAGGTCGCGTCCAATATATGCTTTTATAAGCAGTTTTATTCTTTCTCCGGATATTGCTATTGGTGACTTGTCGGCTTCGATGTCCTCCTTTTTTGCAAAATCGGTAAAATCATTAAATAATCTGTCAGATATTACAAAACTGTTTTTAAAATCATCAAATGTCGGGTATTTGCTTTTCAGATGATCCCTGTTTTTATCAGTATAATCGAGGGCAAACCTGTTTAATATACCTAGTCTTAGCAGATCCCTGTAATAATCGGAATAAAAAGATGTGTCAATAGGCACAAAGAAATCAGGCATAATTCCACCTCCACCATAAACAATCCTTCCATTTTTAAGCGTATTATATTTTAATGAATCAGGAAAATGGATACTGTCCTGGTGAGACAGTTCTCCATTATTGTACCTGTTGATTATATCCTTATCATATTCTGTCTTACTCATGTCATAAGGTTTCTGTATCAACCTGCCTGTCGGGGTGTAGTATCTTGCAACCGTCAGTCTGACCATTGATGAATCAGGCAACCTTAATGGTCGCTGGACCAGTCCTTTTCCAAATGACCTGCGTCCCACAATAATTCCCCTGTCCCAGTCCTGAATTGCTCCTGCCACTATTTCACTTGCCGATGCTGAACCTTCATCTATAAGTATCAGGATATTTCCATTTTCAAAAATTCCTTTAAATGTGGTCAAATAGTCTCTTCTCGGATTATTTATACCTTCAGTATATACAATGAGTTTATTTTCACCCAGAAACTGGTCTGCAAGTTTAATGGCAACGTCAAGGTATCCGCCTCCATTACCAGTCAGGTCCAGTATAAGGTTATTGACATTTTGTTCTTTAAGCTTTTCTACAGCTTCCCTGAATTCATCTATAGTAGTCAACGAAAATCTGTTAATCTTTATGTAACCTATATCGCTTTTTACCTTATAGGAAGCATCGATGCTGTATATCGGAATTTTATCCCTGGTGATTGTATAATCAAGCAATTTATCAACATTTCTCCTTAGGACCGAAATTGTCACTTTTGTGTCTTTTTCTCCCCGCAGCAACCTGTAAACATCATTATTGGTTATGCCGGTGCCTGCAACATTTTCCCCTTCTACCTTGACTATCCTGTCTCCTGCAAGAATACCCACCTTTTCAGAGGGACCTCCTGAAATCGGAGATATTACAAATATCGTATCATATAAAATAGTAAAAGATATTCCAATACCTTCAAAGTTTCCCTGGAGAGGTTCATCAGTCTCAATAGCCTCTTTCTTTGTAAGATATGATGAATGAGGGTCAAGGTCTTTAAGCATTTCAATAATGGCAGTCTCTACCAGCTTTTTCTGATCAACCGAATCTACATAATACCTGTCAATCCATTCCAGCACCCTCCCAAATTTCAACGCCTGTTCATAAATTGCCTGTGAATTGGTTATTCTATGAACAGATAGTAGCAGAACTAGTAATATATGTAAAAATACCCTGGAATTTCGCATAAATTATCTTGATAAGTTTAATAATTTAATATTAAGACAAAGGTAAGAATAAAATATTTGGGAGTTACCAACTCAATGTTATTAATATGTATATAAAGTTAGATTCCATATATTCTGAAAAAGAATAATAATCTCCGGAATCAGGTCTATGATATAATGAAATTAAAATCCAAATCGACCAGTTCAGCCAGGTCCTGGCCTGCTTCTTTTAGCAATTCATCCTCTTTTTCATAGTACCAGTTGACGACTGTTTTCATACCCTTCTTGCTGATTTTTGATATTTTTGTAAAGATCTCAGCAATATATCTCATTGAGCCGGAATTGTAATATGCAAACTTAACAATGACTGTTAAAGGTTTCTTTATGTATTTGACATTTTTTTCATATTCATCTAACCATGACAATACGGGTCGGTAGAAATCATGCACATTTTCAGGCAGGGAGGAGCCTGAAATCGAAAAAGTATTTTCCCCCTGTTCGTAATGAATCATAGGTGTATGTTTACTAGCCTTGATCTCCAGTTTTTCCATAAAATATCTTTTTGCTGCAAAAGATACTAATTTTTAACAATTACTTCCAAATAAAATTATGAGAATTATAAGTTTCTATTCCCATTCTATTGTAGCCGGTGGCTTGGAACTTATATCATAAACCACCCTGTTTATACCTTTTATACTATTAATAATCCTGTTTGATATTTTGCCGAGAAACCCGAAGGGTAGATGGGCCCAGTCTGCTGTCATGCCATCAGTGGAAGATACCGCTCTCAGGGCTATGACATTCTCATAGGTTCTTTCATCGCCCATAACACCAACGGACTGAACAGGCAGAAGAACAGCAGCAGCCTGCCATACTTTATCATAGAGTCCGAATTCCTTTAATCCTTCAATAAATATATGATCAACTTCCTGCAATATTTTTATTTTCTCGGGAGTTACCTCACCTATGATCCTGATTGCCAAGCCGGGACCGGGATAAGGATGACGGCTTATAATCTCTTTTTCAATATTCAGAGCAAAACCAACCTTCCTGACTTCATCTTTAAATAGCAGTTTAAGGGGTTCGATAACTTTTAAATTCATTTTTAAAGGGAGTCCGCCAACATTATGGTGAGATTTTATTGTTGCCGAAGGCCCATTAACCGAGACAGATTCTATAACATCAGGATATATAGTGCCTTGAGCCAGCCACTTGGCATCCTTAATTTTTCCGGCCTCCTTGTCAAAGATGTCAATAAAGATTTTACCTATGATCTTTCTTTTTCTTTCAGGCTCAAGCACTCCCTTTAAACTACTTATGAATTTTTCGCTTGCATTTATTCCTATAACATTTAATCCCATATGTCTGTATGAACCAAGCACCTGCTCATACTCATTTTTTCTCAGCAGTCCGTTATCTACAAAAATGCATGTTAGATTTTTACCGATGGCCTTGTTTAATAATACTGCCGTTACAGTAGAATCAACTCCCCCGGAGAGGCCAAGAACAACCTTGTCATTACCTATTTGCTGCTTTATTTCACTAATTTTAGATTCAATAAATAATGTAGGTGTCCAGTTCTGTAAACAATTGCAGATATTAACAACAAAATTGTACAGAATTTTTTTGCCCTCCGTAGTATGATACACTTCAGGGTGAAATTGAATACCATACAACTTTTCGGATGATGATTTATATGCTGCTACTTCAATATCCCCGGTACTGCCAATTATTTTATAACCTTCAGGTATTCTTGAAATTGTATCCCCATGTGACATCCATACCTGTGTACTATCTGACAGGTCATTGAGAAGTTCAGAATCCCTGTCAATATATTCAAGATTTGCCCTGCCGTACTCGCGATACCTTGAAGGCAATACCTCACCTCCATAACAGTGAGCTATAATCTGGGCTCCATAGCAAATTCCCAACAAAGGCAGTTTTCCTTTAATCTTTTCCAAATCCGGTAAAGGAGCCTTTTTATCTCTTACTGAAAAAGGACTTCCTGAAAGGATTACCCCTTTTACGGTATCATTAATATCAGGAAGAATATTGTATGGGTGTATTTCACAATAAACGTTTAATTCCCTGATTTTTCTTGCTATCAGTTGAGTATACTGAGATCCAAAGTCTAATATAATTATCCGGTTGTACAAATCACTTTTTTTATAATCGATTTTCAAATATAACTAAATAATTCTTTCTGACGTTATCGTGTAAGTACTACCGTCCTCAACAATATCAGAATTTTCAAAAATGCTCCTGGCTTCATTCAGCAATAGAGAATCATCTTTGTATCTTGCTGAAAAATGACCGATTAACAATTTTTCAGCACTGGCTTTACTTGCCAGCGTTGCTGCCTGGCAGGCAGTCATATGATAAGTCAGTTTTGCCAGTTTCTGGTCTTTGCCAAGGAAGGTTGCTTCCAGATAAAGAAGGTTAACACCTGAGATTAGCGGTATGATTTTTTCTGTATAAACAGTATCTGAACAATAGGCAAAAGATCGTATTTTGTAAGGAGGAAGGGTTAATATATTATTTTTAATAATTTCTCCTGAATCAGTAATATAGTCAGCACCCTGCTTTATTTTGACTATATCTTTTATTGCTATATTAAATTGCTTTATAACTTCTTTCCTTATATTTCTCGGTTTTTCTTTTTCCCTGAACAGGAAACCGACGGTCGGGATTCTATGCCTGAGGGGAATAGTCTCAACAGTCATGTGTTTGTTCTCGAAAATAAGATTTGAAATCCTTGCTTTAATAGGGTGTATAATAATGTTATAACTGAGGTTCTGTCCAAAATTGTCCTCGTAGTATTTTATTGTATGCTTTATTTCAGGATGGGCATAAATGTGCAGGTCATTCTTCCTGTTAAGCAGGTTACAGGTTGAAAACAGCCCGAAAAGTCCGAATATATGATCCCCGTGAAGATGACTGATAAAAATATGACTTATTTTACTAAGGTTAATGTTAAATTTATTCATCTGCATCTGGGTGCCTTCACCACAGTCGACTAAAAAAAAATGCTCATGAATATTTAGTACATGAGCCGCAGGATTTCTCTTTGACGTAGGTACTGCCGAACTACTACCTAAAACAGTCAAAGAGAAAGACATAATATAAGGTAATGAGGATATTTCTAATTTTCAGCTTCTGAAATTAATTTTGCTCCTTCATCAATTGAACTGGCTATATTTAATACAGTATCCAACTGCGAGATAGTAATTAATCTTTCAACTGCATCATTAAGCCCCGTAAGCACAAATGTGCCATTGGCATTTTTACATAGCCTGTTGGCAACCAGAATTGCACTTAACCCGGATGAATCACAATAGCGACATTTGCTTAAGTCAAGTATAATATTTTTCTCTCCGTTACCTGATACCAGAACTAACTCAGACTTAAGAGTCGGGGCAATGTGTGTATCTAATTTTTCTTCCAATACTTGAATTAAGGTATAGTTGCCATGCTTTTGTATTTTGAATTCCATATAAAATAATTTTTAGATATATTTTATAAAGTTATTTGCTTTTTTCATTATTACCTGCATTTTTTTCTTCTTTTTTCTTTTTATTTTCATTTTTTTCCATTTCTGTTTTCAGCGCTGCCAGTTCAGTAATATCGCCAAATGTTGTTTTTTCAATTCCTTGCTTTACTTTCTTGTGAACTTTGCCGGCAGCAGAAGGGGGCCTTTTTCTTTCAGTTTCAGCACCTGGTTTTCTAATCGTTTCATATACCCTGGTATGCGAGAGAATAATTTTATTAGCAGATTTTGAAAATTCAATTACTTTGAATTGCAGTTTTTCATCAAGCCTGGCTACCGATCCGTCTTCCTTGACCAGATGTTTTTGGGTGGCAAAACCTTCCACGCCATATGGTAATAGAACAACTGCTCCCTTGTCATTTAACTCAACCACTGTTCCTTCATGAATTGAATCAGGAATAAAGATAGTTTCGAATACATCCCACGGGTTTTCTTCCAGTTGCTTATGTCCCAGGCTCAGCCTTCTGTTGTCTTTGTCGATATCGAGGACTACAACTTCAATATCGTCGCCGATATTGGTGAATTCAGCAGGATGTCTTATTTTTTTGGTCCATGACAGATCAGAAATATGAATTAATCCGTCCACACCTTCTTCTATTTCAACAAAGACGCCAAAATTTGTGAAATTTCTGACCTTTGCCTTGTGTCTGGATTTGAACCCGTATTTTTCTTCGATTTTCTCCCATGGATCAGGTTTCAACTGCTTAATACCCAGTGACATTTTTCTTTCTTCACGATCTAAAGTAAGGATATGGGCTTTAACTTCATCACCAACTTTGAGAAATTCCTGGGCACTCCTTAAATGCTGTGACCATGACATCTCCGATACGTGGATTAACCCTTCAACACCAGGGGCAATTTCAATAAATGCACCATAATCGGCCATGACAACTACCTTACCTTTAACTTTATCACCAACTTTTAGATTTGGATCCAGTGAATCCCAAGGATGAGGGGTGAGCTGTTTCAGTCCCAGGGCTATCCTTTTCTTGTCATCGTCAAAATCAAGTATTACTACTTTTAATTTTTGATCCAGTTCAGCGATTTCTTCAGGGTGATTTACCCGCCCCCAGGATAGATCGGTAATATGAATCAATCCGTCAACACCTCCCAAATCAATAAATACACCGTATGAAGTAATATTCTTGACCGTACCTTCAAGGATTTGTCCTTTTTCAAGTTTGGCAATAATTTCCTTCTTCTGCTGCTCAAGTTCGGCCTCAATAAGTGCTTTGTGGGAGACAACCACATTCTTGAATTCATAGTTTATTTTAACAACTTTGAATTCCATCGTCTTGCCAACGTATACATCATAATCACGGATAGGCTTGACATCTATTTGCGAACCCGGTAGAAATGCTTCAATACCAAATACATCTATTATCATACCACCTTTTGTCCGGCATTTAACATATCCTTTTATTATTTCATCATTTTCCAGGGCTTCATTAACCCTGTCCCATGATTTCAATGCCCTGGCTTTCTTATGTGAAAGGACCAGCTGTCCTTTCTTATCCTCCTGGCTTTCGACATAAACCTCAACTTTATCACCTACTTTCAGCTCCGCATTATACCTGAATTCATTTAAACTTACCACTCCCTCTGATTTATAACCAATATTAATAACTACTTCTCTTTTATTCATGGAAATTACCGTTCCCTCAATTACTTCGTTATCAGTTATGGTTGAAAGAGTATCATCATACATCTTTTCAAATTCATTTCTTTCTTCGTTAGAGTATTTATCACTGCTGTCCATGTAATCGACCCAGTCAAAATCCTTGTCAGACTCAGCAATAATATTACCCTCTTTTGGCTTTACTTCTTTTGATACTATCTTTCCGGTCTTTTTCCCGGCTGAGGTTTTGCTTTTGCCAGCCGGTTCCCGGGCGGTTTCTTCTTCAGGTTTTTTTGCGGTTTCCGGCCTGGGACCCTCTGCATCCTTAGTTGAAACTTTTGCAGTGGATTTTTTATCTTTTATGCCTTCTTTCGGGGGTTTTTTTGCAGCTACTTTTTTAACTGCTGATTTTTTAGGGATAACTTTTTTATCTGTTGTCTTATTGTCTTTTTTTTCTTTAGCAGGTTCTTTTTTTGCTTTATTTTTGGGGTTGGTCTTTTTGCTATCAGGCTTTGCTGCAGCTCTGTCAGAATTATCATCTATATTATCATCAATGATATCATCTTTTGCCTTTTTCTCTTCCAGTTTACTATTAATATTTTCCGTCATTTAAAAAAATTAAAAAGTTAATATGTTAGACATTATATTTAAAAATAGAGCTGCAAAGCTATAATATTATTGCTGAAAAAACTAAAGATACAAAAAAAAAATACAAATTATGCTGTATTAATTCTTAACCAGAGGACAAAAATTAATTCATATTTTAAGTCTGAAGTTTAATGATTATAATACCTATGCGATTTTTTTCAGTTTTTCGGCTTCTCTTCGCTTCTTTCTCATCAGGAACAGGGCTTTATTCTCCTCTTTGCGGAGAAGTCTTTCAATATTTCTCTGGTGGGTAAATAGAAGTAATACTGATACTATTAATGAAAAGATTATAAGTGAAGGTGTAGTTGTTTTAAAAACAAAAATCACTAAAACAGGAAATGAAAAACCTGCTATCATTGAGCTTAGTGAAACATATTTTGTAATTATCAGAACAACGACAAAAACTCCAATACATATCGCTGTTGTTGTAGGATCAATAGCGAGGACGAAACCCAGCATGGTTGCCACTCCCTTACCTCCTCTGAAACCTGCGTAAACCGGAAATATATGTCCAATAATAGCCGCTATTCCAAGCAGCAGCTGGAAATTAATATAGTCACCCGTTTCGGGAATATAATAATCGGTAAGACGGATAAGATTAACTGCAAGCCAACCTTTAAAAATGTCAAATATGAGAACCAGCAGACCGGTTTTCCATCCAAGTAATCTTATGGCATTTGTAGATCCCGCATTTTTACTGCCGTGTTCTCTTATATCTATATTATAGAAGTATTTTCCGATCCAGACTGAAGTAGGTATAGAACCCAACAGATATGCCAAGAGCAGGATAGCGATATTATAAATTACCGACACTAAAGAACAAATTTTAACAAGGGTGATAAAGTTATTAATAATTATTTAGTTAACAAGCCTGTTTGTGATTATTTATTAACTTAATTTAATGTATGAGCCTCTATTATTGAGAAATAGCGGCTTTTCAAAAATAAAAAATCAACAATGGTAATCTCATAGTATTACTCTGATTATGAGTTAAATAACTAATTGAAATTGCTTATCGCAGTAGATTTCTTATTATTGTTATCATTATCCCTGTTTGTTTTATACCAATAATCCATATATTTAAATTGAAAAAATATAAAGTTGAATTTTAAATGACATTCTCTATAGATTATATAATTAATGATACTGAATAGTTAGATAATGACCAGGCTTAATATCTTTGATTATGCAGTTATTATAGGTTTTTTTATTGTTATCATTATTATTGTTGCTTATTATTCAAGAAAAGCAGGGAAGGATACAAAACAATTTTTCTTATCAGGCAGAAATCTGCCATGGTATTTAGCCGGGACCGCCATGGTGGCAACAACTTTTGCTGCAGATACACCCCTTGCTGTAACTGAGCTGGTGGCAAAGAATGGTATTGCAGGGAACTGGCTATGGTGGAACCTCGCTATTGGCGGAATGCTCACTGTTTTTTTCTTCTCCAGGTTATGGCGCAGAAGCGGTATAATGACAGATCTTGAATTTATTGAGATCCGGTATTCGGGTGCGGAGGCTTCCATTTTAAGAGGATTCAGGGCAATATATCTCGGACTTTTTATGAATGCCATTGTCATGGGATGGGTTCATGAGGCCATGGAAAAAATATTCAGAATTATATTGCCTCAATACGATTCTTTTTTGCTTGTGACAATACTCGCATTAATAATAGCTGTATATGCCCTGGCTTCAGGACTGCTGGGAACAATCCGGACCGACAGCTTTCAGTTTGTTTTTGCCATGGCCGGATGTATCATTCTGGCAGTTGTGGTTGTGAGGTTACCTGAGATATCCGGACTGAAAAACCTGTCCGCAAAAATCTCCCCGGAGCTACTTGATTTTTTTCCAAAAGTTGGTAATATTTCAGTTGCTAAACTTACGGGAGGGGCACTGTCTTTAACTATTGGGGCGTTTATTGCATATGTGGGAATACTGTGGTGGTCAAGCTGGTATCCCGGTGCTGATCCGGGTGGGGGAGGGTATATCGCACAACGTATGCTTTCTGCAAAGAATGAAAGACACAGCCTGCTGGCTACTCTATGGTTTAATATAGCTCATTATACAATACGTCCATGGCCATGGATAATTGTAGCCCTGGCAGCACTTGTAATCCTTCCCAGGGCACAGAATACTGACATACTGGAAAAACAAAATCCCGAATTATTCAAAAAGGTTGAAGAAGTATATAACAACAAATCACTTTACAGAAATAAGAAGGCTCTGGCTAAGAATGAAGCTCTGACCAAAGATGAAGTCCTGACTGAAAATGAAGCTCTGGCCGAAGATACAGTGTTTATGAGTTTCTATGAAGAATACGAAAATACTGTTGACCCGGGAGTGATGTATCCCAAACTGATGGCAAGATATCTGCCGGCCGGTTTACTTGGGTTACTGATAGCAGTATTTATGGCTGCATATATGTCAACCATAGCTTCCCAGCTAAACTGGGGAACTTCTTATCTTATAAACGATTTTTACAGGAGATTTGTAAATAAGACGGATACCGAAACACACTATATTATTATTTCAAAAATATCCATATTATTTTTAATAATGTTTTCACTATTAGTATCCCGATATTTTTTAACAAGCATTTCAGGGGCATGGATTTTTATTTTGAATGTGAGTGCAGGACTGGGAGCTGTATTAATTCTCAGATGGTACTGGTGGAGGATTAATGCATGGTCCGAAATCTCTGCCATGATAGCACCATTCTTCATTTATCCTCTTGCCCTGCATGGTATCAGTCTGCAGACAGAGATTTTCTCTCATCATGTATCTATAAATATAACGGGGCTTAAACCCCCTCTAACACTATATCCTGTTGTTATAGGCACTACTATTGTCTGGTTATTAGTAACCTTTCTTACAAAACCGGCAGACAAGGAAGTCCTTGGATCATTTTACAGGAAAGTTCATCCGGGCGGAGCAGGCTGGAGAAGAATTGCCCGGGAAATTAAAGATATTATGCCTTCCACAAATTTCGGACGGCAGTTTGTTAACTGGATTTGCAGTGTAATAGTTATTTATGCAACCATGTACGGCATTGGTAAAATTCTGTTTTCAGAGTATGTAAATGGTATTATTGCCCTGGTTGCTGCATTTACCCTATCGTTTGTTGTATACTTAAACATAAAAAAAGAAAAATAGGGGCGCTGTCCCTATTTTTCTTTAATTGCAGCCTGTGCTGCTGCCAGTCTGGCAATAGGAACCCTGAACGGGGAACAGCTGACATAATTCATCCCTACATTGTGACAGAATTCAACTGAACTGGGCTCACCTCCATGCTCGCCACAAATTCCTATTTTAAGGTTCTTTCTTGTGCTTCTTCCTTTTTTTACACCAATCTCTATCAACTGTCCGACCCCCGTCTGGTCGAGAATCTGGAAAGGATCATTCTTCAGGATACCTTTATTAATATATATCGGAAGGAACTTGCCTGCATCATCTCTTGAATACCCGAAGGTCATCTGTGTCAGGTCGTTTGTCCCAAAAGAGAAGAACTCGGCTCTCTGTGCTACCTCATCAGCAGTAAGTGCTGCACGGGGAATTTCAATCATAGTACCAACAAGGTATTCTATGCTGTCACCTTTTTCCTTAAATACTTTTTCAGCGGTTGCCCTTATAATATCTTCCTGCATCCTGAACTCCTTAAGTGTCCCGATAAGGGGAACCATAATTTCCGGTATTGCCCTTATACCCTTTGCCTTTAAATTAAGGGCTGCTTCTATTATTGCCCGGGCCTGCATCTCTGTGATTTCGGGATAAGTGATACCCAGACGGCATCCCCTGTGTCCGAGCATAGGGTTGAATTCCGATAGTTCCTCCACTTTTTGCTTTATTATTTCAACAGACACACCCATCTCATCGGCCATTTCCTTTTGATTTTCTTCTTCATGAGGCACAAATTCATGCAGGGGAGGGTCAAGCAACCTGATAGTCACCGGCAGGTCCTGCATTGCCTCAAATATACCTTCAAAATCTGATCTCTGCATAGGCAGCAGTTTTTTCAATGCTTTTCTTCGTCCTTCTTCATTATCGGCAAGTATCATTTCACGCACTGCAATAATCCTGTCTTCATCAAAGAACATATGCTCTGTACGGCAGAGTCCGATACCCTGTGCCCCGAAGTTCCTGGCAACCTGCGAATCATGGGGGGTGTCAGCATTTGTTCTTACATTTATTTTCCTGTACTTATCAGCCAGTTTCATAATCTCTCCGAAATCCCCGCTTAACTCCGGATCCATGGTTTTAATCTTCCCTTCATATACTTCTCCTGTTGAGCCATTAAGTGATAACCAGTCTCCTTCTTTAAAAGTTTTTCCTTTTACAACCAGTTGTCTTTTTTTATAATCAATACTTACACCTCCTGCCCCGGAAATGCAACATTTACCCATTCCTCTTGCCACAACAGCGGCATGAGAAGTCATTCCCCCACGGGCAGTCAATATGCCATTCGCAGCATTCATTCCTGCAAGATCTTCAGGTGAAGTTTCAATTCTCGCCAATAGTACTTCCTTGCCTGTGGATTTCCATTTTTCAGCTTCATCGGCGAAAAATACAATCTGGCCTGTAGCTGCACCCGGAGAGGCTGGCAGGCCTTTGGCAATAACATTTGCCGTTTTAATGGCTTCATGGTCAAATACAGGGTGCAGTAATTCATCAAGTTTATTTGGTTCCTGCCTGAGTAAAGCTGTCTTTTCATCAATTGCACCTTCCCTGAGCAAATCCATTGCAATTTTCACCATAGATGCTGCAGTTCGCTTACCGTTCCTGGTTTGCAGCAACCATAATTTACCTTCCTGTATAGTAAATTCAAGGTCCTGCATATCTTTATAATGTGATTCCAGCTTTTTCTGTGTCTCATTAAGCTCTTTGTAAATTTCAGGCATAGTTTCTTCAAGTGAAGGATAATTTGCAGCTCTTTCTTCTTCAGAAATACCGGCCAGTTTTGCCCATCTTAAAGAACCTTCCCTGGTAATCTGGCGGGGGGTTCTTATTCCTGCTACAACGTCCTCACCCTGTGCATTTATAAGGTATTCACCGTTGAAAATATTCTCACCTGTGGCAGCATCCCTTGTAAATGCAACTCCTGTGCCCGACGTGTTGCCCATGTTACCGAAAACCATTGCCTGAACATTTACAGCAGTACCCCATTCTTCCGGTATCTGGTTAAGCTGGCGGTATACGATAGCCCTTTCATTCATCCAGCTGTCAAACACTGCACAAACAGAGCCCCATAATTGTTCCCACGGATCAGAAGGGAAGTCCTTACCTGTAACATCTTTAACAGCCTTTTTGAACCTTGACACCAGATCCTTAAGATCTTCGGTTGTCAAATCAGTATCGTTTACCAGCCTCTTTTCTTCCTTAATATTGTCAATTATTTCTTCAAAAGGATCAACATCTTCTTTTGAAGCAGGTTTCATGCCTAAAACCACATCTCCGTACATCTGGACAAACCTCCTGTATGAATCCCAGACAAACCTTTCATTTCCGGTTTTTTTTGCAATACCTTCAACAGCTTTATCATTTAATCCGAGATTTAACACGGTATCCATCATACCGGGCATAGATGCCCTGGCCCCTGAACGTACAGAGACAAGCAAAGGGTTGTCTTTGTCCCCGAACCTGTACCCCATAATATTTTCAACATTTTTCATCGCCTGTCCGACTTCCTCTTTAAGAAGTTCAACAACCTTTTCTTTTCCCATCTGATTATATTCGGTACATACTTCCGTTGTAATTGTAAATCCGGGAGGAACGGGTACTCCTATAAGATTCATTTCTGCCAGGTTAGCTCCCTTGCCGCCAAGTAAGTTTTTCATATCGGCTTTTCCTTCAGCCTTCTTGTCGCCAAATGTGTATACACGCTTAACTTTAGTCATTTTTTATATTTTTACGATTTTTTGTTTATGAGAATAATGTCTGATTTTTAAAGTCCCCAAAGGTATTTAAAAATTATTAATCTTATAACCTAAAGTTATAAAAAATACGGCGGGATTAATTATGCCCTGGGATGAAACCGTATAATAGTATCCCTTAAATAATCGGTATCAAGATGTGTATATATTTCAGTCGTTATAATTGACTCATGACCCAGCATTTCCTGTATCGCACGCAGATCAGCTCCCCCGTCAATAAGATGAGAAGCAAATGAATGCCTGAATGTATGAGGACTGATATTTTTCTTCAGGCCTGTAATTTGAGCCAGGGTCTTAACAATGGTAAAAATCATTACTCTCGTGAGTTTCCTGCCCCAGCGGTTAAGAAATAAAATATCCTCATATTGCCTGTTAATTTTATGATGGTTTCTGAACTGATTAATATATGTTTCTATCTCCTTGACAGCTTTCTGACTTATAGGGACAAGCCTTTCCTTTTTCCCTTTTCCCAGTACTTTAATAAATCCCTGGTCAAAGAATAAATCCGAGAGCTTCAGGCTGATAAGCTCAGATACCCTGAGGCCGCAACTGTACAATGTTTCAATTATGGCTTTATTTCTGTGGCCCTCAGGTTTACTTAAATCAATAGCATTTATAAGATCATCTATTTCTTTTACACTAAGGACTTCAGGAAGCCTCCTGCCAATTTTCGGCGCTTCAAGCAGAGCAGTGGGATCCTTGTCAGTCTTTTCGTCTATAAGAAGAAATTTATAGAAAGATTTAATTCCTGATATTACTCTTGCCTGTGTTCTGGCACTCATACCCAGCTCATTCACCCAGCTGATAAATTGCCTGAGATGGATAAGTTCTACTTCGGCAGGGGGAATGTTAAGTTTCTTAAATTCCAGGAAGTCCAGTAACATTGAAATATCTCTTTTGTATGCAGCAATTGAATTCTCAGATAATGACTTTTCCAGTTTTAAATAAGATATATATTCAGATATATAATCCTGCCAATTCATTAATTCTGAAACTGATTTTTTAGAAGATATTCAATTGTTAAACTTAATAAAAAGAAATAATATTAATAATAATCGGAACAAATATGTGAGGTGATTTAAAATCTTCGAAAAAGTCAGCTATATCCGGCTTTTAAACCTGTAACATAATTTTGGTTTTATTTTAAAGAATAGTTAATAAAAACAATTGAAATTTGACCTTTTTTCGTTAGTTAACAATATTGATATGTTTATCAAAATATTATTCACGTTCGTAAATTCTTGCTTGATTAATATTAGTTCATAAGTTATTTTCGTGTATAAATTTAGCAGACGTTCATAGAAATTTCAGATACCTGAAAAATGCCTAAAACTAATAACCCTATACAAGAATGCAAAGATATATTGAGTTTGTTCATAACCTAATCGGTACTTCGCTTTTTGATAATCTTAACAGCAGGACCAAAGAAGCTATTATTTCAACATTAAAATACAATTTCCTCGACCATAATGATCTTGAGCGCTCAATATTAAAAGAATCCGGTTCCAGGGTATTTGAATTTGTATCGGAACATCTCGACCTGAAGAGGTATTTCAATCATATCGTTTTTACCACTGAATCAAAATCCTATGTTGAGAATGTTAATTTTGATAATGTCAGGGCAATCATAAATTTCAAAAAAATTAACCATATACGTTATATTAATGAACATCTGCGTTCGGTTAATAAGCTGCTTCCTGATGCCGGGACCTATATTGGCAGGATAGAAACATACTGGGAAAGGAAATTAAGAATTTACAGATTATTTGGCAGAACGCTTGGAAGAATGATATGGATAATGGATTTTTTTATCAACAGGGTAATTCCAAGATTAAAATATATCGATAAAATATATTTTTATTTGACAAAGGGAGCCCACCATACTATTTCTAAATCAGAAATTCTTGGCCGGCTTGTATATTGCGGGTTTAGCATTATTGACTACAAAATTATTGACGGACTGCTTTATTTTGTGGTTATTAAGATAAGTGAACCCAGAACAGACAGAAGCGCTTCATTTCACCCTATCATAAAATTAAACAGGGTCGGCAAAAATGGTCAAATGATTGGTATATACAAATTAAGGACTATGCATCCCTATTCAGAATATCTTCAGGATTATATTCTGAAACTTAATGGATATAATGATCTGGGGAAACCAAAAGATGACTTTAGGATTACCAGATGGGGAAAGATATTAAGAAGATATTGGATTGATGAATTGCCGCAGTTGATAAATGTCCTGAAAGGTGAAATGAAGTTGGTTGGTATACGTCCTCTAAGCTTGGTAAGGTTTAATCAATTACCTGAAGACTTGAGAAAGGAACGCATAAATCATAAACCGGGATGTTTCCCTCCATATGTTGCTTTATGTATGCCTGATGACAAAGGAAATATTGAAGCTGAGAAAATCTATTTAAGAGACAAAGCTATAAATCCCCATTTAACTGATCTTAGATATTTCATCAAATCGGTATTTAATATTATTACTAATAAAATAAGGAGTTCGTGAGATAAAATATTTATAAGGTTAGAATTTTATCAAAGGTTTTTAACTTTCTTTCCGGTCGCAGCAACCTTAACCAAGTCATTAAATTCAATAATTTGTGGGATCTTAAATAGTGACAATTTACCAGCACAATATTTTTGAACAGTTTCCCTAGTTAAATTATTATCCTTCAAACTACTTACACTAATTTTGGCTTTAATCGATTCACCCAGGATTTCATCATATATACCTTCAACGGTACAATCAACTACTTCAGGTATTGATACTATTACTTCTTCAATTTCTTTCGGACTAATTCTTTTCCCTCCGACTTTTATTATTTCTTTTTTACGGGCTGTTAAGAAAAAGTAACCGTCATCATCTTTATAAGCAAGATCACCTGTATATAACCATCCGTTTTTTACAGTACTGTTTGTTGCTTCAACATCATTTAAATATCCCATCATAATATTATCTCCTCTGGCTATAATTTCGCCCACTTCTCCGGATTTTGCAGGTTGATTTTTATCATTAAAGATTTCAAGTTCAACACCGGGAATGCCCTTTCCTATTGAACCTATTTTTTTATCAAGCATTTCAGGCGGCAGATATGACAGCCTCGCGGTAGCTTCTGTTTGTCCGTACATTACAAAAAACCTGACAGAGGGAAATGCATCAATAAATTCCTTAATAAAGACATTATGTAATTTTCCTCCTGCCTGTGTCACATATCTC
>CAYWUI010000027.1:11167-42709 GCA_964461435.1 uncultured Bacteroidales bacterium | reverse complement strand
GGGCGCTGTCCCTGTTTTAAATTATTCATGCACATAAAAAGTCGGATAATCCTACTATACAATGGAGTTGGTCAAAAATCACTTGCTTTTTACATATAAATGATATAGATTTCAATATTGATTATTAATAACTTGCTCTTAATTCTCTTATAAAAACTAACTTTCAGCTATATAATATAGCAAAACTCAAATTCGAAAATACTTGGTATTGCTTTATTGGAAATTTTAATACTCTGATATTCTTATTACTTTCCAATTAATTGTTATTTGAAATAATCGTTATAATTATAATTATTTTGCCGTTATGAAACACTTAAGGTTCTTTCTGATATGCTTGTTAATATTAAATATAGCATGTATAGAATCTGTTAAAGCCCAGGCAACAGAGTGGGACAGCACTCCAAATATATTTCAGGTTAATCGTCTTCCGGCGCATGCAACCCTGATGTCTTATAATAATGTTCCACAAGCTCTCCTGGCTGAAAGGTATACATCTCCTAACTGCTTGCTCTTAAACGGTGAATGGAAGTTTGATTTTGCTATCAATCCTGCTTCCTGTCCTGCAGATTTTTATGAGAACGACTATGATATAAGTAGCTGGGCTAATATTGAGGTGCCCGGAAGCTGGCAGGTTCAGGAATTTGATAGCCCCATTTATACGAATTCTATATATCCCTGGACAGGGCATGAAGACCCTGAACCGCCAAATGCTCCCGCTAACTATAATCCTGTCGGATCCTACAAGCGAACATTTATATTACCTGCCGGCTGGGAATCGAGGGAAATATTTCTCTCATTTCAAGGGGTTGAATCGGCATTTTATGTCTGGATAAACGGACAATATGTCGGCTATGGTGAAGATAGCTTTACAGCAGATGAATTTAATATTACCGACAAGGTTCATACAGGTGAAAATAATATTGCAGTCAGAGTATACCGGTGGTGCGATGGAAGCTGGCTGGAAGATCAGGATTTTATCAGATTAAGTGGCATTTTCAGGGATGTTTACCTGTATTCAACTCCAAAAACACATATGTATGATTTTACCGTTGTAACCGATCTTGATGAATCTTACATTGATGCAGAGCTTAGTGTTGATGTTTTAATTCATAATTATAGTACTGTCACAATATCAGGTTATTCATTAGAAATATCTTTATATAAAACGGATAATCAGTTTGTCCTTTCAACTGAGGAATCAGATATAACAATCGATCCTTACCAGGATACAACCATTTCATTGAAACAGCCGGTGACTAATCCTTATATATGGTCAGCTGAGAAGCCCTACTTATATACTTTAGTACTTTCATTAAAAAATGATCAAAATAGTGAAATAGAAACAGAAAGCTGCAGGATTGGATTTCGGGAATTTGAATTAAAAGATAAACAAATGAAATTAAATGGATTGCCGGTAACCTTTAAAGGAATAAACAGGCATGAGATAGAACCTAATACAGGCAGGGCAATAAGCTATGAACGTATGATTCAGGATATTAGTATCATGAAAAGATATAATATCAATGCCGTGAGAACAAGCCATTACCCTAACCATCCGCTATGGTACGACCTGTGTGATGAATATGGTATTTATGTACTTGATGAAACAAATCTGGAGTCCCACGGTGTAAGATATGGGCCGTATAGAATTCCGGATAGTAAACCTGAATGGAAAGACATTTGCATTGACCGGATAAAAAATATGGTGGAAAGGGATAAAAACCACCCTAGTGTTCTTATCTGGTCTCTGGGAAATGAGTCCGGTACGGGAAGTAATTTCGCAGCAATGTATAATTGGGCCAAACAAAATGATCCGACAAGACTGGTTCACTATGAGCAACAAAAAAATGTTTCGGATATGCAAAGTGAAATGTTTCTTTCACTTGACTCAATCAGAAATTTAGGGGAAGCAGACCTTACAAAGCCGGTTATATTATGTGAATATGCCCTGGCATTGGGGAACAGCGTAGGCAACTTATACAAATTCTGGGATGAAATAGATACATATTCAAATCTGCAGGGAGGCTTTTTGTGGTGTTTGGTTGATCAGGCATTATGGTGGCCTAAACCACCCGGATATGGCACAGGTAAATTTCTTGCTTATGGGGGTGACTGGGGTGATAACCCTAACTCGGGCTTTTTTTGTGCTAATGGTATTTTGGGAGCTGACCGGACCTTGCAACCCGAAGTCCATGAAGTAAAAAAGATATATCAGAATGTAAGATTAAAACCTGTAAATCTGATAAAGGGTACAGTAAATATAGAAAACCACTACCTTTTTGTGAATTTAAATGAATTCATTACTACCTGGGATTTAGTACAGGATAATACTATTATAGCTTCCGGGATATTATCTGACCAGGAAATGAACATCCCACCTTTATCTGATAAGACTGTATCCATTAACTATGGGTTCCTGCAGCTGGAGGCAGGATCAGAATACTACCTGAACTTCAGTCTTAAGTTGAAAGAGAATGCACAATGGGCAAATAAAGACTATGAAATAGCAGGGGAACAATTTGAAGTTCCTTTTCCGGTAACTGCCCCGGATATAATTGATACTTCACAATTTGCCATTCTTGATACGCTGGAAACAAATGACAACCTCGTTATATCCGGAGAAAAATTCACAATAGTATTTAATAAAACGAAAGGTTTTTTTACCTCATATGATTACAACGGAACAGAGTTGATAAATGAGGGGCCTGTTCCGAATTTCTGGAGGGCTCCAACAAATAATGAAAGATGGAGATACGATATTCATACTACATGGAGTGATGCAAGTCTTAACCGGACTGTTGATAGTATTGTTACTAAAAAAATAAATAACAAGGCTTTCAGAATAACTGTATATTTCACCTTCCCTACAACCATTTCATCATATGGCTCAGCAGAGTATATTATCTATGGAAATGGTGATATCATAGTGAAAAGTGTCCTTGACCCGGATACCAGCCTGCCCGATATTCCTGAAGCAGGTATGCGTTTTAGTATACCCGAAGGATTTGAGACATTAACATGGTACGGTCGTGGCCCGCATGAAAATTACTGGGACAGGAAGAAGAGCGCCCATATTAACGTATATCAAACTAAAGTTGACAGTATGCTCGGTTCCTATATTATTCCGGGTGAAACCGGAAACCGGACTGATGTGCATTGGGCAGCACTGACAAATGATCAGGGCACAGGACTGCTAATCACAGGGATGCCTGTAGTCGAAATCAATGCCTTGCATTATACACCATGGGAACTTGAAAGTAAAATGCATTTATTCGAACTGATCAGGGATGATAATATTACTTTGCGTGTTAGTTACCACCAGAAAGGAATAGGTGGCAATGATACATGGACAGCACACGGAAATAATCTACCGGAATTTACTATGTACACAGATACAACGTATACATATTCTTACCGTATTTCACCGGTAGATACTGGTATGGACTTAATGAAGGAAAGCAATATTTTTTATTCTTCAGACAGAATAAATCTTGCTTTAAACAAGCCTTCTTTTGCCGATAGTGAGGATACCTGTGAACACAATATTGCATGCAGGGGTAATGATGGGAATATAATTACAAGATGGATGGCGCATGATGAGGATGCGGGACACTGGTGGAAAGTTGATCTGGGAAAAGAATATAACCTCACGGAAACAGAAGTTGTATGGGAATTTAATAAAGCCTACAAGTATAAAATTGAAGTTTCATCAGATGATGTAAACTGGAATCTGGTAGTGGATAAAACGAATAATACAATTCCAGGGGAAGTTCAATCTGATTATATTTCGATAAAAGCACGTTATGTGCGTATCACTGTCACAGGATTACCGCAGGATTGCAGGGCAGGCTTTTCTGAATTCAGGGTTTTCGGTACGGATCTGAAGCGGTTTAATTTGTTTTTATCTTCAGAAAATGGAACTATAGAGGTTAACCAGCCTTTTAGTCCTTTGGATTCAGGTACTTTAGTCCGGTTAACCGCCATCCCGCATGAAGGATATTATTTTTCAGGTTGGAGCGGGGATCTGACCGGGAATGCCAGTGTTGATACAATAATTATGGACGGCACCAAAGATGTGGAAGCAAATTTTGAACTTGTCACATACACTCTTTCTATAAGTAAATCAGGCAGCGGGGAAGGACTGGTAAAAGTAAACGGAACGCTCAGTACACTTCCTTACCAGGAGGCCTTTCTTCCGGCGGACAGTGTTATACTTGAAGCAGTTCCCGGCATGAATAGTGAATTTAGCGGTTGGAGTGGAGATCTTACCGGGAATGCCAGTCCCGATACAATAGTTATGGACAGCACCATAGAGGTGACAGCAAATTTTGAATTAATAACATCAATAATTGGATCTGGAGGTATTATTACACCTGAAAAGTACAATCTTCAAATTTATCCGAATCCATTTGAACAATATACTCAAATGTCTTTTTCTTTATATGAGGCTGGCAGAGTTTCAATTCTGATTTATGATCAATTCGGAACACTTGTTTACCGTTTAATTGATGAGTTATATCTTAATGAAGGTACTTTTAAAATTATCTGGGCAGGCGACAATTACTACGGCAATGAATTACCATCTGGCGTATATTTTGTATATATGAATGTAACACTAACCAAAAATAAGCAACATTTTAATAAAACAACTAAACTTTTTATTGCCAGGTAAATTATAAGCGCAGGTATTGGGTCAAATGTATCTGTGTTATTTATTTTAAAATTACCTTTAGGATATTTCTTATAAGATTTGGGGAGTTACGCTGCATAAATGCTTTTCCATTATTTTAAAAAGGGCATCTGTTTTTATAGGCTTTGCAAGGTAATCATCACATCCTGCTTCAAGGCATTTTAATCTGTCCTCATTATATGCATAGGCAGTCTGGGCTATAACGGGCAGGTCTTTTCTGATCTTCTTAATTTTTCTGGTTGCTTTATATCCATCCATCCCTGGCAACTTAATGTCCATTAACACAATATCAATCCTGGAATTGCTGCTTACCAGTTGAATAGCTTCTTTTGCATCTTTAGCTAAAAGATAATTAATTTCTGTATTTTTAAAAAGTTCTTTAAAGTATAAAATATTTAGTTCCTCATCCTCAACAACCAGAATAGTCTTATCCTTAAACATATTTGCCGTTTCATTAAAGGTTTTTTCAATTAGTTTTGTCTCTTCCTGAATATCGTGCGAAATTGTAAAGAAGAATGTGCTGCCAATACCGGATGTGGAATTAATCCATATTTTACCGCCCAGTAATTCAACCAGGCCTTTTGCAATGCATAAACCCAATCCCGCACCACTATATGTCCTTGCCATTGACTCATCAACCTGCCTGAAACGTTCAAATATAATTCCCTGATATTCTCTTGGAATGCCAATTCCTGTATCCCTGACACTGAATTGAACAGTATGATTGTCTTTTACTTTATACCCGAATTCAATAAACCCCTGCTCTGTAAATTTAAATGCATTATTTAGAAGATTGGTTAGTATCTGCCGTATCCTGTGTTTATCGGAATATATGTAAGAACCCTCGGTATATTTATTTTTGAGTCGCAGTTCAATACCGGTTTTATTATTTTTATTTTTAAACAGTTCAAATTCATAATACAGCTCCTTCATCAGTTTATTTATATCAAAAGTATATTTCTCGATTTTAAGCTGTTGTGCTTCTATTCTGGACAAATCCAGTATATCATTAATAATATATAAGAGCCTGTCAGTGCTGTTTTTTATAATTTCCGAATAATATTTCTTTTCTTCCCTAGACAGATTCTCTTTATTAAGCATCTCAGTAAAACCAAGAATTCCATTCATCGGTGTTCGTATCTCATGTGACATATTAGCCAAAAACGATGATTTCAACCGGTCGGACTCTTCAGCTTTCTCTTTTGCCTTAATCAATTCATCTTCAGCTTTTTTTTGTTCAGTAATATCACGTACTACCTCCCCTAATCCTATTATATCACCGCTGCTATTTAATACGGGGAATCCCTTGACTTCCCAGATTTTACCATCGGGTGTTGAAATAATATTATAATGGATCTGCCTGGTTGATAAGGCTTTCAATACAGGACATTCTTCACATGGTTCTTTATGATTAAACAATACTTCATAACAATATTTATTCTCGAATTCATGTAGTTCGACATTCATATATTTACTTACAGCATTGTTAGCCCATTTTATTTTTAAATTCTCATTATAAAATAAAAACAATTCGGATGTTGAATCCAGTATCATAGATTTTTCCTTTTCTACCTTTTCCAGGGCTTTCTTTGTCTCAATTAACTCTGTAATATCATGGGCAGCTATAATAACCACATCATTTTTCTCTTTTTCTCTGTCTTTTAGTTCACCGACACAATGTACTGTTTTTGACTTTTTATCAGGGCTTATAAAATTGATAATTATATCGAATTTTTTCTTTGTTACTTTAATTTCTTTTATTGCATTTTCAAATATTTTTCTTTCTGAGGGCTTTATCAGCTGAATGATATTTTTGAGTTTTGCTTTAAAGCTGCCGGGTTGTAAACCAAGAATTTTATAAAATTCCAGCGAACATTCGCAAATGCCGGTCTTTAAATCGATCTCAAAACTGCCCAGGTGAGCAATTTCTTCTGTTTTCCTCAGGTTCCTTTCATTTATTTTCAATAACTCCTGGGTTTCTTCGTGTTTTCGGCGTATCTCAGCATCCCTTATTTCTCTCTCAATTGCTGCTGACAATCTGCTTAAATTACCTTTCAGCATATAGTCGTTTAATCCGTTTTTCATAGCTTCAACCGCTCTTTCTTCTCCTATTGTACCTGATACAAAGATTACAGGCAGGTTGTCATCTGCTTTTTTAACGATTTCCAAAGCTTCGAGTCCTGAAAAACCGGGAAGCTTATAATCGGCCAGTACGATATCAGGCTGAAATGATCTCAACAGGTTTATAAAACCTTCCTTATTATCTGTTTCTTTATAAGAAAAACTTAACTTGTCTTTTTTTAGCTGATTTAGCACTAAACCTAAATCATATTGATTATCCTCTAACATTAATATTTTTCTCATTTTCCTTTGTTTTATTTTTTCAAGCCCCAGATGGTAAGATTTGCATCATCATCATTATTATCCTCAACGAGTAGTACTTCAACAGCAAAATAATTTTCCATGATTTTTGGTTTTTATGTTTGTGAAGGCAAAGAAAAAAGGAATGTCGCTCCCTGGTTAATTGTACCATTAGCCCATACTTCTCCTCTATGTTTGCTGATTATTCGATGTACTATGGCCAATCCGACCCCTGTGCCTTCAATAATTATTTCATTCCGGTTTATTGGGGTTTTCAGTGAACCAAAGAATAAATGAGGCAGATCCAAAACTTCATCTAAAAATGAAAATAAAACCAGAATAAAGAACATTAGAGAAACCAAAGGAATGATTTCCTTTCCCGTAAAATTATTTTTACTTTCCTTAACCATAGCATAAGCTAATTACGTAAGTAAAATACTTATATTATTAAGTTATGCAAAAAGCAAGAGAAATAAAATGTTTTTGGCAGACTTTTATATGATAAGTGATGAATATCATCATTATGGTTATTGTAAAGACTATCGGGGATTGAAATAAATTTTAAATGTTCAAGATATTCAAGAAATACTGTGGCCTATTTTGATCGGGTAAAGCAGGTCTTTAAAAATTATTATAAGAGACTAAGACTACGATAAATTATTGATTATTAAGGATAAACTCTTCAAATCCTCAAGAAATTGGTCCTGTCCTCCGGGCAAACCAAAAAAAGGGACAGCGCCCATATTTTTGAAAAGGGATAAAAAGAAACAGCGCCTATATTTTTAGAAATATGGGCGCTGTCCCTCTTTTTCAGAAATTGGAAAAAATTTCCTTCTTGGTCCCGGAACGAGAAGAATAATTGACTTTCAGTGCGCTTGCTTTTTTCAATTCCTCCTTAACATCGGTTACAATGCCCATCTCGACATTTTTATCACACTTTATTGAAACAGTCATCTTCTTTCTGTCATCTTCAGACATTTTTTCCCTCTCGCTTGAAATAAACTCCCTTATCTGGTCCTTGCTGGCAAATGCATCATTCAGCTGAATTCTCGGGGCTGTCCCGTAAATTTCCGTCATCAGCGGTTTTCCTATATTTATATAGCTTACAAGTGATTTTTTCTCAAGTTTCTTAATCTCGGAAGCAAAAGGAACAATTACGGATACCTTAAGATTTGTCTCACGCAAAACAGTTGTTACCATAAAAAAGAATAACAACATAAAAACTATATCAGGCAATGAAGCCGTGTTAATTCCAGGCCTTTTACCTTTGCCTTTTCTGGCGAATTTTGTCATGATCAGGTCCCTCCTATATTTTTAGGAACAGCTTCGGATATCTTTAGCGGATATACCTTTTCTATGGCATCCCTCCTCGGATCATCTTCTTTTAAGTCATCAAACTTTATGCCGAATTTTGATAACGACAGTTCATTCTTTAACTCATTATAGGCTGCCGTAAGTTCGTTTTGCACCGCTATATATGTTCCGTATGACGTACCCCTGTCATTTTGCAATGATATGACATGAAACTTTGTTATGGGTATTGTTCCGAAATAAGGTATTTCTTCAGGCACTCTTTCCGGTAAATCACTCTTGTTTGCAGGATTTGCTATAAACTCTTTTGCTGCCTCCCTTAAATCCCTGATATCCATTAGCTCATTTTCAACCAGCAACTGGTTATCCTTATTTACCAGGACAACAAATATGTTCCGTTCCTTAATTTCCCTCTCCTCCTTCTGTTCTTCTTCAGGCATGGGCGGCAATCTCCTGAAAATACCTGAATCAGTGTCCATAGTCGTCGCAACTATAAAGAAAATAACGAGCTGAAACGCAATATCGGCCATAGATCCTGCATTGATCTCCTGTAATTCTCTTCTTTTTGCCATCGTTTATAAGTTTAAAAGTTCTTTAAAATTTACATATTTCAGTATAAATTTCTATCTGAATAAACTTGATATTTCATAGTATAAAATCCCAAGGAAAGCTATCGCAGCAAATATATACGTGGTTATCAACCCTGTATCTACTGTCTTCAATGTTCTTGCCGTTGCATCCACTTTCAAAAAACTTATAGGTGCACCCGACGAAAGCAGGTAGCTGATACCTACCAAAATACCGAAAACCACGATGACTATTAATATATTCTTAGCGTGAGCCGGATTTTTGATCACATTAATTAAAGGAAATATAATTGCAGTAATAGCAGCTATTCCAACCAATATATATGCCCAGATTATCACAGTATCAGTTATCTTGGGCTCTTCAAAAGATGTACCTTCAGTTCCCGGCACTTTTTTGCCCATATAATACATAAATGTGAAAACCACAGAAACAGCCAGCAATATATACATGATGATGGAAATAGCTGAAATTTTTGATACCTTATTTGACATGATAATTATTTTTTAAGATTATATTTTATTAACAAATCAATCAAAGAAATAGAAGCATCTTCCATATTGTTCACTATGCTATCGATCTTTGATATCAAATAATTGTAAAAGAGCTGAAGTATAACTGCAACAATAAGTCCCCCTGCCGTGGTAATAAGAGCAACCCCAATAGGTCCTGCCACAATCGAGGCATTTACATCACCGTGCTGCTGGATAGATTCAAATGCCATGATCATACCTATAACCGTACCCATGAACCCTAACATAGGTGCAATAGATATAAACAGTGAAATCCAGCTAAGATTCTTTTCAAGCAGTCCTGTCTGCACACTTCCATAGGAAATAATAGATTTTTCAACAACATCGATACCATGTTCTATTCTGTCAAGTCCCTGGTAAAAAATGCTTGCTACAGGTCCCCTGGTATTGCGGCATACTTCTTTTGCCGCTTCCACTCCTCCTGATTCCAGTGCATTTTCTATTTTTTCCAGCAACTTGTCAGTATTGGTGGTTGCCAGGCTCAGATAAATAATTCTTTCTATTGCCAGGGCAAGTCCGAATATTAAACAAAGTAAAATTGTCCCCATGAAACTGGCCCCTCCCTCAATAAACTTAGCTTTTATCTGTTTATGAAGAGTTGTCCTTTCCTGTTGTTCATCGGCAGCTGCAACTTCATCACTGACTTTGGCCTGATCTATGTTTGTCTTGATCACTGTGCTGGTGTCTGACATTGCTCCCTGAATTGCCTTTTCCTGCGCAAATGTTATAGAAGATACTCCTAACACAAGCATTCCGAATATTACCAAAATGGCATAAATTTTTTTCATAACTTATTTTCAATTTAATTATTAATAACTATTTAATTCTCTAATTTCTAATTTATTATATTTATTTGTAACTGACAAAATTAATAAAAAAAATAAATTAATTATTCATTATCTTCTTCTGCTGCAATTTATAAAAATTCTACATTTCAAACCTGGTTTATGCGCACTGCGGAGAGAGCGGGATTCGAACCCGCGTACCGCTTTTGGCGGTAACACGCTCTCCAGGCGTGCGCCTTAGACCACTCGGCCATCTCTCCCCAACATGCCTGAAAATTATAAGGTCGAAAATTACTAAAAAAAATTTAATTGCAAATTATTATACTGTTAATTCTCCAACGATAAATTATTTTAAATGCCAAAAATATCAAATGCATTTTGTGTTGTTATTTCAGCTACCTTAAGCTGACTTATATTTTTTATCTCTGCAATCTTCCCTGCAATATAAACAAGGTAGCTGCTCTCATTGCGCCTCCCTCTCCACGGGACCGGAGCTAAAAACGGAGAATCGGTTTCAAGGACAATATGTTCAAGGTCAACTTTGCTGACAACCTTTTCCAGTCCTGAATTTTTAAAAGTAACTATCCCCCCTATCCCGAGCTTAAAATTAAACCTGTTTATAATATATTCAGCCTGCTCAATTGTGCCGGTAAAGGCATGGAATACTCCTCTTAACCCTGAGTTTTTATATTTTTCAAGGGTTCTGAAAATCTCGGTAAAGGAATTTCGCGCATGTATTACTATCGGCAAATCGTATTCTTTTGCTAATTTGAGCTGCCTTTCAAATACATATAACTGCTCTTTGATATATTTCTTTTCCCTGTACAGGTCAATGCCTGTTTCTCCGACAGCAATATAATGTCCTTTGGCAAGTTCATCTTCAACTATCTTTAACTCTTTTTTAAAATCTTCCTTTATTGAACCGGGATGTACCCCCATCATCTGAAAAATATAATCTTTATAATTAGAAGCCAGGTTATTCATCGGCTTAATTGATTTGCTGTCAATATTGGGTAAAAACATCCTGGTGATACCATTATTAATGGCCCTTTCGATTACCTTGCCAATGTCATTTTTAAAATCTGACAAATAAAGATGAGTATGTGTGTCGGTTAAATGCATATTCTTTTTCTAAGATAAACAAATTGTAATTTACACTAACAATATTTATAATTTAAATAATGCCTGGTTTATTTTTTTCTCAAAACATCAAACTAAAGATTTATATACCTTGCCTGGCATACATTTAACAAGGCCGTTAAATTCAAGGCCGAGCAATATAGCTGATACTTTACTCATCGGCATGTTAGAATACAGTGATATCTGATCGATTGACAGTTCCACATTGCTTTTAATAATTTTCAATATCCGTGATTCATCGTCTTTAAGCTCGACAAATAATTTCTTTTGGGGACTGCAGGAAGGCGGTTTGTCTGACTGCCATCCCAGTATATACTCCAGATCCTGGTAATTTTCAATTAATGCTGCCCTGTTAGTTTTAATTAGCCTGTTACATCCCACGGAATACCTGTCAGTTACCCTCCCCGGGAAAGCAAAAACATCCCTGTTATAGGAATTAGCCAGGTCAGCAGTAATCAAAGCTCCCCCCTTTTCACCTGACTCGGCAACTACCACAGCGTCGGATAAGCCTGCTATTATCCTGTTGCGCCTGACAAAATTAGCCGGTTCGGGAATCTCGTCATTCAGAAATTCAGATATTAAAGCTCCTCCTGCTACTATACGCCCGGCGAATTCTCTATGCCCCTGCGGATATATCATTGCATGTCCATGCCCCAGCACGGCCATTGTCCTGAGGTTATTTTTCAGGGCTGCCCTGTGCGCACAAATATCAATACCATATGCCAGTCCGCTTACTATCACCACATCATGGTTATTCTCAGCCAGTTCCTGAATAAGCTTATTGCACATATCTTTCCCGTAGCCGGTGGCATTTCTTGTACCAACAACAGCGAGCACTTTTGGAACGTTGAAGCATGCATCTCCCTTAACAAATATAATCACCGGTGCATCTTCGCAATGCCTTAGCCTTTCAGGGTAGTCGCTGTCAAGATAAAACAACGGTTTTATATTATTGTCAGCTATATATTCAACTTCCTCTGCCGCCCTCTCCAATACGCTGTTATCTGTTATATAGCCGGCTAATTTTTCACCTATACCCGGGATCCTTGACAGGCATCTGCCTTTCTCCCTGAATACCCCTTCAATGCTTCCGCAAAAAGAAATTAACCTCCTGGTAAGCACCGGCCCTATTTTTGGAATCAGTCCGATTCCGATTTTATATTTTAAATTATCATCTTTCACTTATAAACACAATAATGACTGGTAACGGTAATTACAGTTCAGTTTTCATATTATGAAATATTTTATGATTATCCTATAATTATCAGGATAAAAAGGATGAAAGGAATGTAAGCATTTATCTTCTGGAATAATTATCCAGGGAATTTATCATATCACTTTTTTGATGTGAATTCAGCGAGGTAATACTCACTCCCGGATACCTGGCAATCCTGCCTTCAAGCTGCTGCATCAGAACCAGCTTTTCCTTCAGCCCTGCAAACGATTTTTCTATCTTATATCCGGCAAATGAACGTTTAGGTATTTCTATGGAATTTTTCTTCTGCGTAAAAATACTGAGCGAGAAATATCTGAGTACCAGCTTGTCCCCATCATCGTTATAATATATATAATTAAAATTGCGGATTATATTAAATATGATAAATAGCAAATAGACAGAAATAATAATCACTGTGAGCATCCCCCTGCTTACTTCAAATGTATCCTCATCATAAATACTTGTAAATAGCACCAGCACAATAATAAGGATCACAACAATGGTCATAAAGAAACTCCTCAGCTTCTGTTTAATGACTGTTCTCCTTATATCGATTATCATAATATCTGTTTATCAAACAGGATCAAATTTATGACAATAAGTTAAAAGTACAAAAATCATTTCATTGAAATAGAGTGTATAAGATGCGGTAACTCTTTTTCATGGAATAAATCCGGAATGTTAATAAGTAAATGCAAAAATTTTATTAACTTATATATAAGAAAAATACTTTTGTTTAAGTAACCTTTCACCAATATTAATATTAATTAAAAATTGCAACCATGAAAAAACTCTTTACCTTAACTTTAGTAACAATTTTATTAATGGCTTTATCGGTTTCTATTTATGCGCAAAAGAAAAATGCCTTTAAAGTCAACATTTTCAGCCCCCTGGTCAGTTCTGTATCTGTTTTCTATGAAAGGGCTTTAAGTGATGCAACAAGCGCACAACTTGGCTTTTTCTATACAGGTTTTAAGGTATCTGATACCAAATTCAGTGGCTTCGGTGTCACACCTGAATTCAGGTTATACCCGGGGAAAAGTGAAGATTTAAAAGGATTTTACCTGGCTCCTTTTATAAGATATCAGAGTTTCAAGCTTGAAACTCCCGCGCTGGATATTAACCTGATGGAGTACACGGCCAAAGCAACATTTTCTTCTTTTGGAGGAGGTCTGTTAATAGGAGGACAATTTTTATTTGGTAATATTGTAACTCTGGATATTTTTATCGGACCTTCATATAATGCCGGTTCTGTTAAAGTAGATGTCGGAAGTGAAAATGATTTCTCACTGGGATCATTTGATGGATTTGGTGCCAGGGGAGGAGTAACTATAGGTATCGCCTTTTAATAAATAGGGACAGCGCCCAATTTAAAAAAATTGGGCGCTGTCCCTATTTTATATCCTTTTCTTTCTGAAAAATTCTGTTAATAATTTATTGCAGTCATCTTCCAGTATGCCATGTGTAACCTCAGTCTTCGGATGAAGAATTCTTTTTGATATCCCCGAATAACCCCTTTCCTTATCGAAAGTGCCGAAAACTATCCTGCTCAGCCTTGTCCAGTTTGAAGCTCCTGCACACATTACACAAGGTTCAAGTGTTACATAAAGAACGCAATCAGTCAGGTATTTGCCTCCTATAGTATTGGCTGCAATTGTAAAAGCCTGCATCTCAGCATGAGCCGTGGCATCGTTTAATGTTTCAGACAGATTATGAGCCCTGGCTATAATTTTTTTGTTATGTACAATTACAGCTCCCACAGGCACCTCATCTCTTTCAAATGCCCTTTCTGCCTCTTTCAGAGCCTCCTTCATAAAATATTCGTCTGAAAACAGCTTGTAAGTCATACTTATATTATGGAAATATTAAATATAGCTTAAAATTATTTTATAATTATACTCATTTAAATAACAGATATAAGTTTTCTTTTTATTTTCGTAAAATCAAAATCTGACAAAAATGTATAGAACACATAACTGTGGAGAACTTAGAATTAATGATTCAGGCAAACAGGTAGTATTAAGCGGGTGGGTGCAAAGATCGAGGGACCTGGGGGGCATGACTTTCATTGATCTGAGAGACCGCTATGGTATTACACAGCTTGTTTTTAACATGGATACTGATGCTGATTTATACAAAAGGGCACGCAAACTGGGTCGTGAGTTTGTTATAAGAATTGAAGGTACTGTTGAGGAAAGAAGTAACAAGAACCAGTCCCTTCCTACCGGAGACATTGAAATTAAAGTAAGTAAAATCGACCTGTTAAATAAATCTGAAATACCGCCGTTTACTATTGAAGATGATACCGATGGAGGCGACGAACTTCGCATGAAGTACCGGTACCTTGACCTCAGAAGAAACATGCTCAAAAAAAATATTGAACTGCGCCATTTGATGGCACGGGAAGTGCGGGATTATTTAACCGGACAGGGATTTATTGAGGTTGAGACTCCCATGTTAATAAAATCTACTCCTGAAGGAGCGAGGGATTTTGTTGTCCCCTCAAGGGTTAATCCCGGAGAATTCTATGCCCTTCCGCAGTCACCGCAAACATTCAAGCAGTTATTAATGGTTGCAGGATATGACAAGTACTTTCAGATCGTCAAATGCTTCAGGGATGAGGATCTGAGAGCCGACAGGCAGCCTGAATTCACACAGATCGACTGTGAGATGTCTTTTGTAACGCGCGATAACATACTGGATACATTTGAAGGCCTGATGAAGCATCTTTTTAAAGCTGTTAAGAACATAGAATTAACCGGAAAATTCGTGCGGCTTTCATATGATGAGGCTATAGAAAATTATGGGAGCGATAAGCCTGATATCAGGTTTGATATGAAGATCAAAAATATTAGCGGAATGGTCAAAGGAAAGGGCTTTATGGTATTTGATGGTGCCGAATATATAGGGGGAATATGTGCGGGAGGTTGCAGTGAATATAGCCGAAAGCAGATTGACGAGCTTACGGATTTTGTAAAAAGACCCCAGGTAGGAGCCAAAGGATTGATATATGTTAAATATAATAAAGATGGTACCCTCAGGTCTACGGTTGATAAGTTTTACACACAGGAAGAACTTGCCGGCTGGGCCACAAAATTCGATGCCCGTCCGGGTGACTTAATGTTTATTCTTGCCGGTGAGAGACTGCAAACCCTTAATGCCCTCAATGAATTAAGGCTTGAAGTGGCAGAGCAGTGCGGATTGAGGGATAAGAACATATTTGTCCCTTTATGGATTATTGACTTTCCCCTTCTTGAGTGGGATGAAGAAACAAAACGGTACTTTGCCATGCACCATCCTTTCACATCACCTAAAGCAGAAGATATTGGCAAGCTGGAAACAGACCCGGGAAGTGTCAGAGCCAATGCTTATGACCTTGTAATAAACGGCGTGGAACTTGGCGGAGGCTCAGTAAGGATTCATGATAAGGATGTGCAGCAAGCAATGTTCAGGACCCTGGGATTCACCGGGGAGGAGGCAGACAGGCAGTTTGGCTTTCTCATGAATGCCTTCAGGTATGGAGCACCCCCTCACGGAGGTATCGCATTTGGCTTTGACAGGTGTGTATCACTTTTTGCCGGACTGGAATCTATAAGGGATGTTATTGCTTTTCCGAAAAATAATGCGGGCAGGGATGTAATGATCGACTCCCCTTCAGCAATATCAGGGGAACAGCTTAAGGAATTGTCGTTAAAGCTGGATATCAGGAAATAAGAAATCGTCAATCCATTTTTAATACTGCCAGGAAAGCCTGCTGCGGAACTTCCACACTGCCTATCTGGCGCATTTTTTTCTTACCTTTCTTCTGCTTCTCTAAGAGCTTTCTCTTCCGTGTGATATCACCCCCGTAACATTTGGCCGTGACATCCTTGCGCAATGCCTTGACTGTCTCCCTGGCTATGACCTTTACTCCTATTGCCGCCTGTATTGCTATATCAAACTGCTGGCGCGGAATAAGCTCTTTCAGCTTTACACAAATTCTTCTGCCGAAGGAGTAAGCATACTCCTTATGAATAAGTGAAGACAATGCATCGACCATCTCACCGTTCAGCAGTATATCCAGACGCACCAGGTTGGCTCTCTTATAGCCTGAAGTATGATAATCAAATGAAGCATACCCCTTTGAAATGCTTTTAAGCTTGTCATAGAAATCAAAAACAATCTCAGACAGAGGCATCTCAAAAGTGACCTCCACCCTGTCGCTGGTAAGATAAACCTGGTTTTTAAGTGTGCCCCGTTTATCTATGCATAACCTCATTATCTGTCCGATATACTCCGTTTTGGAAATAACCTGAGCAATGATATAAGGCTCCTCAATATAATCAAGGTATTTCGGCTCCGGCATTCCGGAGGGATTATGAACATCAATGGCTTCACCTTTTTTTGTATAGGCCTTAAAAGAAACATTGGGAACAGTTGTTATGACATTCATGTTAAACTCCCTGTCAAGACGTTCCTGCACAATTTCCATATGTAACAGGCCGAGAAATCCGCACCGGAATCCGAACCCCAGGGCAGCCGATGATTCAGGTTCATAAAACAGTGAGGCGTCATTTAAGTGTAATTTATCAATTGATGAACGTAGCTCTTCATAATCATCTGCATCGACCGGATAAATGCCGGCAAAAACCATCGGCTTAACATTTTCAAATCCCTCAATTGACTTTTCACACGGATTTTCAACATGGGTTATCGTATCCCCCACTTTTACTTCCGAGGATGTTTTTATTCCTGATATTATATAACCGACGTCACCTGCCCTGAGAGTATCCCTGGGCTCTGTTTTAAGCTTTAAAATGCCAACCTCATCGGCATGATACTTTTTCCCCGTAGCTACGAATTTTACATGATCACCTGTCCTTATCACACCGTTCATAACTCTCAGATATACATATATACCCCTGAAACTGTTAAAAACCGAGTCAAATATCAGTGCCTGCAAGGGGGCCTCAGGATCACCTTTTGGTGGTGGTATTTTTGTGATTATAGCTTCTAAAATCTTATTCACACCCAAGCCTGTTTTACCGCTCGCTTCAATTATATCATTTCTGTCACATCCTGTAAGATCAACTATCTGGTCCTTAGCCTCATCAGGTATGGTATTGGGCAAATCCATCTTGTTAAGAACAGGTATAACTTCAAGGTTATGTTCAAGTGCAAGGTAAAGATTTGATATTGTCTGCGCCTGGATGCCCTGGGTTGCGTCAATAACCAATAAAGCACCTTCGCATGCATAAATTGACCTTGACACTTCATATGAAAAATCTACGTGCCCGGGTGTATCTATAAGGTTAAGGAAGTACTTTTTACTGTCGTGAATGTACTCCATCTGGACAGCATGGCTCTTTATTGTTATTCCCCTCTCACGCTCAAGATCCATATCATCAAGAACCTGATCCTTAAAGTCCCTCTCGGAAAGAGTTTTTGTCTTTAATAACAATCTGTCGGCAAGAGTACTCTTGCCATGATCAATATGCGCTATAATGCAGAAATTCCTGATATTTTCCATTCAATTGTTATCATAAATAATGGGCACAAAGATATTTATTTTAGGTGAAAAATTATTATCAGGATGTTAACATCACCTGCAAAAAAAATAATTTTATGGTTAAAACTGTTATTTGAATTTATTTAGAAAATAAATTTTAGTAATTTAACATTAAAAATATTTAACCGCTAATTAATAAAATATTATGATCTATTTTACCGATAAAGAAATTGATGAATTACTATCGGAGGACGTCCCCTACTTTGATATAACAACATCAATTTTAAAACTGGAAAATAAACCTGCAAAGATACAGATAGCTACCAGGGAAAATACAGTCGTATGTTGTACTGAAGAAGTTCTGAGAATATTTGCAAAATTAAATATACAGGCGACGCTGTTTACTCCCAGCGGAGAGTTTATTGAGAAGGGAGTGAAATTTCTTGAAGGAGAAGGATTATCAAAAAATATTCATGCTGCATGGAGAACATGTGAAAATATTCTCGGCTTTGCTTCGGGTATTGCTACACGCACAAGGGAACTGGTGGAGAAAGCAAGGGAAAGTAATCCTGGTATTCAAATCCTTACAACCAGGCAAACAATCCCGTTTACTAGAAAGATATCCATCAAGGCGGTCATGGCGGGCGGGGCAAGCATACACCGGCTCGGACTGTCAGAATCAATCCTTATCTTTGACAATCATTACAGCTTCCTTGGAAATCTTGAAAATCTCGAAGCCAGGATAAATGAGCAGAAGAATCTTATTGCCGACAAAAATGTGACTGTTGAAGTAAAAAATTCGTCTGATGCGCTGAAAGTCGCATCAACAGGCATAGATACTATTATACTTAACAGGTTTGATATCAAGCAAATAAAAGAAGTAAAAAAAGAAATACATAAATTAAATCCAAATATCAGGCTGGCCGTTTCAGGAGGGATTACAGGCAATAATGTTATTGAGTATGCCAGGTCAGGGGCTGATATGCTCATTGCTTCATGGCCCTATTATGCCAATCCGTCAGATCTTTCCGTGACAATAACCCCCTTCTATGACTGATGCATGTTGTTTAAAGAGGTAATCGGGCAAAATAAAATTAAAGAGCAGTTAACGGGTGCTGTTAAAAAGGGAAGGATAAGCCACTCGCAGTTATTCCTGGGTCCTGACGGCTGGGGAACCCTGGCACTGGCTATTGCATTTGCCCGGTACATAAGTTGTACACAGAAAGGTGATGGTGATTCGTGTAATACATGCGCCAGCTGTACAAAATACAAGAAATTAATACATCCCGATCTTCATTTTGTTTTTCCTGTAAACACTACCAGAACTGTAACCAGGGATAATCTGGTAAGTGATGACTTCATTGCTGAATGGAGAGAAGCCATAATAAAAAATCCTTATTTGTCCCTTAACCAGTGGTACGATATCATTGGCATCGAAAATAAGCAGGGATTTATTAGTGTAAATGAAAGTAAGGCCGTATTAAAGAAGCTTAACCTGAAATCATTTGAATCCGATTACAAAATAATGATCATCTGGCATCCTGAAAAAATGAATGCTCCTGCTGCAAATAAACTGTTAAAAATTATTGAAGAGCCACCTAAGAAAACAATATTCCTGGCCATAACTGACAATACCGATCAGATCTTACCGACTATTTTATCCAGGTTCCAGATAGTGAAATTCATGAAAATAGCTGATGATGACCTGGCTGCTTCAATAAAAGAAAAATTTGGCCTTGACGATAAAAAAGCAAAAGAAATAATGAATCTTTCAGCCGGAGACTATCAGAAAGCGATGGAAAATATTGATGCCGGTGAAGAATACGAAAATAACCTGGAAAGATTTATTCTGCTGATGCGCCATTGTTATAAGAAAAATATACCGGAAATATTAGCATGGATAGAAGATATAGCAGGTACAGGCAGAGAAAGGCAAAAGGGTTTTCTCGATTATTCGCTGTCTATACTTAGAAAAAACTATCTTTTAAGTCTCAACCAGGCTGAAAAAGTGTATTTAACAGAAAAAGAAAATGAGTTTTCAGGCAATTTTCATCCCTTTATTAATGAATCAAATGCTTACGAGATAGCAGCCGGGATTAATAAAGCATATAATGATATTGAAAGAAATGCTTTTGGACGGTTAGTATTTCTTGATCTGTCACTTAAGTTAATAAAGTTGATTAGAAAGCAGAATTAATTAAATTTGCCGTATAATTTGATATCCGGTAATAATTAAAAGAGATAGAAGATGGACAATTATAATTGTTTTGGCAGGGGTTGTAAAAATCTGGCATTGGATTCAAAGACAAGTATGATTTGCGAAAATCCGGGATGTAATAAACTTGACGTTTATAACTGGCTGGAGGATATTCCCGATTCATTTCATGATACGGACCTGGTGGAAATAAGATTTAAAAACACACGTAAGGGCATTTACAAAAACGTAAACAATCTTAAGCTTAAAAAGGGGGACATTGTTGCAGTGGAGGCTACACCCGGCCATGATATTGGTGTTGTCTCATTAACAGGAGCCCTTGTAATAACGCGATTCAGGATTAATAATATTGATATTGACAATATAGAATTCAAAAAAATTTATAGAAAAGCAAAACAAGCCGACATTGACAAATGGAAAAAGGCTATTTCCCTCGAAAATACCACCATGCTCAGGGCCCGGAAAATTGCCGAGGAACTGAAGCTCGAAATGAAAATCGGTGATGTTGAATACCAGGGAGACCAGACCAAAGCAATATTCTATTATATTGCAGATGACAGGGTTGACTTCCGGGAATTGATAAAAGTGCTGGCCAACGAATTTAAGATCAGGATAGAGATGCGGCAGATAGGTGCCCGGCAGGAGGCAGGAAGGATTGGAGGCATAGGAACTTGCGGCCGTGAGTTATGCTGTTCGGCGTATATTTCAAACTTTATTTCGGTTACAACCAACATAGCCCGATACCAGGGGATGTCCCTTAATCCGCAGAAACTGGCGGGCCAGTGCAGTAAACTTAAATGCTGCCTTAACTATGAATTAAGTGCATACCTTGATGCGCAGCAGGATTTTCCGGATACGTCAATACCCCTCGAAACAGAAAACGGTTTGGCCTACCATCAGAAAACAGATATATTTGGCAGGCTTATGTGGTACTCATATGACAAGGAATCGGCATCTGAGGCAGCCTGCCTTACAATAGATACCGTAAAGGAAATTATTGAACTTAATAAAAAAGGTGAAAAAGTTAAAAAGCTTGAAAGCTTTGAGTACGTGAAAATTACACCAATTATTGATTATTCCAATGTTGCTGACGAAGAAAGTCTAAGCAGGTTTGAGGACAGGCCTGAATAATAAAGTAATGCACAGCAGGAAAAACAAATGCCTAAAATTAAACTCCTTTATATAACATGCCTTTCTGCACTTATTTGTTTGTTACTATTATCATGTGATAAAAGCAGGGTATTTGAAAAAAATATAAAAATACCGGGAAACACCTGGAAAAAAGAAAATATTATTCATTTTAGTGTAAATATCTCCGATACTGCAAACTCACATAATATTTACATAAACCTCCGCAACAGGAGCCAATACACCTACAGTAATATATTCATGTTTATTACAACTCATGCCCCCAGCGGTGAATCTGTGAGAGATACATTTGAGATTACTCTTGCAGATGCCAGGGGCAGGTGGCTCGGGAAAGGCATAGGAAACGCTTTGAACAACCAGGTTCTGTACCTGAGAAATATAAAATTTCCGTACCGCGGTATATACGTATTTGATATTGAGCAGGCCATGTGGGATGACGAATTGGATAATATTGTCGATGTCGGACTGAGGATAGAAAAGTAATCTCCTAATCACAATCTTAAAAATGATAAAGAGAAAGCTGGAGAGATTTGAGGAAATGAAGAAGTTTAGCAATGTCCTGCAGCCACCTTTTCATGAAGTCTATCATAAAGATTATAAATTAAAGGGCAAATGGAATGAAGATTTGTTCGGAAATGATGATCCCGTTGTTCTGGAATTAGGTTGTGGCAAAGGAGAATACACGGTCGGACTGGCCAGAAGATTTAAAGAAAAAAATTATATAGGCATTGACATTAAAGGAGCCCGGATATGGAAAGGTGCAAAAATAGCACTTGATGAAACTATAAATAATGCAGTATTTTTAAGAACGCGGATTGAACTGATTAATTCATTCTTCGGCAAAGATGAAATTGATGAGATATGGATAACATTCCCCGATCCACAGCCAAAGAATAAAAAGAAAAGGCTTACCTCAAGCAGGTTCTTAAATTTGTACAGGGGATTTCTGAAACAAGGCGGACATATACACCTGAAAACAGATAGCGCCTTGCTGTATAATTACACACTGGAGATTATAAAATATAACAAGCTGGAAATTGAACATTGTACAGATGATTTGTATGATTCGCTTGCTGATAATGATATATTATCAGTTAAAACATTTTATGAAATTAAATTTCTTGAACAGGGTTTAAAAATATACTATTTGAAATTTAACCTTGCCGGCAACACTATAATTGAAGAAGTGACAAACAATGAATGATGCAAATTTCTTTGAAAAAGTCTATAACATAACAAGACAAATTCCAAGCGGACGGGTAACAACATACGGAGCCATTGCAAAATACATAGGCTCACCTCAGGCTTCAAGAATGGTAGGATGGGCATTAAACAGTACAAGATTTAATGAACATTTTGTTCCTGCTCACCGTGTAGTGAACAGGACAGGACTGCTTACAGGAAAACACCATTTCCGTCATGCCTCACTGATGCAGGAATTACTTGAAAGTGAAGGAGTGAAAGTAGAAGATGACAGGATAGTAGACTTTGAAACTCTTTACTGGGATCCTAGTAAAGAATTAATCTAAATAAAATCAAATTTTTATCATTATTATATATAAATTTGTGAAAGTCAAATATGTAAAAAATTAAAATAAAATCTATAAAATGATGGATAACTCTAAAAAACAGGAACTATTAAAAAAAGTAAATGCCGTAATTGATTATATCAAGCCCTATCTGCAAGCTGACGGAGGAGATGTGATATTGATCGATATTACTGATGATTTGACGGTAAAAGTAAAATTAACAGGCGCATGTAATGGCTGCCCTTTTAGTATGATGACCCTAAAATCAGGAATTGAACAGGCAGTAAAGGAAAAGGTTCCCGGAATAAAAGAAGTAATTGCAGTTGATTAATGATTTATGAACAAACAAAAAGACCATGCCGGTGAAATAACTCTTTCAGTTAGTAAAACTTATCTGTACTCATTTTATATATTAATCGCGATAATTATCTTTTTTTGTATCCCCTATGCTATTATATGGGGTGCTGATCTTGTTGATTACTGGAAACTTAAAATTAACCTGCTAAAAGGTAATTTTATATTATTTAGTTTTGTATATAATATATTCAAATATTTGTTCTGGGCCATAATAGTCCTGATAACCGGAATATTTATGCACGAATTCCTGCACGGACTGGTTTGGGTGTTTTTTACAGAAAAGGGATTTCGTTCTTTATCTTTCGGAATCATGAAACCTGATTTAGCTCCATATATACATTGCAGTGAACCTTTACCTGTAAATGCCTATAGAACAGGAATTGTTATGCCGGGTATTATTTTGGGTGTCCTGCCGTTATTGACCGGACTTCTATCAGGGGATTTAAAAATATTTATTTTTGGATTTTTCTTTACCTGGGCGGCATCGGGAGATTTTATAATACTCTGGATGATAAGACATCTGGGAACCGGTGAAGTTGTGCAGGATCATCCTGAACTTGTAGGATGTATTATTTTAAAGAAGTCCGGCTGATTAAGAAAATTTAGTAATAAAATATATGCCTGATAAAATATGTTAATTAATTTTCAGTTAATATTAAACCATAGTTGTAACTGATGCTAAGGAAAGATACAAACATAACCTGGTTATTGATATCTGTTGTTTTACTTGCCGGCTGTAGTACACAGAAAAATACGGTTATAACACGTACATACCACAATATCACTGCCAGGTATAATATACTGTTCAACGGGAATGTCAGTTTTCAAAAAGGACTGAAAAAGATAGACAATTCCTTTAAAGATGATTATACTGAAATATTACCTGTTTTTACATATTGTGATAAAGAACTGGCTAAAACTGTATCACCAGATATGGACAGGACAATTAAGAAGGGTACAAAACTTATAGCCCTGCATTCAATTACTGTCAAGCCGAAATTAAAGGATAATACCGCACTATCACAAAAGAAAAGGATATTTTATAACAAGAAGGAATTTAATAAATGGGTTGACGATAATTACCTGTTGATGGGCAAGGCCTATTTCCATGAACATAATTTTAAGCTTGCCGAAGAGACATTCAGGTTTATTAATAACGAGTTTAAAGATGAACCGATCACTTATGATGCAAACATATGGCTTGCCCGCATATATAATGAAACGGGTGAATATAAAAACTCGGAAGAAATTCTGACGACGCTCGAAAATGACGAAAATTTGCCAAAACGGTTAAAAGTAGATTTTTACACTATATATGCTGATTATTATCTTAAACAGAACAACCTCTCAAGTGCAATAGCTTACCTGGAAAAAGCAAAAAATCAAGTACATAAGAAGAAACCCAGGATACGGTATACCTTTATTCTTGCCCAATTATATGAAAAGACAGGGTTGACAAAAAAGGCCTCCGGTTTATACAGCAAGGTTATAAAAATGAACCCTCCCTATGAAATGACATTTAACGCAAGGATCAACCGTGCTCTGGCATATGAAAAGGGATACGGATCGGTGAGAGAAATTGAAGGACAGCTTCACAGGATGCTTAAAGATGATAAAAATGCAGAATACAAGGACCAGATTTATTATGCCCTGGGAAATATTGCCTACAAAGAGGGAAATGTCTCAAAAGCTATAAAGCAGTACAAAAATTCAGTTCAGCATAATGTTAATAATGTAACCCAGAAAGCCCGTTCTTACCTTACCCTTGCCGACCTCTATTATGAAATGCCTGAATATGTTTATGCCCAGGCATATTACGATAGTGCCGTTGCCCTGCTGAAAACGGATTACCCTGGCTATGATATAATCTATACAAAATCCAAAAGTCTGACTATGCTGGTTAAGGAAATCAATACTGTTAACCTTGAAGATAGTGTACAAAGACTGGCAAAGCTGCCAAAAAATGAACTGCTTGATTATATTGATAAACTAATCGAAGATGTCAGAAAGAAAGAACATGAAGAGATAATACGAAAGCAGGAAGAGGCACTTGACAAGCAGTTCGGATACAATATGGAATTAAACAGGAAAACAGGACAACAAGGCTTTTCAGAAGGAGTAAAATGGTACTTTTATAACGAGACCGCGAGAGGCCTGGGATATAAAGAGTTTAAGCTCAAATGGGGAAACAGAAAGCTTGAAGATAACTGGAGACGGGCAAATAAAAATGTAGTAAGCTTTGGCGAAAGTGTTGGCACCGAAGAAACAAACTTTGTGAAAGACGAAGAATTAAAAAATCATAAAGCCCTCAGCAATAAATCAAGAGATTTCTATCTGAAAAATATTCCGCTGACAGATTCAATGCTTGTAATTTCTGATAAACGCATTGAGAATGCATTGTATAATATGGGGATGATCTACAAAAATGAACTCAAGGACTATGAAAGATCAATTGAGTCATTTAAAGAACTTATCAAAAGATATCCGAATACGGAATATTTGCTGTCATCCTATTATTACCTGTATGATACTTATGTTAAGATCAACAATAAGGCTATGGTCGAGACATATAAAAACAAAATCATCAGCCAGTTTCCTAATAGCACATACGCCAAATTATTAGCAAATCCGGACTATCTTAAAGAACTTGAAGCAGAACAAAATCAAGTACATGACTATTATATCGAGACATACAACAAATATCTGAGAAAGCAATATAATGATGTTATTCAAAAAACGGAATATGCCCTGAAAACGTACCCGGATAATAGACTGACACCTCAATTTGACTATCTTAGGGCACTGTCTATCGGCAGAACAAGAGATATTAAAACTTTCAAAGAAACATTGTATCATATCGTGTCATCTTACCCTATGACAGAGGTTGCAGAAAATGCAAAAAATATTATTGCCTTTCTCGATAAGGAACATCCTGATCTGAAAGAAGAAGAAGAAAAGGAAATGGCAATAGCTCTTTATAAATATGAGGAGAATACCGAGCATCTTTTTGCATTTGTGTTAACTGACAAAACCTATCTCAACCAGTTATTATTTAATATAATAAACTTTAATCTTGATAATTTTGACGAACTGAATTTAAGGGCTGAAAGCAGCCTGATAAATGGCAGTCAGAATATAATTACAGTCAGGTCATTTAAGAATAAGGCCGAATCACTGGATTATTACAATAAGGCATCTTCTGATAAATCCATTTTAAAAGATGTCGATGAAAGGAAAGTACAAAAAATGGTAATTTCTGCTGCTAATTTAAATATTTTGAAAACTGATAAATCTGTTGACCGGTATCTCAAGTTTTTTAATGAATATTACTAAAAGTTCTCATTTTCATGCTATGAAGAAAATTAGAATATTGTGGACAGATGATGAGATTGATTTATTAAAACCTTATATCCTTTTTCTTGAAGAAAAAGGTTACCAGGTGATGACTGCCAGCAATGGTGATACGGCTATTGATTTGGTCAGGAGCCACCATTTCGACCTTGTATTTCTTGATGAGCATATGCCCGGACTCAGTGGCATTGAAACTTTAAATATAATTAAAAGCCATAGTTCGAACCTGCCCGTAGTGATGATAACAAAAAGTGAAGAAGAAAATATTATGGATGCGGCTATTGGTTCGAAAATAGCAGATTACCTGATTAAGCCTGTGAATCCAAATCAGATCCTGCTGACAATAAAGAAGAATATTGAAACCAAACAACTGATAACCAAAGAAACGACATCGGCCTACAGATCGGAGTTTTCCAATATTGGCATGCAGGTAGATAATGCCATGACATTTAATGACTGGATAGAGATTTATAAAAAGATCATTTACTGGGAACTGGAGCTTGAAAAATCAATTGACGGCGGGATGAATGATATATTTAATATGCAAAAAGCCGGCGCAGATCTGAAATTCGGCAAATTTATCAAGCTGAATTATATATCATGGTTCAATGAAAAGCAGCATGAACAGCCTTTGCTGTCTCCCAATGTTTTTAAAGAAAAAGTGTTCCCCCTGGTAGATGAGAATAACAAAGTAATAGTTGTTGTTATAGATAATCTCAGGTATGACCAGTGGAAAACAATATATCCCACTATTAATGATTACTTTGTTACCGAGAGTGATGAAATATTTTGCAGTATTCTCCCTACGGCTACCCAATATGCGCGCAATGCAATGTTTGCGGGACTAATGCCCCTGGAAATCCAGAAATTAAATCCTGACCTCTGGCTAAACGACGATGAGGAAGGAGCGAAAAATTATAATGAAGAAGAGTTACTGCGTAAACAGCTTGCCAGGCTGGGGAAAAAATACAGGTTCTTTTACGCAAAGGTTAGTAACTCGCGAACAGGTAAGAAGCTTGTGGATAGCTTTTCAAATATTCTCACCAATGATCTTATTGTCATTGTATACAACTTTGTGGACTTCCTGTCTCATGCCAATACCGAGATGAACATAATTCGTGAACTTGCGGTTAATGATTCGGCTTACCGCTCACTTACTTTATCATGGTTTAATCATTCCCATTTGTTTGATCTGATAAAGCTTCTTGCCGATAAAAATTTAAAAGTTATTTTTACTACCGATCACGGCACATTAAGAGTTAATAATCCGGTTAAGGTAATAGGTGACAGGAAAGCTTCCGTAAACTTAAGGTACAAAATAGGAAGGAATCTGAATTATGATCCGCGGGATGTATTTGAGATAAAAGACCCGCATTATGCGCACCTGCCCAAATCAAACGTAAGTTCAAAATTCATTTTTGCTACAAATTCTAATTATTTTGTTTATCCCAAGAATTATAATTACTATGCAAATTATTATAAAAATACATATCAGCATGGGGGCATATCAATGGAAGAAATGCTGGTACCTGTCGTAAGGTTAATTTCAAAGTAGCCTGTAAAATAGCTGATACCAACTAATATATTGTCACTTATAAAACCGGATGATCACTCTCAAGCTCTATAACGTTAAGAAGATCTCTGAAACGGCAAAGCAGTTCCTTCAAAAAACCAGGGGCTATAAAAAATTTGCCTTTTATGGAAAAATGGGTGCGGGTAAAACTACATTTATAATAGCTCTTTGCAGGGAATTAGGAGCCATTGATGTTATAAACAGTCCGACTTTCACTATTATTAATGAATATAAAACAATCAACGGTGACATGTTATATCATCTTGATTTTTATAGGATTAAGAGTGAGGATGAGCTGCTGGCACTGGGAATTGAAGATTATCTGTATGAAGATGTTTATTGCTTTATTGAATGGCCTGAGATGGCTGAAAATATCCTTACGGATAATATTGTCAAAGTGAATATTGAAGAGGTTGATACCAGCAAAAGACTCTTAAAAATTCATATATAGGTCCCTCAAATACATCTTACAGTCTTTCCATTATTCTGACTAATTTTTAATTTTGTTAATTTTAACATTGCTTTTTAAATTATCTTAGCATAATTGCTTTATATTAATTTATTAAAGATTAAGCCAAATGGTTAAACAGAAACCCGACTCCTCCAATGTACCTCTTATGTATGGCGGTATTTTGCCGCAGGAAGAAATGCTGGAAATAGGCAAAAAGCATAAAAAAATAATTATAGGCATCCCTAAAGATGATCATAATGTCGAACGCAGGGTTGCCCTGACTCCTGAAGCAGTTGAAGTACTTGTCAATAATGGTCATGATGTTTTAATGGAATCAAAAGCAGGTGAAGGAGCACGTTATTCAGACAATGAATATAGTGAGTGCGGAGGATATATTATTGAGAATAAAAAGCAGGTTATGAATGCCGACATATTACTAAAAGTGGCACCGCTCAGTGATGAAGAAATAAAATTGCTCAAAGGTGATCAGCTTATTATTACATCCCTTCAGATGAATAATCAGAACAGGGAATATATAATAAATATGATGGATAAAAAAGTGACAGCTATCGCTTTTGAACACATGAAGAATGAATTTAACTGTTTTCCCGTTCTGGAATCAATGAGGGCCATAGCAGGGAACACGGCAATTATAATTGCAGGTGAATATTTAAGTAATATTGACGGGGGCAAAGGAGTTATGCTTGGAGGTATTTCCGGTATCACCCCTACCGAAGTAGTGATATTAGGAGCAGGTACGGCAGCAGAATATGCTGCACGGGCTGCCCTCGGATTCGGAGCCATTGTAAAGGTATTTGACAACTCCCCATATAAACTGGAAGACCTCCAGAAAAACCTGGGACAAAGAATCTTCACCTCAATTTTTCACCCGCAGGTTTTAAAAAGAACATTAAAATCTGCAGATGTGCTCATTGGTGCAATTAATTTATGGGATAAGGGACCACGATATTTTATTACCGAAGATATGGTTAAGGAGATGAAAAAAGGATCTATAATTATTGATATAAGCATTGACCAGGGGGGCTGTATAGAGACTTCGGAATTCCGCGCATATTCAGATCCTGCTTATACCAAACATGACGTTATTCATTATAGTATTGCCAATTTGCCGTCAAAAGTAGCAAGAACCGCATCTATAGCCCTTAGCAACATATTATCTCCCATACTCGTTAACATGGGTAACTCGGGAGGGATCAAGCCCTTTTTGAAGGCTGATCTTGGAGTGCGTCACGGCGTTTATATCTATAACGGCATTCTTACAAACGAATATATAGGCAATCGCTTTGAGCTGCCTTCAAAAGATATTGATCTGCTAATGGCTGCGTTTTGATGTTATTTGTAAATCTTATTTCTTAATTTTATATTTGCTCGCTAAAATTTAACGGGTTCCGTGGCCGAGTGGCTAGGCAATGGTCTGCAAAACCATGTACAGCGGTTCGATTCCGCTCGGAACCTCTCCTCCTACGCCTTGGCCTGTCCTAAAACATACTGACAAACAGGGCGATATTTAGTACAGTTACTATCACGCCAAGAGCATAAAGGGTAATTTTTGATAAATTGGAATTCTTGTACTTGCCCATTACCCTGGCAGAAGATGTTAAATAAACCTGCAGAAAAATAGTGAATGGCAACTGAATACTTAGAATCATCTGCGATATTATGAGCCCCTGAAAAGGATTAGTTATCAGGAATATAATTACTAGTGCTAGTACAAGGGATATAGCTACACCGATCCTGGTATGATTATCTTTAATATCGTAGGGCTCCTTATACATCCCTGCAAAAATAGTTCCTGCAGCCATTCCTGAAGTTATGGTGGAAGCAATACCTGAAAATAAAAGAGCTATAGCAAAAACAATTGCTGCATGATCACCCAGTAACGGAGCTAAAAGCTGTTTAGCCTGCTCAAGTTCAGATACAGGGGTTCTTGTTCTAAAAAAAGTTGCAGCGGCCAAAAGAATCATGGCGCTATTGATAGCCCAGCCAACAATCATAGAGAAAAGTGTATCAAGAAATTCGTAATTCAATTGCTTTTTTTTGATTTTTTCATCTTTCAAATTCCATTGTCTGCTTTGAATTATTTCAGAATGCAAAAACAAATTGTGAGGCATCACTACAGCACCTAAAACACTCATAATAATAATCATGGAACCTTTAGGAAACGATGGTACAACCCAACCGGTAATAGCATTATTCCAGTCTATATTGACCAGGGAAAGCTCATATAAGAAAGACAAACCAATAACCGAAACAAAAGCGATAATCCATTTCTCCATTATCCTGTAAGAATTAGTATACAGCATAATCATTACAAAAACGGTAACTAAAAGGGCTCCAGCCCTGACCGGTATGGCAAATAACATATTGAGGGCAATGGCCCCTCCCAGGATCTCTGCTAACGAAGTTGATATGGATGCCAGCATTGCCGATGAGATCAGAATCTTTGAGTAACGGGGTTTAATATATATTGTCGTGGCTTCTGAAAGGCAAAGCCCTGTAGCAATACCTAAATGAGCAACATTATGTTGCAATAATATTAACATAAGAGTAGATAGGGTAACCATCCATAGAAGAGCGTATCCGTAATTGGCGCCAGCTGCCAGATTCGATGCCCAGTTCCCGGGATCTATAAATCCAACCGTAACGAGCAGACCCGGCCCAATAAATTTAAAAATGTCTAATCCGCCATACCTGGGTTTGTAATTTTTACGGTCTATATTTATAAATATTTTAAACATTATTCCATTTATTTATTCTGATATTTTGAATAAAATTATTCATCATCAA
>CAYWUI010000027.1:0-11067 GCA_964461435.1 uncultured Bacteroidales bacterium | reverse complement strand
AAATTTATCAAGGATCATGCAAGCTGGCCCTAAGTTAACATTGATTAAAACTCCCGGTCAAAGGGTAACAATATGGTTAATAACCTGGCACAGGCGGGCTTGTCCTCCGAAGCTTTAGCGCTGGAAAACCAGGTGATGATCCAAATCACCCCTGCATAGTAACGCATGTCACCCCCTGTTAATTGATTTATATAAGTATCAGCATTAATTTTACTATCAACATATATCGAACCAACTATAAGTGGACAGACTCCTGATAAGTAATAAGCATCGATTATTACTTAAAAGCGCTGTTTTATCTCATCATGCCAATTAATAATATACTTAGTTTTTAAGTAGATTAATATGATGAAGATCGTCAAAAAAGTACTGATTATAACAAATAAGTCAGGGGATTCATTTGCTTTTGACGATATTTCAAATAATTGCAGTGCAGAAATAATCCTGGTAAATTCAATCGATGAAGCACTTAATGCTACAGCAGAGCATGACTTTGCAGCGGCTGTAATAGACACTCAACTTTCAGCAGATGAATGTTGCAAAATCCTGAAACTAATACGCCAATCCGAAAGAACCAAATCACTCCCTGTAATTTTCCTTACTGATAACGAGCCAGGGGAAAATTATCCGGCCGCAGATAGTGACACGGTAATGGTCGATTATCTAACAAAACCTGTTAAATTATGTATCCTTACCAGTAAAATTAAAACTTACATATGTCTGTATGAAAATAAGAAGAGGCTTGAATATGAAAAAGAAAAATGCCAGTTATTTAAAGAAGCACTGAAGCAACTGGAAATAAAATCCCGGACATTAAAAACAAAATCCGAAGAATCCGATAAGCTTATATCTTCCTTCTTTGCCAATTTATCACACGAAATAAGAACTCCCATGAATGCAATTATCGGGTTTACAAATTTACTGGCAGATGATACCTTGCCGGTCAAAGACAAACTGGAATATATAAGCTATATCAACAGAAGCAGTCTTGAACTTTTAAACCTGATAGATAACATAATAGATATCTCCAGAATTGAAGCAAGCCAGCTAAAGATAAAAAAAGAACCGGTACCGGTCAGGGATATTCTTATGGAACTGTACCTGGCATTTAAAGCAGAAATAAATAAAAAAGAACCGGGATTAATTGAACTTGTTTATGCAAATATTAATGATAAGGAAGATATAATAATAAAAAATGATGAATGTCGCCTGAGAAAGGTAATGCAAAACCTGCTGAACAATGCATTAAAATTTACCTGTAGCGGACTTATTGAGTTCGGTTACAAATTTAATGAAGAGAATAAAATACTGTTCTATGTAAAAGACACAGGAATGGGTATTCCTGAAGATAAGCTTCAAAAGATATTCAGTCGGTTTGAACGTGTTGATAATGAATATTATACAAATATACCCGGGACAGGACTAGGACTATACATAGTTAAAAAGATGGTAGAACTCATGGAAGGCAAAATATGGGTTGAGTCCGAATTAAATATAGGATCTGTCTTTTATTTTGAACTTCATTATGATAAAGCTGAAAGCGATAGTCTGAAATCCCTTAAAGAACAGGGCGTACATCCGATAAAGGAATATAAATAATAAAGCAATCCGAAAATTTTACGCAACTAAATCACTGTTAACGGAAGAGCTGTAATAGATATTTTGGATCTCAACGGAAGGATTGTCAGCACAATCGCTGATAAAAACCTGGTTGCCGGAAGGCACAAAATAGACTGGAATTATTCCGGCATGAACATCAATGATGGCATTAATATAATAAGGCTACGGACAAATAACAGGCAATTAGCCAGGAGGTATGTAATAATCAATAAATGATTCGACCTTCCGTCCAATCCCTTACAATATATAAAATTACAGGAAGTTTTTAAATAAAACTTCTTAACCAAATAATATTCGCATTTTCTGAAAAGGTGATGAATATCATCGAAATTGCCAGATAAAAACTGTATCAACCCGCTTATTTATTCAATGGAATTTTGTAACTTGATATTATACTTATAGAATATCGTTAGACGTGAAAATACTGATGTTCGGCTGGGAGTACCCTCCTCATATAACGGGCGGATTAGGAACTGCCTGCTATGGACTAACAAAAGGACTTGTTTCTTTTGATGATGTCAACATTACTTTTGTTGTGCCCAAAACATTTGGTGATGAAAACAAAACCGGTATCAAACTTATTGGTGCCAGTGATGTTGAACTGCCAAAAGAAATAGTAGACCGGATTAAAAAACTCTGCAGGCATAAATACCATGAACTATATTCACATGTCTCCGCTTATATCTCCCCGGAGCAGTACAAATGTTTAATAAAAGAAAAAAAGGCCGCATTAAAAAATCCGGTGAAAAACACTCCTTCAAACAAAATTGATTTTTCAGGTAAATATGGCGACAGCCTTTTTGATGAGATTTACAGGTTCGGTATGGTATCATCGGAGATCGCAAAAAAAGAGGACCCCGACATAATTCATGCGCATGACTGGCTGACATTCCAGGCAGGAATTGAAGCAAAAAGAATATCAGGCAAGCCTCTTATAGCGCATGTTCATGCCACGGAATACGACCGCTCGGGAGAGCATCCCAATAAAAAAGTCTACAGCCTTGAAAAAAGGGGCATGCAGGAAGCTGACCTTGTAATAACAGTCAGCGACTTTACAAGGAACATAGTAATAAAACGTTATGGTATCAGTCCGGATAAAGTAATAACGGTACATAATGCCGCAGAGCCGTTGAATAACACCCCGGGTATATGCAGATCATCCACAAATGACAGGATAGTTACATTCCTGGGCAGGATAACCAGCCAGAAGGGTCCTGCATATTTTATTGATGCAGCATATAAAATCCTGAAAAAGACAAATAATGTAAGGTTTGTCATGGCAGGCACGGGTGATCTTATGGAAAAGCTTATAAGGTATGTCGCCTCCCTGGGAATATCCGACAGGTTTCACTTTACCGGATTCCTGAGGGGCGACGATGTTTACAGGATGTATGGGATGAGCGATTTATACGTCATGCCCTCTGTATCCGAACCTTTTGGCATAAGCTCTCTTGAAGCACTACAAAGTGGTGTGCCTGTAATAATCTCGAAACAGTCAGGTGTATCGGAAGTCATTAAACATGCTATTAAAATTGACTTCTGGGATGTTGACAGGCTTGCCGATGCTATATATGCCACACTGAACTATAGCGGAATAAAAGATATGATGACCGCCAGGGCAACGCAGGAAGCTATGAGCTTAAAATGGACTGACACAGCCAGAAAAATCCGCGATATATATTACAGGCTCGCTTACCGGAAGGCCGGTTAGCATAGCTTGTACCGGACAAGGTTCAGCGTTCAATTTTATAACGATATTCATATTTCCCTGATCCAACTTCATATCTCTTATTTGAGTAAGGCAAATAAATCATGGCTTTTGTGTTTGATGGAATTATTACAGACAGGTAAATGCTGTCTTCCGCTGTCTTCCAGTATGATTCAATTGTTCCGTATAATGACTCATACCTTGCCCGGACATAAGTCAGTAATGTATCAGGTTCGGGCTTAATGATGATATGTTTGTACCCGGGGTTATCCCTGTCTGCCTTTATTCCGGCAACTACGGAATACATCCAGTCACCGATAGCTCCGTATGCATAATGGTTGAATGAGTTCATAGCTGCAGTCTGGAAGCTACCATCAGGTTTGATGCCGTCCCAGCGTTCCCAGATTGTTGTTGCACCCCTGGTAACGGGATAAAGCCATGACGGATATGTTTTTTGCATCAATAATTTATAGGCAACATCTGTTCTTCCATTCTCCGAAAGGACATGACATATATATGGTGTGCCCAAAAAGCCGGTTGACAGATGGTAATCTCTTTTACGGATGTTTTCAACAAGGTAACTTACTGCTTTTTCTTTTAAATTGTCCGGTACCAGATCAAAATATAATGCCAGACTGTAGGCAGTCTGTGAATGCGAACTAAGTCTGCCTGAGGATGTCATAAATTCATTTTGAAAATTCGTCTTTATTGAATCAAAAAGAAGATCATATATTTCCATATCTTTTCTGTTTTCAATAATTCTGGCTGTGTTTGCCATTATTTTCGAAGAGTATGCGAAAAAGGCAGTAGAGATAAAATCAATATCGGTATAACCCGGTTTATTGTTCCAGTCAGTGGGATGTATAAAAAACAGCCAGTCACCGTAATGAAAACCGCTGTCAATGATGAGGTCATCTCCGGCAAGGCCATGAAGAAACCCTACCCAGTTTTTCATGCTCAGATACTGTTCTTCAAGTATCCTTTTGTCACCATATCTGAGATACAGGGTATAGGGTAAAATTGTAGCTACATCGCCCCAGCCCGTTGATCCCCCACTGGATAAAACATCAGGGATCACAAACGGAACGCTTCCGTTTTCATACTGGTCGGCTTCCAGGTCTTTCAGCCATTTGCTATAAAAGGCGGCCGTATTATAATTGAACATGGCAGTGCTGGCAAATGCCTGTGCATCGCCGGTCCAGCCCATACGCTCATCACGCTGGGGGCAATCGGTAGGAACATCCAGAAAATTTCCCTTCTGTCCCCATTGTATATTACTTTGCAGTTGATTTACCAGTGAGTCAGAGCATTCGAAATGACCCGTTTGTTCCATCTCTGAATGTATCACAACAGCCGTGACGTTCTCTTTATTAACTTCACCGGGAAAATTCTCAATACGGATAAACCTGAACCCCTGGAATGTAAAATAAGGTTCGTATTCTATCTCCCGGTTATCTTTAAAAATGTATTCCACTTTTTGTCTGGCAGAACGTAAATTATCAGTATAAAAATTCCCATCCATGTCAAGTACCTCTGCATGAAAAATCGTGATGGTATCATCCTTGTTGCCTTTTAGCCTGATCTTTACCCTTCCTACAAGGTTCTGTCCAAAATCAAAAACCAGCTCATTATTGGGAGTGATGATTTTTTTAACGGGTTTTAATTCTTCAATCCGTTTTACAGGCATCCCGCTTGTCGGCACAATATTTTTTTTCGGAAATGCAGCTGTTTTCACGCCCTGCCACATTTTATCATCATATTCCGGTGTATCCCAATTTGCAATTTCATAATGTGCATCATAGGTTTCCCCATCATATATGCTTGACATCCTTACAGGCCCTGCAAATGATTTCCATGTTTGATCGGACAGAATGATTTTCTTTTCACCATTTTCAAGTTCAATTTCAAGCTGATACAACAGGGCAAGCCTGGTTCCATAAAAGTTTCTTCTTTCTTTACCAAAGCCAAAGCGGCCGCGGTACCATCCGTCTCCCATCATTACACCGGCTGTATTCGGACCTTGCTGCAGGAGGCCTGTAACATCATATACCTGGTACTGCAATCTCTTATTATAGCTTGTCCATCCTGGTGTAAAAACATTTTCGGTTACCGGCTTCCCGTTTATCGATGCAAGATAAAGTCCCCTTGAGGTTATGTACAACCTTGCTTTTTTTATGTTTTTTTTTAGTTGAAATTCTTTTCGGAGCAAAGGGGAAGGATTGTCTGTTTCTTCATCTTCTTTAAGATCAGGTATAATCCATTTTGCCAGCCAGCAGGTAGTGTCAGTGAGTCCGGTTTCCCAGTAAGCCGGATTGCTCCATTCGCTTTCTCTGCCGTGGTTATCCCATACCTTCACCCTCCAGTAGTACCTGGTTTCTGGAGATAACTCATTTCCATTGTATTTAACATGAACAGACTGTTCGCTATTGATCTTTTCAGTATCCCATAATAGTCCAGTACTATCGTTGAATTCCGGATTATCAACCGTAACCTGTATCCTGTATGCTTCCTGCAGAATACTGCTGGTAACAGTATCAACTGATATTTGCCAGCATAACCTGGGATTAGGTATGTCCAGTCCCAGCGGGTTTTCCTTGTACTCACAGCGGAGTTTATCAACACATAATTGCTGTGTGTATAAACTAAGTGTATTTAATGAAAAGAGTATTAATATGATTTTTTTCATAATCAGAAAAATATAAATAAAAACTATAAAAACATAATCTTTTTATTTCAGAAACTACATTGCTCTAATTATAAATCTCCTTTTCCTGCTTTTTACAAATTTACTTTAAATCCCTCACGAAAGCACTGAAATTTTTTACAATAGAAAAAAATCAACAATAATTGAAATATTTCATTTAATTAACGTAAATTTGGATGTGATATATCCAAAAAGGAAGCATAAATGGAGATTAAAAATCGATTTTTTAATGACCCGGGGGTAAGTTTTTTTCTTTTTGGTCCGCGCGGAACAGGAAAATCCACCTGGCTTAAAATGCAATTTAAGGAAGCATTATATATAGATTTGCTGTCCCCCGATCTGTTCAGATTATATTCTGCAAGACCTGAAAGACTAAGAGAAATCATCGAAGGTAATCCGGACAAAAAGATAGTTATAATTGATGAAATTCAAAAAGTGCCGGTAATTTTGGATATTATCCACCAGCTTATTGAAGAAAAAAAAGAAATCAGATTCATTCTAACAGGATCAAGTTCAAGGAAACTAAAGAGAACAGGAATAGATTTACTGGCTGGAAGAGCAATACTGAAAACACTGCACCCTTTTATTGCTTCCGAACTGGGCGATATCTTTAATATTGAGAATGCAATGCAATACGGACTTATCCCTTTAATTGTAAATTCTAAAAAACCCGTTGAATCATTAAAAGCATATGTATCCTTATACCTGAGCGAAGAAATAAAGATGGAGGGCCTGGTCCGGAATATCGGTGACTTCAGCCGGTTTCTTGAGGTAATAAGCTTCTCGAATGCCAGCATAATAAATTCTTCAGAGATAGCCCGGGAATGCCAGGTTGGAAGAAAGGCAGTGGAAGGTTATTTATCAGTTTTAAACGATCTTATGGTTGCACATACGCTTCAGGTTTTTACCAAAAAAGCAAAAAAACATTTAATTTCACATCCGAAATTTTATTTTTTTGATACAGGCGTATTCAAAGCATTAAGGCCTTCCGGAACGCTTGACAGGCCACATGAAATTGAGGGCTCAGCTTTGGAAACGCTTGTTTTACAAAATCTTATAGCATGGAATGCTTATAGTGAAAATAGAAATCAAATATATTTCTGGAGAACAAGAGCAGGCATTGAAGTTGATTTTATAATATATGGGCCGGACGGAATATGGGCAATAGAAGTAAAACAGTCAAAAGACATAAGATTAAAAAATTTAAAAGGCTTGATATCTTTTAAAGAGGATTATCCTGAAGCCCATTGTATTATACTATATCGGGGGTATGAAAAACTAAAAAAAGGGAATATATTATGTATACCATGTGAATTATTTTTAAAAAGCCTTGTCCCGGGCAGAACAATTAAATTTTAAATTCCTTTCTGACAATATAAGAAAGGTCTTCCATTCAAATCATAGTCACAATAGGGTATTATAAGGGATAGTTATCATATATATTGGACCGGCCTTATTACAAAAAAATGAAAAGAATTCCTATTAAGAAGATAAAAATTCTTCTTTATTCTCTTTTTGCACTTTTTATTATTTTCAAGAATAGCGCATATGCGCAGATCTACCTCGATACATCCTATTCTGTTGAAGAGCGGGTTGAAGATCTGCTGGGACGGATGACTCTGGAAGAGAAAGTGGGACAAATGGTGCAGGCCAATCGTCTGGCTCTAAGTAGTAATTCGGATATAAGGGATTATTACCTCGGATCTTTATTAAACGGCGGAGGAGGAGGCCCAAGTAATAACACCCCGGAAGGCTGGGCCGATATGTATGATAGTTACCAGTCGTATGCTTTGCAGACCCGTCTTAAGATACCTGTTATCTATGGAACAGATGCTGTTCACGGGCATAATAATCTGGTAAATTCCGTAATTTTCCCCCACAATATTGGTATGGGATGCACCAGGAATCCTGAACTTATGGAAGAGGCAGCCAGGGTAACCGCTTTTGAAGTTGCAGCAACAGGGATTGACTGGACCTTTGGTCCGTGTATTGCCGTTCCCCGTGACGAACGCTGGGGAAGGACCTATGAGGGATTTGGGGAAACCCCTGAACTTGCAGAAGAATTTGCAGCCGCTGCAATCAGGGGATTTCAGGGTGACAGTCTGGGAGAAAGCTTAGGTGACAGTACAACAATTCTGGCCTGTACAAAGCATTACCTTGCCGATGGTGGAACCTATGGCGGAATTGACCGGGGAAATGCAGTCTTTGATGAAGAAACTCTCAGGGAAATTCATCTCCCGGGATATATTGCAGCAGTAAATCAAGGGGTGGGATCAGTAATGGTATCCTACAGCAGCTGGAACGGAATCAGTATGCACGGTAATAAATACCTGATTACTGATGTATTGAAAGATGAACTTGGATTTGAAGGAATTGTCATTTCCGACTGGAATGGAATAAATTATGTACACGAGAACTACAGGACTGCAATTGGAATGAGCATTAATGCCGGCATTGATATGGGAATGATTGCATCTAATTATCAGGGTTTTATTCAGAACTTAATATCCCTTGTAAATGAAGGCGAAGTCCCGATTTCAAGAATTGATGATGCTGTAAGACGTATTCTGAGAATTAAGTTCAAATTGAAATTATTTGAAGAACCTTATACTAACAGGAATATGATGCATCTTATAGGCTCCAGTGAACACAGGGAGATAGCGAGGGAATGTGTACGCCAGTCATTGGTCCTGTTAAAAAAGAAAGACAATGTTCTTCCTCTTGAAAAAAATGATAAGACAATTCTTGTTGCCGGATCAAAATCCGATAATATTGGCATTCAATGCGGGGGATGGACAATCTCCTGGCAAGGTTCCTCGGGAATAGTAACTGATGGAACTACAATACTTGAAGCTATCCGGAATACGGTCTCCAGCTCACAAGTTATTTATTCAAGATACGGTGACGATCCGGCCAATGCTGATGTTGCTGTTGCAGTCGTCGGTGAGTTTCCATATGCAGAATACAGTGGAGACCGTTCTTCACTGTATTTGAGCGATGCTGATGTGGAATTGATTAAAACAGTAAAAGCAAGAGGAATTCCGGTAATAGTAATCATAATTTCAGGCCGTCCCCTTATTATTAATAACATTATACCTTTTAGCGATGCCATTATTGCTGCATGGCTTCCCGGAACAGAGGGACAGGGAATAGCAGATGTCCTTTTCGGTGATTTTCAGCCTGCCGGAAAGCTTTCACATACATGGCCCGCATCTATGGATCAGATTCCTATAAACTATGGCGACCCGGACTATCATCCGCTATTCGAATACGGATACGGGATTGATTCCCTCGCAAATTCGGCTGCTGGTTCACCACCTGAACTTTATTCCTCCCTCGTCCCCTATCCGGGCAATTCGATAGAATTATATTTTAACAAGGAAATGGAAGACATCGATTATAGCACTTCGGTCTTTGAAATAGTTAGTAATTTTAAGGATATCCTGGTTGAGTCTGTTGAAATTAAAGAAAATGATCCTTCAACCCTTGTATTGAACTTACTAACGCCGGTAGTTAAGGATGAAACGATCTTTATATCATACCACGGTGATGAAATATTTTCCGCAGACGGCGGTAAACTGGACAATTTTGAGAATGTTGAAGTTTACAACGAAATGGACGATGTGTCACAATCTCTTTATACTGCTGACAGTAATGACAATAGTTTCATTATTTATCCGAATCCGGCTATTAATATAGTAAATATTAAAACTGATGCCTCAGAATATTTAGTCAATATCTTTACTTTAACAGGAGAGAAAATTAAAACGATGCAGGCTGGCAACAACGTTGCAATTGACATATCAAACTTCAGCCGGGGTGTTTATATTGTTGAGATAAAACCCGGAAAAGGATACCCGTCTTATTACAAGCTGGTTAAGAAGTAGCCAGTTATTCAATTCACGAACAAATTAACTATAAAAATGAACCTTGCGTATAAGTTCGCGAATTTATGTTAAATTTTTTTCCTTTAAAATCATTTTGTGTAACTTGCTCCTTTAACTCGAGATTTTTAAGCTGGTAATTTATTAAGTTTGTAATATATCTGATTTATTAACCAATAGAAAGTCTAAAATGAAAAAGAAAATTAAAAAACTATTATTTCCTTTTATAGGATTGGCAGCATTGATTTGGTTTCTTATCCGTGTCATTCCTAAACCCAGCCGGGTAAATTATCCTTGTATCAGGGCATCCATGCCTTTAGCAGCATCCTTTGTATTATATGTGATGAGTTTGACGTCAACAACGCTTGTTTTTAAAAAAGCAAGAAAATTACTATGGGAAGCTAAATACGTTTTATTTACAATAACCTTATTGCTGGGAATTGCTTTAAGTCTGATAACCGCCACGCTGAATAACCAGAAGGCAAGAGCATCATATATGTCAACTGCTTTTATGGGTGCTAATCAACCGATAGGTGTTGGGAAAGGTATTTTCCCAGGCAGGGTTGCATGGATTCATGATGTAGATGCCACAAATGAGAATTTCTCAAATACCTTTAATGACTATTGGTTTCAGGATGATAATACGAACCAGGGAGTAGTAAGTAATATGTTGTCAGAAGTTCTGCAATTATATACTGAAAAAGAATCTGATGCAGATGCATGGGACACAATTTTCAAATATTATAATGCTCAACACGGTAAAGGTAATGTTGGTTATCAAGCTGGTGAGAAAATTGTAATTAAAATTAACAATAATGCAATAAATTATGGGTTGAATGGAGTAAACACTTCTCCACAACTATGTTACGCATTACTTAATCAATTGATAAATGTAGTCGGCGTTGCCCAAAGCGATATTAGTATTGGTGATCCTAACTGCTCTATGCCCGATGCGACTTTTGATAAATGTGATGCAGCATTTCCCAATGTAACTTACTGGGGATACGGTGCAGGCAGAACTGCTGTAACGCCTCATAATGATGCTATATTCTGGAGCGATGGCAGCGATCCGAATCCTTTACCCCAATCTTACATAGATGCCGAGTATATGATTAATGTACCGGTATTGAAGAAACATCACAGGGCAGGGA
>CAYWUI010000026.1:0-45081 GCA_964461435.1 uncultured Bacteroidales bacterium | reverse complement strand
AGTTTCTGGCGGTAAACCTGTATATACATATAACTGGTCAACCGGACAAACAACCGAGGATCTAGTTAATGTAACAGGAAGCACAGATTACTATAAAGTAACAGTTACCGATAAAAATGGCTGCCAGGTTATTGATTCGGCATTGTTAATAAATCCTGACCAATTGATTATCAATATTTCAGTTATACAAGGATTAAGATGTTATAACTATACTAATGGAATTTTAAGAGCTAGTACATTGGGAGGTACTGGGATTAAAGATTATTTATGGAGTGATCCGGGACATCAAACTGGCCAGTATGCTACGGGACTGGATGCAAGTACCTATATAGTGACCGTCACAGATGATAACGGCTGTCAGAATACTGCAAGCTATGATTTAATTGAACCTTCTCCTATCACAATTGCCGGTGTAGACAGCACACATGTCTCATGTAAGGGCTCCTCTGACGGATCAATATTGATTACACCGGCCGGCGGTACGGCTCCCTATGCTTATACATGGGACAGGATACCTCTGGATACTAATTATGTAACCGGACTGTCAGCGGCTTTCGGCGGTGTCTATTCAGTGCAGGTGAGCGATGTAAATAATTGCCCCCCTGCATCTTTCGCGATGCAAATAAAAGAACCCGGTGTTGCCCTGAATATAACCGAAAATGCAGGTTCTCACATTGATAACGAATGCTATGGAGCCAGCACTGGCGAGCTGGGCGTCAATGCAACCGGGGGATGGGGAAATAACGAATTTTCCTTAGACGGCATTGCCTGGGGCTCAACAACCACTTATACCGGATTATCAACAGGGAGTTATTATATTAAAGTCAGGGATTCAGGGGGATGTTATGATTCAGTCCAGCTATCAATATCTCAGCCTGCTGATATGAACATCCTTGAAGTAGCCGCTTCACATCAGAATGCCCAGTGCTACGGGGATAATACCGGACAGCTGGAAGTACAGGTGACAGGTGGCACCCCTGGTTATGAGTATTCTATAGACAAAACCAGCTGGAGCACTAATCCTTTATTTGAAGATCTTTATGCTGCCAGCCATATCATTTGGGCCCGTGATGCCAACGAATGCATTGATTCCGCAACATTCCTTGTAACCCAGCCTGAACAATTAATAATTGACGCTGCAGTAAGTGGTGATACCATAAATGTAATTGCCACGGGAGGTACTCCTCCCATATTCTATTCACTGAACAGCGGAACATTGCAATTCACAGGCCTCTTCAAAGGACTTTCCGAAGGTGACTATTCAGTAATGGTGATTGACGGGAACAACTGTTCCGCTGATACAACGGTAACAATTGAAGGACCTGAGCCGCCGCCACCTCCGCCGGCAGATTCATTGATAACCATCTACGATGCGTTTTCCCCGAATGCTGATGGCAAGAATGACGTATGGAATATAGGAAATATCCGGTCATATCCGAATTGCGTGGTGAAAATATTTAATACCTGGGGCACAACGGTGTTTAATTCCGACGGATATGCTGAACCATGGGATGGCACCCATAACGGGAAAGAACTGCCGTCAGGTACATACTATTATTTTATTGACCTTGGCGACGGTAATGAAACATATACCGGGACAGTTAATATTGTTAAATAAAACATCAATTATTCAATATAATAAAATTAGGCATGAAAATATTTATAATTAATATACTCCTGATATTACTGGCACTGCAGGTGGCAGGACAGCAGCTGACACATCAAAGCCAGTACATGCTCAACCACTTTGAAATAAATGCCGCTGCTGCAGGAAACAGCGAGGACCTGCCCGTATCCTTCTCATTCAGGAAACTATGGGCAGGGATCGACGGATCGCCGTCACTGCAATCTCTCTCAGCACACATGGCACTTAACGATAATATGGGTGCCGGCATAAAAATATTTAACTCTACCGCCGGACCCGAAAGAAAAACCGGACTTGAAGGTGCATATTCCTATCACCTGGAATTGGAAAATATTGATTCAAAGCTGGCATTCGGAATATCACTCAGGCTCTACCAGTACTTCCTCGATAAAACAAACATGACTGTTGAAGACGAGACAGACGAGCTGTTCATGGGGACAGAAAAAATGATTGTGCCCGACGGCTCATTCGGAACATATCTTTACGGTAAAACATACTATGTAGGACTGGCTATACCACAGCTTATTCAAAGAAATATAAAATTGAAGTCTGATATCCTCGAACAAAAACAGGTAAGACACTACTTCCTCCATGGCGGCTACATATACCAGATTAACAGGGAACTTAAAATTGAGCCGTCTGTATTGATGAAACTGATTGAAATAGGAATTTTCCAGGCAGATATAAATGTTCTGCTCACATACCAGGACATGGTATCTTTTGGCATATCATACAGGACTTCCGATGCTGTTGTATTTATGATTGGTTATCAGAACGACAGGTTCAGAACAGGCTACGCCTTTGATCTTACATTATCAGATATAAGAACCCAGAGTTACGGGTCACACGAAGTGTTCATCTCATACGCGTTTGATAATTTTCTTAAATAAGCGTTAAATCTTCTCTGCATTGAAATTTTTTATTGAATTTAAAATAAAACTTTTAAATTCAACCCTTCAAAATATTTAAACAAATTATACATTATATTTAAACAGATTATACATTTTTATTATGAATATCTTATTGATAGGATCAGGGGGCAGAGAACATACACTGGCATGGAAAATAGCTCAAAGCAAAAAGCTTGGCAAATTATTTATTGCGCCCGGGAATGCCGGCACATCATCATTTGGCGAAAATGCAGACCTTAAGGTTGATAACTTTGAACTCCTTGCTAAATTTACTTTAGAACACAAAATAGATATGGTGGTTGTGGGACCCGAAGACCCCCTGGTAAAAGGCATACATGACTATTTTCTGGATAAAAGGGAATTATCACATATTTCGGTTATAGGCCCCCAAAAAAGAGGAGCAATGCTTGAAGGGAGCAAAAAATTTGCCAACGAGTTTATGGGGCGCCATAATATACCGACGGCAAAATTTAAAAGTATTACTAAAGACAATATTGAAGAAGGTTTTAAACATATTGAAAACACTCCCGCTCCTTATGTGCTAAAAGCGGACGGTCTGGCAGCGGGGAAGGGAGTTGTGATCCTTGATGATGCAATAAAAGCGAAGGAAGAACTTAAGCTTATGCTGGAGGGCAAATTCGGCGAATCAAGCAAAACCGTCGTTATTGAAGAGTTCCTTAAAGGAATAGAAATATCGGTTTTTGCTCTTACAGATGGAAAGTCCTACAAAATATTTCCTGAAGCAAAAGACTATAAAAGAATCGGGGAAGGTGACACCGGACTGAACACCGGCGGCATGGGGGCCGTTTCCCCTGTGCCCTTTGCTGACAAGGTATTCCTGAATAAAGTCGAGCAAAGAATTATTATACCTACAATTAAAGGTCTGATAAAAGAAAGTATAGTATATAAAGGATTTCTGTATTTCGGGCTTATTAATTGTAACGGGGAGCCCTACGTCATTGAATATAACGTAAGAATGGGTGATCCCGAGGCCGAAGTTGTCATTCCGAGGCTCGACTGCGACCTGCTGGATCTGTTTGACGGTGTTGCTAATAATAACCTTAATGAAAAACAATTTGCAATAGATACGCGTGCAACAGCCACGGTTATGCTTGTCTCGGGCGGATATCCGGGCCCATACGAAAAGGGAAAAGAGATATTCAACATCAGCAACATTAAGGATAGTATAGTATTCCACGCAGGAACCCGCCTGTCTGACGGCAAAGTACTTTCCAACGGGGGCAGGGTACTTTCAATAAGCTCCTATGGTAAAAACTTTAAGGATGCCCTTAATACATCATATAAAGCTGCCAGAATAATCGACTTCGAAAATAAATACTACAGGTGTGATATCGGATTCGACCTGTAGAATAAAATTATAATCCTGGCCTATCTTTCCTTTATTATATATTCGGCAATCTGCACCGCATTCAATGCAGCTCCCTTCTTTATCTGATCAGCCACTACCCAGAAGGCCAATCCGTTCGGACTGGTGATATCCTTTCTTATACGACCTACATATACCTCATCTTTCCCGGCTACGAATAAGGGCATGGGGTACTTCCTGGCCGACGGATCATCCTCCAGTACTATTCCCTTTGCATTTCTGAATGCCTCCTTAACCTCTTCAACAGATAGCTCTCTCTCTGTCTCACACCACACTGCCTCTGAATGTGCTCTTAAAACCGGTACCCTTACACATGTTGAACTGACTTCAACATCAGAATGCATAATCTTCCTTGTTTCAAAGTGAGCTTTCATCTCTTCTTTTGTGTAATCATTTTCAAGAAAGATATCAACCTGAGGAATAACATTATATGCCAGCTGGTATTGAAACTTATTGACAACAGGCTTTTCACCTTTAACCAGCTGCCTTGTTTGTTCCTCAAGCTCCTGCATAGCTGCCGCCCCTGCACCACTGGCTGACTGGTAAGTAGCAAGATGCACCCTTTTTATATGTGATAAATCTTCAATCGGCTTTAATGCAACAACCAGCTGAATTGTGCTACAATTCGGATTGGCTATGATATTCCTCGGCCTGACTTTGCTATCCTCAGCATTGACCTCGGGAACAACAAGCGGCACATCATTATCCATGCGAAAAGCACTGGAGTTATCGATCATTACTGCCCCATGCCTTGTAATTGTCGATGCGAATTCCTTCGAAGTGCCTGCCCCTGCAGAAGCAAGCACAATATCAACGCCTTTAAAATCATCGTTATGAGAAAGCTCCTTTACCTTATATGCCCTGTCCCTGAACCTGTACTCCTTACCGGCACTTCTCGAGGAGCCAAATAACACTAATTCGTCAACAGGGAAGTTTCGCTGGTCGAGCACATGCAGGAACTCCTGTCCGACAGCACCACTTGCACCAACAACTGCTACTTTCATGATTAGAAGATTTGAAGTTTAATAAATTATATAAAAAATACTATAAAAAAAAGGATACCGAAAGAGTAGTATTTGCAACTTTGAGCATTAACCGCAATAAAAGAAAATATGCACAAAGAATTCTATTTCAAGTGTTTAGAATCTGTGTGTTTTATAATATCCTTTGTCCCTATTGCGTTTAATACTAACATTTACCACTCATTAAATATCCTCTTGTAATAATAATTACAAATATATACTTTAAGTATTTTCCAACAAATACAAATTTCGAAAATTAATTCAATTTATGAAAATTATAATGTTCTTTTTTTTAATAATACCTTTCCCCATGGCAGGGCAGATAATGTATGACTTTGAAAATTCATCGGCCGGACTGTGGATGCAAAGCGATTCCGGGAGATGGGATACTTCTTCATTCAACCCGATAAATGGCAATTATTCACTGCATCATATATATGACAATGCCGGAGCCGGCCACGATCAGATATCATTAAGTCATCATGCCCTCCTTCTTGACTCGGCAACTGTTACCTGGCAATTTAAAATCAGGCACGGGTATAATCCTTCTTCAAACAATAACTGGGCGGTTTTTCTTATCTCCGATAAAAGTTCTTCATATATGTACCCCGGGGCAGATGTAAATGGTTATGTGTTAGGAGTTAATTTTACAGGTAATGACGACCTTGTTAAGCTATGGAAAGTTACATCGGGAAATACTTATGAAATTGCCAGTACAAATTTCAACTGGCAGGAAAATGCCGGGACTGCGAAGAACGTGGAGTTTGAGGTAACAAGGAATATACAGGGGCACTGGACAATTAATGCAGTCGTTACAGCTCATAACTCCACTACAACTGAAACCGCATTTAATAATCCGGTTACTCTGGGAACCGCAATGGACTCAGAACATAATTATTCATTATTCTTTGGCATATACTATAAATACTCTGTTACCCAGGACCAGCAACTCTGGTTTGACGACCTTTATATAAACGGTTATTTTTATGATGATTCAATAAGTAATTTATTTTATAATCCCGGGCCTTATGATATTCTTATAACAGAAATAATGGCCGATCCCGAACCTCCTGTTCTGCTTCCCGAATTCGAATATATTGAAATATTTAATAAGAGCAATTATAATATTAACCTTTCAGGCTGGAGAATTGCTGCCGGCAATTCACAGGTCACTCTTCCCCGTTTTATTATCAAATCAAAAGACTATTCAATAATTACAAAATTTGGCAACAATTTTGGTATGGAATATACGACAGACATAATTTATGCCGAAGGGTTTCCTTCCCTTAATAACTCGGGACAAACTGTTACCATAAAGGACAAAAACAACTCCGCCATACATTCCGTGAGTTACTCTGATAAATGGTATAAAACTAATTATAAGTCCGAAGGTGGCTGGTCGCTCGAAATAATAGATGTAAATAATCCGTGCGGGAAAGGGGAGAACTGGGCTGAATCAACTGACATCAAAGGGGGTACCCCCGGTGAGGCGAATTCATCCGCGGGCCATAATCCTGACAACACCAGTCCCTTCCCAAAAAGGGTAGCAGTAATATCTGACTCTGCAATTCAAATCTGCTTTAATGAACCTATGGATAGCCTTTCCTTAATAAACTGCGGCAGCTACAGTGTTGATAACAATATAGGTTATGCAGCAAGCATCATCCCTGTCTATCCTGACTTCTCAACTGTAAAGCTGGGATTTGATAATGTATTTAAAAAAGAAATATTGTATACAATAACCATGGACAACGAAATTAAAGACTGTGCCGGCAATGCTTTGCATAACAATAGCAAGGCAAGCTTTGCATTACCCGAGGCAGCAGATAGTCTCGATCTGGTAATAAATGAAGTATTATTTAATGCTGGTAATAACGGGGCAGATTTTGTAGAGCTTTATAACCGGAGTAAAAAAAATATTGATATTCAATATTTTTGTATATCCGTAAGTAAGCTCTTTTCTGAAAAGACCGGGGATTATAATCCTGTTACCAGGGAGCACTTCCTTCTTTTTCCCGGTGAGTACGTTATCATATCTGCTGACACCAGCATCATAAGGGAAAATTACGCAATTACCAGTCCCAATTGTATGATCGAACCCGAAACACTGCCATCATTCCCAAATAACGAAGGTATAGTTATTATTACAGATAACAGGCTCAACATACTTGATGAACTCCACTACTCCGAAGATATGCACTTTAAACTGCTGAATTCCCCGGAAGGAGTATCTTTGGAAAGGATAAGCAGCGAAAGGCCGACAAATGACCTCAACAACTGGCATTCTGCATCCGAGGACTGCAAATTTGCCACCCCCGGGTACAAAAATTCCCAAAATGATGACTTTGAGCCGGCAGAAAGACAGATAACTGTATATCCCGAAGTATTTTCACCTGACAATGATGGCTATAATGACTATGTGAATATTTATTACCGTTTTGATGAACCCGGGAGTATTGCCAATGTTACTGTTTTCGATTCCAAAGGCCGCATAGTTAAACGCCTTGTCAGGAATACAATGCTTGGCACTGAAGGAGTATTTATATGGGACGGTGCAACAGGAAATAATACACGGGCTGCTATAGGGATATACCTCATTTATACTGAAATATTTGATCTGAATGGTAAAATTTATAAATTTAAAAATATATGTGTACTGGCTTTAAAAATTTAAATAATGAATACCCTTTTAGAAATTAAAGACTTTACGGAAAATAGTGAAGTCGCCCCTGTAATAAAAAAGGCCAGGGATCTAAGAAATAAATCCGAATTTAAAGTTTCTGACATAGTCGATGATCAGGGTAACCAGTATGTTGACCTGGTTCAGGAAGGCGGAGGCGTATTGGGTATTGCCCTGCTAGGCTACACTTATGTCCTGGAGGAGGCAGGCATACGGTTCTTTGACCTTGCAGGCACATCTGCCGGCTCAATAAATACAATTTTATTTGCTTCATTAGGTAATATCCGGGAAAAAAAGACGACCAGAATACTGGGCTACCTTAAAGATCAAAATATGTTTGACTTTGTTGACGGCGACGAAAAAGTAAAAAACCTTGCCCAAAGGCTCGTTGATAAAAAATATAATGGCATTATCTTTAGAATTCTATGGAACATATGTCGAATCAAAAACAATCTCACGCAAAATATGGGTTTTAATCCCGGTAAGACATTTGAAACATGGATTGAAAATATTCTTGAAGAAAATGGTGTTACAAATCTTGAAGAACTTAATAACCTGAGAAAAAACCTGCCGGAACTAAAAAAGGCCGATGGTACCAAGGCTGAATATAAAAAAGCTGAAATAGCTGTAATTGCAGCAGATGTAACAACAAAATCCAAAGTCCGTTTCCCAAAAATGGCACACCTTTACTGGCATAATATAAATAAAGTTCATCCGTCGAAATTCGTCAGAGCATCAATGTCAATACCTTTCTTTTTTGAACCTTTTAAAGTTGATAATATCCCGGGACATGGGCTGTCCAACGCTCCTGAATGGTATGAAAACGTCAGGTACAAAGGGAAAGTACCTGATAAGGTCAAATTTGTGGATGGAGGACTAATCTCAAACTTCCCGATAAATGTGTTTCATGTAAGTCACAGGGTCCCCTACAAACCTACCTTCGGAGTAAGGTTAAGTGCCTATCGCGATAGCCCTGCAGATACTGATAAATTATCAGGATTCCTTGGCGGTATGCTTAGTACTATGAGGCAACTCCATGATCTCGACTTCTTATTAAAACATGACGATTACAAGTGGCTGATATGTAATATCGATGCCGACAAACAATACAACTGGCTCGACTTTAATATGAAAGACAGCGATAAAATAGGGTTATTCAATCTTGGTGCCCGGAAAGCACTTGAATTTATCGAAGGATTCAGGTGGGAGGAATATAAAAACTTAAGGAGATCAATGTTATAATTAATTATAGGGCGCAACCTTCCCCTGTCATATTTCATCAAATATAAAATCCCTAATATAATTAGCCATGAAAAATTTCATATGTGTCTCACTGGTGGTGTTATTCTCTTTTATTTCCTGTGATGAGGATAACGTTTTGACTACACAGGATAACAGTAATAATACAAGGTATAGCTATTTGAGTTATAATGCATCCGAGAGTGCTTTTTTGGGTGATTATAGCGGCAGTGGTGACCGGTATAATGAATATGCTGAAAATCCTTTTATTTTTACATCAGAGCAGGCAGTATCCACCTTTTCCATTGATGCTGACGGAGGGTCATACAGCAATGTAAAGGACTATGTTCAAAATGGGAGCCTTCCTCCTGCAGATGCTGTCCGCACTGAAGAGTTTATTAATTACTTTAACTATAACTACCCTCTTCCCGAAGGCGAACATAATATTTCCGTTAACAGTGAAATTTGTGCGTGTCCCTGGAATGCAGCTAATAAATTGCTAAGAATAGGTATAAGGGGTGCCGCTGTTCCGGATGAATCGTTGCCTCCGTCAAACCTTGTCTTATTAATTGATGTTTCGGGGTCCATGTCACCTGAGAATAAGCTGCCCTTGCTGAAAGAATCCTTCCTTATGCTTGTTGAGCAATTCAGGGAACAGGACAGGATAGGCATAGTAACTTATGCAGGTAATGCCGGAGTGGCCCTGGAATCAACAAGCGGTTCGGATATAAATACAATCGTAAACGTTATTAATTCACTGAATGCAGGGGGCAGCACTGCAGGAGCTGCAGGTATAGTCACAGCCTATGAAATGGCTCAACAGAACTATATTGAAGGCGGAAATAACAGGGTTATCCTTGCCACGGACGGTGATTTTAATGTTGGCATATCTGACCAGGATCAATTAATAGATCTTATTGAACAAAAGAGAGATATTGGCGTATTCCTCACAGTTATTGGCGTAGGACGCGGAAACCTTAACGATGCAATGATGGAACAGGTTGCAAATAATGGTAACGGCACCTATGAATATTTAGGTGATTACACTGATGCAAAAAAAATACTTGTCGACGAGTATGGCAAATTCTTTAATATCGCCAAAGATGTTAAAATTCAAATTACTTTTAATGATCAGAATGTGGAACAATACCGGCTAATCGGATATGAAAACAGGGTAATGGACAATGAGGACTTTGAAAACGATGAAGAAGATGCCGGAGAAATAGGCCTGGGGCAGACAGTTACCGCAATTTACGAAATAGTGCCCGGACAGTCCCCTGATGCAGGTTCTGCCATATGTATAATAGATTTCAGATATAAAAAGTCCGGTGAGAATCAGAGCAAGCTCATCAGCATACCGGCGCATGACGGGGGAACAGCATTTGAAGATGCTTCAGCTGACATGCGGTTTGCCGTATCAGTTGCAGGCACCTCGCTGTTGCTGCGTAACTCCGAATACAAAGGTGATCTTACGATTCAGCAGGTCTACAACTGGGCCGGTAATTCAAGGGATTATGACCCTTTTGGTTATAAGGCCGCTTTTGTTGAACTTATACAAAATATTATGGTGCTGATGGATTAGGTTGCAATAAAATACAAAACACAGGGCCCGGTCAATATGCAGTATCCTTAGACATGACCGTTCCCCTGTGTTTTGTTTTACCAGTTATTTATTCCTTTCAATTATATCACTCAATATTTTTAATCCTTCACTGTTAACATATGGTCCCGATGAATACCGGGGATAACCACAAAAAAATGATAATTGACCCGATACTGCGAATTTTCCGCTCAGCGGTATAAATAATCTATAAATTATGAACGGGCAGGTGATAAAATCCTGCGCTCATAACTTATAGGACTCACTTCTGCATATTAAATTAAACTGAAAATCTTTTCCCCCTGTATATACAATTCTTATCATCACATAATCTGCAGGGATAATTTTTTTTTCTCACATCTTTTCCTATGCCTATAACTCCGCTCACCGATTTAACAGGATGCATAAGAGAAGTTTCAGACAACTTAATACTGCAAAAGTTTGCCGGGAAGAAGCTGAATAATTTTTGCTGTTCCGATACGTCCCACCCGCAATATCCCGGACTATACCTGTTTGTAATAAATAGTCCTTTCTGCTTCATTTCGGCCTGCAGGTCATCCTGAATCTTATCCATGGCCGTTTCAACGACTTCAGAACCCACAACGTCAACAACATATCCCTTGAGTGTTTCACCTCCCGCCATAAGCTTCTTCGACCATTCGCCAATAAGCGGACCGGCAGTACATAAAAAGAGCGCTATTTTTTCCGACTTCTTTATCTGGCTGAAGACAATCTTCTTTACTGAAAAATATGCAGTACCTATATTTAGTACATTATCCTGTGTGTCAAAGCTAATATCATCCCTGATAATATATCCTCCTTCTATCGAGCAGTAAGCATGGGCATTATCAAGAACTTCATCTATGAGTCCCGAAAAAGGATCAGGAGAATTCCCGGGCACATAATTCATTACCTTCTCAATTTGCGATTTAGCAATATTAAGACTGGCAAGTTCAAATTTATACGTCCTCATCTGCCTTAATGATTTCTTTGATACTCTTCCGGAGGTATTTTTGCATTTACTTGCCCCTGACAACTTCAACAATTTTCCTTATATGTATGGGTGTTGTGCCGCAGCATCCGCCTATTATGTTTGCTCCTGCATCTATAAGCTGGTTTACGAAGCCCGCCATCTGTCCGGGTGTTTCAGGGAAGACCGTCTTCCCATCTTTATACATTGGCAATCCTGCATTTGCATGGATAAGAACAGGAATTATCCTGTTGGCCTTTCTTATCTCCCTGACAATAGGGATCATTCCTTCTATGCCATTACCACAATTAGCGCCAATAATATCTGCTCCCAGTCCTGTCAGCTCATCTGTCATCTGAGAAGGAGAAATTCCCATCATAGTCTTATAAGTACCATCGACAGTCCTTTCAAAAGTCATTGTACAGATTATCTCACAATTTGTATTCTCCCTGGCTGCGATAACTGCTTGCCTTGCCTCCTCCAGGTCACTCATCGTCTCAACTACAATTGCATCTGCGCCTCCCTTCTCAAGAGCCACACTTTGTTCTTTAAAAGCTTCATATAACTCTTCAGGAGTAACATCCCCCATCATAATGATCTTTCCTGTTGGTCCTATTGAGCCCAGCACATGCTTTTCTTTGCCGGCTGCTCTCCGGGATATCTCCGCTGCAGTTTTATTTATCTCAAAAACCCTGTCTCCCAGTCCATAATGTGCCAGCTTAAGCCGGCTTCCCCCAAAGCTGTTAGTCTCAATCATATCGGAACCGGCATCAATATAACTTTTTGCTATTTCAAACACCTCATCATAGTGTTCAATATTCCAAAGTTCCGGACATTCACCGGGAGCCAGCCCCTTCTCATGGAGAAAGGTTCCCCATGCACCATCGGATACAAGCACTTTGCCGCTCTTAATTTTTTCTTTAATAATTTGCATACCAATAAAAATTTGAAGATAATACCCTGAATGGAAATTTTGTGAACTAAAATAAAAAAAATTGTGGAAATTCTGCTATCTGCTACCGGTATTAATTATATTATTAACTTTTTATTATGTTCTTCGAGGGCCCCAAAGAAAGCATCAATATTCTCTTCAGGTGTACCAAAAGGAATATCACATCCGCTGGATAATACAAAGTTTCTGTATGCCGCAGTTCTCTCCAGAAGGTTACCAACTGCGAATTTAATCTTATGCGGATCAATGTTTTTAATAATACCGACAGGACCGATATTTCCAAACACAAGTCTGTCAGGTGGTGCTTTAGATAGAATTTCCATCCATTCCGCATTTCTTGTACATCAAAGCATATTCCTTAAGAAAGGCAGTACATTTTGCGATAAGAACATATGAATTTTCAGGGTCCATAAGCGTTAGAACCATCATTTCTGAATCATCGCAGAATCGCTTATTAACCTCTCCTTTATCGACGGTATTTCATCATCCTTAAAATTAACGCTGGCGCCAAAAGCTTCAGCCTCCACAGATAAATCCATCGGCAACTGAACTAATCCAGCTTTTTATATTACTAAATTTCTTACTTTTTAAAATTACTTTTTCAACTTTCATTATAAAAACCTATGCAACATGTTTATTCATATATTCGACCGCTCCCTGGGGATCGGGAGAATAAAAATCTGCTCCGATCCGGACCCTGAATTCATTATTTACCGGTGCACCTCCGATTAAAATATTTATTCCGGGAATTTGTGCTTTTATTTCCTTAACAGTCTTTTCCATATTGACCATGGTAGTGGTGAGTAACGATGACAGTCCGATAAATCTGGCTGAGTGTTCTTTAATCGACTCAATGAATTTTTCAGTTTTTACATCAGTTCCCAGATCTATAACCTCCCAGCCATTCCCTTCGATCATCATTGAAACCAGATTTTTGCCAATATCGTGCAAATCTCCTGCCACAGTACCAATAATGAAAATGCCCCTGCGCTTTACATCACCGGACTGAAAGAAAGGTTTCAAATGCCCCATGGCAGTACTCATTGCTTTGGCTGACATAAGTACCTGGGGCACAAAAACTTTGTTTTCACGAAACTTGACTCCAACCTTTTCCATTCCCTTGATTAGTCCCCCTAAAATATCATCGGCCTTAATACCCTGTTCAATTGCCTGTTTTGTTAATTCGTCAGCACCTTCCTGATCTTTCATGTCAGGCGGATAAGGTGCATTTTTATTTATTTTCCCAAATTCAACACAATTAGCTATTTTTTCCAGTAGTGCTTCCATAACTAAAGAATTTATTGTTTAGTAATTAAAGTCAACAAAAATTACATCTCATGACCTGCAGATTTTTCAATAAGTGATGATACCAATACCAGTGATTCCAGATACCGAGTGACTCGAGGTACCCGTGCAGCAATACAATTGGCGTTCCTGAACCTTCAACTTTATAGCGTATTGCTGTGTTTTTAAAATTTATTCTTTCATCCATGCCATTAGTTTTCAGAATTCATCAACATTTCTATCTCTTCAGACTCAATCGGTATATTCTCCATCAGATCAGTATTACCATCTACGGTTATAAGAATATCATTTTCCAGTCTGATCCCGGTCCTTTCCCTGGGAATATATATTCCAGGTTCACATGTCAATATCATTCCGGGCCTTAATACCACATCTTTATTTCCAACATCATGGACATCAAGACCCAAAAAGTGTGATGTCCCGTGCAAATAATATTTTGACCATAAAGGTTCATTCTTATCCTGGTTTCTGACGTCCTTTCCTGTATACAACCCAAGCTTTATATGTTCTTCCTCCCAGCAGGAAGCAACCTGTTTATGCAACTTATTTATTGTTGTTCCTTTCTTCATAATACCTTTTGCATACCTGAATACTCTTAAAACAGCATCATATAATTCCTTTTGTCGCGGACTGAACTTACCGTTCATAGGCAATGTCCTTGAACAGTCGGCTGCGTAGTTTGCATATTCACAACCAAAATCCAATAACACCAGGTCACCTTTCTTTAATTTGTGGCTATTCTTAATATAGTGCAATACACAGGCATTTTTGCCTGAGGCAACAATAGGTTGAAAAGCATGGCCGTTAGCACCCCTTTTTAGATATTCACGAGTAATTTCAGCTTCAATCTCATACTCCATTACTTCCGGCCTGACATACCCGGAAACTTTTATAAATGCCTCTTTTGTAATTTCACAGGATTTCATAATTAATTCTATCTCCTCCGGCTCTTTAATCAGCCTTAGCTCATTTAAAAGGGGAGCTAATCTTTTATATGAATGAAGAGGATATTTGTTTCTCAGAATATTTTCAAATCTATATTCCTTTACAATTATTTCAGGATTAAATTTTGGATTTTCAGGTAAATTCAGGTACACATTATCAGCCGTTGTCATAAGTTCAGCAAGCACGGCATCAAATTCGTCCTCCCATCTGACTGTATGTATTCCTGATATTTCTCTTGCCTCATCGGGTGTAAGTTTTTTACCTTCCCATATTTCCAGCTTGCTGCTACTTCTTCGTATAAAAAGCACCTCTCTTAAATCTTTATTATTATTATCAGGATTTAATATCAATGAAGTCTTCTCCTGGTCTATCCCTGTCAGATAAAACAGATTGGAATTCTGCCTGTACGGAAAATACTGGTCCCCGTTCCTTGGCATTTCATCATTTGAGTTAATTATTGTTATTGAATTCCTTTCCAGCTTCTTTATAAGCTTAGTCCTGTTCCTTATAAAAAAACTTGTTTTTATTTTCGAATATCTCATGGTAACAAATAATAAAGGGTTAAAGGGAATATTTAAATGCCGGGATGAGAAAGAATTATTTCATTATTTCCGGTAAAAAAACAGGATCGCATAAAGTATATGCGCAGAAAATTTTTTAAAAATTAATTTTTTTCTCTTTATAATAAAACCTGATTATGAGACATATTATTTAAACTCAATAAGATTGATCTTGACATTTGTCTCCATTTCAAAATCCTGAATCTCATCTACCATATCAGGATCTTCAGGATCATAATACCAGTTTACCATCACTCTCCCGCCTTCATCCTGATATTTTTTTACTATATCCAACATATCAAGAATCAATCTTGAAGAATTGGTGTTGAAATAAGTAAGCTTAAAATTAAGAGTCAAAGGCCTCCTCAACTCTTTAATATACTTATTGATCCAGTCAAGAAGAGGAGAGTAAAATTTAAATGTCTCTTCCATATATGATTCACCGGCTATTTCACATATGCCATTTTCGGCATTAAAATTAATTGAAGGATAATAGGGTGAATCCTGTACTTCTTTAATTACTATATTCTCCATATCTTTTGTTTTTCAGGTTCATTTAATATTTATTATAATAAGCTATTTGTTCAATCTTACCGATATTGTAAAATAAGAATGTTTATTGTTAATCCCAGATATTTTAAAATCCAGGGTATTCCCGCTTAACAAACCTGTTTGAATCAATCCTATATGCGCCCCTATATCTCTAATCTTAGCTTCTCCCCTGGTTTTTCGTTTTAACTTTCGTAACTCGTTTTCATTTAGCGAATTTATCTCGGTACAATTCCTGGTTAATTTGAAGCCATCTTCTTTTTTAATTAAGTTTCCTGTTGTGAAAACAAAATATTCGTTACATTCATTTAATAAAAACCATCCCACTCCCGATTTTATACCCCTTTCAACCTCTTTCACCTCTGCCGAATAATAAGATACATTTTGTGTTAATTCAATAAATATTTTATACAGGCGGTATGATAAGACCTGATCGGTGTTAATTACCGACTTTAAATAATTCCCTATAAATGAAAGCAGATTTATCGTTAATGGTCCGTGAAAGGATAACACTTTTTCTGTATTATAGTTACCAATACTCATTGCAAAATATTCAAATGTTTAAAGTATTCGTAGTCCCAATAATGTAATATCGTCCCTTTGCTCTTCACTCTGCATAAAATTATTCAATTCTTTATTAATATTAGCCTCCTGTTCTTTAATAGTAAGCTTATAAAAATCCGATAACAGGGCCTCCAGTCTGTTACTTCCGAACCTTTTTCTGTCAGGCCCATTCTGATCAATTATGCCATCTGTTGAAAGATATATACAATCTCCCTTTTTTAAAAGCACCTCATGATTTTTAAATCTTATTTTTTTCCTTGCATCTTCAATACCTCCAATAGACTTTCTGTCCCCCTTTAGTTTTATTAATTTATGACTATCATTATGTATTATGTATAATGGTCTTTTGGCCCCTGCAAAAACGAGCCTTATACCATCATTGTCAAGCTTATCGAACCTGCATAGTAATAAATCCATTCCATCGTTATTATCAGTCTGATCCTGCCTTAGAGATTTTCTTATATTATTATTTAATAATTCAAGAATTTCATCCGGACTTTCAATTTTTCTTTCATTAACCATCTCATTTAATAAGCTATTACCTATCATTGACATGAAAGCTCCCGGAACACCGTGGCCCGTGCAATCAACAACCGCAATAAAAAATGAGCCCTTATCTGATTTGTAACTCCCTGACTTTGAAAACCAGTAAAAATCTCCTGACACTATATCCTTTGGCCTGAAAATCAAAAATGATTCAAAATATTTATTAAGCAAAGATTCATCAGGCAATATTGCCTGCTGTATTGTTTCTGCATATCTTATACTTGCTTTTATATTTTTGTTCTGCCTGTCAAGGGTATCTTTCTGGTTCTTTATTTTTTTGTTAGCTCTTATAATCAATATTAACAGAAATGTTAATATAAGTGAAAAAAATGAAATTACAATAAGTCCACATGATTTATAGGTACTCTTTAATTTTTCTTCCCTTAGCTGTGCTTTTGTTAATTCGAGTATCAGTTTCTGTTCTCTTGTCAGTTTTTCGACTTTCTGAAGTGAATCAGCTGCAATTTTTAATTGCTCCTTCTTTATTATTAATTCACTTTCCGTAAGTTGTTTTTCAGCATATGCTTTACTTACTTCCGTCTTCGCTTCACTCTTTACCTGGCTTAATTTCTGTTTCTCCAGCTCCTTGCCGAAAGACAAATAAAGTTCAAAGTATTCACGTGCCTTATCAGAATTTCCCAGTTTGTCATAATTATCATAAATAAGTCCGTATGAACTATGCAATAATTTCAAATTATTGATCTCTTTAGCTAATCTTACAGACTCTTCCAGTTTTTTATTTGATTCTTCATACCTGTGTAATCCCTGTAATGCTATTGCCACATTTGTGAGGTCTGAAATTATTCCCTCTTTATCAGAAAACTCTCTACTTAGTTGCAATCCTTTTCCCAGATAAGGCAAAGCATTGCCATACTGTTCCAAATCTGAATACATCATGCCGATGTTATTATAAACTACCATTAATCCTTTCTGATTATTTAATCTCTCATTAATATCCAGAATCCGCTTATAATAACTTATCGCTTCCTCATAATGATTATTATTCTGAAGAAGATAAGCTGACATGTTAAAATATTTCACAGCTTCGGTAAAATTATTTTTTTCCAGGAATTCTTCAGCCTTTAGATCATATTCCCTTATTTTTGATCTGATTTCTGTGGGATTGGTTTGAGCTGCCAGTTGTAGATTATATAGGGCTAGTATTATATATATTGTTGTTGTTTTTAATTTATCCATATATAATAAAGATGGTATGACAAATATATACTTTGCTAAACTATTTTTTAATAAAGTTAATTAAAATTTGCTCTAATTCCCATAATTAGTATATCATCTACCTGTTCCTCCCCGCCTTTCCAGTCAATGATGGTCTTATAGAGTATGTCCTTTTGATTATTCAAAGGTTCCCTGTGAATGCTTAATAATAACTCCTGGAATTTCCCGTATCTGAATTTTTTACCCTTAGGTCCTCCGAATTGATCGGCATACCCGTCAGAAAACAAATAAATCATATCACCCTTGTTTACTTTAATTTGCATATTCGTAAAAGGGCAATTGTAATTAACATGTATCCCTATTGGCATCCTGTCTGCGTTACAGATGTTAAGTTTTTTATTATTAATTATGTATATAGGATTATTCGCTCCCGCATATTGCATAGAAACATTGTCAGGTTCAAAAATACATAAAGAAATATCCATGCCATCCGCAGCCTCACCCTCTAGTCCTTTCTGCTTAAGGAGTTTCATTACTTTGTCACGAAGCAAAAATAAAACCTCATTGGCATTTTCAAAATCATACTTATTGATTATCTCAGTTAAAAAGGTCGTACCTGCCATAGTCATGAACGCCCCTGAAATACCATGACCCGTACAATCGGCGACAGATACTATTTTTTTGCCGCTTTTTTCTCCGACCCAGTAAAAATCACCGCTTACTATATTCTTTGGAATATTTAAAATAAAATAATCTGAAAACAACTGTGCAATGTATTCATTGTGAGGCAAAATCGCATTCTGTATCCTTTTAGAATACCTTATGTCATCGATTGTTTCCTTCTGCTGCTGAATAATAAGGTCCCGCTGCCTGATTACCTCCCTGTGCTTTCCCTCCAGCTCTTCATTCTGCTTTTTAATCCTGTTTATTTTTTGTAGCAGGCTACTGGCGGATTTAACCTTTAATAAAAGCTCGTAATATTTGAAAGGCTTGGATATAAAGTCGTTAGCTCCTGCCTCAAAAGCTGACTGCAGCCCTTCAGATGCTGATAAAACGAAAATTGGAATATCAGAAGTACGCGCATTTTTTTTTAATTGCTTTATCGCCTGTATCCCATTCAACTCAGGCATTAATACATCCATCAGAATCAAATCAGGAACTTGTTCATTAGCCATCTCTATTGCCCGCTTACCATCATTGGCAAACATCAATGTATAATTATCACCTAAAAGACTAAATATTTCTTCAATAAGTTTTTGATATGTTTTCGAATCATCCGCAACCAGGACTTTGTATTTATCATTCCCTTTATTTGTCATTTATTATGTGCCGATTATCAGCAATTAATTTAATTAAAAAACCACAACTTGTAATATAATCTCTGATGAGATATATCATCAGCTATTCTCAATCTCGCTGATCTTTTTAGGAATAGGCAGGCCTAATACCTTGCAGCCATCTTTGGTGACCAGCACATCATCCTCTATTCTTATGCCCCTGAAGTTAATATATGATTGTAATTTATTATAATTAATAAAATCCGGAAACCTTTTCTCCGATTCCCATCTTTTAATTAACTCCGGGATAAAATAAATTCCCGGTTCAACTGTAAGGACAAATCCTTCCTTCAGCCTTCTGCCTAACCTCAGGTTTGAAATCCCGAATTGCAGGCTGCGTTTCGTTTCATGATCATAACCGACCCTGTCTTCTCCGAGATCTTCCATATCATGCACATCCAATCCCAACATATGTCCTAATCCATGAGGGAAAAACAGGCTGTGTGCTCCCAGGTTAACAGCATCACTAATATTTCCTTTCATTAATCCCAGGTCTTTTAGTCCGGTTGCAATAATTTTCGCAGCATTCAAGTGAATACTTTTATAGGTAATATCTGGCTTTATTACCTTAATTGATTCCTCCTGGGCCTTTAATACTATACTGTATATTTCTTTCTGCATTGGTGTAAATTTTCTGCCTACTGGGATTGTTCTTGTTATATCAGTTGCATAGCGTTCCCTGCTTTCAGATCCTGAATCAACCAGCAATAAATCACCCTGCTTCAACTGGTTCCCCTGGCAAGTATTGTGCAATATTTCGCCATGTACTGTGCAAATAACAGGGAAAGCCATTTGGCAATTATTTATTAACCCTATGCTTTCAAGTGCTCCTGAAATAGCATATTCATAATTCCCTGCCACAGCCATCTCCATGGCCTTTAAGTACATTTTGTAAGTTATTTTTGAAATCGTTTCTTCAATCTCCTTTATTTCGGGCAGACTTTTTACAGACCTTAGATCAATAAGTCCGTCTACCAGTTCTTTTGAATAATTACTATCCGCTTCATCCCCTTTTATGTTCAGATAATAATTAATCTGCTGCCTTCTTTGTTCACGATAAGGGGGCAGATAATGTATTTTTCTCTTTCCCGCAATAATCCTTTGAATATCTGCAGAAAATTCTTCCAGTGTTCCGGTGGTCTTTATGCCTGTCCTTTCGCATCTTTCAGACAGGCTAACCTGCGGACCCATCCATATAATATCATCAGGGTCCGGATCATTTCCGTAAATTACCTCCTCCCCGGATTCAACATCAATCAACGCTATAAGATCAGGAAAATCAAGCCCAAATAAGTATAGAAAACTGCTATCCTGCCTGAAAGGATAAAAATTTGCCTTATAATTTCTCGGACATTCCCTGTTGCCAAAAATAATTATTACCCCGCTCTCAATCTGATCAATCAGCTTCTGTCTTCTTTTTACATATACTTCAGTTTCAAACATATTTACATTATTTAATTCTAATAATTAATTCATAATTTCATTTATGCCAATTTTATTCTTTGGTTTACTGATTTTAATATTTGATCCTAAATTATATTATTATTAATAATTGTCTATACAATAACACTTATATTCTGAAATAATTCGCTTTTTAAATACGAATGAGTTGTATTTTATCTTATATTTTATATCTTCGCAATAGAGATGCTTCGTAATCATACAATTAATAATCGCTGATAAATGCCATATCGGAGGTTACCCAATACTGATGCTGCAAGACTTAGAGCATTAAAAATTGCTTTTGAAAAAGGTAAAGAGATCCCTCCCTTCAGACTGGCATTTTCTCAAAGCACTCTGCAGAAAATCCAGTCATTCCTCTCATCATTTGAAAAAGCTTTATATGAATATAACCAGGCATACAAAAAACAAATTGAAAAAAGTAAAGAATATTTATCTGTTCTTAAAAAAGCCAAATTATACATGTCTCACTACATCCAGGTAATAAATATGGCTATTTACCGTGGCGACCTTCCGGTTTCAGAAAGAAAATTCTACGGATTAAATGAAAATATTAAAAAATTACCGCCATTAAATTCAGAGGCCGACATAATCAAGTGGGGAGAAAAGCTAATACTGGGAGAAATCTTACGCACAAACCAGGGGCGTTCACTTATAACTAATCCGACAATAGCTGTAGTAAAAGTAAGATATGAGAATTTTCTTGACAGTTATAAGTACCAGAAAATGCTGCAAAAAAATCATTTGCGGGCGCAGGAAAAGCTGGATAACCTGAGGAAAAAAGCAGATGAAATAATAGTCAGCATATGGAATGAAGTTGAGGATTATTATAAAAATGAACCTGACCAGCTAAAAAGAGAAAAAGCAAAATTTTACGGACTGATCTATGTCTACAGGAAAAGTGAATTGGCAAAGCTAAAATCTCTTAAAGAATCTCCTTCCGGGAATCCCAGACCTGGTACTTAAATAAATCATGAATAAGAGCATCGATATTAATGTGCAACTAAGCACCAGAATAATAAGATCGCCTTCAGATGTTCCCAGGTTATCAATTTCTGAGTTTCCTATATTACTGCCTGAAAAATGATAATAAACAACGGCAATTGCATTGTTGGTAAAATGCGCTATAAAAGGCAGCCATATTGACTTGCTCCAGACTAATAAATATCCGAAATATATTCCAAGTAACAAACGTGGCAGGAAGCCAAAAAACTGGAAATGAATGAAACTAAAAATGAATGCTGCCAGAATAATCCCTATATGAACATTTTTGGTCCATTCAATAAATAGCCTCTGGAATATGCCCCTGAACAGGAGCTCTTCACCTATCGCGGGCAATATGCATATCATAACCAGATTAACAATAAATCCCTTTAATGAAACTGTATCCAGGAATGATTCCATAACCTGATTAGCTTCGTTCTCCATTTCAACTATTTTATCTTCAATAATACCCATAAACTGCGGCAATTCAATGCTTGAATTTAAATATGAAACATAATTGATCACCGGAATTGAAATTATTATTGAAATAACTGATAATATTATACTAAGCAGAAAAGGACTTTTTTTCAATTTCAGATACTCCAGATAATTTTCGCTAAAAATATAAGCCAGCAAAAATGAAGGAATAATAAACACTCCTATAGATTGAAAAATCTGAAAGTATTTTATCAAACTGACATTACCAATGTCAGGACCAGATATTAGATATTGTTCGGCTTTTGAAAAACTCAGTTTGAAAATCGGGATTGCACAAATTAAAGCTATGACAAAAAAGATAAAGAAGCATGACATTGTGATAAAAAACGCAATGAATATCTTGTTCCATGCCGGTATGTTGTAAAATAACCCAAATTTCTTTATCATCCGCGTTCGGCTTAATAAATAGTTAGTATTCTTCGGTTTTTATTTAATTTTACTCCTAATTTAAAAAATTATTTTGGCATTGGTAAAAATCGGTGACATTGATTTGGGAGAAAAGCCTTTGCTGCTGGCACCAATGGAGGATGTGACAGATCCTTCTTTCAGGTACATGTGCAAACACTTTGGGGCTGATCTGATGTACTCAGAGTTTATATCTGCAGATGGACTGGTAAGAAGTGGAAAAAAAAGTATTAAAAAACTTAATATTTATGATTATGAAAGGCCCATAGGAATACAACTCTATGGCCATATTCCCGAATCAATGGCTGAAGCTACAATAATGGCAGATCAGGCCCGCCCCGATATAATAGACATAAATTTCGGATGCCCTGTAAAAAAGATTGCAGCGAGAGGTGCAGGGGCCGGAATGCTTACCAATTTACCTTTAATGAAAAAAATTACCGGTATTGTAATAAAAACAACAAATATTCCTGTTACAGTTAAAACGCGCCTGGGATGGGATGAAGAGAACAAAAATGTCGTTGAGGTTGCAGAAATGTTACAGGATGTGGGAATTAAAGCGATTACGATTCACGGCCGCACCAAATCCCAATTATTTAAAGGTCCTGCCGACTGGACTCTTATTGGCAAAGTTAAAAACAATCCGAGGATGAGAATCCCTGTATTCGGAAATGGTGATATTAAAAGTCCGGAAGATGCAAAAGATGCATTTGAAAAATATAGTGTTGATGGTATTATGATTGGAAGGGCAACAATCGGGAGGCCATGGATATTCAGGGAAATAAGGGAATATCTGGATACAGGTAATCATATGATGCCGTTAACAGTGGCAGAGAAGGTGAAGCTGGCAAAACTTCATTTTAAAAAATCACTTGAAATTAAAGGTGAACCAAGAGGAATCTATGAAATGCGCCGGCATTTCTCCTGGTACTTCAAAGGCTTGCCCGATTTTAAGGACCTGCGGATTAAACTATTGACATCCCTGGATATTAATGAGATATATTCACTGATAAGTATGATATCCGAAAAGTATATTGATTATTGATATTATTCCTGACCTGAAGGCGGGTAATCAATATTATAATGAAGCCCTATACTTTCTTCCCTGCGCATGGCCATTTTAATAATCAAATACCCTACATTAATTAAATTTCTAAGTTCACAAAGTTGTTTTGACAGTTTTGATTTCCTATACAGGTGTTCTGTTTCTTTATAAATTATTTCCAGGCGGTCAAGGGCTCTTTTCAGGCGAATATTTGAACGGACTATCCCCACATACACACTGAACAGCTGCTGCATCTCCTTGTAACTCTGGGTAATAAGAACCATCTCTTCGGGATGGGTTGTTCCCTTGTCATACCAGTCCGGAATATTCTTCTGAATCTTCAAATGTTTGATTTGCTCAGTAGCATCCTGAGCAGCACGATCAGCATATACTATTGCTTCAATGAGTGAATTAGAGGCCAGCCTGTTTGCTCCATGCATGCCTGTTGAGGCAGTTTCTCCTGCTGCATATAACCTGTTTATCCATGTTCTGCCATTCCTGTCAACTTTTATGCCTCCACATAAATAATGGGCTGCAGGAACTACAGGTATCATATCTTTTGTAATATCAATTCCCAGGGTCAGACATTTCTGATAAATGTTTGGAAAATTATTCCTTAGCTTTTCCTTATTTAGCTTTGTACAATCTAAATATACAAAATCATCACCCTTTATTTTCATTTCGTTATCGATTGCCCTGGCGACAATATCCCTCGGGGCCAATGATTTTCTTTTATCATATTTATGCATAAACTCTTTCCCGTCAATAGTTCTTAATATGCCCCCGAAACCCCGCATTGCTTCAGTTATAAGAAAAGAAGGGCGTTCTCCCGGATTATATAATGAAGTGGGATGAAACTGAATGAATTCCATATTCTCAACAGTGCCCTTTGCCCTATAGACCATAGCAATGCCATCTCCTGTTGCAATTACAGGATTAGTCGTCGTTGAATAAAGGTTACCTATTCCACCTGTAGCAACGAGAGTGACCCTGGATAAAAATGTTTTGATCTTGTGCGTTTTAAGGTCCATTGCATAAGCACCATAGCATTCAATATCCTGATGTATACGTTTAACGAGCTTCCCATGATGATGCTGAGTAATAAGGTCTACTGCAAAGTGATGTTCAAAAATATCCACATTGGGATGATTTATAATCCTTTCACTTAAGGCTCTTTGTATCTCATATCCCGTATCGTCCTTATGATGTAAAATCCTGTGTTCCGAATGTCCTCCTTCCTTAACCAGGTCAAACTTCCCATCTGATTCCCTGTCAAATCTTGCCCCCCACTCAATAAGCTGTTGTACCTGCTTTGGGGCTTCCCTGACAACCATTTCAACTACTTCCCTGTTGCATAGATTGCTCCCTGCAATTAATGTATCTTCTATATGTTTATTATATGTATCAGGTTTATATGTCACCGCTGCTATGCCCCCCTGGGCATAACTGGTATTGGTTTCGAGCAGACTGGTTTTTGTTAAAACCGCAACTTTGCCATATTCGGCTACCTTAAGAGTAAAACTTAATCCTGCCAGACCTGAGCCAATGACTAAAAAATCATATTTATTTTCCATGTCGAGCAAATATTATTACAAAGATAAAAAATGAGTTAATTATTTTTAGTATGTTCATTTTAAATTACATTTGCGGCAATCTTGGTTCAAAGTTTAAGTCCGGTTAATTAACCTGAACATATAACTATATGTTTAAACATTTTTCTTATGGCAAAGGATGATATTTTTAAAAAAATTGTTGCACACTGTAAAGAGTACGGATTTATATTTCCGTCGAGTGAAATTTATGACGGTCTCGGGGCAGTATATGACTATGGCCAGAATGGAGTGGAACTCAAAAATAATATTAGAAAATACTGGTGGGATGCTATGGTTCTTTTAAATGAGAATATCGTCGGCATAGATTCGGCAATTTTCATGCATCCAAAAATATGGGAAGCATCAGGACACGTAAGTGCGTTTAATGATCCGCTCATTGATAATAAAGATTCAAAAAAAAGATACCGCGCCGATACTCTTATTGAAGAATTTCTTGAAAAACAGGAAGATAGAATACAAAAGGAAATATCCAGGGCCCGTGAAAAATTCGGGGCAGTATTTGATGAAAAGAAATTCAGATCGACAAGCCAGAGAGTTCTTGAGGTGCAAAAAATACTGAATGACACAAAATCAAGATATATAAAAGCCAGTGAGAATGATGACCTTCGTGAGCTTAAACAGATAATTGTTGATGCCGGCATTGCATGCCCTGAATCAGGGAGTAAAAACTGGACCGATGTACGGCAATTTAACCTCATGTTCAGCACTCAACTGGGCTCGGTAAATGAAGATACAAATACTATATATTTAAGACCGGAAACAGCACAGGGAATATTCGTCAATTTCCTGAACGTTCAAAAAACCGGCCGTTTAAAGATCCCGTTTGGAATTGCACAGACAGGCAAGGCATTCAGGAACGAAATCGTGGCACGCCAGTTCCTTTTGCGAATGAGGGAATTTGAACAAATGGAAATGCAGTATTTTATAAGTCCGGGAACTGAAATGAAATGGTATGAATACTGGAAAGAGAAAAGAATAAACTGGCATAAAGCAATTGGTATGGGGGATGATAAGTATCGATTTCACGATCACGATAAACTGGCACATTATGCTAATGCCGCAACCGATATCGAGTTCAGGTTTCCTTCCGGATTTAAAGAAGTTGAAGGCATACATTCAAGAACCGACTTTGACCTTTCCAGCCATGAAAAATTCTCCGGCAAGAAATTGCAGTATTTTGACAATGAAACAAATAAAAGCTATGTACCTTACGTCGTTGAAACATCAATAGGACTTGACCGCATGTTTTTTTCCATTGTTTCAAATGCATATACTGAAGAAAAAGTTGACTGGGAAGGAAGTGCAAAAGAAGAAAGGGTCGTTATGAAAATCCATCCCGCACTGACACCTGTTAAAATTGCCGTGTTGCCATTAACCAAAAAAGACGGTCTTCCGGAAAAAGCAAGAGAAATAATTGATAATTTAAAAATGGACTTTAATTGCCATTACGAAGAAAAAGACTCAATAGGAAGGCGCTACAGAAGACAGGATGCTATTGGAACACCATTCTGTATCACGGTAGACCATCAGACTCTGGGTGACAATACGGTAACAATAAGGTACAGAGATACTATGAAGCAGGAAAGAGTGGATGTTACACGCCTGCAGGAAATAATGGGAGAAAAGGTAAGCATGAAAAAGCTTCTTGAAAAGCTAAAATGAAAAAAGTACTTGTATTAACATACTATTGGCCCCCGAGTGGGGGTTCCCAGGTATTACGATGGCTTAAATTTTCAAAATATTTACCTGAATTTAACTGGTTCCCAATAATTTATACGCCCGAGAATCCGGAGCCCCAGGAAACAGACACTACCTTAATTGAAGAAATACCTGATAAAATAACCGTAATTAAGCAGCCTATATGGGAGCCCTACAGGTTATATAAAATCTTTAGCAGAAAAGGAAAAGACGAAAATATTTCCACTGCCTTTATTTCTGAAAAAAAAAGTAATTCATTAATTGATAAAACATCTAATTTCATCAGAAGTAACTTTTTCATTCCTGATGCACGTAAGTTCTGGATAAAACCGTCTTTCAGATATTTAAGGAATTATTTGAAAAACAATCATATTGATCTTATAGTATCCTCAGGCCCTCCCCATAGCATGCATATTATTGCGCTTTTATTAAAACAGGCTCTTAATATCCCCTGGATAGCGGATTTCAGGGATCCCTGGACAAACATAGACTACTATAATCACTTGCTGCTTACTTCCCGGGCTGATAAGAAACACCACAAACTTGAAAAAAAAGTGCTTGCAACTGCTGATTATATCGTGGCTGTAAGTCCGACTATGAAAGAAGAATTTATAAAGGCAGGGGCAAAAAAAGCTAAAACTATTACTAACGGATATGATGATTATAAACTGGCCCCGGATAAAAATAAAAGGGACAAAAAATTCTCAATCTTACACGTAGGTTCAATACCCGGAACCAGAAATGCCGAAACTCTCTGGAAAGTGCTTGCCGAACTTGTTAATGCCGATACAGGATTTGCGTCCAGTCTTCAAATAAACCTTATTGGAAAAGTGGATTATTCGGCCATTGAATCAATTAAAAAGCATAACCTGATGAATTATACAATTCAACAAAAATACATCCCCCATATGAAGGCACTTGAAAGGATGTCAATGGCCCAGGTACTGCTGCTATTAATCAATAATACCCGTAATGCCGCAGGCATCCTGACAAATAAGTTTTACGAATATCTTTCTGTAAAAAGGCCCATCCTGGCAATCGGACCAACAAACGGAGACACCGCCAGTATACTGGCGAGCACAAAAGCGGGAAAAATTTCTGAATTTGACGATTTTGAAAGCATGAAACAGAATATTTTATCCTATTATAACTTATATTTATTGAATAAACTCGAGATAAACTCAGCAAATATTGACAGGTTCTCAAGATTTAACCTGACAAAAGAGCTTGTCGCAACATTTCAGGAGGTTACAAATTGAAAAAAATATTAACCATACTGGGAGCGCGGCCTCAATTAATTAAAGCTGCCACTGTAAGCAGGGCAATTAAAAAATCTGAAATGAAAGAGATAATTGTCCATACAGGCCAGCACTTTGATAAAAATATGTCCGATATTTTTATCAATGAAATGGGTATTCCAAAGCCTGATTACAACCTCGAAATTAATAGCCTTAACCATGGAGCTATGACCGGACGGATGATGGAAAGAATTGAAGATGTACTGTTAGTGGAAAAACCCGACCTGGTTATTGTATATGGCGATACCAATTCTACATTAGCCGGAGCCCTCGCCGCCAAAAAGCTCTGTATTAAGCTCGCCCACATAGAAGCAGGACTGAGGTCTTTTAACTTAAAAATGCCCGAGGAGATAAACCGAATACTTACCGACAGAATATCTGATTACCTCTTCTGTCCGACCGATGCAGCAGTAAGAAACCTTATAGCTGAAGGCTTTAAATACTTTAATTCAAAAATATATAAAGTCGGCGATGTAATGTATGATGCTGCACTATATTATAGCAGGTTTTCACATGACAAGTCTTCAGTTATGTCCGCTCTCAAACTTGAAGACAGGAATTTTGTCCTCTGCACAGTTCACAGGGAAGAAAATACAAATAATCTGGAAAACCTTAAATCAATAATTGCAGCACTTAACAATATAAATAAGGAAACCAGGGTAGTTTTGCCCCTGCATCCAAGGACAAGAAATGTAATCAGGAAGAATAATCTGAAACTCTCTTTTAGTCCGGTTGAACCTGTAGGTTATTTCGATATTATTGAACTGCTTAAGCATTGTAAGCTTGTAATAACTGATAGTGGAGGAATGCAGAAAGAAGCTTATTTCTTTAGCAAATACTGTATTACATTAAGAGATGAAACTGAATGGGTGGAACTGGTTGAAAACAAAGTTAACCTGCTGTCCGGTACCAGCGAGGATAAAATATTCCAGGCTTTTGTTAAATTGTCGGATAAGAAACCTGTAAAAACTGCCGGCTTGTATGGAAATGGTAAAGCAAGTGAGAAGATTGTGGAACTGTTATGAAAGCTATATTTATTAAAAGACAGCTGTCCAAAGATGAAATACATGAGATTGTGGATCTAACCGGCCGCAACAGGTCAATTAAACTTTATTCCTCAGTTTCCCTGCCGGATGATTTAAAAACGGCCGTGTTGCCGTATCCTGACTTAAATGAAACTTCTAAGAGGGAGATTAACTACGATATTTTAGAAAAAACAATTGATTTTGGCGAAAAAATATTTGATGGCAAATCAGTGTCTGAGTGGCTTACAGTTGACAGAACAAGCACCTGGCATTATCATAAATTCAGAATTTACTTTTCTATTAGAAATTTATATATCGAAGCACGGGAGATAAATGAAATATCAAAAGATTATGATGACATCATTATATTTTCAAATGATCTCAGACTGGAAAAGCTTATCAGGAAGCATAACCTGAAAATTGATTTCAGGTTCATGAAAACAAAGCCTGAAAAGGATTATTTGTCTTTCTTATATTATATGCTTTATCTTTTATACTGTCTTCTGCAAAACCTCTTTGTACCCTTAAAGAACACCAGGCATATTGTCTTCAATGTCACCCTTCCTGTAATGTACCTCGATATCCCCTCCCTGGCCCCAGTGAAAGGAAACTATGTGCTCGGATACCTGTTTAAGAAAATGGACAAAGATTTCCTGCTAATAAATGAGAGTGAAACTCCAAAATTCACAAAAGATAAGACCTTTAAATTTAGCCGGGGTATTCCAAAAAAGTCGGTTAAGGCACCTGCCCTCATCAGTGAAGGATTACTGCTGAAACGGTTATTCAGTTTATCAATGATACTTAAATTATTTAAAGCCAATCGCCGGCTTAAAAAAATATACAATCATTTATATAATTGTGCTAACAATGACATTGATTATTATTTCCTTGACTTCATAAAGAAATTTCACTTTACAACTCTATATTTTATTTTCAAGTATTATGCATTTAAAAGCTTCTTTAAAAGCCATAAAATAAAAACAATATGTTCAACTGACGAAAACAGTCCTGAAATAAAAAGTGTATTTGATGCGGCAAAATCAGAAGGAACAATTACTGTTGGCATGCAGCATGGAGCTATACATGAATTACATCCGGCTTATATGTACAGTACTTCCGACAGGGAAAAGGGAATAATGTCCGATTATACAATGGTTTGGGGCGAATACTATAAATCATTCCTTGCCGAAAAAGGTAACTATAAGCCTGATTCATTGATCGTAACGGGACATATTAGATCCGATGTTATTCCCCTTATCAGAAATGCCGGACAAAAGATTAAAGGGCTTCCGGGAAATATGCCGTTTATCATATTTGCATCCCAGCCTCAACGTGACATATCGCTGCGCAAGCGCACCGCCAGGGATATTTTCAATGCAGTGAAAAGGCTTGATAATATCCTGCTTATCATAAAACTGCACCCTGCAGAAAAAAACGACGGTATCTTTTATATCGCCATTGCCGAAGAAGCTGGCCTTAAAAATTACAGAATAATGTACGATGAGGATTTATATACGTTGATCGCATCATGTGAAGCTTTGATAACCTGCTTCTCTACAGTGGGCACGGAAACAGCCTATTTCTATAAGCCGCTGATAATATTGGACCATTTAAAACAGGATATCCAGGGATATAAAAAGGAAGGTATCGCTTTCCAGGCTACTAATTCAGATGAACTTTATCACTGCCTTAAAGGAATACTGGAGGGGAGCCTGACAATTGACAAAAAAGCTTATAGCAATTTTATTTGTAAGTATGCCTATAAGATAGACGGACTGGTGAGTGAGCGCTGTGTGACTTTTATAAAATCTCTGGGTTAACCTTCTTCTTCCTTTATTTCATTAAGATAAGTATCCAGTGCTTTTTGAAACAGTTTGTTTTTTCGTAATATACGCTCAACAAACTCACGGAAAGCCCCATCACCGCCATTTGATTTAAGTACCCACTCCGCATGCCTTTTAACATAAGGTTTTGCATTGGCGGGGACAGCACTTAATCCCGCCTCCTTAAGCAGAGGTATATCATTAATATCATCGCCCAGAAAGGCTACCTCCCTTAATGAAATACCTAACCTGTTAACCAGTTCGGTTGCCGTTTTCAGTTTATTCCTTTTTGCTATAAAAAGGTACTCGATCTTTAGTTTCTCAGCCCTGTGTTTTACTATCTCAGTATCTTCACCCGTAATAATTGCGACAGGTAATTTAATGGCCTTAAGAAAGGCGACTCCGGCACTATCAGAGGTATTGAACTTTTTTAATTCATTACCCTTTTTATCATAATACATCCCGCCGTCAGTCCATACACCGTCAATATCGGTAATAATAAGCTTTATGTTCATCATTTTATCATATTAGGATAGATTATTTCATTTTCAGGAATATCGACAATAGCTTTCCTGCCTATTAACTCGTCTTTTTCACTCCATTTATAGCCGTCACCCGGACTAAGCAAATGTATATCATCAATACCAATTATTGCTCCTGCTTTTATTTTATGTAAACTGGCGATCGATCGCTCCAGCTTTATTTGCATATTTTTTACCGCATCACTAATGAAAATATCCTCATTCCCAAAGGCTTTTTCAATGTTCCTGATATCCCTCACCATCCTGTAAACTCCATCCGGACCTAAAGATAATTGATGATCTGTTCCTTTCATATTCCTGTCAAGGGTAATATGCTTTTCAATAATCTCTGCACCCATGGCAACTGCTACCACCGGTATTACGATACCAATGGAATGATCGGAGTACCCTATTGTGAACCCTGGATAGTTCTTTTTTAAGTACAGAATAGTGTTCAGATTTATGTTTTTATATTCAGAAGGATATTGTGAAAGGCAGTGTAATATGGAAATATTATCATGATACCTGGTAATCACATTTAAGGCATCATCCAGCTCCCTTTTCCCTCCCATGCCTGTAGATAAAATAATGGGAATATGTGTTTCTGCCAGCGATTCAATTAACGGGAGGTTAGTAAGGTCACGTGATGCTACTTTTAACCTGTCAGGTTTAAACAGGCTGAATATTGACAGGCATTTCCTTGCACAAAGAGTCTCAACAAAGTCCAGTCCTTCATCTTTTGCATATTTATATATTTCAAAGTGTTGTTCATCGGATAATTCGAGATATGTACGATGCTCACCATAAGTCTTTCCAAATGAATTCGGGTTGTTATAAGGCTTCATCATCTGGGAAGCAGAAAGCTCCTCATCCAGGTCCCTCTTGGTCAGCTTAACAGCATTTATTGGCTGCAACATCTCCCCGAATAGTTTATCAACGACAGGTTCCGTAATAATATCTATAATTTTTTTTGCTATATCAACAGACCCGTTATGATTCTGGCCTATTTCTCCAACAATATATGTAGTTTTCATTACTTCCTGTTTAAATGTATTTGATGAATCATCTTCTCTAATATTGATTTATTATTATCCAGATAGCTTACTATCTCCCCTATGCTCATTTTACCTTTGGAAATAAGTGTTTTATAAACTGACTGCTGTAAATAAAAATCCTCTTCGGTATCTATTGTTAACCTGATGTCATACCTGTGATAAACAACTTCAGGTGCTTTAATAAACTTAATTTCAAATTCCCCGGGATGTTCATATATATAATTTGTTACATGCTCAAGATAAATATTTTCACTTGTCATCGCGGCAATTTTCAATAATGCCTTCAAGCTGGCTATCTCAGCCCAGAATCCGAAGTGAGTTTTTATTGAAGGCCGGTTATCTGAAAGTATATAACTTAAATAATCAACAGGATTATTGCGGTACTCCAGGATTATCTCTTCTATACTCCCCGGGTCAAGAAAAACATTATCCGAGCAAATCCTTATAATATGATCAATATTAAATTTAACTGCAGCCTCTATAAACCGCTCCAGCACATTTTCCTCACTTCCCCTGAAATAATCAACTTCGTGGTTAATTGCCGTTTCTACAATTATATCGTCACATGATTTTGCGGTAGTTGCTACTATTACCGGTATATCTCTAAAACTTTTAAGCTTTTTGATTATTATGTCCAATATTGATTCTCCCTCATAAAACTCCCTGATCACTTTGTCAGAAAATCTTACAGAACCTGTTCTGGCCTGGACAATGAATCCAATTTTCAGATTAGTGTTCATTATAAATGAACCAATTATAATTATAAAACAGATTCTAAAAATATAAACTTTTCTTCGAAAACACGACTTTGTTTTATATAATATATTTCTTTAATTATCCTTATGCTGATTTTATTATTTTTGCCAATAAAGCTAATAATAAAAAACCTGTATTAATGGAATATATTCTTTCAAATAAAGAATTTAAAGGGTCACGTGAATACTCCGGAATATACTATACAGGTGGCTTTATTGCTGAAAATGACATTCTAAGCATTACCGAAGGCGAAATAATCAGGAATGAGCCTCTTAAGCTGGCCCCGGGCACTAAAAAAGCAGGTAATTTCATCGGATCTTATAATGTTCTTGCCTATTCGCCCCGGCAGGAATACATAATTGCCCGGAATGATGAGCTGGGCATGCTTCCCTTATATTATTTCCATAAAAAAGATACATTTATCATATCAAATAATCTGTGGTTGATTATAACCAATATTAATCCTGATGATCTGAGATTAAACATACCGATAATAAAATCCTTTATTCATTTTAACAGGATACCTGACGAATCGGCGACGTTTTTCGAAAATATAAGCCTGCTCCCGTCTGCAAGCAAACTGGTATATAATATCTCCACCAATAAGATTCAAATCTCAAATTACTGGGATCTTGAACAAAATCCCGATAAGAATCTAAAAATAAGTGATGCTGTTGAACTGTTGGATCAGGATCTGACAAGCTTATTCAGGTATTTGAAAAACAAGTATCCCGGAAGGACCTTTGGTTTTGGAAACAGCGGGGGACTTGATTCACGTCTTATCCCGCTATATGCAAAGGAATCGGACCTTCCTGTTACAGCATTTATCACCGGGAATTCCAGGCCACGAAAATTATTTTATTCCACATCTCATAAAAGTGCTGTCAGGATAGCCAGTGAATTAAACTTCGCTCATCAAAATATAAGCTATAAACCCTCAAATTTTGAAGAAAGGCTTTTGCTAGACATAAGAAATAATCCTTTGAGCAACAACCAGGTGCTTAAAAATCCCTTTGATAAATTACCGTTATTTGATTATATGTTTTGCGGAGGGAACGGTTTTATTATAAGCAATGACAGTAACAAATGGAAAGATTTTAAAAAACTTGATGAAAAAGACCAGAAAATTCAGTTTATGTATAATTATCTGAATAAACTGAAATACAGCTCCAGGCAGGAGAAAGTATTAAATGCACTGTTTAATATCAGGAATAAGGCCAAAACATATTTATATAATTCCTTTTTCAGGGATACAAAAACCTGCTTTTTGCAATACTTCGCAAATTTCTATGAAAAACACAGGCATAAAGACAATATAAGCTTTATACGCACATTTCATCAAAGTATATTCAACAGGCATTCACCCGGCGGTGGTTTTGAATCGGTAAACAGGACGAAAAAGTCATTTTACCTGTATTTCCCCTGGGCAATAGCTAACACACTAAAATGGCAGGATGATTATTTCTTTGACCGTAAAATTCTAAAAGAACTTATACTTAAGAAAGATAAGCATTTAGCATTAATACCGGACCAGGAAGGAAGGAACCTTGTTCGCCCTGCCGGCAAATATTTTACAGCGGCAAGATTGGTTTTACGCGGGAGCGGACTCGATTATCGTGAATGGTATAAACATCCTGCCATTTCACAACCTGCATTAAATATATTAAAGAGAGACAATCCCCTCTTTGATGAACTTATAGATGGTAAAAAAAATATACACCTGCTAAATAAGCTGCATGCCAATATCATTCTTGACATACTTAAGATCAAGAAAATTCTGGATATTCTCTATTATAAAGAATACGGCTTTATCTTTAACAAATCATTTGAAATAAAATAATGCAAAAAAAGATTATAGGAATATTAGGAGGAGTAGGTCCTTATGCCGGACTGGACCTGGTAAAAAAAATTTTTGATAATACCAGGGCCGAAAATGATTATGAACATTTGCCTGTAATACTATATTCTGTTCCGCAGCTTGTGCCTGACCGTACAGATTTTATTACAGGAAAAAGCCCGGTAAATCCTTCAGCAGGAATCATAAAGGGTTTGAAAAACCTGGTTAATGCCGGGGCAGGTGTAGCTGCTATTGCCTGTAATAATGCCCATGCTGCGATAATATTTGATCCTGTTAAGGAATGGTGCAGGCGCGAATCAGACATTGAACTGGTAAGTATTGTTGATTCGACAGTGGAATACACACTTAGTATATCGCCCCCCGTGCGAAAAGTCGGAATACTTGCAGTATATGGAACGTATAAATCGCAGGTTTATGAAAAGGCTCTGCTTAACAAGGGTGTGGAGGTAATTGAGATTACAGAAAAAATGAAAAATCATGTACATAATATTATCTGGGACCCTGAATATGGCATCAAAGCATTTTCCAGTCCGGTTACCACCAAAGCCCGCAATGAATTAATGAATATCATAAATTACATGATAGAGAATAAAGCCGATGCAATCATACTTGCATGCACCGAGATACCCCTGGCCATCACCGAAAAAAAAATTAATAATACTGTTATTATTGATTCCAATGAAATCCTGGCGAGAAAGCTGATTGCCGTATATGATCCTGAAAGGCTGAAGCCTTTGTAATGCCGCAACAAATAAAGTTCCTTTAATTATCAGGCCTCAGCTTCTTTTTTATCACCTGCAACGTTTTTGCCCATATCCTGTTAACATCATCCGAAGTATTTAACAGGAGAATAAATATCCCATAGACAGATACTATAATAATACTCCTTATCACAAGGTCAATTATGTAGTTACCGAGTTGCGGAAATATATACCCTGCTATAAATGAACCCAGTCCGGACAGAATAACATAAACAAAATTAATGTTATAGGGTTGCATTTTGAACCTGTATATAATATATATGAATTTTACCACCGTATTAAGCACTTTTGTAATTAAGAAAGCCCATGCAGCGCCATTTATGCCATATTTAGGGATAAGCAGTATCTGAAGGCCCACAAGAACAACAGTGATAATGATCCTTAAATAAGTTATGAACGGATAATATTTTGAAGTTTGTATAAGTATGCCGCTTGTCCCCGAGATCATTTCAGCCATGTTGGCTACAGCTATAATTATTATAACCATTATCCCTTTCCCGTACTCGGGTTTAAGGAAACTCAAAATATTGTTTATGTTTAATGTTAACAGCAGCACAAGTATCAGTGCAACGATAAACTGATTCAGGCAGCTTTTAAAATACACCCTGTATATAGTAGCAATATCATTTTTTTTCCATGCATCAGCCAGAACAGCTGAAGAGACCTTAATAAGTGCCCTGGATGGCATAATAATCAGGGTCCCGAAATAATAAGCAATTGAATAAATTCCCGTATAACTTAAGTTCATAAAATTATTGACCATATACTTGTCAATGTTTGTACCAACGACCGCCCCGGGATTGGATAATAATCCGAATGCCGCAACCCCGATTATCTGGTTTTTCATCTTTTTGTCAATCATTGAAAAATCGGGACGCAGGCTGAACTGGCCCTCCCTGATAAGATAAATGACTATTACTAATGTTGGCAGGCACTGGGAGGCGACCAAAATAAACACAAGCAAATTGAAACTGATAATATTCAGTGCATATGAAACAAGTCCGGCCAAAGTAAGTACCCGCGCAAAAATTTCCTTTAAGAATATACCAAGAGTTGAATTATATAAGACCTTGTTATAGTTATCGAAAATTGTAAAGAAAAGATTGAAGAAGATTAAAGGAATCAACAGAAGAATATACTCAACAAACAACGGTGAATTCTCTATGTTCTTACTTATAAGATAAGGCTTTATTATAAAGAAAATAACCAGTATAAGGACATATCCGGCCATAGCTGTTGAAACTGCAAGAAACAGGAATCCGTTATGCTTTCTTTCTTTATCACGAAAATAAGAGAATAGCCTCGTTGTTACCTGGTTGAATCCCAGGCTTGAGAACTGCGCAAAAATAACTGAAATGGCAACAAGCAGGTTTACCAGTCCGACTTCCTCGGGCGCAAGGAAATACTGCATTAAGACTGCTACATTTATAAACCCCAAAAAAGCACCAAAGTATGTATATATTGTACCTTTTATAGATTGCCTGATGATAATGCCCACTTGATTACCCGGTTAAATTATTAATCAATATGAAACAAGTTTAAGATTATCCAAACAGTAAAAATAATATTTGATTTAATTAAAAAAGTAATTAGTATTTAAAATAAATAAAAACATTTTAATATTTTAGTTATCAAATTCTAATAAAAAGGTCATGAAAAAAAATAATAAATCCGCTCTGCCTTATATAGTATCTGTTTTAATCATCTTCTTTATAGCTCTTTTATATTTTATAATACCTGTTTCACAGGGAAAGATAATACGGCCGGGAGATATCGTAAATCATCTCGGTGTCTCAAAAGAGATCACGGACTACCGGAGGGAACATAAGGAAGAGCCCCTCTGGACTGACAGGGTTTTTAGCGGTATGCCCGCCTACCTGATCTCAACAAAATATGATGCAAACAAAATAAGATTTTTTAATAACATCCTAACATTTAATTTTAAGCCAAATGATCCTTTGCCCGATGTTATTACGGCTGTAGGTTTTGTGTTTCTTTATATGCTGGGATTTCTTATTGCTCTTTGGTTAATTGGAGTTGACCCCTGGTTAAGCCTGGCCGGGGCAGTTGCATATGCATTCTCTTCGTATTTCTTTATTTTAATAGAAGCCGGACACTTTACTAAAGTAGTTGCGCTGGGATACATGCCCCCGGTAATTGCAGGAGTATATGCTGCCTATAATGGCAAATATATCCTGGGAAGTGCTGCATTCATGTTTTTCCTGGCACTGCAGCTTTTCATCAATCATCTGCAGATTATTTACTATACCATGATTATAATAATTATCTATATAATTTTCAAATTTGTTGTGTCCATCCGTGATAAAACATTCATGTCATTCCTTAAACCTTCCGTATTATTATTAATTGGCGTTCTTCTTGCTGTAGGGAGTAGTTTTGGGCGTCTCCTTACGACCTACGAATATGGCAAATACTCCATAAGGGGGAAATCCGAATTAACTTCCGATGCTGAAGATAAAACATCAGGGCTGGACAGATCTTATGTTACGCAGTGGAGCTACGGCATAGGTGAGACCATGACCCTTTTTATACCTAACTTTAAAGGAGGACCTTCATCCGGGGCCTTCGGTCTTAATTCAAAAACAGCCAAGTTAATTGCCCGTTACCGGGGAAAAGAAGAAGCAGAACAGATAATAAAATCTATGCCCTCATACTGGGGAAAGCAACCATTTACATCCGGACCGGTTTATGCGGGTGCAGCCATATTCTTCCTGTTTGTACTCGGACTTTTTGTTGTTAAGGGACATGTTAAATACTGGTTATTGACAATAACCATCATTTCAATAGTATTGGCATGGGGTAAAAATATACCGTGGCTTACTAATTTCTTACTGGACTACCTGCCCGGTTATAATAAATTCAGGACCGTGTCAATGGCCCTGGTAATTGCTGAATTATCTATGCCTTTAATGGGAATCCTCGCCCTGAAAGAGATTTTTACGGGAAATATTGATAAGGCCAAACTGCAAAAGAGTCTGCTATATACAACAATTATTACCGGTGGATTATGTATTATATTTATTATCATACCGGGCATATTTTTTAATTTTTCTGCACCTGTGGACGAAAGATATATTGCGATGAATCAAAAAGTACTTGTGGATTTATTTATACAGGATCGTAAAAGCCTGCTGGTACTGGATTCCCTGCGTTCCCTATTGTTCGTCGGACTAACATCCGGATTACTTTTCATTTACTCAGAAACAAAGTTTGAAGCCTGGCTGGGAGCTTTATTTATAGGATTAATCATTCTTATTGACATGTGGACTGTAAATGCCAGGTATTTGAACAGTGATAACTTTGTAACAAAAAGAGAATTTAAAAACCTTATCTATCCGACACAGGCTGATATATATATTCTTAGGAATAAACAATCACTGCCTGAAGGCGAACCAGGGGAATACAGGGTATTAAACCTGGCTGCAGGCCTTGATGGTATCTTAAGTGATTCCCGTACATCATATTTCCATAATTCCCTGGGAGGCTATTCAGGTGCCAAAATGAGAAGATACCAGGAACTGTTTGATAATGTCTTTTATGATGAGTTAAGACAAATGCTGTCAAGACTAAGGAATAACATGACTCCTGAAGAACTCAAAGCAGTATTTTCAGGGCAGGCTGTTTTGAATATGTTAAATACACGTTATATTATTTACAGATATGATAGTATTCCACTTGTCAACAATGCTGCCCTGGGTAATGCCTGGTTTGTAATTGACTATTATCCGGCAAAAAATGCCGACGAGGAAATAATGGCTTTGCGGAAAATTGATCCTGCAAATGAGGCAGTGATTGATCAAAGGTTCGGACCGCTGTTGTCAGGACTAAAACTTGTGCGGGATACGTCCGCGTCAATATATCTGACATCTTACATGCCAAATAAGCTGAAATACCGGTCTTCTGCACAAAATGAACAATTAGCGGTATTTTCTGAAATATACTATGACAAGGGATGGAATGCTTATATTGACGGGAACCTGACTCCCCATTTCCGTGCTGACTATGTTTTGCGTGCAATGAGAATTCCTCCGGGCGATCATCAGATTGAGTTCAGGTTCGAGCCTGAAAGTTATTATAAGGGTGAAAAAGTTTCACTGGCAAGCTCCCTGCTGATAATTATTCTGGTAGTGGGAGTATTTATCAGTGAGGTAACAAAACGTACAAAATAGATTTTAAAGGTTAGTACCTTTCCAGCCAGCGGTACCTTCGGGTGCTATCCCCGAATTTAAGGGAAAGGGTTATTTCATGTGAACCTATGGTATAACGGGACAAATTGTTTAAGCCGTAATCAAATGCATATCCTATATAGTACTTGTTAATCTTTATGCCAAGCATTAATATCAGCTCCTTGTTGTTTGACAATAGTTCTTCTGATGTCCTGAAAGACATCCCCGCCCAATATTCCCTTTTATAAAAAAATTTCATGGAAAAATCGGCTGTGTATCTTAAATCCCTGGCATTACTCTTAAAGCTTAGTTTAGTAATTCTCAATATTGCCGAAGGTTCCATTTCCCATTCGGGTTTCCTGAAAAATGCTTTTCTGTACGCTCCTATAATATAATAATGCCTGTTAAAAGGGGTAGCATTGGTATCATTAAAGTTTGTGTATTTCCCGAATTGAATGGAAGATTTAAACAATTGTGATACCGCAATGCCAACGTGATAATTCTGGGTCATATAATTTACGCCAAAATTCGCATCCGGGACAATAATACCATTGGTTAATCCGTCAATTATTACATCATTGGGATCTTTATATACAAAGTCGTCCCCGCTAACTTTAAACTGGAAGACCGAACCCGATAATCCGAAAGAAAGCTGTGAATTCAAAATAAAAATATGATAGGCATAGGTAAACTGGAATCCCGTTCTGTGTATGGCAACATTAACATCATTTAAAAAATTAACTCCCAGTCCCACTCTCCCCTTTGAGGTGGGTTTAAATGATGTTTTCCCGAAAAGACCGGATTTTATGGAAAAGGGCTTTTTAAGTACTCTTGACTGTGCACTAAATGAATATGTCTGGGGCGTACCACCGGCAAAACCTAATAACTCCTTACGTGCAGAAACATTAAGGCTTGTCCGGCCATCATAACCTGCAACTGCAGGATTTATAAGAAACTCATTCATAATATACTGGCTGTAACGGGGTATTTGCTGAGCCGGCATGTTAGCAGAATATAACAATATGCTTATAAATAGTATATTAATTATACTAACTTTCATCCTCTTAAAAGTGCGTATAACATAACAAATTCGCCAAATAATTGCCTAAATTAAATATAATACGTAAAGTAACAATAAAATGTTTTGTGGTTTTATTAACGGATATATTATGCTAATAAAGGATAGTAACTGTCCCTTTATATATCCTGCCCGAGCCATTATTTAATTTGATAATATAATAATATGAATCGACCGGAAGCTTTTGCCCGTTATATGTCCCGTCCCATTTATCGGGACATCCGCTGCCTTTGCATTCGAATACTATCCTTCCGTATCTGTTATAAATCATTATACTGGCATCAGGATATATATCATGCAGGCTTTTGCCCTCATCTCCCCTGTATCTTATATCCCAGAAATCATTCTTCTCATCAGGAACATTATTAGGAGTAAACACATTTGGAATATCGAGACAAATATCATATTCAGCATCCAGATAAAAAGTCGTATCAAAGACACAATTGTTTGCATCTGTAATTTCTACTGCATAATATCCTTCATTGACTCCGTCCAGTAAGGGCCCGCTCTGGGATGCAAATCCTTCCCATCGATATGTAAAAGGACCTGTGCCGCCTGTTACTTTTAATGCAAGCTGACCCTTATAATCATCGGGACAGAATGGTCTTTCCATATTATCAGTATCCTGTTCCAGCTTTAAAATATAGGGTTGAGATAATTCAACTTTTATTGGATCCGAGTAACAATCTCTGGAATCATAGACTTCCAGTATATATTTAATATTAGCTGCCAATCCCTCTATATAATTACCATCAACCGGCTTACCGTCCCACCAGTAGTTATACGGAGCAGTGCCATTTAAGCCGTATATTGTTGCCCCCCCGTCACTATAATTATAGCATGATATTGAATCTATAACCACATCAGCTGATACTTTACCGGGTGCAATTATTTCAAGTGAGTCTACCCCCCTGCAGTTTTTATCATCTGTGACAGTCACCAGGTAATTACCCTCACCTATATTTTCAAGAAATTCTGATGTGGTCGCATTTGCATCACTCCATACATAAGTGTAAGGTTCCAATCCATCGTAAGCACTAACTTTTAAAACTCCATCAGAATAGCCGTAACATGAAATCTCATTAAACACATCTATCTGAATAACCAGCATCGGATCCTGGAAAATATGTGCAAAGCCGGTATCAATGCAGCCATTTGCATCTGTTATAGTAACTCCGTAAGTTCCTACCTCAAGACCCCATATACTGTCAGTTATTTCATCTGTAGACCACAGATATGAAATCTGTCCCGTTCCGCCGTCTGCATTAGCTTTAGCACTTCCCAGCACCTCACGCGAGCAGTCAATATTGTGAGAGTTCACATCAAGCAGAAGTTCCAAAGGTGATTTTAAAGTGTCAGTCCAGTTAACAATACAACTATTATAATCGGTGATAGTCAGACTATATATTCCTGATTCAAGTCCGTATATCCTTGATGTATCCCTGCCCAGGGCATTACCATTTCTTTCCCATGAATAATGGTAATTTTTCACTCCTCCGTCAGGATAAATTTCAATAAATCCATCTATACTGTCATAACATGATACTCCAAAGTTATTATAATCAGAGTACAGGAACGAATCAATTATCAGAGCCAGGGGCTCTGTCAAGTTAATCTCTGCCGAATCTTTACAATTTATTCCGTCAGTAACAGTAACATAATATGTGCCACTTGAAATATCAGTTAATTCAAAGCTCGTCTGACCCGTATTCCAGTAGTATGAATAAGGTGCCATTGAGATATCACCTCCCGTTACGGATAATGTTATATATCCGTCCGTATAGCCGTAGCATGAAAGGTTATGTATATTATCCGGTGCCAGCGGCACATCAACACCTATTTGGATATCCTCGGGCTGCACTAATTCAAAGGTATCATAGGTATGGCATGTAAAAGGATCCGTTATTCTCACATAGTAGGTATCAGCTGGAAGGTTATTAATGCCAGGGGTTGTAAAAGGCAGTGTATCCGAATCATGCCACCATTTATAACTATAACTGGCATGACCGCCTGTAACTTCGTCAAGAGATATGCTTCCGTTTGAATCTCCAAAACACCTTATGTTATATCCGCCCTGATATTCGGACACTGAAAAATCCTCAACTACTATTTCATCCGGTTCAATAAGATCTTCATATATGTCCCCGGTGCATCCCTCGCCGTTTGTATGAGATATCACGAATAAGCCGGCTGTGAGACTATCAAAATACATAAGTTGCTGGTCACTGTAAAATGACGTGTCAAAGCTGGTACCAAGTTTCCTTACCCTGAAAAACAAGTATTCCTGCATCGGATTGGTAATTATAATTCTACCGTTATTTTCACCCTTGCATCTTATCTGGTAATAGCCATAGCTGCTCACTGTTGTACTCACGTTAGCAGTAAACGGTTCGGTTAAAACCGTATCAGATGTATATATACAATTGTTTGTATCAACCGTCCGGTGACGATACTTGCCATTAGTAACATTATACAGAGTATCTGCAACATAGGGTGCCGGGATACCATAGAATTCAGGCAAACTAGTCCATGTCGTCACATATCCCGGTGTTCCTCCGTAATTTAAAACATTTATGGTCCCATCGGCTCCCAGGCATGTCAGGCTGTCAATAATATGGATAAAGCTCAGCAATGTGTCGGGCTCAGTGAGGATTGTCGTATCAAAATCAATGCAGTTGAGCTTATCAGTTACAGTAACATGATAAGGACCAACAGTCAAATTATAAATATCTTTGGTGGTTGCCAAAGTACTCCACTCATAATCCAGGTCAAATTCATCATAGTTATCATATGCAGTTATTCCACCCACAGGAAGAAGCTTTATAAACCCGTTATTCTCACCTTTACATCTTATATTTCTGCCCCCTATATAAGTAGAAATAGTATCTATTTCAATTATTAATTCCGGTGCAACAGAGATATAAGCCGTATCTGTAATGCCCGGACACCTCTCAGCGCCCGTATAATCTATAAGATACGGGGATACGCTAAATCCGATAAGCTGGGGAACCTGAGTATTATTTACTATAGAGTCAATAATCATAAATCCGGGGGCCAGGTCAAAGGTGTCCTGGCTATAGTATACCTCAATATCCGGTGGTGTATATATCGCAGTATACCTGAACCTAACACGCTGCAATGACCTTGTTTTGGTTGTCAGAACAAGTGAAGTTCTTAATGATGTACATATGGTATCATATTCAGAAGAAAACCTCACTTTCGGTGTAGGCTCTACCCAGATAACAGCATTAACGGGCATCCCCTGGCACCGTGTAAGTCCGTTCCCGTTGACAGTGTATGGAGTAAAGGTGATTATAGCCCTCTGCGCCGTATCGGAGAGGTTGTTAAATCCTTCAACTACAAAAGCACCTTTAAATAAACCTGTAACCTCAGCCTGGTTGTAAATCAGCGAATCCTCGTTATCTGCCGTGATAATATACTTAAACCTAATGGGCCTGGTCGGACCGGTCGGACTTGTAAGCAAAATATTTGTACTGGTATTATCGCACAGGGTATCAACAGCCGGAATAAGCGTTAATTTTAATTCAGGCTCGAGCCAGTATATTATTGTATCTTTTATTCCTTCACATGCCTGGTTATTGGAAGCATCCAGTATAAAAGGAGTAA